>NZ_CAKZNK010000028.1 GCF_937129525.1 uncultured Chloroflexus sp. | reverse complement strand
ACCACCGTCTTCAGGCCATAAATACGGGCATAATCGCGCACATACTGATCGGCAGCGCCTTTGCTGCACCCGTAAGGTGAATGAAAATCGAGCAACTGATGTTCAGGCACGCCATTGGGCAGATCACGATAACGGTAGCGCGTCTCCTCCTCCACAACGACAACTGTCTCCATGCCGCCATAGACCTTATTTGTGGAGGAGAACAAGACGATCGGTGGCTCAGGAGCCAGCCGCGCTGCTTCCAGCACATTGAGAGTCCCCAGCGCGTTAATCTCAAAGTCACTCCGTGGATCCTTCACTGAAGTAGTGACAGCCACCTGACCGGCCAGATGATAGACCACGCGATGGCCGGGTATCACCGCCTGCATCGCAGCCGCATCACGAATATCGGCCTGCACGAAGCGCAATCGGTCGCCGTACCGTTCCTGGAGCCAGGCCAGATTGAGCGGCGTGCGCGGTCGGCTCAGATTATCGACAATGGTTACGCGCTCGCCTTGCCGCAGCAGATAATCGGCCAGATTGCAGCCGATAAACCCGGCGCCGCCAGTGATGAGATGGGTCATATCGCGATCTACCTCACATTTGTCTTCAAAACGCCTTAGTCGTACAAATCACATGCACGCAGGAAAACTGTCTAAGATCGCAGCCACCCACGCGATTGGCAGTTTAACAACCTGTCTTTTTCCAGGTGGAGTCGTACTACCACCATTTTTCGCCTGATTATAGCACGACTCATCAAAGGAGCGATCTCTGGTTGTTCGGAAGGAACAACCAGAGATCGCCTTAGTGCAAGCAATCTTTACCGTATCAGTAACGGCGTAAAGGTTTGATATACGACGCTTACCTTCCTGATGGTAACAAGAATTTGCACTGAAGGCACACCAGAAGATGAAACGGTTAACGTCACTGGATACGTCCCATTGCTGACAGAAGCAGCATTGATGGTCAACAACACCTGAGCTGGATTCAGGTCGCTAACTGTCGTATTGCTCAGCGATGCTGTCACAACATTGCCAGTATCGCCGGTTTCAATAAGACTCAAGGTCAGCGGAGAACCATCGCTCGACATTAGCCCGATCTGGTAAGTAGCTGATGACGTACCATCAGTGAGCACGAACAGATTATTCGTCGCTGCTTGCAAACCGGGTTGAACGCCCCGATTCGTTGCTGTTCGGCGGAACTGAGGCCACGGCATGCTATACGGAGGAGCAAGTTGATAGCCGGATGGAGCCGCTTGCGCAGGAAACACACTGGCGAGACTCGTCCAGGCGTAGAGATGAGCGGTGATCGGTGGAGCCGCACTTGCGCCATTGACAAAGATGTGACCACCGCCAATCACTACATCGAGCACATTATCGCCGTTAATATCACCAACCGCCGGAGTTGACTTCAGCGTATACCAGGCGTATAGTGACGGTGTCGAACCACACGACGGCGAAAGAAAACAAGTTATCTGCTGTCCATCATACCCGCGCAGAATGACCACACTCCAGAAATTGGCGCTCAACACTTCTACAATCCCATCGCCGTTAATATCGGCAATAACAGGTGATTGCAGATTACCACCACTCGGATCGTTAAAACGTCGGCTGGAATCCTCATCATAATTCGCGCTATACGGAATAGTGCGCCACTTTGGATTGGAATTTTCTGGATCCCAGGCTACGACTTCACTATGAGGAATACGACTATCCCCCTCCCAACCGACATTGACAACTATCTCTAACCTGCCATCGCCATCGATGTCACCCAACGCGGGTGAAGACTCGACACATCCGGGCGCATCGAGGGTCTGTAAAACAGCGCCATCGCTCAGGCGGAAGATTTTAACCCAGTTCCCTCGCTTCAACACCGGTTGAGTTATTGGGCTGATAGGAAGCCAGCAGCTTGCGCCAATGACGAGTTCATTGCCGGGCTGATCAGGCAGAACATCACCAATGGCTGGGGAAGAGTAAAGCGCCTGATCGACAAAGGTACGCCAGATAAATCCGGTTTGAAACTCAATCCGCTTGGGAGTACGAGATGCGGTATCGAAGGCGTGGAGGAAACCACCATCTTGCGTTGGAGGGATCAGAACGGGATTAGCAGTAATATCAGTTGCAGCCAATAACTCAAGCTCAGGATCACTATCGATATTGTAGAAGATCGGTGTAGACCAGATCGTATCGGCAGCGTGATAGTACCAGCGCACCGTGTAGCTCGTGTTGGAAACTGCGCTCAATAGGTAGAGATTTCGATCTAAACCGCCGAAGCCAATCTCCATTTTGCCATCGCCATCAACGTCGGCTAGCGCTACCGCAGACACCATACCATACAGATCTTCGGGCGGGTACTGTTCCTGCATCTGCCACTGACGCAGGCTAAAACGCCATACAATCTGGCCGGTCTGTCCATTTACTGCTACGATTCCACCGTCACAGTTTGATGGGAACACCGTCCCATAACCTACCACAATATACGGCACACCATTACCCAGTAGCTCGCCCACTGCCGGATTGCTATTGCCAACCACGTCACCTGCTTGAGGAGTACACGGCGCCGGCAATAATTGCACTGGCGGCCAGAGTTGGCTCCCATTAGCCCGCCGCGCGTGCAGATAGCCATCACTGGTTACCACTGCAACTTCCTTATGGTTTGACGTATTGCCGTCGATCTCAGCGATAACCGGCGAGCTACGAATAATCGGCGCATTACCCAGATTAATACCGTGACGTGCTGCTGTATCGTGCGCTGGAAACCCATTACCGTACCCAGACGGATGCGTCCATCCGGGCAGTGGTGGCGGTTGATCGGCATATCCAGCCTGTACCTGCTGCACTGGCAGAGCGCCGGTTACGATGAGCAGGATGATGAGGAAGAGGAAGGGTAAATATTTTAACATTTTGCTCTACTCCTTGTGGGACAAGCCATTACTATATCCGAAATCAAGATAGCATATCGAGCGAACGAAAACATAACTATGATATGCCGCCAGCCTGAGATTACAGCTAGCTCAGATGCAAATAGCAAAAAAGTAGATGGCTTGCAACGCAAGAGCCATCTACTGGTTCGCTATACAATGCTCTTTGAATTCAGATCAAACCAAACGGATTATATTTAGTTACCCTTCTGCAACGCTGCAAGATGCGCCTTGAGCAAAGCCAGCTCACGTTCAAGACGACGTTGATCGTGGCGAGACTGCACCAGCATATCAACCAACCCGACAACCACAGTCGCCATGATCTTATCTTCAGAAGCGGTTTGTGTCGCTGGCTCTGGCGCGTGATATTTGGGCCAGATACGATGTATCAACTGGCGAACTCGATCAACAATTGGCGCGGCACGAGGTTCGTGACTGTTGATGGCTCTGATGGTATGATTATTCCGTTCTGTAATCAGCGCCATTTCGCTTCGCAATTGATCAAGCAACTGCCAGTCAGGATACTCAGCAAGCATCAGATGCAATAGTTCGATCAAATGCGCTTCAAACCGATCATATGTAAAATTCAGCGCGCGCCGAATTCCACGCTGCGCGAGTTCGACCAGCAGCGGACGCGGTTGCAGCCACGAACCAAGCGTGATGATAAATCGTTCAATCAGCTTATTCCAACCAAACTGATCACGCACGTAATAATAGCCCTGCTCACCCAATTGCGCTGCTTCATCAGGATTGGTTAATAATCGCCCAATCACTGTACTGAATTCGTCCGCTGTCCGACATGCATAACCACCGCTACTGCGGGCAACGTGATCGCGGGTAACATTGCAATCGGCGTGAACGATGACCGGTCGACGTTGTTGCCAGGCTTCCATTATCACAATTGAAAAGCTCTCATTCAACGAAAGCTGGCAGAGCGCCAGACAGGCAGCATAAACATCGGCCAGCTCCTGGCGGTCAACAATCATCCCAAGCCGAACAATGTCTGGTCGCTCAGGTAGTTGCAAATCCCCCTGACCGGCCAGAACCAGCGCCAGGTCACTTTCAGGATGAGCATCTTTGAAAGCTACAAACCATTCCACCAGGAGCGATACATTTTTGGCCGTTTCAAGCCGACCGCTGTAAAGCAGAAACGGCGCTTGTAAACCGGTGCGGGCACGGAAACGTTCAGGGTCGCCTTGCAGCGGTTGTTCGGCAAAACCATAGCCAAAAACGGCTGTCCACGGATTAGCCAGATGTAATTTCGCGCGCGCAAGTTGTTCTTCTGCCGGAGAGTTAAAGAAGATACCACGCGCTTCTTCTAACATCTCCCGGAACAGACTGAACTGAGCTGCCGGCTCATCGTGCAGGCATGGAATGTGAAATGCCTTGTCGCCGGCTTGCTGCGCAGCGTAATAGGTCGTGCCAAAGAGGTACGGAGTAAAGATAAACGCCGCATAGTCCTCGCGATGATCGGCAATATATGCTTCAAGTGCCCGACTACGCAGGTTATGTTGCATAAAGCGCTCTTCGTCACGGCGAGTAATCACCTCCCCGCGCCCCGCTTTCATCTGCACATCGTGAAAACCAGCGGGATTGATGAGATCAGCCGGGAAACGGCGGACAACAACACCGTTGATCATTTCGGTTTCAGGCAATGGTGCCGTCTGCCAGCCGATCAGTTCGATCGCATTGGTCGTCAATACTTCAACCTGAATACCGCGCGCTGCCAGTTGTTCAGCCCAGGCTTGCGCGCCGCGCTCGGCTCCACCCAACACATCACGACCGTAACGCGGGGTAACAAATGCGATCGGACGGTTAGAGAGCAGTTGCCGGGCCTGAGGTAGATCCAGCAGCGCTGCGGGTTGATGATCATCCCGCATAGCCAGCACTCTCATCACCCGTTGGGCAAGGTCAACCGGGTCATCAGGGGTGAACAGTAAACCGGCATTGCCTACTGTATCGGGTAAAGCGGTTGCCGCTGCCGCGACTACCGGTTTACCCAGGGCCATAGCTTCAACGACCGGCATGCAAAAGCCTTCATGAATACTGGCAGTAACAAATACATCGCATAGCCGATAAAACTCGCTAATTCGTTCTCGTTGTTGTGGCCCGGTAAAAATGACTGCCTCGGCAATTCCCAACTCTGCGGCCCGCGCTTTGACTTCAGCAACATACCCGGCATAGACATGGCCGGTTTCTCCAACCAGCAACAACACTGTCTCTGGATAGCGCTGACGAATCAAAGGCAGAGCTTCAACCAGGATATGAATGCGTTTGTTCCGAGCCATCCGGCCTACATAGAGCAAAACCGTTTTACCGTGAAGACGATATTGTTCCTGGAGACCTGGATCAGGCGACCCGGCATAAGCCGACCTGGAAACAACCGGATATGGTTGGACACTAGCCCGATCAGGCGCAATCAAACCTGTTGCAACCAGCTCATCAACCATATACTGGCTATGCGCAACAGCATAATCGGCAAAACGCACCAGCGGTAGATTGGCAACTCCACTCACAACATCTTCATAGCCTGGATTGCCAATACCCCAAATCGCAGGTGGTGTAATGCCGTGATAGTCGAACAGGATTGGGGCTCGCGCTACTCGAATCAGCTCAACCAGATCGTAGTAAGACGAATAGTTCACGATCACGGCTGCAGAACGACGAAAATGCTCGGCAGCAAATCGACTCTGCTCGTCTGGTTGCAAAATATGATGTGGATTGACAGCAACCATAAAGCGACGCAACGCGCGGGGTAACTGGGCATCAATGAATGCCGTTAGTAATAACGGTCGAAAGCCTGCCGCAGCCAATGCCCGCACTTGCGAGGCAACATGCGTTCCTACCGCGTCGTTGGCAAGACAGTTACCGTTGAGTACTGTAATACGGGGAGCATCTGACTGCACAACCGTGATCGGACAGGAGAACGGTTTCACTCCGCGATCCCGAAACCATGCGATGTTGTGCTCAACCAGCTCGATGGTCAGCAGATACGAACCGGGTGGCAGGTCAGCAATGACTCGCAGTTCAACCGTTATCTGTTCACCCACGGGTACCGGATGCGGCAATGGTTGCCAGGGTAACTCATGCCGCACTTGCCCATCTGGAGTCATCCAGCGCGCGACAATCAGAACGGGATAACCGGTATTCAACCAGGGAGAAGGACCAACATTGCGCAATCGTAGACCAATGAGAAGTGGTTCATCCTGAATCAGCCGTTCGGGCAATGGTTCAAGCAGAGTATATTCAACACCGTAGAGAGAATGTGTTTGCATAGGAGTCAATGGTTGAACATCCAATCAGCGCGTCGATGAGTATTTTGCCAGTACGCAACCGCTTGAGCGCGAATGAGATCTTGAATCGCTGCGACCAGACGTTCCTCACCAGTCGGCGTGAGTGTCGAATCTAATTGCCGACGCGAAGCCAGAATAGCACTAAAATTGAGTAAGGTCTCGGCATATGCCCAGCGCAAGGCATGCCCTTCAATCGGCCACAGCGCATGCTGTTGCACATGAGCCAGTTCTGCCGGAATGAATTCATTGAGGAGTGTATCGATAGAATAATGCTTGAAAATGAAGCGCAAACGACCACGATTATAGTAACAACTTCGTTGAAGTTCATCAGGTAAAGAGAGAGACTCGTGGTGTACCAGAGTAGCAGCCGGATTGTAGACAATCTTCCAACCAGCCCGTCGCAGTCGTTGACAGAGGTCGATATCTTCAAAATAGGCTGGGGTAAAGCCTTCGTCAAACGGTTGAGCTGGATCAAGCGCCTGCACTCGCAACGCTAGCGCTGCGCCCGTGACCCAATCACACTCAACCGACTCATCGTATTGTCCATTGTCTGGTTCGTGCCAGCCAATATGTCGCACAATCGCGCGAGGCCACTCCAACGTAACGCCAGCATGCTGAATAGTTCGATCTGGATAATGAATTTTGGCACCCACTGCGGCAATCTCTGAATCAACTTCCAGCGGAGCTACCAGATGCTCAATACATCGCTCATCTAACTCTGTATCCTGATTGAGCAGCACAATGACCTCAGGTGGTTCCGGATCAGCCAGTAACGCCCGAATACCTGTATTCACGCCACCAGCGAAGCCCAGATTTCGCTCATTACAGATCAGGCGCAAACCTGGATACATCTGCGCAATTAGTGCTGGCGTACCATCACCGGAAGCATTATCGACAACCAGGACTTGTACCGGAATTGACTGTTGAAAGAGCGATGCCAGACAGGCAAATACAGCTTCGGAAGCATTCCAGCTTAACACAATAGCAGCGACACGCATAAGCTAATGTTTTTTCTGCGGAGAGAATGATGAAACATCACCGACCCGGGACATAATCTGAGTAATTGTTGTCTCTATACCGAGCAACTGTTCAGCAAAGTCTCGCATCTGCTGTCCAATCTGATGGATTTCTGCTACCTGGCGATGATTGTGGTCTTGTGTGCCATTTTCCAGATTAGTTATGCGTAATTCCAACCATTGCTGCCGTTCCGCCAGCTCCTGTTGCCGTTCCGCCAGCTCCTGTTGCCGTTCCGCCAGCTCCTGTTGCCGTTCCGCCAGCTCCTGTTGCCGTTCCGCCAG
>NZ_CAKZNK010000027.1 GCF_937129525.1 uncultured Chloroflexus sp. | reverse complement strand
GGTGATGGCGCAGGAGCCGGTTGCGCCACCTTTGCCGGTGGGGTGGCCGCAGCCGACGGTGATGGCGCAGGAGCCGGCACTGACGCAGCCGGCGGCGAGCCCGATGCCGAACGAGCAGGCATCGGCGCGGCAACTGACGGCGCAACCCGCACCTGAACTGGCTGCGCCTGCGGTTGCGCCGTTGGGATGAGCGCAGCGCGAAACTCTTCCATCGTGGCGAAACGATCTTTTGCCACCTTCTGCAACGCCTTCTCGAGCGCAGCGCTCACCCGTTCGGAGATAGATGGCTCCAGCGACCGCGCTGGCGGAAACGAGAACGGCATCTCTCGGGTCGGATCACGCCCGGTCAGCAGATGGTGCAGCGTCGCTGCCAGCGCATAGATGTCGGATTGCGGTGTTGCCAGTCCCTGGTACTGCTCAGGCGGCGCATAACCCGGCGTGCCGATCTGCGTGCCACGTTCGGTAGGCTTGAACAGCTTGGCTATCCCGAAATCGATCAGCTTGACATCGCCACTCGGCTCAACCATCACATTCGAGGGCTTCATGTCGCGATAAACCAGCCCTTTACCGTGCAGATAGCCGAGCACATCACAAATCTCATCGGCCCAGCGCAACACTCGTTGCTCGTCGATTCGCCCCTCGCGTTCGAGAATCTGCTCAAGATCTTCGCCACGGATAAAATCCATGGTCAGGTAGTGGCGGCCCTCATCGGTAAAATGGCTATAGACCCGCGGAATGCGCGGATGACGCAGTTGTTGCAGCAATTCGGCTTCAGCATTGAACCGTTCAACGGCTTCAGCCCGCTCCTTCGGATCGACAAACCGGTCGAGCATCTCTTTGATTGCATACACTCGACCGTGCTGATCAATCCCCTCGTAAACCGCACCCTGTCCACCACGCTTGATAATCCGGGTAATCACATAGCGCCGATCATCGGTCGGCTGATCGTTGTTCAGCACGACATCGTGACCGCAATGCTGACAAAATTTTGCTCGCCGCAGGTTCTGCTTATGGCAGATCGGACAGAGGATTTCGGTCACCTCAGCCATAACACTCCATGTTGTGGTAGACGGCGAGCGTTGGGTTGCCATCGTTGCTTGCGCCTCACGTTCAAGCAGCTAACCGAATCTAATCTATCGGATCATACGCAATTGGCGGCAACAAAGTTGCAGTTCAGAGACTGCAAGCAACGATTTAGGCTGTGACCGCAGTCATGGGGCTACCGGTGAACGCGCGCCACAGGACCCAGATCAAAGAAAATTCTTTGCCCGATAGCCCAACCACCCTAGCGCCCCCGGATCGTCACGCCAGTTGGGGCGAACCTTCACCCACAAATCGAGATAGACCGTCCGTCCCAGCATCCGTTCAATCGAAGCGCGCGCCGCGCTACCGATCTTCTTCAGCATACTACCACCGGCGCCGATCAGGATGCCCTTCTGGCTCTCTTTCTCGACATTGATCGTCATGCGAATATAGGTAGCGGTCTCTTTTTCCAGCCACTCTTCAACTTCGACCGCGATTGCGTGCGGCACCTCTTGTTGCAGATAGAAGAGCGCCTTTTCTCGCACAAATTCAGCAGCAAGCTGTTGCTCGCTCTGATCGGTAATCTGATCAAGTGGATAGAGTGGTGGCCCGGCGGGCAGCCGCGCGCTGATTTCACTCAGCAAAGCCGCCAGCCCTAAGCGACGACGCGCCGAGATGGCAATCTCCATTTCCCACTGCCCCAACTCACGATAGGCAGGCAGGTAATTGGCGCCGGGTTGAAGCGGTTTCTGATCAACTTTATTGAGAACGAGCAATTTATGGCCGCGCGCGCGCTGAACCTGCTGCGCAATCATGCGGTCGAGACGACTCGGCGGCTGGCTAATATCAACCATAAAACAGATCACATCGGCGTTGGGCAGAGTGCGTTCGGCCAGCTCGACCATCAATTTGCCCAACCGGTGATCTGGTTCGTGAATACCGGGAGTATCGATAAAGATAATCTGCTCACCAGGTCGCGTCAAAATACCGCGCACCGGCACCCGCGTAGTCTGAGGTCGTGGCGAAACGATAGCCACCTTTTCTCCCAACAAAGCATTGAGCAGCGTGCTTTTGCCGACGTTTGGCTTGCCTACCAGCGCGACAAACCCCGACCGCCATTGTTCAGGCGGAATCTCCGGCGCCGTTTCGGTCGCAACCTCGTCTGTCGTTTCGTCAGAAGGGTTCAGTGGCGGCCCAAAGACGACCGGCCCTTCACCATCGACTGGCTCATCATCGAAGGGCACCATCCACGGCGTCAGGCGAGCTAATCGTTCCGGCGCGCGCCACTCATCGGGCAATAGCAACTCTATCCCCAGAACCAGATCGTCATCATCGAGATCGAGAACGGCGATCTCGTCGAGTTTGACCACCTCTGCCGGCTCTTCGTCAGCAATCCGAATATAAAGATGGCCATGCTCGCCATCGAGCCAATTGTGCGACCCTTCAAGCGCCAGCTCAAGCTGACTGAGGATCACATCATCGTCGAGGTCGATCCGGCAACCAATAATAGCCCCTTGCGCATCGAGCAGCAAATGCGCCGGATACTCCATCACCACAGTCGCCTCGCCTGCGGTCAAATCGGTAAAGTAGAGATAAAGCGTTCCAACGTCTGGATCAAGCGAACAATATTTCATGCGACTATCCTTGCGAACCGAACGCCACCTCGCCGGTCGCCGGCTCAGACTGCGCAGCAACAACCGGTCGATCGGTATCGGATGGCGGTTCGAGCTGATCGGTCAACTTCCGATACACATAACTGAGCAAAATCCTGATCACGGCAGCGATTGGGATCGAGATAAACAGACCAAAAGCGCCGGCGAGCGCGCCGCCGGCCAGAATGGCAAAGATCACGACACCCGGATGCAGGCGTACCAGCGGTCCCATCACGTTTGGAATGATAAAGTGATCTTCAATCTGGCGCAACACGAAATAGATCACCCCTAACAGCACAGCCAGCGCCACATTCGAGAGCCCGAATGGCGTCACCGGTTGAAACAGCGCCACAGTCATCGCAATCCCCGCTGCCGACCATGGGCCGATAATCGGCAAAATTTCGAGCACCCCTGACGCGACGGCAATCACCAGCGCATAGGGCACCTGTAAAATCGAGAGCGGAATATATAGCAACACCGACATAATCACAATCAAAATCAACTGACCGCGAATATAAGCGCTAAACACCCGATCGATCTGATAACCGAGATGGCCAATCTCACGCCGGTATGGCGGCGGGATCAGATTGCGGGCCCAGGCCTTCAATTGAGGCGCCTGCAAGAGCAAATAGAACGTAATGATCAGATAGACCAACAGATAAATAACACTTTCGAGAGCTGAAAAGACAATTTTCGGCACATTACCGCTTAGCCAACCGGCCATATCGCGGATCAATCCGATCACTTGCGCCTCAAGTGGAGCCAGACTAATCACAAAATCGCCCAGCTCAACCGACTGATTCTGTTCAAAAAAGATCGTCAACTCGCGAATAATTACCGGCGCGCTGGCAGCCAGATCGCGGCTCTGCTGAACAATTCGCGGCCAGAGAGCGGTAAACAGGGCATACAACGCCAGGCCAACCACGACATAGAGCACGATAATCCAGATCGCGCGACCGATATTTGTGCGACGGTGTAGCCAGCCGATTAAAGGATTAAACAGATAAGCGGTAATAATCGCCCCGATAAACGGCGGCAAAATGTGGGTCACTCCTATCAGCAACAGGATCGTCAGCGCAACAACGATAGCGCTGCTGATCCACTTAGCCTGATACGAAAAGCGGATTGGTCGCGATTCGGCATCCATGATACGTCTTTCCCATCATGATAATGACAGAGGCTTCGCCTGACCTGCCAGGCCACGGTCGCCAACACAGCGACGCATCGCTTCAGTTCTGGCAGCACTGTATGGAATAGAGAATACAGAAACGGGCGACGAATCACCTGTGATGTGATTCGTTGCCCTTCATTATAGCGAGAAAGGCGAACAGCGCCGCTACCGGTGAGAAGATTGATCGGTGGCGCGACGCAGCGGCACATCGGCTTTGAGCAGATCGTGCGCCTCACCCCGACTCAGGGTCACCTCGATCTGATCAGCATCGATAGCCGGCAAGTAGCGCTTGAGCACCTCGGCCAGATCGGCTTTCATCTGCGCCATCATTTCAGGCGTGAGTTTATAGCGATCATCGATCAGCACCGTCAACAGCCGTTGTTTGGCCAGCTCGGCGCTTGAGTCGCGTTTTCGACCAAAGAGGCCGTTGAGGAATGACACAGACACTCCTTTCGCTACGTTCGTCGCCGCCCAAACAGACCGAGCAAGCGATCAAGCATCCCCTGCTGGTCAGGAATCGCCATCACCGGAACATCTTCACCGGCCAGACGCTGGGCAATATTAATATAGGCCCGCCCGGCAAGCGAACTGGGATCGTAGACTGCCGCTTCACCACGATTGGTTGCAATAACGATAGTCTCATCTTCAGGCACAATGCCGAGCAGCGAAATCGCCAGCAACTCGAGCACATCTTCAACTGAGAGCATCTCGCCACGGCTGACCAGCCGCGGTTTGATGCGATTGATCACAAGGGACGCCGGGCCTTTCTCGGCGGCTTCAACGAGACCAACGATCCGGTCAGCATCGCGCACTGCCGACACTTCAGGGGTGGTAACGATAATCACCTCATCGGCTCCGGCGATAGCATTGCGAAAACCGGCTTCGATCCCGGCGGGACTATCGATCAACACATAATCGAACTCAGCGCGCAACTGATTGGTCAAATCGATCATTTGCTGCGCGTTAACCGCATCTTTATCACGGGTTTGAGCGGCGGGTAGCAGGCACAACTCAGGCAGACGCTTATCTTTGATTAACGCCTGCCGCAACCGGGCCCGCCCTTCAACCACATCAACCAGGTCGTAGACAATGCGATTTTCGAGCCCCATCACCACGTCAAGGTTACGCAGGCCAATATCGGCATCTACGACAGCGACACGCGCACCCCGCATTGCCAGCGCCGTACCCAGATTAGCAGTGGTCGTCGTCTTGCCAACGCCCCCTTTGCCCGACGTGACGGTAATGACTCGCCCCATATCACCCCGCTAACGCTTGAATGCTTCCCATCCATCAACGACAATCTCGCCAGCGACGACGCGCGCAAACTCTGGCCGCCTGACTTCATTGCGCTCCGGCGCGCGCGCAATCAGATCAGCAATCCGTAACTGGGTCGGCGTAAGTTCAAGCGCGCAGATGATCGCGTTACTATCGCCTAACGCGCCAGCATGTACCATGCCACGCAAGCGCCCCCAGACTACCACACTCCCACCGGCAATGATCTCGGCGCCCGGATTGACATCACCGATCAAGGTGATATGGCCGGTATGGCGCAGCACCTGACCCGAGCGTAGCGTTCGGATAACCAGCAACGCTTCTGGTTCACCTGCCGCGACCGACCCGGTATAGCGCGGCAATGGTCGCGCCGCTAGACCAGCCGAGCGCGCTGCCGCGCGGGTAACCCGTTCGGATGAATCAACGGCGGTCGCCTGCACACCGTGTTGACGCATCAGGGTCAGTATTTCATCGAGCTGAGCGGGTGAGACCTCGCGTTCACCGAGATCAATCACCAGACTGGCACCGTGAAAGAAACCGCGCCGCTCGCTTAAATGCTGATCGAGCCAGCTCAACAGATCCGGCCATGCAGCGCTGGCATCTAAGCGAAGTCGTAATCCATCACGGCCACCTTTAATGCTGATCAGATCGCTCATTGCCATGCTACTAGATAGAACGTATGATTGCGAGGAATTATAGCATAGCCATGGCATGTTGTCGCGATTCTTGCCGATCATGTTGCTTACAAGCAATGAGAGAAGGCGATAAGGATTGAACGATCGGGATGCTTGATGTCCGTTCCGGGCAGACATGGCGCCTTCATGCGATCATTGCCCAGGCGCGCCGGATCCTGCCTGGGTCGCTTACGGTGGTTAATGGGATCGGTGGTGAGAAGTGACCAATTTGGGCGCGCGCATTGCAAAGAGAAGGTTTTATTGAACCGTGATTGTTCGCCGTTAACAATTGTTACCCACCATGCTTACGCTTTTAGTTTGCGCGAGTGCTGGCCGGTGCAGGCTGCGAGTCTGTCGCAACAGGAGTGCCACTTCGCGGGTCAGATCTATGATGAAAACTTGCGCACTTCGGGCGTGGTTATGCAAGGGGTTCAGTCAGCGAAAGAGATGTTGTCGAAGTAAAACTTGCCTCTCAGAAGCGATTACCCACGTGAAAAGCGGCAGGTTTGTTACCTGCCGCCTTCATCATCAACCTCAATCAGGCTTAGTAGCCGCATGTGCCGCAGCCACCGCCAACCGGCGCGTCGTCATCGTCTTCGCTATATTCGGTATCGCGGGCGCGGAACGAATGGCCGCAGCCACACGATGATACCGCGTTCGGGTTATCAATCTTAAAGCCGCCACCCATCAATGTATCAACAAAGTCGATCGATGCGCCCATCAGATAGTTGGCGCTAATCGGATCGACCAGCACGCGCAGGCTGCCGGCGTAGAACTCGTTGTCGCCCTCACGAACTTCATCATCGAAGGTCATACCATATTGGAGGCCCGAGCAGCCACCACCGGCGACAAATACGCGCAGAGCGTAACCCTCAAGCTGCTTTTCCTGCATCATCTTGAGCAGGCGCGTGGCAGCGGCTTCGCTGATCATCAATAGCGGTTGCGGGGTAGCCGATTGCACGCCAATCTGATCGACACCTATCATTGTCATGGAAGACTCCTTGACCTCCTGCATTGCCGCTCACACGGCGATTCTTGACATGTAGCTAAAGTATACACCATCCTGACGTAAATTGCTAGTCGTAGCTTTCGTAAATCGGTCGGCAACTACCGAAGAATCAGCCGATCGGCAACCATAACCACGAATAGCAGCGCCAGATAGAGAAGCGAATATTTGTACAATCCCCAAATAGCGGCCTGATCACCGATCCGCCAGACTGCCCAGGCATCACGCATGAAGCGGAGACCGAAGACCAATGCGCCGACCAGATAGATCCAGCTCATAGCGCCAATGGCAACCGGCAACAACGATACGGCAACCATGATTGCCGAATAGACCAGAATCTGCCAGCGGGTTTCGACCTCGCCCGCTACGACCGGCAACATTGGCACCCCGGCGCGGGCATAATCTTTCTGTTTGACCAGCGCCAAAGCCCAGAAGTGCGGCGGTGTCCAGTAGAAGATAATGGCAAAGAGCACGACGGCCATCAGGCTGACCGAACCGGTAACTGCCGTCCAACCAACCAGGGGCGGGATCGCGCCGGCGCCACCGCCGATAATGATGTTCTGCCACGTGCTGCGTTTGAGCAGACTGGTATAGAAGTAGGCATAGTAGATAATACCGAGGAAGGCAAAGAAAGCTGCCAGGGGCGTGGTGAAGACCCAGAGCACGACGATCGACAACACACTGAGGATTGCGCCAAAAACAAACGCAGCTCGCGCTGAGATCCGCCCACTTGGCACCGGTCGGCGGCTGGTGCGCCCCATATTGACATCAATATCGCTATCGAACGCGCAGTTGATTGCGCCGGCGCCGCCAGCCGCCAGATAACCCCCGATCATTGTCCACAACACCAGCCACCATGATGGCAAACCGGCCTCAGTAATGAACATTGTGGTCAGGGTCGTTACCAGCAGCAATGAAATCACTTTTGGTTTTGTCAGACTGATATAGTCGGCCACCACCATCCGCCATTTCGACACAGGACGAGTGGCCGGAGTTGTCGTTGCGGTAGCAAAGGTTAACGGCGCGCGTTGGATCGCCACAGCAGCGGCTATTGCGCCAGCCCAGAGCAGCGCAGCCGCAGTAAGGCTGAGCAGATGCCCACCGGCAGGAATGAACCAGCCGATCAGTGCCAGCGCGGCCAGGCCGGGCAACAAGGGGCTGTAGCGCGGCAAAGCCAGCGCCAGAGCCGAGGTTTGCGCTTCTACAGGCAATCGTCGGCGCGCTTCAACCGCCATCCACAATGACAGGAATGCGGCAAAGCTGAGCGCGCCAACACTATTTGCCGGCAGAGCAACTGCCATCTCTAACTCAGGAGCTACGCTACGAGCGCCGATTGCCAGCGCAGCAACGCCGGCTGCCGCTGCCGTCCACACGGCCAACCCGCGGAGACGACGCTGCGTCTGCGCCGCCCGCCCAGACAGTCGTTCAACGGTTGCTGGCGCGGGAATTGCAATCAGGATAAACGTCAACACCTGCGCGCCAAAGGCCAGAAGCGCGCCGGTCAGATGCCATACGTCGGCTACCATTGCCGGCACGCCCCATACCAGCAACGCTCCGGCCAGCGCTTGCGACAGGAAGATGATCGCGGCGGCCAGCGCCATCCAACGCGGCAGGCCTGCTGTTTCCGGGGAGCGCCATACGGCCCATACGCCGCCGATCACTGCCAGAAGCGCCAGCGCTACGATTGCGCGGTGGCCGAGTGAAATCCAGACCAGCGGATTGGCGCTATCACTCAATGCTTCCAAACACAACGGCCACGACGAACACGCCGCCGCGCTGGCCGAGATGGTTACCAGACCGCCAGAAATGATCGTGGCTAACGTTAAGATCAGGCCAAGTAGTAAGATCTGTACGCGCTTCCGAGCCGCCATACCAGTCCTCGCCACATTCATATTCATAGAAGGCTCTGACGCATCATATGCTCTTGGTATCGAGCAATACACCGATGCACTGATGTATCTCTGGATGATCAAACAACTGTGCTGCCAGATTGTCTGTTCCTACGGCAGGGCCAGATAGGCTGCGCCAAACAGCGCCAGTGTGGCCAGCGCCGTTACCAGCGTCCAACCCAGATCGGCCCGCCCGTCGCTGCGCGGCACATTGGCCGGGGCCGGCGCGGGGTGACGGTATAATCGCCACGCGGCAACGATTAACGGTATTTGTCCGCCGATAGCGACAATTGCCGCTATCCAGAAGATAAACCACGCTAACATAGGTCGTACCTCAATATTCGTGGATTCTCTCACTAAAATAGCACTGGCGAAATTATACCACGCGCCTCACAAAGGCAACAGTGAACGTTTCAATACTGCATTGCGATTTAGGGCACTGTAATGCAGTTTTTTTCGTTGAGATCTGTTAACTATCAAACCGGTATCTGTCATTGCGCCAGGACAACAGACTACATGCGGATGTGGGGATGGGACAATACTGTTTGAGGCAACTGATTGCAGAGCAATGCGCCAGCAGCTTCAACTTACTGTGTTACAATGAAGCACGGATGTTCGGATGAAACCGTTATCAGAAACACGAAACCCCCTGGCAACTGCCAGCGGGTCTCGTGTGGGGGGGGTAATAATAGAGTAACCGTTCTTTTACTTTCTTGCAACTCCCCCAATGGTACTACTTTCAAGCCATCTGGTATAGTACCAGGGGTGGAGTTCTACGATAAGTCTGGAGTCGCTCATGAGCCAAACCGATATCTTCCAGCGCATCAACGAGCTGCGAACACTGATCCGACGCTACGACTACCATTACTATGTGCTCGATGATCCGATAGTCAGCGACGCCGAATATGATGCCCTGATGGCCGAGCTGCGCGCGCTGGAAGCGGCCCATCCCGAATTGATCACGCCAGACTCACCTACCCAGCGCGTGAGTGGCACGCCAGCCAGCCAGTTTGCCAAAGTTCGCCATCCCCAACCAATGTTGTCGCTCGGGAATGCCTTTTCGCGCAGCGATCTGGTGGCCTGGCGCGACCGGGCACTGCGCCTGCTCGGCAATGACGCAGCGATTGCCTGCGTTGTTGAACCGAAAATCGACGGTCTGGCGATTGCGCTGACCTTTCGTGACGGACAATTTATCCAGGGCGCAACCCGCGGCGATGGCGAGATCGGCGAGGATGTCACGGCCAACCTGCGCACCATTAGCAGCATTCCGTTGGTGTTATATCCGCCTGATAACACATCTGACCCGGATCTGCCCGCAACTCTGCCCACAATGATTGAGGTACGCGGCGAAGTTTATATGCGTACCGCTGATTTTGAGGCCCTCAATGATCGGCTGGCTGCTGCCGGCGAGAAGATCTTTGCCAATCCACGCAACGCCGCTGCCGGTTCACTACGCCAGAAAGATCCGGCAATCACTGCGGCCCGACCGCTGCGCTTCTTCGCCTATGGTGTTGGTCCGGTCGAAGGGGTCAACTTGACCAGTCAGTGGCAGACGCTGCGCTATCTGCGCGCGCTGGGTTTTCCGGTTAACCAGGATGCGCGCCGGTTTACCGATTTTGATCAGGTACTTGCCTACTGCGACGAGTGGATGGCGCGTCGTGATTCATTGCCATACGAAGCAGATGGCATGGTCATCAAGATCGATGATTTTGCTCAGCAGCGCGAGCTTGGCGTTGTCGGGCGCGATCCGCGCTGGGCAATTGCGTTCAAATTCCCGGCACGTGAAGCCATTACACGCTTGCTCGACATTACCGTCAATGTCGGACGCACGGGTGTGGTAACCCCAAACGCCGAGCTGGAACCGGTGCAGATCGGCGGTGTGACGGTGCGTAACGCCAGTCTGCACAATGCCGACTACATTACCCAGCGCGATATTCGGATTGGTGATTATGTCATCGTGAAACGAGCAGGTGATGTGATTCCCTATGTGGTTGGGCCGGTTGTGGCTCGTCGCGACGGCAGTGAGCGGCCCTGGCAATTTCCCAGTCATTGCCCGGCCTGCGGCTCGCCACTCGAACGCGAAGAGGGAGAAGCAGCGTGGCGTTGCAATAATTTTAGTATCTGCCCGGCGCAACTGGTGCGTCGCGTCGAGCATTTTGTCAGTCGCGCTGCGCTCGATATTGTCGGGATGGGTGAACGACAGGCCGAATTGTTTGTCCAGCTTGGTCTCGTCCGCGATGTGGCCGATCTGTTCTATCTGAAGGCCGAACAACTGGAAGGGATCGAAGGTTTTGGCCCTAAGCGAATTGCCAATTTGCTGGCCGCCATCGATGCGGCGCGTCAGCGTCCGCTCGACCGCCTGATCGTCGGCTTAGGCATCCGTTACGTGGGCACAGTGGCTGCGCAAACGCTGGTCAATGCGCTTGGTTCGCTTGACGCGATTATGAATGCGCGTCAGGAAGAGCTGGAACAGATTCCCGGCATTGGTCCGGTCGCGGCGGCGAGCATTGTCGATTTCTTCTCTCGACCGGAGAATCGAGCGCTGATCGAGAAACTACGCGCCGCCGGTCTGCGCCTTAATGGCGCGCCTCAACACGAACGCCAGAGCGACAGTCTTGCCGGCAAGACCTTCGTTATCACCGGCACGTTGCCATCGATGACCCGCGAGCAGGCGAGTGCCCTGATCATCGCTCACGGCGGGAAGGTAACCGATAACGTGAGTAAGAAGACGAGTTATGTCGTTGCCGGGACAAATGCCGGCAGTAAGCTGGCGAAAGCGACTCAATTAAACATTCCGGTGCTGGATGAGGCCAGCCTGCTGGCCTTGATTGGTATCGCGCCAACGTCTGCCGCGGCGCAGCCAGCGCCTGAGGAAACGCCGACGGCAACTGAAAGCGGTCAATTATCACTGCCCCTAGAGCAGTAGGTAGCGAGCCGCTCACAGGAAACGAAAGAAAACCGGCACATCAAAGGGAACGGGGTTCGCACATCACCCGTTCCCTGATAGTGACAGTTATAGTCAGGATAGCAGTTCATAACCGCATGTCGTGGCCGGCGCCAGACATGCGCCAGATCGCTAGCTCTGTCGATCCATCCGAAGCATCCACTGCGCCGGATTGCGGATTTCGTCCATTAACGGCAAGTTTTCCGGTCGTTCCCATACCCGGCTGGCAAACTTGATCCCGCGCGCGGCGACGATTGCATTTATAAAAGCTTCACCCTGCTGATATTGGGCAAGCTTGAGGTCGAGACCGGTCAACCGAAAGACCATTTGATCGAGCATGGTGCGTTGACGCTGACGCTGAGCAATCTGCTGTTCGATCTGGCTAAAAGTGGGCAAGAGCCGTCGTCCGACCGCATTCATAACGTGGTTACCGTAGCCTTCGATAATCGACATGAGAGCCTGGATGCGGTCAAAAACGGCTCGCTGCTCCGGCGTCAGCAGCGTCTCGATCCAGTGCTGTCCACTACCAATTCCTTGCAGCAACCGCATAAGCGCATCAACCAGGCTACTGCCACTGCTTAGCATCTGGCCGCTCATAAGAGCAAAATTCTGCTCAAGCAGCTCGCGGAAGTATGAACGCACCCATGGGTAAGCCTCAAACTCGAAAGCGTGGGTCATCTCGTGGAGGGTAATCCACAGCCGGAAGTCTTCGTCACTCAGGCCAAGCTGCTGTTGCACCCGGGCAATGTTTGGTTCGACAAAATAGAGAGCGCCACCAGTCGCTTCCGCCGAGAGCAAACTCAGATCGTACTGGCCGAGCACGCGCTGCGCCAGATAGCCCAACAATCCGCCAATCTGCATCCCAAGCAGTTTGCTGCTGACATCATTCACCACCATGCCGAGCGCGCCACGTCCGCCGCCATTCTTCTCGTACATCTCCTCGATTGGGCGGAAGAGCTGACTGAACGAAACAATATTTGCTTCCAGCCATTCGCGTCGATCAAAGACGAAGATGCGACTGACCGGCTCCGGTAACTGCACGCCAAGATAGTCGGCGATGAGCGGTTCGCTCAGCGCCACCATACGCGCATACTGCTGACGGCGGAAAGGCCGGTTATCCACTGGAGCCTGTTCCCACTGCGAGAGGCGCAACGCAGCCTGGCGAGCCTGGTTCCAATCGATCAGGCCAATCTGGGTGCGGCTATCGCTGCGCGCGCGCGCCTCAAAGTAGTAGCGAGCCGCCAGACCTGCCGCCATACCGAGCAGCAGGGCAGCGCCGAAGCGGCGCAAATCACTCTGATTGTTAGCCAAGGTCAGCTCCTTTCTGATGGATGCTGGAACATCGTGGTGATAATGGAGAGTCTATCACGTTTCATGGTTGCCTGTCCAATCCTTTCACAGACCAACTGCCGGAGGAGGCGATAACACACTGTGCCTATGCCAGCACGCGCACATCACCCTGGCGGCGAGTAACCCGCCGTTCGTCGAGATGCTCGAGCAGAGCGACGGCGTAGCGCCGCGAGATGCCGAAATGATCACGCAATTGGGCTACCGTCACGCTACCCTGCGCTTCAATCGCCTTCCGCACCCAGGAGACCATCGCGGCATATGCGTCAGGCAGCAGGTAGAGTTCGGGCGCAATCTTGACCAGTAGCCCCTGATCGAGCGCCCATGCCAGCAGATCGCCATCGAGATCGAGTGGGGGCGGCGCATAGGGCGAGCGCGCCATTGCCGCGAGTTGCCGGTCGAGTTGTTGCCGTTGCGCAGCCCCCGGCTGCGGAATGAAATCGGCGAGTCGCGCGGTGGTCTCGTCAATGCCGATCAGGCCTTCAGCCAGCGCCACAGCGAGCACCCCCGACCAGATCCGCGCCGACAGTTGCAAACGTTGCCGTACCTCTTCGCGCGGCATCCCGCGCCGGAGCGGAAACCGTTGGTGGTATGACGCCAGCAAATCGCGCAGTGTTGCGCGTACCTTTGCCCAGCCATCGGCGCTGATCAGGGCATCATTTCCCAAAGCAACCAGTTGACCATTCGCGCGCAAGGCCGGTAATGCTGTCTCGGCTTCAGTTTCGGTAACCCCCGCTGCAGCCAGGACTTCGGTCCGCAATCGCGGACGACCATCCGCCAGAGTCTGGGCAATTCGTTCAGCGGGAGTACCCTGCGCGCGCAGGGCAAGCGCTGTTATAACGTCAGAGCGAAAACGCCGATGGCGCGGCGGATGCGGATCAACGACAACGCCACCGGCTACGGTCTGACTGGGTGAGGGAATCCGAAGAATGAATCGGTCACCGGCAATAGCCACTACCGGCATGGTCAGCCGAATCTGCACCCAATCTGTCGCGCCGGGCATAAGCTCATCGGCGGTGAGCAGCGACAACCGGCACGGCGCTTCACTGGTTCCGATGAACAGATCAAGCGCAGCATTGTGGCGTAATGAAGTATCGCCTACCACCCGCACCTGCGCATCAAGCAACGTTGTTGGCGAAAGCGCACCAGGCACCGTCAGCACATCACCGCGCCTGATGTCACGATAATGTACATTGGCCAGATTGACGGCTACCCGCATCCCGGGCAGCGCCTGTTCGATTGAACGTCGATGGCTTTGCAGGCCACGAATGCGCGCGCGCAGACCTTGCGGCAGGATTTCTACCTCTTGCCCGGGAGTCAACGGGCCATTACGCAACACACCGGTCACCACAGCGCCAAAACCGGCAATAGTAAAACTACGGTCAATTGCCAGTCGCGGCGTGCCGTGCTCCTGATCACGGGCAGGCAATGTAGCAAGCAACCGATCAAGCGCCTGTACCAACTCGACCAAACCGGCGCCGGTACGCGCCGACACCGGAATGATCGGCGCATCGGCCAGTACGCTCCCGGACAGCGTTGCGCGCACCTCATCGCGCGCCAGCGCCAACCACTCATCATCAACCAGATCGATCTTATTTAAGGCTACAATCCCGTGTCGGATCCCCAAAAGATCGATGATCGCCAGATGTTCGCGCGTCTGTGGCATTACTGCCTCATCGGCGGCAACCACCAATAGCACTGCATCGATACCGCCAACACCGGCCAGCATATTCTTAATGAACCGCTCATGACCGGGCACATCAATCAGACTGACCTCGTTCCCACCTGGCAGTTTGAGCCAGGCAAAACCGAGATCGATGGTCATTTCACGTTGCTTCTCTTCTTGCAGCCGATCGGGATCGATACCGGTCAACGCCTTCACCAGGGTGGATTTACCGTGATCGACGTGGCCGGCAGTGCCTATCACAAACATACACTCCACGCTTCTAAATCGATTACGCTGGATGTCTTGTATTTATTGTAAGGTGAAATGATGCCGTGATCACAGTCCTAAGCGTGTTATATTTTCTCGAGGAAGCACAATCACGAGCCTGAACATAAACCACGCGCTATGGAAGCAGCACTTCGGCACCTGCGCGCCGTTGATCCGGCGCTGATACCGTGGATCGATCAGATCGGGCCATTCGCGCTCCAGACCCAACCCCATGGGTTTGCCACACTCGTCTACGCGATCATCAGCCAGCAGATTTCACTGACAGCAGCGCGCGCGATCCGGGATCGGTTGGCAGCAGCACTCGGCGACATTACACCGACAGCCATCCTTGCCGCCGGCGACACCACCTTGCGCGCTGCCGGTCTCTCGACCCAAAAGATCGCTTCTTTGTACGATCTGGCTGCGCGAGTGAGCGATGGTCGACTCAATCTGGCACAACTGGCCTCACTCGACGATGAAACGGCCATTGCCCATCTCACAGCGGCAAGAGGCATTGGACGCTGGACAGCCGAAATCTATCTGATATTTGGGTTGGGTCGACTCGACATCTTGCCGGCCACCGATCTTGGGTTACGCGACGCTATTCGTCTGGTCGATGAATTGCCAAAGATACCGTCGCCGAGCGAACTGCTTGCGCGAGGCGAGCGCTGGCGACCATACCGGAGCGTTGCCTGCTGGTACCTGTGGCAGATTCGGCGGATAATAACGCAACGTTAAGTAAATGCCCGTTGTCGTGATCTCCGGCATATGGTATGATGCTCAATAAGTAAGGGATAGAAACGGTTGCGTATGATGCGAAACGACGGTCGGGCTCCTGACCAACTGCGCTCCATTTCAATTGAGATCGGCGCGGCCCCCTATGCTGAAGGTTCGGCGCTGATCGCTTACGGGAATACTCGCGTGCTCTGCACAGCAACTATCGAAGACGGCGTGCCGGCCTGGATGCGCGGTCAGCAGAGCGGATGGGTCACAGCCGAATATGCAATGCTGCCGCGAGCGACCCTACAACGCACTCGCCGTGAGCGCAACGGCCCGAGTGGGCGCACACAAGAGATACAACGTCTGATTGGGCGTTCGTTGCGCGCAGCAGTTGATCTGACCGCTATCGGGGAACGCACCATCACTATCGATTGCGACGTTTTGCAGGCCGACGGCGGCACGCGCACCGCGTCGATCAGTGGCGGTTATGTCGCACTGGCGCTGGCCATCGAACACCTGGTGCGCAGTGGCGCTATTGAGACCTGGCCAACACTTACACCACTGGCTGCAGTCAGTGTTGGGATGATTCGGGATACCATGCTGCTCGATCTGTGTTACGAAGAAGACAGTCAGGCTGACCTTGACTGCAATGTCGTGATGAATGCCGCCGGCGCGTTCATCGAAGTGCAGGCTACGGCAGAGAGAGCACCGGTCACACGAGCGCAATTTGATGCGTTGTTGGATTTGGCTGAGCGCGGCATCAGGCAGATCCTGGCAGCTCAGGCTACCGCGCTGGCACCGGCGTTGCCCAACATTGCCATGAGCCACAATCCAGACTCGTGAGCCGGTCTAAAGCAGCTCATCTGCGACACCATGGCTCACAACAATCGTCCGCACAACGGACGAGGAGGTTCGCAATGACAGATGAGACCAGGCGTGTCGCCAGCCGGCGCCATTTACGGTATGGACTTGCCTTTGAGCGGAGCCAGCACCCACTGGCAGCGGCCAACCATTTTCGCATGGCAATCGCTGCCGATCCCACCCTGCGCGATGCTCATAATGCGCTCGCATTTCATTATCAGCAGCAGGGATTACTGGCAAAAGCCGCCGATGAATTTGCCGCCGTTGCCAACCTGGCCGACGACTACTTCGCCCACTTCAATCTCGGCTTCGTCTTGATCGAACTGGAACGCTACGATGAAGCTGAGCGCGAATTTCGTCGCTGCCTTGAACTTGATCCAGGAGATGCCGCTGCCCGGCTCGAGCTAGCCCATATTCACGCAGCGCGCGGCGAGTACGCCGCAGCGCTGGCTCTGCTTGAGATACCGCGCCAACGCTATTATGACGACTGGGCTGTCTTTCACCTGCTTGGCCGTTGCCTGTTTCAATTGCAGCGCTACGATGAAGCGCAACAGGCGTGGCAACAGGCACTGGCCCTGGCAACCACTTCAGATGTTCAGTTTGAATTACTGGCCAACTTGCAAAGCATCGAACGTCGGCGCGAGTTTCATACCTGCGTCGGTCTCAAAGACGATCTCTACGCGCAAGATGGCATTATCTGCCTTGGCTCGGCAATGGATGATGGGATCACCATTTCTCCGCTCCGCGATTATCAGGTAAGCGAGCGCGACGCGGCACATACCTTGCATCGCCTGCTGGCGCTGGCGCGCAGCAGCAACTGGCGCTTCGGTGGCGTGACAGCGCCTGATCTGATCAGCAAGCCACTCGCTGTCGCATTAGCGCATCTGCTTGACATACCGCAGGTTAACCTCCATCACCCGCCAGAAACAACCGCGCCGATACTGATAGCCATCGCAGTCGGACGCTCGGCAGACCTGTTTGCAATTGCGCGTGAACGCCTGCCAGCGCCTGGCCCTGGCTTTTGTCTCGCGCTCAACTGGACAAGAGGCAGCAAGCTGATGCCCGAAATCGTTGGCGTCGTAGTCGAAGGCATGTGTACGGTTACCTGGGAAACTGAGTTGCGTCAGGTGCCATCGGCTGAACAAACTATCCAGATCCAGCGGATTGCAGAGCGGATCGTTGCTCAAGCGCGGGCCTTGCCCGGCGAAGACAATCTGCCGCGCCAGATCCGCTACTACACACGCCACCATCGCCGACTGGCCATTCATGGGTTATTGCGGTAGTTGTCGCAGACGCAACTTCAGCCAACAAGTGATCAACATCTGTTCAGGCAACGCGCAGATAGCCTCGGAATCTGCCCGTCACTCATTTCCACAGAGCTTCAAAGCGTAGCAACGTAATACATTGTCACGCATAACACGAACATCTCGACGGCGCAAACTGTTCAATGCGAAGTCAGTATCAGTTGCGCCCGCGCGATAAGCGCAATGCGCGCGCTGATTGCGGGGATCAGGCCTGACTATCGGTTGCGCTCGCGCGAGGAGCGCAAACATGTTCAGACCCACTTGATCTTATCGAACATATGTGCTATTCTTAAAGAAATATCTGCATGTCGTCAGTATTGGTCACAAGGAGAAAATGCTTGCTAAAAGCCTCGACTACAGGATAACTGCTGCCCACCATCTGCGCTTGCCAGAACTGATGGTTGTCAGTCAGGGTTGTGATGTGCGTCGTTCAGACGATGGCAATGATGGGATACACGATGGCGACAGCGCGCTGACGATTGCATACTGTAGCAGTATTGATTAACTGTCATCCACGGTCACCCATCGTCGCAGTCAGGCCGGACAGTTGCAGACCGTCTGCGCCGGCTCCTCGGCGCGTCGTCGCAGTCAGGCCGGACAGTTGCAGACCGTCTGCGCCGGCTCCTCGGCGCGTCGTCGC
>NZ_CAKZNK010000026.1 GCF_937129525.1 uncultured Chloroflexus sp. | reverse complement strand
CTATCGCCTATCAGCTATCGCCTATCGCCTATCAGCTATCGCCTATCGCCTATCAGCTATCGCCTATCGCCTATCAGCTATCGCCTATCGCCTGGCGACATACCACGCCACAACCAACCAGCCCCTCCACGCAGGGGGAACGTCTGTAGGGGCGGGTTTGAAACCCGCCCCTACTATCGCCTATCGCTTATGGCTATACACCAACGCGCTTGCCGCCCCCTTGGCAGATGGAGGGGCGCAGCGCTGCTGCGCCCCTACACCTATCGCCAATAGATACCACTATCGGCTATCAGCTATCGCCTATCGCCTATCCCCTACCCCCTACCCGCCTATCGCCTATCGCCTATCCCCTATCAGCTATCGCCTATCAATACGGAAAAAAGTCCTCCGGCATCAACGTCACATCTTTAAATATCGCAATCAACCGCTGATCGTCGCGCCGCACATGCCCGATCCGTCCCTCAACGTACCGTTCCTGTTCACGCCAATAGACCACATCACCCTGACGCAAATCGATCAGGTCAGGACGCAAATAACCACCGGCGCAGTCAATAACCAACCGCTGATGGTTCAATTCATCAACCGGCAAATCGGTATACCGTCGGCCATAACCGCGCCGAACGACCGATACTGTGCGAAGTGAAGGTTGCGCCATAGCTATCCAACATCTACCGATAAACAACGCGCGAAAGATGCGCGCAGGCTACCACTTCAGCCTGCCGCAAAGCGACTCGATCAGCGCCGTATGCCATCCATATCATCGAGTAGTGCAGCCAGACTCAGTGCGCATCCCTTTCGCCACACCACTTTAACCTATCTTCAAACATTACGTCAACTACCTTGAACACCGATCCGCAACCAGGCGTAGAGCAATGTTCCCAGCAACCGGATCGATCCGGCAATCAGCAGCACCGGCGCCAGCCCGATCAGATCGGCCAGCGCCGTCGCCACCAGCGGCATCACGAACAGCGCCAGATTTTGCAAGGTCTGAAACAGCCCCACATACGTTGCTTGCCGTTCGGGCGGTATCGTACTCAGTACCAGATCGAAATTCACCAGATCGTTGCCGGCAACACAAAAATTGACGACGCCAGCCAGGAGCGCCAGCAACCAAGGCGTCTCGGTCGCCGCCACCCCAAACGGGTACAGCGCCATTCCCACACTGCTGGCCAGCAGCACGCCACTGTTACCCAAACGCCCGACAGCCATTGACCAGACTGCATAGGCCACCAGCAACACCCCGTTGCCAACCGTGCTGATCAAGCCGATCCATGCGTCATTGAGACCGGCCTCCCGCACATAATAGAGCGGCAAGAGCGGGATGGCCATCGCTACGCCACTCCGAAAGACGAATGCGCTCAGCGCATACCGCCTAAACACTGGCGGCGCCTGCCGTAACGCCACTACCAGCGACCCACTGCTGCGCTGCGTGGTTGACGGCGCCCGTTCAGGCAAGACAATGGCGCGCGAAAAGCCAAAACTCAACAGACCACCAGCCATTGAGCCGATGAAGACGATCTGGTAGTTGAGCGGAAACGGAAACAGTTCCAGCGCAACGCCGATAACGGCAACTGTAACCGCAGTCGCCAACCCCAGACTCGACCAGCGCATACTCATCAGAGCGTAACGCCGTTGCGGCCCGGCCACTGCTCCCATAACGATGGTAAATGCTACATTGACAAATGTCGAAGGAATTGTCACCAGCGCCCAGATGATGATAATCATCCAGGGCACAACGCTGAGCGGCACTACAAATGGCAAGATGCCGAATACCGCATACGAACCGAGCACCCAAAACCGCATTCCCGAATACCAGGCCACAATATTGCGCTGTCGTTCGAGGAAGCGACCGATGGGCAAAGCAAAGAGAGCGCCGGCCAGGGCCGGCAGTGAGGTGATCAGGCCAACCAGCAGACTCGACGCGCCAAGACGAGCCAGAAAGACGGGGAGAAACACGCTCACCCCGGTTACAATCCCGACTCCGATTCCATCAATCAGGACATTGCGCACATTGCGCTCGGTGGCATCGGTTGGCCGTAAAAGCGCGCGCAACTCGGCGCGCGAAATGAGCGGTCGCATCGTGGCGTTGCCCTTACTCTGATCGTCTGCTCTGATAGCGCGCGGGTAACGAAAATCATTGCGCGGCCATTGGGCCGCGCAGATGGCAGATGTCTTGGTGGGCGATACTGGACTCGAACCAGTGACCTCATCGGTGTGAACGATGCGCTCTAACCAACTGAGCTAATCGCCCTCGTGCTGGGCAAGAGTATAGCATATCTACCCGGTTTGTGCAAATCCTCCATCCCGGCTATACTATTCGGTATACAGCATTTGCGCCGCTCCCGTCGTCCGATATAACATTTACGTTGCGCTCGCCTGCTAATGGTTTCATTCACCCCTGCCAGCCCATTGTGGTTGGCAGGTGATGTTATGGATACACCTATGACGGTTCAATCATCGTCACTACCCGATGCGCCGCCGGTCAGCGAATCGCGTTATTTTAATCGCGAATTAAGCCTGATTGAATTTAACCGGCGCGTGCTCGAAGAGGCTATGGATCCGCGTAACCCGTTGCTCGAACGAGTCAAGTTTCTGGCAATCTTTGCCTCAAACCTCGATGAGTTTTTCATGATTCGGGTGAGCGGAATCAAACAGCAGATCCGCGCCGGCGTTCAGAAACGATCACCCGATGGTCAGACGCCAGCCGAGCAGTTGAGCGCCATTCGCCGCGCTCTCATACCAATCCTGGAACAAGAACGCGATTTGCTCTTAAACGAGCTGCTTCCCGCCCTCCATGAGCACGGTATTTCTGTCCTCAATACTGTCGCGCTCAACGAAGCGCAGCGCGCATGGGTGGCCGACTATTTCCGTCGTCAGATCTTTCCAGTGCTGACCCCGCTCGCCTTTGACTCGAGCCGGCCATTCCCTTTCATCTCTAATCTCAGCCTCAATCTGGCCGTCGTGATCCGTGACCAGGCTAAAGGCGAACTCTTTGCCCGTATTAAGGTGCCCGAAGTGTTGCCGCGCCTGATTCCACTCCCGCCCGAACTCTCGCCGCCGCGCGACGATATTCCCGCTGCGCGTCGCTATTGCTTCGTTTGGCTCGAACAGGTCATCGCCGATCATCTCGAGCGACTCTTTCCCGGCATGAATGTGGTCGAGGTGTATCCCTTCCGCGTTACGCGCAATGCCGATGTTGAGATTGAAGAAGACGAAGCTGATGATCTGCTAGCCACAATCGAGCAAGGATTGCGTCAGCGCCGCTTTGGCGAAGTGGTGCGGCTGGCAGTGGACGATGGCATGCCTGACAGGATCTGCCAGTTGCTGGCAGCCAATCTGAAAGTTGGCCCGGAAGACATCTATACCGTGCGCGGGCCGCTCGGCTTGAGCGATCTGATGCAACTGACCCGACTCGACCGCCCTGATCTGAAAGATCCGCCCTACGTGCCGCGCTTGCCCGCCGTGTTGAAAAATGCGCCCAATATCTTTGAGGCTATCCGCAAACAAGACATCTTGCTCCACCATCCGTACCATTCCTTCGCGCCGGTCATTGATTTTATCCAGGCTGCCGCCGAAGATCCCAACGTGCTGGCGATTAAGCAGACCCTGTACCGGGTTGGACGCAACTCGCCTATCGTGCAGGCATTAATGCACGCGCGCGAGCAAGGAAAACAGGTAACGGTAGTGGTGGAATTGAAAGCGCGCTTCGATGAAGAGAATAACATTACCTGGGCCAGGGCAATGGAACGCGCCGGCGTGCATGTCGTTTACGGCCTGGTTGGCCTGAAAGTGCATGCGAAACTCGCCATGGTGGTTCGGCAAGAGAGCGATGGCATCCAGTGTTATGTCCACCTCGGCACCGGTAACTACAACGCGGTAACGGCGAGGGTCTACACCGATCTCGGCTTGCTCACCTGTCGCCCCGAAATTGCCGACGATGTGGTCGATCTCTTCAACTACCTGACCGCGTATAGCCGGCAGAAAGAGTATCGTACCCTGCTGGTCGCGCCGGTCAACCTGCGGCGACGCATCACCGAACTGATTGAAGAAGAGATTGCGCTCCACCGGATGCACGGCAATGGACGACTGATCTTCAAGATGAATGCGCTGGTGGATCGCAACATTATCGATGCGCTTTACAACGCATCACAGGCCGGAGTGCAAATTGATCTGATTGTGCGCGGGATGTGTTCACTGCGTCCCCAGGTGCCGGGATTGTCTGACAATATCCGCGTGCGTTCGATCATTGGGCCGTATCTCGAGCATAGCCGCATCTACTACTTTCACCACGGCGGTAAGCCCAAAATCTACCTCGGCAGCGCCGATCTGATGGAACGCAATCTTGATCGCCGGGTCGAAGAACTCTTTCCGCTCACCGATCCGGCGCTGGCTTCGTATGTTGCCGATTCGTTGCTGACAACCTATCTAAACGACAACCTGCGCGCTCGCGAGCTGCTGCCCGATGGTCGCTACGAGCGGGTGATGCCGGATGGTCACGAGGTGATTGACAGTCAGGATCCACGTCGCATCATCCCTGGCTGCTGACCGGTTGTTGCAGCGCGCGCAGGCGCGCTTTCAAGTCGCGAGCGGCGAGCGTGAATCCGCCGTCGGCGCCATCGACAAAGTGAATCTGTCGCTCCATCCGCTTAAAGACGAGGCAGGTGAGGATCACTGCCGGCGACAGGTGCGTGCCGAAAACAAGTTCACCGGCTGCAAACTTTTGGTTGAGAAAGGCGAGCAGCTCTTCGTGCTGTTCGTCGCTTCCCGAGATAATCACGCGCAGCGTGTCGTCGTATTTACGATAATCGGCTGCCGTCGCCACATGCTGGCGGTACTGATCCCACCACGCCGCCTGCCCGCGCAGCCGTTGCCACCAGCGATAGCCGCGAACGGCGAGATTGAGGCCATATATCTGCGCCCAATAGGCAAGCTGATGTCGCCGGCTTGCGCCGCCACGCAATCGCGCTTCCGGCCAGAGCGCTTGCGGCCTGGCACTCGCCTGCATGAGTGAATAGTGAAGGGGATGATAGGTTTGATCGCCGCCGTAGATCTGTTCAATTTTTTCGATCACCGAACGGTAGACTGCCAGTGTCGTTGCCAGATTCGATTGCGGCATAGCCTGCGCAATCAGGCACAACGCCGGGCCATGAGCAGGTGGAATGGCATCCCACCGACACTCCAGACCGCTCAGATTGGCTTCCTCGGCCAACCCCGGCTCCAGCAAAAAATCGCTCGCCGTTGCCTCATCTTTCACTAATCGTTCAGCATAACTTAGCCCACCACCACTAAAAATAGCCTGCGCCACATGCGAGTTGATCGCCAGCTTGCCGACCAGTACCTGATAACCGGCCCGCAACACCGAGACTACCGGCACCAAGCCAACCCGCAAATCGAGATCGAAGGCCTGACGGGATAGCCCGCTCACCGCACGCAATGCCTGCGCAGTTGGCTCAGCCAGCGCAGGTGGAACAACTATTGACGCGCCATCACCGCCAAACACGAAAGGGATCTCGATCTCGTCGGCGACATTGAGCGCGGCGGTAATTGTCGCCGCCCCAACCATATTCACCTCTTTGTAACGACCTTCTGTAACGGCGCGCGTCGAACCACGAACATCACAGATGAAGATCGTCCAATCGGCAGGCGCCGGTTGATAGACATTGGGATCGGCAATTGCGCTGAATCTATTTGCGATGGGAAGTTGGGCGAAGAAGTTGGTTGTCATAGCATCCCCACTGCGATAATGATGAGCCGCTCACAGTCACAGGCAAGCTCAGCTCGATCAGACTTGCCTGCTTTTTCCTGAGAGACCCGTCTCTGTCACAACTTGGATAGCCACTTCATCATTGCGTCTCCCAGATCGATATTCGTTGCTTAGAACGCGGCCCATTTTGCGTTTGGCATCTGGATATTAATCGTGCTACACTAAGTATATCATGGATCGCATGCTTCGCAGGGTTATCATCACATTACAACTCTGGCTGGCAATACTGCTCTGGATCTTCCTGAGCGGTAGTACAATATTTGCGCAACCATCCTGGCTGGAACGGCAGACGAACCATTTTCGCGTGGTCTACACTGCGAATGATGAGGCAATCGCCACTCAGTACGCTCGTATCGTTGACGATCTCTACAATCAGTTTAGCGTCACGTTCGACTTCAGTCCGGCGACACCGATCACATTACGGCTCTACCCAACCAGCGAATCCTACTTTACCGTCAACCCAGCCGCGCGCAACGTGCCAGGCGTTATCGCTCATGCCGATTTTCGCCGCCGGGAACTGGTGGTCATCGTGGAACGGGCCAGGCAACAGAGTGAAATCGCTCAGATCAACAACCTGCGCCACGAATTGACCCATATCTTCGCCGCCGATCTGAGCGGTGGCCGCCTGAACGTCGGCTTGCAAGAAGGGATTGCGCAGTATATGGAACTACCGGCGCCGGAGCGTGACGACAAGATCGCAATCCTCCGCGCGCTCGTTCAGCGCGATGAGCTATGGTCTTGGGCTACACTCGATGACCGGAACACTATCTACGGCCAGCCCGATCTGAGCTACCCGCAAACATGGTCAATCGTCAGCTTCCTTATCGAACGCGACGGCTTCGAACAATTTCGCCAGTTTCTGGTTACTCTCGCTCAGAGCAGCGGTTATCGCGCGGCAATGGCGGCGGTCTACGGGGTTTCGGCTACGACGCTTGAAAGCGAGTGGCGGGCATGGTTACCCGGTTTCCTCCAGCTCGCGCCAACCAGTCTGCCTGCTCGCGCGCTTGACCTGAGTCCGGCGCGAGCATTGCTCGCTGCCGGCGACTATAGCGCCGCGCTCCGCGAACTTGAGCGGCTCAGTTCGCTGGCCGATGCTGCTACCCAGACCGAAATTGCCACCCTGCAAGCGCAGGCGCAAACCGGGCAGCGCGCCAACCAGTTAGCCGAAGCAGCCCGCGCGGCTTTGCTCAACGGCGAGTATGTTCAGGCCGAGCGACTGATCGGTCAGGCTGAGCAAGCCTACGCCGAGATCGGCGATCGTCGCCAGGCAGCAGTATTAGCCGAGTATCGGGCACGTGTCGCGCGCGGCCTGCAGGCCGGCGAGACACTCCGTCAGGCAAACGAACAGGCCCGTCGCTTTGATCTCTTCGGCGCTCAAGCGCAGGCTGAAATGGCAGCGCGTGAATTTGCTGCTCTGGGTGATGAAGTGCGGCGCGATAACGCGCTTGCCCTCCGTCGCAGCCTGGCCGCAGCTCAACGCAACCTGGCTGTCGCATTGCTTATCTTCGGCGCTGCCGGATTAGCGATCAGGATTGTCGGACGCCAGTTGTGGCCGGCAACTGATCCCTGGTGAGTCGATCCCACCGAATGATTGCGCGCCAGCGTTTTATACCATCTACCTTCAGATTGACCCGCGTTACTACGAAGATCGGGCGCCGGCCATAGCCGGCGCCCGATCTAGCGTAAGCAACGCAAGCTGCCTGGAGAACCAATCCGGTTATCGCACCTGTACCATATCCGCCGGTACCGGGAAGTGACGACACAATTCGGCGACTTCGGCGTTAATCCGCGCCAGACGCGCTTCATCGTCCGGATACATCAACACCTCGCCAATCCAGGCCGCAATCTGCGCCATCTCTGGCTCGCGCATGCCGCGGGTGGTCACGGCTGGAGTGCCGATCCGGATCCCACTCGTCTTCATCGGTGGCTGCGGATCGTCGGGGATCGCATTCTTATTGACCGTGATTGCCGCCTTATCCAGCGCGCGCTGCGCCTGCGCACCGTTCAGACCGGTGCTGCGCAGATCAACCAGCATCAAATGGTTATCAGTGCCGCCGCTGACCAGCGTCAAACCCTGCGCGCGCAGCCCCTCGGCTAATGCCTGAGCATTGCGCCGAATCTGGGCCGCATACTGCTTGAACTCAGGCCGCAGCGCCTCGCCAAACGCCACAGCTTTGCCGGCAATCACATGCATCAACGGCCCGCCCTGCGTGCCTGGAAAGACGCTGGAATTGATCTGTTTGGCAAACTCCTCGCCCATCAGGATCAGCCCACCACGCGGCCCGCGCAGCGTCTTGTGGGTCGTCGTCGTGATAATATGCGCGTGTCCGACCGGTGACGGATGCTCACCTGCCGCAACCAGCCCGGCGATATGAGCGATGTCAGCCATCAGCAATGCGCCCACTTCATCGGCAATCTGACGCATACGGGCAAAATCGATCAGTCGCGGATAGGCGCTTGCGCCCGACGTAATCAGCCGGGGGCGGATGGCGCGCGCTTTTGCCGCCAGATCATCGTAATCGATCTGCCCGGTCTGGCTATCGACCCCGTAGAAATGAACGTTATACCACTTGCCGGAAAAATTGACCGGACTACCGTGAGTCAGGTGGCCGCCGTGATCGAGTCGCATGCCAAGAATCGTATCGCCGGGTTGCAAAAGCGCGGTAAACACTGCAATGTTAGCCTGCGCGCCACTATGCGGCTGCACATTGGCGTGAGTTGTGCCAAATAACTGGCAGGCGCGATCAATAGCAATCTGCTCAATCGCATCGACAAACTCACAACCGCCATAGTAGCGCCGACCAGGCAAACCCTCGGCGTACTTGTTGGTCAGCACCGAGCCCTGCGCCTCCATCACCGCGAGACTGGTATAGTTCTCGCTGGCGATCAGCTCAAGCCCCTGTCGCTGGCGTTGCGCTTCCCGCTCGATCAGATCGGCAATGATCGGGTCGGTTGCGCGCACATGTTCAAGCATCGTGTCTTCTCCCTGTGTGTCAATGACCTGCAACAAACATACCTGCTGCCCTGTTAACAATCACCTGGCCTGGCAACAAGGCAGCAGGATAGGTGGCGACTAGCTTACCGATTCGCCGGGCTTCAGCACAATCACCTCGGTAGTGACGCCAAACTCGCGACAATGCTCAACCAATGCCTCCGGGGTGCCGGCCAAAATCGGGAAGGTGCCGTAGTGTTCGGGAATCGCATATTTCGCGCCAATCAATTTGAGCGCATACGCAGCCTGGCGCGGATCCATCGTGAAATGATCGCCAATCGGCAGGATCACCAGATCAGGCCGGTACAACTCACCGATGATCTGCATATCCATCGTAACGCAGGTGTCACCGGTGTGATAGACGGTAAAGCCGTTGCTGAAGCGCAACACATAGCCGGCTGCCGTGCCCAGACTGATAAGCTGGCCATTCTCATAGATCGTGCTCGAATGGTGAGCAGTGGTCATCGTTGCCCGCACATCGGCAACTGTTACCGTCCCACCTTTGTTGAAACCAACAATCTGCGCCGCCGGGATGCCTTCACCCTCAAGGTACGCCACCATATCGTACTGACAAACCACCGTTGCCCCAGTCTCGCGGGCCAGATCGACCAGATCGGCAATGTGGTCGAAGTGGCCGTGCGTGACGAAGATTGCTGCCAGATTTTCGCGCGCGCGCGCCTTCAAGGGTTCCGGGCAGACCGGATTGCCGTCAACCCAGGCATCGATCAGGATATTGCGCCCCTCTGGTGTGGTTACATGAAAGGTACCGTGACCGATGAACGTGATTGTCACATCGCGTCCTATGGTTGCCAAGGCTGCCTCCTTTTGGTCAATGAGCATGAATTCTTTGCGGGCAATGCAGCATCTACGGGTAGGGAAACTCTTTTGCGCAAATGATATTCTCAGTATAACATAGAGCGCGCAAGCCTTGACAAACAACGCTATACTGACTATAGTATACCCCCAGGGGGTATGTACGCTAATCGACCCCGCGGTTACTTTGGCGCCACAGCGCCCGATACTGCATCCTGGTTTAAGGAGGATTTGTTCAATGGCCAAGCCTATTACCGTTAGTGATGCCGATTTTGCCGAGAAGGTCTTGAAATCGAGTACGCCGGTCGTCGTCGATTTTTGGGCGCCGTGGTGCGGGCCGTGCCGCGTCATTGCCCCCATCCTTGACAAGCTCGCCGGTGAATATGAAGGTCGGTTGACCATCGCCAAGGTCAACACCGACGACAATATTCAGTACGCTTCGCAACTCGGCATTCAGGGCATTCCAACCCTCGTTATCTTTAAGAACGGCAAGGAGGTGGGGCGCCTCGTTGGCGCGCGGCCTGAAGCGATGTACCGCGAGGTCTTTGATAAAGTGCTGGCAATGGCGTGAACGCGCAACAACCAACGCCAGAACCAGCCACAGAACCCGCTATGGACACCGGACTTCGCCCATTAGCGCCGGAACGACGCGACGAATTGTTGCGTCGGTTGCGGCGAATTGAAGGTCAGGTGCGTGGCATTCAACGCATGGTTGCAGAGGGTCGCGATTGTCGCGACATCGTGCATCAGATCGTCGCAATCCGGCAGGCCCTGGCCAGCGCCAATAGCGTGGTGCTGGAATGCTACGCGCAAACCTGTTTGAGCGATAGCGAACGGTGCCGGGCAGAGACGATCAACGAGTTGATCGAACTGTTTAAAGATTCGTGCTGATAGAAGGTGGTAGAGGGTACGATCAATCGTACCCTCTATTGCATCTGCTACTTTGAGCCAACCGTGTTTGCAATTTCGCCAGCCTCTACCTTCCCATTGACCAGCGCGGCCAGCAAATCGCCCACTGTCAGACCCTGTTGAGCTGAATGACGTAGCGGACGGTCAGGGTAGATGGTGTAGAGGTTGTGCCGGCTTTCCCTGACATGCGACACATAGCCGGCTTCATGCAGATCATGCAAGATTCGTTGTACCGCTCGCTCGGTGATACCAACCGTCTGCGCAATTTCGTGTGCCGTCGCCCGCGGGTTACGGGCAATGCAGAGCAACACCTGCGCATGATTGGTGAGAAAAGTCCAGCTCATACCTCCGTCTTTCTAGACGTATACCACAAACAGCCGTCTCATGGGTAATTGTACCAGGGTTACGATCTGCAAGCGAGGGAAAGAACACCCCTGCCGACCGTGAGGGCATTCACGGCGAACTGACAAACGTCGCCCGCCATTCGCGAATGATCTGAAGGTAGAAATCGGGCGGGAGCGGTCGCCCATCGCGGTCAGTGTATGCCGCTGGCGCCACTGCGCTATTTTCCGGCCATTCGTTCCAGGTCTCGATCAAGACCAGATCGGTATCGGCAGGAATGGCGGCAAGACTGGCGCGCAAAAAGGCGCCTGGCGCGACCGGCCCACCGCCAGGCGGCTCGTCACGCGGCTGCCGACGTGGCTCCGTCACTCCTGGAATCCGTGAGTTATCAAAACCCGGCCCAACGCTGCTAACCCGAAAACCGCGCAATTCGGTGGTATGCGGCCCCAAGAGCGCCGTTCCCCATCGATAGATGCCATCGGCGACCTCGATACTACTCGGCAAATCGGCAGGTGGCGCCAGCGCCTGCGGATTGAGCCAGGTCTCTTCGAGGATCAGCCATGGCTCAACGCCAAAATCGGCCTGAAACGCATCTTTCACCGCCTGCCACAACGCGCCGCTCAGTTCGAGGTTGTCGCAACAGAGCGCAGTGTAGGTGATGATAATTGGCCGCCCATCGATGGTCGCCCACATCTCGCGTGGTATGCGATTGAAAAAGTCACGAATGTGCAGGTTGTAAAAGAAGTAGCCACTGCGTGGATCGCTCAGCGGCAGCCGCGGCGCATTCGGCCCGATTCGGTAGCCTTGACCGAGAAACTCCTGGTACATGCCTTGCTGCGCAGTGGTATCGAGAAACATACCGATTGCGAGCGGCTGTTCCAGCACCCCATTCGCCTGCGCCAGTAGATCGAGCCGATCCTGGCGGAACCATGGGTGAGGATGATCGCCCCAACTGACCGGGAAGACCATATCGATGCCGGTTGCAGCCATTGCGCGCAGCTCTTGTTCGTACCAATCATAGTTGTACGAGGAATAGCTCAGGCCGTCGCGTGGATCGGGATCACCCGGCAGCGGCGTTAACCAGCCGGGAGGCACCGCTTGCAGCAGGCGCGAGTCGCACTCGTACTGCGGGCAGTTGTACCAGTAGAAGAAGAAAGTCCCCAGGGGTGGCGACCGGCGGATGGGCAGGAAAATACCGCCCGGCAAGCCCGCTACCACAGTGGCGGTAGCTTCCGGTCTGACCGTCGGCGCGAGCGGCGCCGTCGGGAGCGCAGTCGGTTGCAGCGCCACCGGTGAGGAAGTTGGCGCAACTGTTGGCTCTGCCGTGACCGGCAACGTTGCGGTAGGTCGAGCCAGACCAGGCGTCGGCGCTGCGGTCGGAGTCGGTTCTACTGCCTGAAACAGACCACAAGCCGTTAGGACAACACTTATTGCGATCACCAGTAATGGGCGCATAATCTGATTAAGTGAAAGTCTATCGACGAATAGTTCTCATCAGCAGTATAGCACGCTCACCACCACGGCGCCGGCCAGAGGAGGGGAAAGAGCGCAGGAACAATATAGCGCAGGTATGAGAGAGAAGTCGGCAAAGGATTGGTCAGCGCTGAGCCAGGAGATTGCTTCGTCAGCACCTGCGGCTTGCCGTGAAAGGTGGCGACATGGAAGCAGGTTTAGAAATGAGCATCGCTTTCCGCACCCACGGTAGGGAACCGGACATCATCTGAAGCAGAGTTTATTACCAAGAGGAGCAGATGATTTTGCTTTGACCAGCCTGAGACGTTAATGACCACATGAGGCGTCATCCAAACGAAGAGCGCGCGATAAAAAAACAAACGGCGCAGGAATTTATCCTGCGCCGTTTGACGAGTCGAAAACCAGTAACCTATTTCGCCGTAGCGACCTTATCGATCATCTTCGTCATACCCTCGTCATCAGTGATCGGGTTGCGCAAATTGTCAACCAGATCCTGAATCTCTTTCGATGGCTCTTTGGTGAGCAGACTGACCACCACAATCAGGATGATCGCCACCGGCAGACCGAAGATACCCGAACCGAGGTGTGAAATACCAAGAACGTTGAAGGCTGGATTGATATAGTTGTTTGCCATGTAGAAGAGCGTCACCGCCAGACCACCGATCATACCGGCAATCGCGCCAGCGCCGTTTGCTCGCTTCCAGAAGATACCGAGCAGCACTACGGGGAAGAAGGTGGCAGCCGCCATTGAGAAGGCCCACGCCACCATTTGCGCAATCAACGCCAGGCGCGGGATTGCCAGCAGCGCCGCAATCACTGCCGCCACAACAATCATCGACTTGCCTAACACGATGCGGGTATTGAGGCTGGCTTTCGGATTGATGGTGCGGAAGTAGATGTCGTGCGCGATAGCCGAGGCAATCACCACCAGCAAACCGTCAGCAGTGCTGAGTGCCGCCGCCAGACCGCCAGCCGCAATCAGCGCGCCAATCGTGAAGGGCAGACCGGCAATATCAGGCGTTGACAACACCACGAGGTCGCCGTCGATACCATCAGCAGCGGAGCGGCCCAACTCGTTGAGCTGCAGGATGCCATCGGTGCGTGCCTTGGTCACCGCCGAACCAGAAATCTCGCCAGCGCGACCCTTGCCGTCGCCAATATCTTCCCACGCTGCCAGATCGATCCGACCATTCCCGTTGGCATCCTCAACCACTACCGATCCGCCAGTGATCAAGGTCTTCACCCAGTTAGGCTCTTTGCCCACCTCAACGCCATTCAACACGCTCAGATCGCGGATCACAATCAGACCATTGCTGGCCCACGTCCTCGTCCAGTCTGGCAACTCACTCACCTGCTTACCGACAACATTCTCCAGAATCTGCCAGCGCGAGAAGGCGGCATAAGCCGGAGCGGTGAAGTAGAGCAGGAAGATGAAGAAGAGCGACCAGCCCACGCTGAGCCGGCTCTCGCGCACGCTCGGCACGGTGTAGAAGCGGATCAGGATGTGCGGCAGGCCGGCAGTGCCGAGCATTAGACACGCCATCAAGGCGAGGAAGTTCCAGGGTGTGCCGCGCCAGTCGCCAAGCTCAGGCTTTTTCGCGTCAGGAATAGACTGCGCTGCTGGCGGGGTAATGTTCAGCCCAAACTGGCTATTGAGCTGGCGCACCGCATCAACCGCAGCCACGTTGCTCAGACCTTCGTTGAACGGCGGAATGTAGCCGCTGGTGACAAACTTGCCTGGCACAACCGGCGATTCGCTCTGACGGGCCAGGCCTTGCTCTTGTTCGAGCACCTGAATCCGCTGTAGCGCCTGACCGTAGCTCAATTGTGGGAGCGGGAAGCCGGTAAGCTGAATGGACAGCGCGGTAACCGGGATCAGGTAAGCGATGATCAGGATGATGTATTGCGCCACTTGCGTCCAGGTCACTGCCTTCATGCCGCCAAGGAAGGAGCAGACCAGCACGCCAGAGAGGCCAAGGATCACGCCGATGGTGTAATCAACGCCGACGAAGCGCTGCATGATCAGGCCAACGCCGACCACCTGCGCTGTCACGTAGGTCAGTGACACGATGATCGCGCAGATGGCAGCCACGACGCGAGCAGTATTGCCGCCGTAGCGCGCGCCCACGAAGTCTGGAATTGTGTACTGGCCGAACTTGCGCAGGTATGGCGCGAAAAGCAGAGCCAGAAGAACGTAACCACCCGTCCAGCCCATGATGTAGGCCAGACCGTCATAGCCAAGCAGCCAGAGCGTGCCGGCCATCGAGATGAACGAGGCCGCGCTCATCCAGTCGGCGCCCGTTGCCATGCCGTTAAAAACAGCCGGAACGTTGCGTCCGGCAACATAGTACTCGTCGAGCAACTTTGTGCGCGACAAAATACCGATCGTGGCGTATAGCGCCATTGTGAGCAACAAGAAGATCCAGCCGATAACCTGCGTGGGCAAACCGGCGAACACCTCGAGTAACAGCATGAGAACGCTGACCCCGATGAAGCCAAGCGTGAAGTAGCCATAGTAGCGCGCCATCCGGTTGCGGAAGACGCTCTGACTCTGAGCCGAAGCCGACATGAGATCTCCTCCTTAACAATAACTTGACAACCGGAGCAGATTAGCGGTCGCGATCACTCAACCCGTACTTCGCGTCCAGCTTGTTCATCGCGTAGGCGTAATAGAAGATTTCGACCACGAATACAATCAGTGAACCCTGACTGCCCATGTAGTAGCCGAGTGGGAACCCGGCAATAACAATGTTGTTGAGGGCTTCAACGAAGAGCACCGGCACGTATGAAACCACAAACCAGATCACGATCAGAGTCGTGATCAGGCGCAGGTTTTCTTGCCAGTACCTGCGATTCCGCTCTGCAACCGGGAGCTTCGACAGATCCTCCGACATAGGACCTCCTTCAACTTTGCTACACTGCTCTGCCGATGCATACCGGTCTGTTGCTGTGACCGTCTCGCCCGCTCACAAACAGGGTAAGATGAACCACAGACACGGTGGTCAAACAAATCAAGCGTGACAGCCAACAGGCAACGTGCCAGTTATGCATCTTATATCGCGGTGTACTGATGGTAACAGGTCTTTTTCAGCGCAGGTTAAGGTTTTTGTAAAGTTTTGGTAAATTTCCTCTGTTGTCTGGTGGAATTTTTCACGAGAATGAACGCAGAACGTCACGTGCTATAATCGGCGATAGGCTCTGGCGTTACCGGTTATTGTTGCGCCGGTAAAGGGGCCGGGTTTGTTTGCGCGCATCTCAAGCGTTATTCAGGCGCGCAGCGCGGCGCTACCTGAGATTTATGGGTTTAAGCGCCAATACGCGCTGATGGTTTTCAATCAAGAAAGGAAGCTGACGTATGTCGAGTGGAACAATAAGTCAGTTTATCCGCCATCATTTCCGTCACTTCAACGCGGCTGCCCTGGTTGATGCAGCCGATGCGTATCGCGCTCACCTCGACCGCGGTGGCAAGATGATGATGACCCTGGCCGGCGCTATGAGCACTGCCGAGCTAGGGTTATCGCTGGCCGAAATGATCCGGCAAGACAAGGTGCATGCCATCTCGTGTACCGGCGCCAACCTCGAAGAAGATATTTTCAACCTGATTGCCCACGATTTTTACGAGCGCGTGCCGAACTATCGCGATCTCAGCCCTCAGCAAGAACAGGAATTGCTCGAACGCCATATGAACCGGGTAACCGATACCTGCATCCCGGAAGAAGAGGCTATGCGACGCCTTGAAAAGGCGTTGCTCGAGGCATGGATGCAGGCCGATCAGAGCGGTGAACGCTATTTCCCACACGAGTTTATCTACCGTATTTTGCGTTCGGGTAAACTCGCTCAGTATTACCAGATCGACCCGCGCGACTCGTGGGTTTACGCTGCGATGGAACGCAATCTACCCATTTACGTGCCCGGCTGGGAAGACTCTACTACCGGCAATATGTACGCTGCTCATTGCATCACCGGTGAGATTAAGAATGTTCATACCGCGCGCACCGGTATCGAGTACATGATCGATCTGGCCGATTGGTACACCCGCACTTCGGCTGAACACTCCATCGGCTTTTTCCAGATTGGCGGCGGAATCGCTGGCGACTTCCCGATTTGTGTGGTGCCGATGTTGCATCAGGACCTCGGACGTGATGGCGTGCCGGTCTGGGGGTATTTCTGCCAGATCAGCGACTCGACGACCAGCTACGGTTCGTATTCCGGCGCAGTGCCCAACGAGAAGATCACCTGGGGGAAGCTGGCAGTGGATACGCCCAAATTTATCATTGAATCGGATGCAACGATTGTCGCTCCGCTGATCTTCGCGCTTGTGCTGGGGTGGTGATGAACTGTCGAGACCGGCTGGCATAAGCTGGCGAGCTGCGCCGACCGATGATTCGGCGATACAGGCGCAGCTCGCGCTTTAACTTACCTTCAAACATACTTTGAAGTCGCAACAGCTATGAAAACCAGACGCGCCATCTTGCTGCTCGCGACGGCTACGCGCTCGTTACCGTTCGCTTCCATCAAACATGCAGTTTTGACGATTGTTGTCGGTTATTGTGCGCTATGCATCGGCCTGTATCTGGTTCAAGAACGATTGATCTTTCACAGCGAAGTCGATCCGGTCGGCGCGCAGTACAACTTTGGCTGGCCGGTGAGCGAAGTGTTCATCCCGGTTGCCGATGCTCGTCTGCACACCCTCTGGTTTCGTGTTCCCGACCCGAAAGGGGTTGTTATCTATTTCCGCGGCAATGGCAGTTCGCTCCGGGTCTGGAGCGCCAGAGCGATACCGCTGCTCAAGCGAGGCTACGATGTGGTGATGGCTGACTATCGCAGTTATGGCCAGAGCGCCGGCTCGATCAGCAGCGAAGAGCAACTGTTTGCCGATGCCGATGCCATCTATACCTGGGTGCGTGAGCGTTACCCGGAAGAACAGATTGTGCTCTACGGCAATTCGCTCGGCTCTGGCTTCGCCTCGCGTCTGGCAGCGACATACCAGCCGCGCCTGCTTATTCTCGAAAGTCCGTTGTATAGCCTCGAAGAGATTGCGCGTCGGCAACTTCCATGGGTACCCGGATTTCTGCTCAAATACCCCATCCGATCGCATAGCTGGATCGGTCAGGTTCGTTGCCCGGTAGTTATCTTCCACGGCACGGACGATCAGATTGTTTCCTTCGACCAGAGTGAACGACTGGCTGCGCTTGTGACCGCGCCATTAGCCTTCTACCGGATCGAAGGCGGCGGTCACGCTGATTTTAAACAATATCCGCTTTATCACGCCGCGCTTGATACTGCATTAACGTCAGTTACCGATATGCCGGCCACAGCGGGCAGATAATGCCTGGGTTGGGCGATGGCTTTTCAGTTGGTGGCAGTCAGCGATCAGACCACCTGTAGGGTTGACCAGGAGGTTGCGTAGGCTGCGGTGACACGTATGCGCGCGCCGCCGTTCTGACCTGAAAAGCGTAGCCGAAGGCGGCTTCCCTATCCACAACTGATGCGATGTGCGCTAAAAATGGCTCTCCCTACCCAGCATTTGACTCACCGGCAAACGCATAAGTGACCGGATGCAATCCTGCTCCGTTCCGGCGATCAGCTCAGATACCACTGGCAAAGCCGCAGGCCATAAGGTATAGTGATAAAGTCAAGCAGTTTCATCAACCAGAAAGATCGCCGATCACCACTCGTTGAACCGAACCGTGACCACCAGGGTTGAGGGTCGGCCACATGCAGAAAGGCAAGGTAACGCTGATGGATTGCTCCCCAGAACATCTCGCAGAGAAGCGCCGAATGGTAGCCGAAGACTACGCGCAGGCGGTCAAACATCTCGCCGCGCGTCGCTGTTGCTCGCCTTCCCCCACGGCTGCAACCGCCGGACTTGCTGACTACGACGATGCAGAGCTGGTACTGTTACCGGCTGGAGCCGTCATCAACTCGTTCGGTTGCGGCAATCCCCTCGCGTTTTCCGCTGTCCAACCCGGCGACGTAGTGCTTGATCTCGGTTCTGGAGCCGGCATTGACCTGCTACTCGCCGCGAAAAGGGTTGGTGACACCGGCAAAGTCATTGGGGTCGAGATGACCGATGCTATGATCGAAAAGGCGCTCGAACATATCGCCGCTGCCGGTTTGACCAATGTTGAGGTGCGCAAGGGACTGATCGAAGAGCTGCCGGT
>NZ_CAKZNK010000025.1 GCF_937129525.1 uncultured Chloroflexus sp. | reverse complement strand
CCGGCTGGGCGAAGCGCATGTGCTGGCCGCGCTCAGCCGGCTGCATATCGATAATGACCCTGATGCATCACAACGGCTGCTCGAGCAGGCGCTGGCGCTGCGGCGGGCAATGAGTGATGTGTACCACGAAGGCGTCGATCTCGGCAACTATGGCAATGCCCTGCTGCAGCGCGGGCGCAACGCTGAGGCGTTGCCCTATCTCGAGCGAGCGCGAGCGCTGTTTGCCGAACGGGGGTTGGTGTCACAGGTTGCGCAGACGGATGCCCTGATTGCGCGCGCTCGCGCGCCGGATAAGCCTGACATCTGAGGTTGCGCGATGCCGAATTACTGGGTGCTGAAGACGGAACCAACCGTCTATGCCTTTGCCGATCTGATGCGCGAGGGGCGGACGGTGTGGGATGGGGTGGAAAATGCGGTGGCGCTGGCGCATTTGCGCGCGATGCGGGCCGGCGACCTGGCGCTGATTTATCACACCGGCAATGAACGGCAGGCGGTCGGCCTGGCGCAGGTGGTGAGCGATCCGTATCCCGACCCGAACAAGGCCGATCCGCGCCTGGTGGTGGTGGAGGTAGCGCCGGTGCATCCGCTGGCGCGCCCGGTGCGGCTGGCGGCAATCAAGGCGGAGCCGTTGTTTGCCGATTGCGCGCTGGCGCGGCAGGGGCGGCTGTCGGTGGTTCCGGTGACGGCAGCGCAGTGGGCGTGATTGCTGGCGATGGCCGAAGGCGCTGACTGATCCGCGCGCGGCGCGAGTTGTGGTATACTTCACAGCACGAATGGGAATTGTTTCATCCTGATTGTCGTTGCGTCGGCCATGGGCGTCATGCCTGACGTGGGTCGCGTTATCTGGCAGGGTGAACAGCTATTGAGTTGCTTTTTCCCCGGTTTGGGTCTGGTTTGCAAACATTGCGCTACCTGGTGTTTGGTTAACCCGCTTCCCGTTTGGGGAAGGGATGCTTTGGCGCAGGATGCGTTGCCGGCATCTAAGCGACACTCTCACTGCCGCCATTGGAGGAAGCAGGGGGCGCTGCAATGGAAGCAGCTACGATTCTGGTAGTCGATGACGAACAGCCAATCGTCGATCTGGTAAGTAGCTATCTGACCAATGAGGGTTTCGTCGTCCATCGCGCGTTTGATGGCCCAGGCGCGCTGGCGCTGGCGCGTAGCGTGAAGCCTGATCTGGTGGTGCTCGATGTCATGCTGCCCGGCCTTGATGGGATCGAGGTCTGTCGGCAGTTGCATCGTGAAACGGCGGTGTTTGTGCTGATGCTCACGGCGCGCGCCGATGAGATCGATAAGCTGATCGGTTTGTCGGTGGGAGCCGATGATTATCTGACCAAGCCGTTTAGCCCGCGCGAGCTGGTGGCGCGCGTCAAGGCCATTTTGCGGCGCAATCGGGCGTTGCGCGCGACGGAAACGCACCAGCGTCCGGTTTTGCAGTTTGATGGTTTGCTGATCGATCCGGAACGACGCGAAGTGGAGCGGAACGGCGCGCGGATCGATCTGACGCCGCGCGAGTTCGATCTGCTGTACGCGCTGGCCAGTTATCCGGGGCGGGTGTTTACTCGCGAAGAGTTGCTGCAACGGGTCTGGGGGCCGGATTTTGCCGGGATCGACCGGGTGGTTGACGTGCATATCGGCACGTTGCGCCGAAAGCTGGATGACGATCAGCACGGAACGCCGTTGGTGCAGACGGTGCGCGGCGTAGGCTATAAGTTTGTCGGCGGCGCGCGATGATGAAGTGGTTGCATCAACTTCGCTGGAAGCTGTTCATCTCGCACCTGATTATCGTGTTGATGGCGTATGTGGTGTTGCTGGCTGCCGCTCAGGTGTTGACCAGCCTCGGGTTGACGACCTTTGCGCCGCTGACGCTGGGGTCGGCGGCGGCGGAAACCGGTCAACTGAGCGCAGGCGTGGCCGGCGAGGCGGCTGAGCTGCAAGAACAGTTTCAGTCGGTGATCCAGCAATCGCTCTTGATCAGCGGTTTTGCTGCGCTGGCGGCGGCAGTGGTCGTCAGCCTGTTTGTGTCGCGGCGGATTGTCGAGCCGATTCAGACCCTCTCGCAGGTGAGCCGCCGGCTGGCGCAGGGATTTTACCGTGAACGGACGGCGATTAGCGCCGATGATGAGATTGCCCAACTGGCGCAAAGCGTTAATCAACTGGCCGATGCGCTCGATCAGACTGAGCGGCGACGTCTGGCGTTGCTGGCCGATGTCACTCACGAACTGCGCACGCCGCTGGCGACAATCGGCGGCTATATGGAGGGGTTGGTTGATGGGGTGGTTTCGGCCAATCCCGCTACCTTCAACCTGATTTTGCGCGAAACCCGTCGCTTGCAGCGCCTGATTGAAGACCTTGAGCTATTGTCGCGAGTCGAGGCCGGTCAGTTGCCGGTGATTGCGCGCGCCATCGATCTGCGCCCGGTGCTCGAAGCGCAGATTGCGCAGTTTGAGCCGCTGTTTAGCAGCAACCACGTCAATCTTTGCCTCGATGCGCCCGAGCAGTTGCCCCAGGTCTGGGCCGATCCGGATCGGGTTGCGCAGGTGTTGATAAACATTTTAGCCAATGCCTACCGCTATACGCCGTCAGGCGGGACGGTGACGGTGCGGGCGCGCGCCGACGATCATGAGGCGCGGGTGGAAGTGATCGATAGCGGTATCGGGATCGCTGCCGAGCATCTCCCGCACCTGTTTGAGCGGTTCTACCGGGTTGACAAGTCGCGCGCGCGCAATAGTGGCGGGAGCGGGATTGGGCTGGCAATTGCGCGCCACTTAATTTACGCGCAGGGTGGCGAAATCTGGGCCGAGAGCGACGGGATCGGCAAAGGCGCGCGGTTTATCTTTACCTTGCCGCTGGCGCCACGCATGGCCGAAGTGCGCGTCGATACGGCGGCAGTGGAAGCGGTATGAGCGCCAATCTCTGGATCGGTCTCTTTCAACTTTTTCTCGTAGTCGGCGGCGCGCTGGCGGTGTCGCTGTTTATCATCGACCGCCTGTTTCCACCGATGCGCCAGGTACAGGGCAGCGCCGAAACGCTCCGCACAAGGGCAGTGTCGGCGCCAAGGGCCACCACGGCCACGCCGCCACCTCTGCGCTGGCCGGCAGCGCCGGCCTGGTTGCCGCGCTACTGGCAGGAAAACCTGCGTCTGGTCGGCCCGCTCCTGGTGATCTGGTTATTGAGTTTTGTGTTGCCAGTCGCGCTGGCCGCGCCGCTCAATCAGATTAGCGTATTGACCGGTTTCCCGTTGGGTTACTACATGGGCGCGCAGGGCACGCTGATCTGCTTCGTCGTCTTGACCTTCGCCTACAGTTGGCGCATGCGGTTGCTCGACCGGCGTTACGGGATTGATCCGGCTGAGACGACCGAAGAGCAGCTTGCGCGCCGGCGCTATTTGAGGCGCTATCTGGCGTTTGCGGTCGGTCTGTTGCTGCTGACGCTATTGTTTATCGCGCTGGAAACGCAGTTTGGTTTGCCTGCTGGCGTCATCGATTGGAGTTTTCTGGCCCTGGCAATAGGTCTCTACGCAGTGATCGGCATTCGCTCGCGAGCCGATACGCTCGACTCTTACTATGTCGCCGACCGCAAGGTGCCGGGAATTCTCAATGGCCTCGCCACTGGTTCGGACTGGATGAGCGCAGCGTCGTTTATCAGCATGGCCGGCGCGCTTTACCTGCTCGGCTTTGAAGGTCTGGCGTATATCACCGGCTGGACGGGTGGCTATGTGCTGCTGGTCTTGTTGCTGGCGCCATATTTGCGCAAATTCGGCCAGTATACCCTGGTTGACTTTATCGGCGCGCGCTATCCGGGCGCCGGGGCGCGGGTGATTGCCGCAGTGTTTAGCATTGTCATCAGCTTTACTTACGTCACCGCTCAGGTCACCGGCATCGGCATCATTATGAGCCGTTTCCTCGGTCTTAATTACATGGTCGGCGTGATCGTGGGTCTGGCGGCAGTGCTGCTCTGTTCATACCTCGGTGGTATGCGGGCCATCACGTGGACGCAAGGCGTGCAGGGGATCATTCTCGTCTTCGCCTACCTTGTGCCGGTGACGTGGCTGGCCTATAAGCTAACCGGCGTTGCGCTACCGCAAGTCATGTATGGCGCGGCGCTGAGCAATATCGAGCAACTGGAGCAGGCGCAGGGGTTGCAAAGTTACGTCGCGCCGTTCAACGACTGGTCGATTTGGAATTATCTGGCCTTGTCACTTTGTCTCATGCTGGGCACTGCCGGGATGCCGCACATCCTGGTGCGCTTCTACACCGTGCCGACGGTGCGCGACAGTCGCAGCAGCGTGGCGTGGGCGCTAGTCTGGATCTGTGTGCTCTATCTGACTGCGCCAGCCTACGCCGCCTTTTCGCGCTGGGAGATTTTGAGTTCGGTGGTGGGGCAGTCGGTGGCAGACTTGCCCGATTGGATCCATCGTTGGGCCAATACTGGTTTGCTGACGATTGCTGATGAAATTGATATGGGGGGGAATGGCGACGGCATCTTGCAGTACAACGAGCTGCAGATCGATCAGGATCTGGTCGTGCTGGCCACCCCGGAGATTGCCGAACTGCCGGCCACCGTTGTGGCCCTGGTCGCCGCCGGGGGCATGGCGGCTGCGCTGAGCACTGCCGATGGTTTGCTGATGGTGATCGCTTCGGCAGTGGTCCACGATATTTACCATCGCGCGCTCAATCCGCGAGCCAGCTCGCGCGAACGGTTGTTGTTGGGGCGAGTGGCAATTCTGGTCGTGGCTATCTTAGCCGCCTTGACGGCTTTGCAACGGCTGGCGATCATCGTGCAGTTGGTGGCATGGGCTTTTTCATTCGCGGCGGCAACCATCTTTCCGGCGCTGGTGATGGGCATCTTCTGGCGGCGCGCCAATAGCCAGGGCGCGGTTGCCGGCATGGTCAGCGGTTTTTTGATCACTGCCGCTTACATGACCTTGACGTACATCAGGCCGGAATGGGCGCTGTTCGGTATTTCCAGCTCGGCTGCAGGCATTTTTGGCTTGCCGGTTAATTTTCTGGTCACGTGGCTGGTCAGCCGGAGCACGCCGCCCCCTGACCCGGATGTGGTGGCGCTGGTCGATTACGTGCGCTACCCCTGAGCGAGTCGACTGGCGCTACGCCTGCCGCCTGATCCTCCCCATCCTTCCTGCCTGGCCTGCAACCGGAGGCCATCCTTCTGGTATGATAAAGATACTGCCGCTCAGATGAGTTTATATGGCGTTGAGCTGCCAGATGGAGGCCGATGATGACCACTGCGCCGCGTTTGTTGTGGGAGCCGCCGGCGGAATTGCGCGAGCATTGCACGATGCGCGCCTTTATGCGCTGGCTTGAGCAACGGCATGGACTGCGCTTTGACGATTACGATAGCCTCTACCGCTGGTCGGTTGATGAACTGGAAGCGTTTTGGGCTGCGTTGTGGGAGTATTATCAGATCAAGGCTTACACGCCGTACACTACGGTGCTTTCGAGCCGTGAGATGCCGGGGGCGCGCTGGTTTACCGGCGCGCAGCTCAATTACGCCGAGCACGCCTTTCGTCACGCTACCCCTGACCGTCCGGCGGTGATTGTCGCTTCCGAGCGACAGGCGCCAACCCCGCTGAGCTGGGCCGAGTTGCAGGCGCAGACGGCGGCGCTGGCGCAGACGCTGCGTCAGGCCGGGGTGGGGCCGGGTGATCGGGTGGTTGCCTATGTGCCCAATACGCCACACGCGCTGATCGGATGTCTGGCTACAGCCAGTCTGGGGGCGATCTGGTCAAGCTGTTCGCCCGATTTCGGTAGCCCGAGCGTGATCGATCGCTTCAGCCAGATCGCGCCGAAGGTGTTGCTGGCGGTTGATGGGTATCAGTACGGTGGTGAGCCGTTTGATCGGCGCGCCGAGGTAGCGACGATCCAGGCGGCGTTGCCGACGCTGGAACGAACCATCTTTATTCCCTATCTCGATCCGATGGCCCAACCGACCGGCCTGCGCGGCCCGCTGATGCGCTGGGAAGAGGCGATCCAGAATCCGGCAGAGTTGACCTTTACGCCGGTTGAGTTCAACTCGCCGCTCTGGGTGCTCTATTCATCGGGCACTACTGGTCTGCCCAAACCGATTGTGCATAGCCAGGGTGGGATTCTGATCGAACATATCAAATCGCTCGATCTCCATTTCGATATGCGACCGGGCGATACCTTCTTCTGGTATACCACTACCGGCTGGATGATGTGGAATTTTCTGATTGGCGGCTTGCTGGTAGGCGCGATCCCGATCCTCTACGATGGTAGCCCGGCCTACCCTGATATGGGTGTGTTGTGGCGATTGGCCGAACAGACCAGGATGCGCTATTTCGGCACCAGCGCCGGTTACATCACGGCGCTGATGAAGAGCGGAATCGAGCCGGGCGCGCAGTTCGATCTCAGCTCGATCAAGTCGATTGGCTCGACTGGTTCGCCGCTCCCGCCGGAAGGGTTTGAGTGGGTGTATGACCATATCAAGCGCGATGTCTGGCTGGTATCGTACAGTGGCGGCACTGATGTGTGCAGCGGTTTTGTCGGCGGTTGCCCGTTGTTACCGGTTTACAGCGGGGAAATTCAGTGTCGGATTCTCGGCTGCAAGGCTGAAGCTTACGATACCGATGGCCACAGCGTGATCGGCGTGATGGGTGAACTGGTCATTACCGCGCCGATGCCTTCAATGCCGATCTATTTCTGGAATGACCCGGATCAGAGCCGCTACAAAGCCAGTTACTTCGAGCAGTACCCCGGTATCTGGCGACACGGTGACTGGATCGTGATCAATGAACGGGGTGGAGTTGTCATTTACGGTCGCTCTGATAGCACGATCAATCGGCAGGGCATTCGAATGGGCACCAGCGAGATTTATCGCACGGTTGAGACCATTCCCGAAGTTCTTGACAGCCTGGTCATTGACCTGGAAGGGTTAGGGGGGCGCTCGTACATGCCGTTGTTTGTCGTGTTGCGCGAGGGGGTGACGCTCGATGACAATTTACGACAACGGATCAAACAAACAATTCGGAATGCGCTTTCGCCGCGCCACGTGCCCGATGACATTTTCCAGGTGCCGGCAGTGCCGCTAACGCTGAGTGGCAAGAAGCTGGAAGTGCCGGTAAAGAAGATTCTGATGGGAGTGCCGGTTGAGCGGGCAGCCAATCCTGATTCGCTGCGCAATCCTGAATCGCTCCAGTTTTTTGTCGAGCTGGCGCGCAAGCTGGCTGCGACACCGGCGCAATCGTAGCCGATCGCGTCTCTGGCGGTGAGTAGTGCGTAGTCGGGGCTAGCGGTGTTGCGTCGGCGACATTGCGGCCCGTTGCATCAGGCTACGCACCTTTTCGAGCAAGTCGCGTGAACGGTACGGTTTGGCGAGGAAGTCGGTGAATGGATCGGATGGCAGGATTACATGATCGGCATTGCCACTCATGAGCAAGATGGGCAGGCGAGGCAGGCGCCGACGGATCGCTGCGTGCAGTTCGATACCATTCATCCCCGGCATTGCCAGATCGATCAGAGCTACGTCAACGTTAATCGCCGATTCGGTGAGCAATGACAGGGCCGTGTGACCATCACCCGCTTCAATGGTCACCATGCCGGCGCGCTCAAAGATGCGGCTGACAGTGGTGCGCACGGCGTCTTCGTCATCAACGATCAGGGCAGTGCCGCTGAGTGTAATCAGGCCAGGAGCAGGCGCAGGTTGACCAGCGATTGTGGCACTCTTGACAGCCGGGAGGTAGACAGTAAAGGTTGAGCCAAGGCCGGGCAGACTGTCAACCCGAATTGCGCCGTGATGGCGGCGCACGATACCCTGCACCGCAGCGAGACCAAGCCCGTGTCCTTTGGGTTTGGTCGAGAAGAAGGGATCGAAGATCTGGCGCAGGGTTGCTTCGTCCATGCCGACACCGGTATCACTGACGGTGAGGGTCACATATTGACCGGGTGGGATGGCCGGCACAAGTTGCAGACGGCGCATATCAGCAGCGCTCAATGACACAGCGCTAGTGCGCAGAGTCACCGTGCCGCTGCGCTCGCCGATTGCTTCGATAGCGTTGGTCAGCAAATTGAGCACGACCTGCCGGATTTGGGTTGCTTCGACAACGACCACAGGGAGATCGGCAGCCAGCTCGAAGGCAATCGTCACCTGCCCATTCCGATTGGCCGGCAAGCGCAAGATACTGCCCATCTCGCGCACCAGCGTCGAGAGATCGACCGGCTCAAGCGAACGCTGACCGCGTCCGGCGTAAGCCAGCAGTTGGCTGCACAGCTCGGCGGCGCGCTGCGCTGCCTGATCGATGGCGGTCAGGTGTGGTTGCAATTCGTGATGTGGTGGCAGATCGAGCAAGGCCAGACTGGTGTGGCCCATGATACCCGTGAGCAGATTGTTGAAATCGTGGGCAATGCCGCCGGCCAGCAACCCCAGACTCTCCAGTTTTTGCGCCTGCAACATCTGGGTTTCAATCTGGCGGCGCTCTTGTTCAGTGTAAAACCGTTCAATGGCAACGGCCAACACATTTGCGACTCCGCTCAGGAAGAACACAGCCTCGGTATCCAGCGGATCGGGCGCGTAGGCCAGCAATGCGCCGAACAACCGATCCTTCCCGCGAATGAGCATGGTAGCGCCATGCCTTGCCGGAGGAACGATGCGGTCGGCCAAAGCGGCTGGTAACCGGTTCCAGCCGGGATGATCGTCAGGCACATCGCGGAAGAGTTCAGCCGGAAGCGGTTGAGCAGGCGTCTGCCCCCAGCTTGCGCGTATGCGCGGCCCCTCTTCGTCCATTTCAATCAGTTCAATCCCACTCAGATGAAGGGTCTGCGCTGTCTGTTCAACAGCGGTGGCAAAGAGCGTATCCAGATGAGAATTTGCCAGCGCTTCGCGAGCCAGCGAGGCCAGTTGTTCCTGGCGCGCCGCCAGCTCGGCCAGACGCTCGTTGGCGCGCCGCAATGGCGTTACATCCTGCAACGCCACGAGCGCGCACAGTTCTTCCGTCAGTTCGACCACTTCCGCCGCAAGCTGACCAAAGCCGAGCGAACCATCGCGGCGCTGGAAGCTAAACTCAAACCCATTGATCGCGCCCTGTTGCTGCAACATTTCTTTAATCACTGACCATCGAGCGGGCAATTGCGACTGGATCAGCGCGTTCACCGGCTGCTTGATGATCTGATCGCTACTCAGTTCAAAAAACTCGCGACACGCAGCATTAGCATTCACGATAAGATCATCGCTCAGGCGCGCGATCAGCATTGCAAACGGCGCCGAGTCGAACACGCGGGCAAATTTCTCTTCAGAGAAGCGTAGTTGTTGCTCAACCTGTCTCCGTTCGGCAAGCTCTTTATCGGTTGCCTGCAATGATTGATGAAAATGATGCATAACCTGCGTGATCGTATAGGCAGTCAGGCTGAGGTAGATGGTATAAGCGATGAACCAGCTCAGGGCAGAATGGGGCAATGGCGGCGGCGGTAGGTGATCAGCAAAAAGGGTAAAGAGCGCGCCAGTGCCGATTGACAGCGCCGTCGCCAGCCAGGTCGCGTGATGGCCGAGTAGAATGCCGGCCAGGACGACCACAATCGTCATGGCAGCGAACGCCGGCGCGCGCACGCCGCCGCTAATCGTTGCGGCAACGATCGAGACCAGCCATATTGCCGCAACAAGCAGAAGACTTGCTAAACGCAAACGTTGTTGATGCACCAGCCAGAGGTCGAAGAACAACAATCCTAGCAGCGGTACAACGATCAACAGGCGTTGGGGAATGAGCGAGGGATCGATGGGACTCAGCAGCGTATAGGCGATAACACCCAGAATAGTCAGCGTGACCAGGAAGCGCAGCAAGTGTTGCAGGTTTTTCTGTGCATACCCGACAAAGATCATAGATGGATCGGAGGAAGCAGCCATTTGGTTTCTCCCGGTGCAAGCAACGGTAAGAAGCAGCGCTGCTGTCGCCGATCCATCCAGCCACGCTGCCATTACCCATTCTGATTTGACGGCGTTTCTGCGCTATACGCGAGCGCCACTCCACTCAACTGGAGCACTGCTTCGCGCACTTCGTCAGCGGCAGTTTGCCAGGTTGCGCGCAATTTTGGATGCGCTTTCAAGTACATTGGCTCGCCGAAGCGCACGGTGACTTTGTAAGGACGCGGAATGACCTTTCCTTTCGGCATGACGCGGTTGGTGCCGCCAACATACGTGGGAATGACCGGCGTGCCGGGGAACTCGGCGATCAACCGACCTACCCCGCTGCGGAAGGGGCCGATCTCGCCCGTTGTGCTGCGCGTGCCTTCGGGAAACAGCAGCAAGGCATAGCCTTCGCGCAGGGCGCGGGCCGCGTGACGGAGCGGATCCTGGCCTCCGCGACGGTCGCGCGCGATTGGAATGGCATTAAACAGAATCCGCGAGAGAAATTGCATCGCGCCACCTTGAAAGAAATAGTCCTGCGCGGCGGCGGCAACGAAGCGCGCGCGCACTTCGCGCGGCAAGACGGTATAGATAACCGCCGTGTCGGCATGGCTGACGTGATTTGAGGCAATAATGAAAGCTCCTTCCCGCGGAATGTGCTCGATTCCCTCGACGCGCGGTCGCACGTAGAGCCGAACAAAGGCGCGAAAGAGGATTGGAACAAAACGGGCCGCAACGTGGCGGCTGCGATAGAGACTCATATCTCATTCCTCGTCGAGATAGTTCTCGCCCGAATCGCAAACTGGCTCGTAATGCTGCTTAGAGAACATGATGTTTTTTCACTCTAAAGATATTATACTGCGCCCTTCCCGTCTTGGCGAGAGGGTTTTTGCGCAGTCACTGCCGGGCAAACATCCGTCTGCTGACAGAGGAAGGCTGCCAGGGCCGCATGTATGCCGTCTGGAGTGATGCCAGGAAATGCGTAGATATGCGTCGCCGATCGATGTGTCGGCGACGCATAAGCGAGACACCGCGCTGGCAGCCGCTAGGATTCGCTCTGCAAACGGCTTATTGCGGCAGCGTCATAGCGCAAAATCGGCTGGCGAGCGGCGCGCACTTCGTCAAGGCGGCGCACCGGCGCTTTGGTTGGCGCAGCGTGCAACACTTCGGGCGTCTCGATCGCTTCGCCGGCGATCTGGCGCATCGTGGCGATGAATCGGTCGAGGGTCTGCTTGCTTTCAGTTTCGGTCGGTTCGATCATCAACGCTTCTGGCACGATGAGCGGGAAGTAGATCGTTGGCGGATGGAACCCGTAATCGATCAAGCGTTTGGCAATGTCGAGCGCGCGCACATCTTTCGGCGCGCCGGCAATCTGGCCGCGCAAGACCACTTCGTGCATGCAGATGCGATCAACCGCCTGCGGGTAGATGTCTTTGAGCATCACCCGAACATAGTTCGCATTGAGCACAGCGGTTTCACTCACTTTGCGCAAACCGGCGGCTCCCATCGAGCGAATGTATGTCCAGGCTCGCACCAGCATGCCGAAATTGCCGTGGAACGCTTTCATGCGGCCAATACTCTTTTCCGGCGTAAAGAATTCGTACCGACCGTCTTCGCGTTGGCGCACACGCGGGCCGGGCAGGTAAGGGGCCAGCGCCGCGGTGCAGCCAACTGCGCCGGAGCCGGGGCCACCGCCGCCGTGCGGTGTGGTGAAGGTCTTGTGCAGGTTGTAGTGCATGAAGTCGAAGCCCAATTCGCCGGGTTTGGCGATGCCGAGGATGGCATTGAAATTGGCGCCATCGCCGTACATCAGGCCGCCAGCTTCGTGAACGAGACGGCAGATCTCGACAATATGCTCTTCAAACAAGCCCAGAGTGTTCGGGTTGGTGAGCATCATCCCGGCGGTGCGCGGCGAGAGTTTGGCCTTGAGATCTTCCAGATCGACGTTGCCGCGCGCATCGCTCTTCAGTTCAACTACTTTCAAACCCACCATCGCCGCAGTAGCCGGATTGGTGCCATGAGCCGAGTCGGGTACCAGCACTTCGGTGCGCTGCGTGTCGCCGCGATCGCGATGGTAGGCGCGGAAGACGAGAATACCGGTCAATTCACCCTGCGCGCCGGCAGCCGGTTGCAGACTGACCGCATCAAATCCGCTGATCTCGGCCAGGTCGCGCTGCAACTCGTACATTAATTGCAAAGCGCCCTGACTCAATGCTTCGTCTTGCAGCGGATGAGCGGCGGCAAAACCGGGCAGGCGAGCCGCTTCTTCGTGCAGTTTGGGGTTGTACTTCATCGTACACGATCCCAGCGGGTAGAAGCCGGTATCGATTGAGTAGTTGCGCTGGCTGATGCGGGTGAAGTGACGTATCACCTCTGGCTCGGTCAGTTCGGGCAACCCGGCCAGGTCATCCTGGCGCAGCAGATCGGCAGGCAGTGGCGTTGTCTCGACGCTGGCATCCGGTAGATTCACACCGATTTTACCCGGCTGAGAATAGGTAAAAATGGGCAGTTCTTCGTTATTCATCGCGTGATACTCCATTCACAGGTTCATCAGGGGTAGCAATAATCGGCGGCGCATGCACGCTATCAAGCTCGGCGGCAATGCGCAGCGCCAGATCGGCCCGCTCGCGCTCGAGGAGCAGAGCGAGCCGGTATGGGAGCAGGGCAAATTCGCGCACCTGATCGTAGCGGCGATCGGTTGTCTCATCGTAAGCGGCGCCGTAGCCAACGCGCACATCGAAATAATCGGGATCGGCAAAGTTGAGATGGAGTGTCGCATGATCCCAGGCCGGTCGCCACGCTTGCGCAAAACCCCACCCAACCACACCGACCAGCCGCCAATCACGTTCGCGACGGCGGACAATTAGCCGGCGGGGGTGGAGATCGCCGTGAACGAGGCTGGCCGGGCGTCCGGTCGTCGTGATCCAGGCGGCGAGCCGCTGTTGCAACCACCGGCTCTGGTCATCGTTGAGCTGGCCCTGAGCCAGGGCTTCAGCCGCGGCAACCGCGACGCGCTCGCGCAGATAGGCCACATCAGCGCCGAGAACGGCAGCATGATCGGCGGGGGTGGGCAAGGACTCGGCGAGCAATGGGCCATAGGCAGGTGTCAGGTAGCTATGCACCCGCGCCATCACTCTGGCCAGGGCCTGGCCGATGGCGAAGCGCGACTCGGCATCGATTGCAGCGATGACCTCAGGCAGCGGCGTGCCGGACAGATAACTCAGCGCCAGCGCCGGCGGGTCATCGCCGCCGGAGTCGGTCTGACCAACCACGCCGGGCAATGGCAGGTCGATCTCGGCTTGCAAGGCGCGCAGCGCAAGCGCTTCGGCGCGCAGCGCCTCGCCGGCCCAGCGATCGACGCCGGCGGGCAAGCGTAGCACAATCTGCCGGTCACTCAAAGAGACCAGCAGGCTGCGCGCGCCGAGCGGCGCCACGTCACGGATCCGCACTCCGGGCAGAATGCGGGTAACTATCCGTTCAATCTGAGGAAGCGAGACCGACTCAACCATCGCTACGATCCAACCAACCTTTCCAGACACTCCATCGGGTCAGATCGCGGCCAGCGCCGCCACAAAGCGGTCAATCTCTGCCGGTGAATTCATCTCGGTGACAGCAACCAGCATCGCGTGACCGAGCTGCGGTTCATCCGCGCTGAGATCGTAACCGCCGATAATGCCCTGCGCGCGCAGCGCAGCGTTGATTTCGGCGACCGGACGCGGGCACTGCACAACGAACTCGCGGAAGAAGGGTTGATCGTCGAGCACTCGATAGCCGGGCAACGCGGCGATCCGTCGGGCAGCATAATGAGCGCGCTGGTAGGTAATTTCGGCCACGGTGCGCATGCCTCGCTTGCCCATCAAGGACAGATAGACCGCCGACGCTAGCGCCATCAAGCCCTGATTGGTGCAGATATTGCTGGTTGCTCGTTCGCGGCGAATATCCTGTTCGCGCGCGCGCAGCGTGAGGACATATGCCATGCGGCCATCGACATCTTTGGTCACGCCGACGATACGACCGGCAATCTTGTGGACATACTTCTGGCGGGTGGTGAAGATACCAAGGTAGGGACCGCCGAAAGCCAGCCCTAAACCGAGCGGCTGACCCTCGCCGGTAGCGATGTCGGCGCCGGCTTCAGCGGGGGTCTGGAACAGACCAAGCGCAATCGGGTCAAAGTGCACGGCGAGCAGCGCGCCGCGCGCCTGCACTTGCGCCCCCAGCCCGCGGAGATCGCGCAAACGACCGAGGAAGTCGGGGTTCTGCACGATCAATAGCGCCGTCTGCTCATCAACCTGATTGAGAGCATCGGCAATCGACGCGTCCGGAGTTTCATCACCCACAATCTCAACATCAAGCCCTTGCAGATAGGTGCGCAGCACTGCCCGATACTGCGGGTTAACGCCGCGAGCCACCACAATCTTGCGCCGATTGCGCGCGACATTCAGCGCCATAATTGCCGACTCGGCCAGGGCAGTTGCGCCATCGTAATGCGAAGCGTTAGCAATCTCCATGCCGGTCAGGGCGCAGATCAGGCTTTGATACTCAAAAATGGCCTGCAACGTCCCCTGGCTAATTTCGGGCTGATAAGGTGTGTAAGCCGTGTAATACTCACCCCGGCGCAAGATCTGGTCAACCGCAGCCGGCACGAAGTGATGATACGCTCCGGCGCCAAGGAAGATGCTGTATCGGCGAGCATGGGCGTTCAATTCGCTCAAGCGGTGCAATTCGGCCATCAATTCCGGTTCAGACAGCGGCGGTGACAGCTTGAGCGGCGGGAAGCGGTGACTTTCCGGCACATCAACAAAGAGATCTTCGATTCGCTCCACCCCGATGGCCTTAAGCATTTCAGCGCGATCGGCATCGGTCACAGGAATATAGTGAGTCATAGGCAAGATTCCATCTAGATTTGTATACTGTCCGGCGGCGGGAGCGATCCTGCTCCTCGCTGCCGGGCCATGCTGAACACCAATATCTACTGTTCAATTTCTGCCACAAACGCGGCGTAGGCCGCGGCGTCGAGCAGTTCCTCGCTCGCGCCGGAAGGACGCACGCGCAGCATCCAACCCGCGCCATAGGGATCGTTATTGATCGGAGCCTGATCGCTCTCAAGGTCAGTATTGACCGCGACCACTTCACCACTCAACGGCGCATAGAGATCTGAACTCGCTTTGACCGACTCGACCACGCCAAACGGCTCGCCGGCAGTGATGGTTGAGCCGACGGCAGGCAATTCAATGTAGACCACATCACCAAGGGCATGCTGAGCGTAATCGGTAATGCCGATCACCACTTCATCGCCTTCCTGGCGCACCCACTCGTGCGTTTTGCTGTAGCGTAAATCTGCCGGAGTGTTGTAAGCCATATCGAACTCCTCTAGCGCTTGTAGCGCGGCTTGTAGAAAGGCATCTTCACCACGCGCGCGCGCACCGGACGCTCGCGCACCATGACATCGAATTCACTTCCTTCACTGCTGAGATCGGTGGGCACATAGGCCATGCCGAGCGGTCGGCCAAGGGTTGGCGAAGGCATTCCACTGGTTACAAAACCAACCGGTTCGCCGGTCACGCGGTGTACCTGATAACCGCCGCGCGCAATGCCCTTGCCAACCATTTCAAATCCTACCAGCCGACGGCTGACGCCGGCCTGTTCAATCGCCTGCAAAGCGTCGCGGCCAATAAAATCACCTTTGTCGAGTTTAACGACCCAGCCGAGTCGAGCCTCGTAGGGATTAATCGTTTCATCAATTTCGTGACCATACAGGGCGAGACAGGCCTCAAAGCGCAAACTGTCACGGGCGCCGAGGCCGCAGGCCTGCACGGCATTGTCGCCGAGCGCCAGTAAACCGTACCAGAATCGTTCGGCATGCGCTGCCTCAAAGAAGATCTCGAAGCCATCTTCACCGGTATAACCGGTGCGCGCGATCAAGGCATTCTGGCCGAAGAGCGTGGTCATTGCCACACCGTGAAACGGCAGCGAGCCGATCTCAGCCGTGGTCGAGTCCTCTGCGCCGGCCAGCAGATGTTCGGCCTGCGGCCCCTGGAGCGCCAGCATAGCCCACCGTTCCGAACGATCTTCGATCTCCACATCAAACCCGGTCGCATGTTGTTGAAACCATTCCCAATCTTTGGCGCGGTTGGCGGCATTGACCACGACCATAAATTCATCGGGGAGGTGATAGATAAAGACATCATCAACAATGCCGCCGTGAGGTCGGCAAAGCAGGCCATAGCCAGCGTGTCCGAGTGGGATGGCGGCAACGTTGCACGTTACCATGTGCTGGAGGAAACCTTCAGCGTGTGGCCCGCGCACCATAAAGCGACCCATGTGACTGATGTCAAACAGGCCTGCCCGATTGCGCGCGGCGTGGTGTTCCTCGATGATGCCACGGTATTGAACCGGCATCTCCCAGCCGCCAAATTCGACCATGCGCGCGCCCATTGCGAGGTGCGCGTTGTACAGTGGAGTTCGTTTCAGCATACCCAATATTCCCGTCAACTATGAACGGTCTTGTTCAAGGCCGGCGCGCACACGGCGCACAAGTTCACGGCAAGCGATTGCGTGACGAGCCAGTTCTTCATCCCCGCCAGCGCGAGCTTCAGCGGCAAATTCCCAGAGCGCTTGCTCTGCCGCTTCGCTTAACAATGCCGGATACTGATCGAGCGCCTGGGCAAAAGCCTCTTCATCATCGGCAAGCAAGAGCGCTTCGATTGCTGCCTCAAGATCGGCGCCGGCTGCCGGCGCAGCGCGAAATGCGGCCAGCGCTATCCGTCGCGCTTCCAGCAATTGCGCTAATTGTTCGGCATCGCTGGCCAGGGCTGTTTCGATCTCGATAGCCAGGAGTTCATCGATCTCAGGGCGCAGCAACAGTGGATGTCGGGCAATCACCTGTTCAAGTTCAGCATCACTATGGGCACTCAACAACTCTTGCAGCGCTGCCGGTGGGATCTCAGTTAAACGTTCAGGTTCAGACCGGTTACTCATACCGGACAGGAGATCGCGCGCGTTGCGCAATCCTTGCGCGATCTCATGCTCGCCTTGCGCAGCGGCAACTTCAGCGAGTTGGGTCAGCGTGGCAATGGTCGCCGGATCGAGCAATTCGGGATGGTCAGACAATGCCTGTTCAAGATCGGCGGCAGTATCAGCCGCCAGGAGCGCTTCGACTGCCGCCAGCAGCGGTGGCCGTTCGGTTGGGGAAGGAGGCGCAGGTGATGGCGCGGCGGGCGGCGCGGCGGGCGGCGCTGCCGATGCGCGTTGACGGGTGTCGATGCGGCGCAACAGATGCGCCATTCCGCTCACATCCTGAGCGATGTCAACATCGGCCAGGTACGGACGGCGCTGCTCCTGGTCGATTGAGCCGACCAGCAGCGCGTGCAGGTCGCGCGCCTGTTCGCGGATTTCGTGATCGGCTGAACCAGGAGCCGGCGCAAACAACACACGTCGAGCGCGCGCATCGTGGTAGATCAGTGGCGCGCCTGCCGGCCCACGCGCGCCGCAGTGCGGGCAGGTCACGATATTCACTTCTTCGCGCCGCAAAGCTGCCGCAACTTCCGGTTCTTCGTCGGCGTCGATAATCAACCAGATGTCGGCGCTAAAATCGGCGCCGCAATGCGGACACGTCAGTGGGGCCTGCTCGCGATACGAGATGGGCATACGTTTCTGCAACCTTGCCGATCAATTATTTTCTGTCTCCGCTGTATTGTACCATCAGTAGGGATTGTGCATTGCGTTATCGAGCTGATATTGGCGCAGCGACAGTAAGATGGTAGCGGTTGGTGAACTCAGGCCCAGCCCCGATCAGACTCAATTCGATGGTATAGCGACCGGGACGGGTTGGAGTGAGTCGCAATCGGTCGATCTCGGTCGCCAGCGAGTCGGCGGGCAGATCGAAGTAGCGGGTAACCGTCGCCAGCTCGCTTGCCTCGGGGTCAAGCAAAGTAACAGTGACCTGAGCGCCGGTCAGTGGCTGGCGGGCATCGTTGACCGCATAAACCGGCAGCTCGATTGCCTCGCCGATGGCAAACTCGCGCGGTTCGATCAGCGTGAAGACGTACTGCGGGCGAAAGCTGTCGCGCATAGCGTAGTACGAACGCTTGGGCACCCGCCAGTAATCGATGACGCTCCACAACACTGCCGGATACGGATCGACAAATAAAAACGCGATAATCCCGCCGGTTGGACGGTATTTGTGATAGCGCAGGCGATCGATGTAGAAGCGATTTAGCTCAGCCTGGTAAGTCTGCGACATCTCGACCACCTCGGCCAGGCTGGTAGCCTGTCGCCAGGGGTACCAGGCCGACATAATATCAGCTTGCAAACCGTGGCGAGCAACGAGGCGGGCAATCGCTGCCTCGTCAAGCGGATCGGGCATAAAGCGAAGGCTGCTTTCCAGATTGGGGAAACTTTGCGCGCCAAACTCGGTGACGAAGCGCAGATTGCCAGGAAAACGCAAGCGGGCCGCCTCGCCATCGGCCAGCGTGCCATAGGTGCGATACCAGCCAAAGTAGGCGTGCGCATCGGTACCGGAACGCAGATAGGGCACATCTGGCTCGCCTGACGAACGCACCACCGGACGAGTGGGGTCTTCTTCGGCGACAATCTGCTTCAATTGCACATCCATCACGTCGCGATTCCAGCTAAAGATGAAGGCTGACTGGTACGTGCGGAGGCGAGCCGGCAACGATTCATCGGCAGTATCTTCGAGATGGATCGCCTCGTTGTGCATACACCAGACCGCAATGCTGGGATGATTGCCGAGCAGGCGCACCATCGCCCGCGCCTGATGGCGCGCGGCGGGCAATACCTCTGGACGGTACAGCCACTGAAGGGGGAAGTCTTGCCAGAGCAGGATGCCGGCGGCATCGGCAGCGTCGTAGAATGCCGGATGATCGATGTGGGCATGGACACGTAACATGTTCATGTGGCAATCGCGAGCCAGGACCAGATCGCGCTCGGCGCGTTCGCGGTTCATCGTCGCGATGCGCATATCACCCGGCGGGTAGTTGTTGCCCTTGACCAGAAACCGCTCGCCGTTAAGATATGGAATCCAGTCACGCAGCTCGAACATGCGCACACCGAAGGCAAATGACTGCTCATCGCTCAGCAAGCCATCCAGCCAGATGCGCACCGTCACCTGATAGAGATCGGGCCGGCCAAGATCGTGCGTCCACCAGCGGCGGGGTTCGCGCAGCTTCAGCAGCCCCTGCGCCGTCTGCGCGCCGCCGCGCAAGCGTCGTTGCACGGTAAAGACCTGTGTTTCACCCTGGAACGTGAGCGGAGCAAAGATGATCTCACTCTTGATCGTCACCGCCTGCGCCGCATCGAGATCGAGCGCGAAGCGCAACTGGGCAAGACGAGCGTCACAATATTCGGTGCGCAGGCGCGCCTGGCGCAATCGAACCGGCCCGCTGCGGTGAAGCTCGACCGGTAGCCAGATCCCGCCAGGATTGGACAGGGGATCGAAGCAGTCCCAGTGCGAGAAGACGCCGGTAATCATGCGCTTACCGACCTTATTATGCTCATCGGGACAGTCGAGTTCGATAATCAGCGTATTCTGCTGGTTGAGCAGAGCGGTAACATCGCGCTCGGTCGGCTCAAAATAGCCTTCGTGTGTTCCCAGGTCTACGCCGTTCAAATAGGTGTGCCGGTAATAGAAGGCGCCGTTGATCCGCAACCAGCGCCGTTCATCGGCGAGGCGGTCTGGCGGATTGGGGTTGGCAAAACGGCAACGATAGACAACCTTGCCGCTATGCGTTTCGAGGCCGGGCAGTTGTTGCCAGTGCGCCGGCACGATTGCCGGCAGCCAGCCGTTCTCGTGGCGCGGGTAGATGCCCTGAGTAAATTCGGTAACCGGGCGAATCTGCCAGCCGTCGGTTATGGTGTAGAGAAACATAGCGCTGACATTCCGGGCAAAGACGCCACACCATGCGATGGAGTCACTATCGATCAAACCTGTCCAGTGCCCATAACACCTGCTGATAGGTCGCGATCCGCTGACGGCGCAACGCCGGTTTGTGGCCGAGGGCCAGTTTGATCGCTTCAATTATTAGCTCGTACTGATACCCAAGGCCGATCAGCCGACGCACTACGGCGGCGACATGCCAGCCATACCACATACGGGTCAAATGCAGGCGACTAAGCTGAAAGTAGCGATGGCGATCGACCGGAACCTGCTCGCTGCTCTTGCCTTCGTGATGAATCACCACTGCCTCAGGTAGATACCAGATCTGGCTCCCAACCTCAACCGTTTCACGCCGCGAGCGGTCAGGTGGCGGAGCCGCCGGGTTGCCCACTTGCAGACGCCATTGCCACTCCAGCTCTTCACTGTACATAAAGAAACGCTCATCGAGCAAGCCGGCTTTGCGAATTGCAGAGGTACGGATCAGCAGGGCCGCGCCGACCAGCCATCCCACCCGTTGCGCGCGGTCAGCCGGACGATCGGCACAATGGTAGCGCCGCGCCCATGGATTGCGCGGCCATAGCCGTTCCCATGGCGTACTCTCCCAGATCATAGTGAGCGGAGTCGGGAAGCGGCGACGAGACGATTGCAGACTCCCATCGCTATAGAGGAGGCGCGGCCCAACGGCAATTGCTGCCGGGTGGCGCTGGAGAAAGGCGACCAGTCGTGGGATCGCATCGGCAACCGGTTCGGTATCGGGATTCAGCAAGAGCGCGAATTCGGGGCCGCCATCAGGGCGCTGCAACAACATGCGCAGCGCCAGATTGTTGCCGGCGGTAAAACCGAGGTTAGCGCCGGCTTCGATGAGCTGCACCTCTGGAAACTCGCTGCGCAGCATGGCTGGCGTGCCATCGTGGCTGGCATTGTCTACCACAATGATTTCGGCAGCGAGATCCCCTGCCTGTAGCGATGCCTGCGTGGCAACGAGGCAACGACGCAGCAGATCTTTGACATTCCACGAGACGATCACAATGGCCAGCATAGCGCGTTTTGCGTCGTTGTCAGTGAGCGTCGCAGCAGGAAAGGCGGCGCTACGACCTGTTCCGCCTGGATCGAGGGACATCCATCTCATGGTCAGCACGATTCGGCGCTGTCAGGCGCTCCAGGTATTGCTCAAACGACCACCATGACTCAGCAGCGCTGGTAGTGTACCACAGGAAGCCATCGCTTTTGACAGCCCTTCATCTTTTCTTTATCATACTCAGTACACTGATTTTGCGCCATGGCGCGCAAGGTTTTTTCCCAGTATTCACCAAAGCAGACCTCATCATTATTCGCTTGATCGCCGGAGCTGAGCTATGCATCACGACATTTCGTTGCTGGCAAATTTGGCAATCGCGCTCGTCGTAGCATTTGTCGGCGGTGTATTGGCCCGGCGGATCGGGCTGCCAACTATTGTCGGCTATTTGCTGGCCGGTATGGCGATTGGGCCGTTCACTCCAGGGTTTGTCGGTGATGTGAGCGACATCAGTCAATTGGCCGAGATCGGTGTTATCTTTCTCATGTTTGGCGTTGGACTACACTTTTCGCTCAAGGATTTGTGGGCTGTGCGCCAGATTGCGTTGCCCGGCGCCATCTTGCAAATGATCATCGCGACGGCGCTCGGCTTTGCGCTCAGTCAGGTTTGGGAGTGGACGCCGGTGTCGGGTCTGATCCTCGGCCTGTCGATTTCGATTGCCAGCACCGTGGTGTTGTTGCGCGGATTGATGGACAACGGCATGCTGAATACCAGCGCCGGACGAATCGCGATTGGCTGGCTGGTGCTGGAAGATCTGGCAACGGTCTTGATCCTGGTGTTGTTGCCGATTATCTTTGGTCAGCATAACGAGCAATCATTTTGGTCGGCGGCATTGTCGTTGTTCAAGGCGGCGCTGTTCGTGGCGGTAATGTTGTTTGCCGGTCGCCGACTATTGCCCAGATTGCTCGATATGATTGCCAGCACTCGTTCGCGCGAACTGTTCATTCTGGCCGCGGTAGCCATTGCGCTCGGCACCGCTTTCGGCGCCGCAGCCTTTTTCGACGTGTCACTGGCGCTTGGCGCGTTTCTGGCCGGCGTAGTGTTGAGCGAGTCGCAGTTTAGTCATCAAATCGGTGACGACGTGTTGCCCTTCCGCGAGACATTCGCCGTGATCTTCTTCGTCTCGGTTGGCATGATCGTCAACCCGGTCTATCTCTGGGCCAACGCCGGCCAGGTGCTGGCCTTGACGGCATTGATCGTCGCAGGGAAAGCTCTCATTACTCAGTTGCTCGGCTTCCTTCTGCCGGCCAGCGGGCGCACCATGCTGGTCGTTGCCGCCGGTCTCAGCCAGATCGGTGAATTCTCATTCATTCTTGGTAGCACTGGTATGGCGCTCGGTCTGCTGAGCCAGGAACAATATTCGCTGATTCTGGCCGGATCGCTGCTTTCGATTATGCTCAATCCGCTCATGTTCCGCCTGATCAGGCCAGTTGAGCAGCTCATGCAGCGGATGTCACCCCGTCTCTGGCAATGGTTCGACAGCCATCCGGCCCAACCGGGCGATCTGGCCCTGCCGCAGGCCGATCACGTGGTCGTGGTGGGCTATGGGCGAGTCGGTCAGCATATCGTCACCGTGCTGGAGCGGTTAGGTGTGCCGCGCCTGGTGATCGAGATTGACTCGGGCCGGGCTGCCGAGTTTAATGCTCGCGGCGTTCCAACCCTCTTCGGTGACGCGGCTAACTCCGATGTGTTGATGCACGCCGGTCTCGAACGGGCGCGGGCACTGGTGGTAACTTTGCCTGACGAGACGGCGACCGAAATGGTTGTGGCGGCGGCGCGGAACATTGCGCCGAACCTGCCGATTATTGCCCGCGCAGCAACCACCAGCGGCGTTGGCCGGTTGATGAATCTCGGCGCGCGCGATGTCATTCACCCCGAACTTGAAGGCGGGTTAGAGGTGATGCGCCATACGCTGCTCTGTCTTGGCTATCCGGCAACGCAAGTTCAGGGCTATACCGATGCCGTCAGGCGCGATGAGTACAACACAACCGTTTCGACTCCCGCCGAACATCAGGCGCTGGATCAGATGGTGCGCGCCGCCCGTGGGATCGAGATTGCCTGGCGTCTGGTCGGCGAGCAGAGTTCGCTGATCGGCCAGACTCTGGCTGAAGCCAACATTCGCGCCCGCACTGGCGCGTCGGTGATTGCGTTGATTCGCAATCAGCAATTGATCGCCAACCCAAAATCGAGCACAGTGTTTCAGGCAGGCGATCTGCTGGGGCTGATCGGCGACCACGATCAGATTGCCGCTGCCGAGCAGTTGATCTGTGGCGTTTCGGTTGCCGACGAAGCGGCGCTGGTTGGGTGAAGCTCCGGGGCGGAATGCCCTCGACCTGCCTGATTCTGCGCAGGTGATGAACCCGCGCGCCACTGAAGTTAACCCTGCTGCTTCCGGTTTCGGCAGCAGGCGATTCCGTGCCGGGAATTGTGGCAGACCGGCACGGAAGTCAGCCTCTGCGCATGTTTCCACTTAAGCGTATATTAGCTCAATTGCGCCGCCTCGACTCTGCTCGACGAAGAGCAGTAATTCGTTGTGCGTAGCCAACCACGAGATCGGGAGTTTGTACGCTTCTTGTGGCCCAATCTGCCAGAATCGTCCGCAGTTTTGCCCATTGAGCCATATCTGACCTTTATCGAAGACGCCAGGCCGCAGCGCCAGACGCCGGAGGGTTGCCGGCAATTCATTCCGGGTAAACACGGCTTGCACGAAGGCCGGGCCGGTCGGCGGCGCCGGCTGGTCGCTCACCGTCACGCCAGCGCGGAAGCTCCAGTTTGCCGGCAGCGGTCGGTCGGCAGGATAGCTGATCAGCGTGGCGCGCCAGGGCGCTCCGGCATAGTTGAGGATTTGCAGCGCTAGCGTGTTGGTTCCCGGTTGCAGCAGATCGGTGATGTCGGCTGCGATCAGGCCACCGCTGCGATGGCGGCTAAACCGCTCAACGGCAACACCATTCACAAAGAAAGCGCCTGAATTGCGGTCGCCGGTGATGTGAACGCGATAGCGACGCCCGGCCTCTACCTCAATCGGTCGGATCAACCAGACCATCGGTCCCGTCCAGGCAAACCGGCCCAGATGAACGTTGTCAGCATCAGGACGAGCGGCCCACGGCTTGACGTTAGCGACCGCTTCACCGGCGAATTGCACCTCTTGCCAGTAGGCTGACCATCCCGCCGAGATGTCGATCTGACTACCGTCGAGAAAGAGTGGCGCGAGTAAGCCTTTGTGTTCACCCAGCTTGAGACCGTAGTTGAAACGACCAAGATTATCGACCAGCAAGCGCAAATCGTGCGAGCCGGCGCTCAGGCTGATCGGCAACGTGTAGCGTGGGCCGTTGGGCGTGGCGCCTAGCACGCCTACGAATTCACCATCGAGCAGGGCCAGCGCGCGGTCGTTGAGTTCAGGCGCAATCAGGTTTGTCGTTAGCGGCACAGCAAGTTCAAACTCGGCTCGATACCATCCATAACCGTACAGGCATCCGAGTTGTTCGAGTGGAGCAGGGGCGGCAATCGGTTGCCAATCGGTAGTGGCAGTTGCTTCGACGACGGCGAAAGAGCGCGCCGGCAGGATCTGCCGATGCGTCGGCGCGGCTGGTGGCAGCGGCTGACTGCCATAGCGTTCGGCCAGCGTTTCGGGCAGCAACTCGATCAAGAGGGCGTGATCTTCCCAGGCAATCTCGATCCGGCGACCTTCAGCAGTGAGCCAGTAGTCGATGCTCAACCCATCCTCGCGCCACTGCACGCGCGCCGTTAAGCCAGCATCATCGGCGTGAATGCCTGCCGGGGGAGTGGGGAGACGCAGTTTTAACGTGCCTTGCTCGCCTTCACGACCATAGATGACCAGCGTGCCCTGGTCAGGCCAATAGCCGAGGATGCGGCCAGTATGGGCGGCAATGACGATTCCGCTTTCGCCCAGCGGGAGATTGGCAAAGATTGGGCGGATGGAAGCCGGCTCAACTTCGACGCTCAGATGATCGCCTGCGGGTAAGAAGACCTCGTAAGTAGTTGCTTCAAGGCCAGGATTGGCGAGGAAGGTGGCGCAGAAGTCACGCCATGCCGGCGGAGCGGTTGGGCCGGCGCGTGCGGTGCGGTACGGCTGCGCGCCGCCCTCGCTCCGGCCAGCAATTGGGGCCGGTGAAATCACCGTGATCCCGCCGGGAACGGCATCGGCCAGCACTGCCGATAGTTCGGCGCCGAAGCAGCTCAGGAAAAGATGGTGACGCCGGGCCACAAACGCTTTCGCGGTCAGTTGGCCATACTCGTCAACCGGCGCATCATAGTCATAACTCGTTGTCATGTGGATCAGGTCGCCGCCAACGGTGCGCCCGCCCCAGTACCCGAAATTGGTTCCGCCGGCCCACATCCAATGACTGAAACCGGCGCAGCCGACGGCGGTCAGTTGATGCAACGTCAGATCGAGCTTCGCTGCGGTCTTGCGTGTCTGTCGATGACCACCCCAGTTGTCAAACCAGCCGCTCCACAGTTCCGAAACGATCATCGGATTATCAGGCCAGAGCTGACGAGTCTGGACGAGCTTCTCGGCGATCCCGCTCCAGCCATTGCGAAATTCCGGGTAGCCAGGAGTAGCACCCATACAGGTGTACTGGGGCACCTCGATCCCGCGCTCATAGGCCGCGCGGGCCAGGGTTAATTGATGTTCGTCAGCGCCATATACGCCCGATGCCCAATGCTCATTCTCGATCTGGCAGAGAATGATCGGCCCGCCGCGGGTGTACTGACGAGGCGCGAGAATTGGCATCAATGTATCGAACCAGCGCAGCACCGCTTCCATAAAAGTGGGATCATCGGTACGAAGGCGCACATTGCCGTTGGCCGTCAACCATGCCGGCAGACCGCCATTTTCCCACTCAGCGCAGATGTAGGGTCCTGGACGAACGATTGCCTTCAGGCCGAGTTCCTGACAGAGATCGAGAAATGCGCCGAGATCGGCTTCATCGCTAAAATCGAATACGCCTGGTTGCAGTTCGTGCCGGTTCCACGGGATGACCGTATCAATCGTGTTCAGACCGGCCCAGCGTGCCTGTTCAAGCAGTGGCCGCCACTCGGCGCGCGGCCAGCGAAAGTAGTGAATACACCCGGAAAGCAGATAGAATGGCCGCCCATCAAGCTCGATACCGTTGCGGCCAACTGTTACTCTGCCACTCATAATGAAACCTCGCTCATCAAACGTTGCTTGCGGCGCGCTGTCATCATGACACAGGCCGGCGCAACTGTCGAATGCAAAGTTGTGACAAAAAACGCAATATCCCTGCCGTTCAATGACCGTTGACACAGCAAAGCACAGGGGCACAGCAAGGTTGCTGCGCCCCATATGCTCTGCTGCCAACAGCTTTCCCAGTGAGTCATGAGACGCTAGAAACGCTCTACCCGTCCTGTCGCTCAAACAACGGCATCTGGTCGAGTGGCGCCGGCACATCGGTTAACACCGCCGGCCCTTGATGGAGTGCGCCGCGCCAGTAGTCGCGCCAGACTCCTGCCGGCAGATAGACATCGCGCTGACGCTGACCGGGTCGCATAACAGGCGCTACCAGGTAGCGAGCGCCGAGCAGAAACTGGTCATCACAGCGCAGCGCCTTTTCATCCTCTGGCGCATGCCAGAAGAGCGGACGCACCAGCGGAGTGCCATCGCGCAGATTTTCTTCAATCAATTCGGCCAGATACGGAGCGAGGCCGGTGTGCAGGTGAGCGTACTGACGGCAAATTGCATCGACTTCCGGCCCGTACTGCCACGGATGCACGCTGAACTGCATCGTGGGAAGCAATGCGCTCAGTTGTGTCCAGCGTACCATCAGCTCACCATCGGGGACCTCACTCTGGTAGGCGTTGCCACCGATCATATCAGGCAACACGAACGGATAACCGCAGATGCTCAGGGTAAGCGCCTGCGTCAACACACTGTGCAGCCCGTTATCGATCCCCCAACGGCTCCACTTATCCCACTCGCGGAAGAGAATGCCGCGGCGCTGACTGCGCCAGCCGGTGCGAACTTCGGTATACGCAAAATGGTCGGCGACAAACTCGGTGTAGCGGTCGGCGTAACGTCGGCGCGGCTCGCGCGCGTAGCAGATCGCGTCAGGTGGGATAAAGTTCGCTTCACCGGCATCGAATTTAAAGCCGTCTACGCCGGTTTCAGCCTGAAGCGCGCGCAGCTCGCTCAGCCACCAGGCTACCGCTTCTGGATTCGTCAGATCGAGTACGCCACCGTAGCCTTGCCACCAGCGCACCAGGTAGGGCGAGCCGTCGGCAGGGTGGCGGACCAGGTAGCCGCGACGCGCGGCAACGGAAAACGCCGGATCAGTCGGATCGAAAAAGATCGGTGTCCAGAGAGTAACTTTGAAACCGGCGGCGTGCAGTTCATCGACCATTGCGCGCGGATCGGGAAATTTTCGCTGATCGAAGACGTAGGCGCCATAGCTGCGCTGCCAGCGATCATCAATTTCCATGACCGAGTAGGGATAGCCGCGGGACACGATCTGAGCGGCGAAGTCAGTTACGTCGCGCTGGGTGACGTGCATCTTGTAATGCGCCCAGGTCGTCCAGATCGGGCGAGCGAAGAGATCGCCTGGCGGCGCTGCGGTAGGTCGTCCGAGCAGAGGCAAGGCCGCGTAGAATGCAGCCGGCGCATGCGCAGCCAAAATAACGTGACTGGTGAGACTGGGGCCGGGCGCGGCGTAACGCTCGTCGAAGCCGAGGTTTGGCGGCGGCGGCGCCTCGCGAGACGTAATCTGTAACAACCCATCGCCGGCCCGATCGATGGTGACGGCCAGCTCCCCATCGCCTTCTTCGAGCAACAGCGCAGCTCCGGCGGCGTTCAGCCAGAAGGGTGTGGCGATATTGAGCGTTCCATCGCGGCCATGATCGATCGGCTCGAATGGGTCAGAGATGACCGGCGCGGCATCAAGCGGCCAGTGCTGAAAGATCCGCTCACCCATCCCATACCAGGGTCGTCCGGGATCGAGCTGCCATTCGACACGCACTGCGTGCAGATGCGGCGGGCCAGACCACGACAGACGAAAACCGGTCGGTGTCGCTTCCAGCTCAAGGCGAAGCGTGATTTCGGGACGAGTGGTCGTGAAGTGAATGCGAGCGTGGCGTTCGGTAATGTCTGCATTGGCGACGCCGGTAATGGGGAAGTCAGTGCCATACGCATGAGCCACTGCGCCAAGACTCTGGAGCACTACACGCCCTTCGTGGGCAAATATCATTCGTCCGGTGCCATCGAACGACACCGTGCCGGCTGGACTATGGAGTTCGTGTCGCATTACCGTTGCTCCGTCTGGTTACCTCAGGCCTGCACTGCCTGCAAGTAGCGGCATTGTAGCACGAAAGCGTCCGGTCTCCTTTATCGTAGTCGGTGTTTCGCCTGACATCCGGTCACACTGCCCCGGCTGAACGCAAAGCGTTAATATCTTCAAGGGTGTAGCCCAGCTCTTGCAACACCGCTTCGGTGTCGGCGCCCAGTGCCGGTGGCGCGGAGCGAATAGACGCCGGCGTAGCGCTGAATTTTGGCGCCGGGCCAACGACGCGCACTCCATCGATAGTCTGCACCATTGCGCGCGCCTGCGCTTGAGGGCTATGCAATGCCGTTGGAATATCGTTCACCGGGCCGCACGGCACCTCGGCGGCGCGCAGTCGCTCGATCCAGACTGCCGTCGGTTCGTGAGCGATGATAGCAGCGATCAGCGGTATCAGCAGCTCCCGGTGTTTGACCCGGGCCGGGTTGGTTGCAAATCGCTCATCAGCAGGCCAATCGGGCCGACCAAGAACGGCACACAGGCGAGCGAATTGGCGATCATTGCCGACTGCGATCATAATCCAGCCATCAGCGGTGGCAAAAGGTTGATACGGCACGATAGTAGAGTGGCTGTTGCCGTACCGTTTGGGTGGGTTGCCGGAAACCAGATAGGCCGAGGCGACATTCGCCAGCCAGCTAAGCTGAACATCGAAGAGCGCCAGGTCGATATACTGCCCTTCTCCGCTCTGCGAACGGTAATGCAACGCTGCCAGAATGCTGGTCGCGGCATACAGACCGGTCGTGATGTCGGCCACGGCTACCCCTGTCTTGAGCGGTTGACCGTCTGGTTCGCCAGTGATACTCATCAAACCGCCTTCGGCCTGAATCACCGTGTCATAACCGGCCCGCGCTGCGTCGGGGCCATACTGACCGTAGCCGGTGATGCTGCAATAGATCAGGCCGGGATTGGACAATCGCAACTCTTCGTAGCCGAGACCGAGCCGGGTCATCGTGCCGGGCAAGAAGTTTTCGATCAGGACATCGGCCTGCCGGGCTAGTTTGCGCGCGATAGCCTGACCAGCAGGGTGTTTGAGGTTGAGGGTAACACTCTGCTTGTTGCGATTGACGGCAATGAAATAGGCACTCAAACCATTTTCGGCAAACGGTGGTCCCCACTGCCGGGTCTCATCGCCGCTGCCGGGTTGCTCAATCTTGATCACTCGCGCCCCTAAATCGGCCAGCACCATAGTGGCATAAGGGCCGGCCAGAACCCGGCTAAAGTCGAGAACGAGGAGATCGGATAGCGCAGCGGGCATAGGACATCCTTTCTGATGTTTTTTGCGAGCGGGATTTTTTCTGCTCAGAGCGCAGGGTGAAGCACGCCTCACGTTCTGTACTCATAGTTGTCCGGCGCAGCCGGCAGGTATGATACCATTCTGACACGCCGCACACAGCGCATAGCAATGAGGAGTGTACCATGGCCGAACGGATTGGTTTTATTGGATTGGGAATCATGGGGCGAGGGATGGCCGCCAACATTCTGCGCGCCGGTTTCCCGCTGACCGTCTGGAACCGCACACCGGGGCGGGCCGATGAGCTAGTTGCCGCCGGAGCGCAGCTTGCTTCGTCACCGGCTGATCTGGCAGCTCGCAGCGATATTGTGATCAGTTGTGTCAGCGACACCCCCGATGTTGAGGCAGTGTTGTTTGGACCGCAAGGCGCTATTGAAGGCGCGCGCGCTGGCATGTTGATGATCGATATGAGCACAATCAGCCCGCAGGGCGCGCAACAATGTGCCTCCCGGCTGAGCGAGCGCGGGATCGGCTTTCTCGATGCGCCAGTTAGTGGTGGTAGTGAAGGGGCAGCGCGCGGAACGCTCAGCATTATGGTTGGCGGCCCATCCGAACTGGTCGAGCGGGCCATGCCGGTCTTCCAGGCGATGGGCAAAACCATCACCCACGTCGGCGGGCACGGCGCCGGACAGACGGTGAAGCTGGTCAATCAGATTCTGGTCGTCGGCACGATGCTGGCGATCAGCGAGGCGCTGGTCTTTGCTCAGGCCAGTGGGGTTGATCTGGAAAAGACACTGGCCGCGGTGAGTGGCGGCGCGGCAGGAAGCTGGATGCTCTCGAACCGGGGACCGCAAGTGATCAGGCGCGACTGGCGACCCGGCTTCACCATCGATCTTCAGCAGAAAGACCTGCGATTGGTGCTGGCTGCTGCCGATGCCGTCGGCGCGCCGATGCTGGCAACATCAACTGTCTTTCACCTCTACCGAACGCTCCAGGCCGCCGGTCTGGGGCATGAAGGCAATCACGCCTTGATCAAGGCGCTCGAACGGCTGGCCGGAATTGAGGTTGGCCAGCCGCAAAACAACAGTTAATCAGAACAAGACCGAGTCCACATCAGGCAGCATTTGTGGACTCGGTCGCCTGCCATAATGCCGTCACTTAATGCGCAACCGCTCGCCAGTGCGCTGTTCCCACAGCCAGACCAGCAGGTAGAGAGCGCACACCCCGGCCATTGTCAGGTTGGCAAAGACCGCAGCATTGATCACCAGGCCAGTCTGGTTGATAATCCGAACCAGGTTGGCAGCCGGCGCGATAACACCGAGCAGTCCGACCAGCGCAGCCAGCAACTCGAAACGGCGCGGCGCGCGGCTGCGTTCAATGGCGACCCCCAACCCGCCCAGCGCCAACCCAAACAGCGCCGGAATCGCTGACGTAACGGCGCCAGTTGAAAAAACGCCGCCGATACCGAGCACAAGCAGCAACATAGCAGCAGCTATCGCGCTATTCATCAGCATAGAAATGCTCCTGCATTGCAAGATTGTCACTCAATGATACGGAGCAATTGTCGCATTGGATCTCAGCAAGCGATAGAGTTATTCGGCGCTGCTTACCAGGGAGGATACTCCAGTGACAGAGTGAAGATCACCAGAGCAAAGAACCGCCCGTGAGAGCGGCTCTCCCGATTAACCATTACACTTGCCGGATCATCGCCACCTCGTCGCACCGATCCTGCTTGAAACAGGTCGCGCAGTCTTGCCAGATTTTGTGCGGCAAACGCAATTTCGGCACCTCGCGGAAACCGAGTGAGCTGAAAAAACCAACCTGCAAGGTCAGCGTAAAGAGCGTCGGAATACCCAATTCGCGCGCTTCGGTAAAGAGTGGTTCAACCAGGCGACGGCCAATACCGCGCCCCTGAAACGAGGGATGAACGGCAACGCTAACCACTTCGGCCAGATCGGCCCAGGTGATGTGCAAAGCTGCGCACCCAATCACTTCACCATCGACCTCGGCGACGTTGAAGTTGCGCACCCGATTGTAGAGCTGATCGAGCGTTTTGGGCAGCATGTCGCCGCGCGCGGCGTAATAGTTGATGATCTCGTAAAGGCGCGGCACATCGCCAACTCGCGCGCGTCGAATGGTCACGGCGACGTCAGGCCGAATGTGCAATACCGGCAGGCTGACCGGTGGTGTGTATAACGGGCTGGTCATAGTTGTGTTTGATTCCTGTGATCAACTCAAAACGGTTACATTCCCCAAGGTGACTGCGCAAAAACCTGCGTTTATGCGCCGTGGTATCGACGCTCACGCTTCATCAATCTCTTGCAACAATTCACGCCAGCGGCTACACTGCTCGCGCACTCGTTGCGGCGCCGTGCCGCCATAACTCGCCTTCTGCGCCACGCTGCGCGCCATGTTGAAGATTTCGTACACACTGGCATCAAGCGCCGGCTCAACCGCCTGATACTCGCTCAACGGCAGATGGCGCAAACTTACCCCCAGCGCCAGCGCGCGCTGCACCAGTTGCCCGACTTTGCCATGCGCAACGCGGAAAGGGACGCCGCGCCGCACCAACTCATCGGCAAGGTCGGTAGCCAGCATCGCATCATCGAGCGCTGCCGCCATCCGTTCAGGACGCGCCTTCATCGTTGCAATTGCCGCCGCCGCTACCTGCAAACCCAGATCGAGCGTATCGAAACTGTCAAAGAGCGGCTCTTTGTCTTCCTGCATATCCTTGTTGTACGTGAGCGGCAACCCCTTCAAGACGGTCAACAGCGCAACCAGATTACCGAGCAGCCGACCACTCTTGCCGCGCAACAGTTCCATACTATCAGGGTTTTTCTTCTGCGGCATCAGACTTGAGCCGGTACTGTAGGCGTCAGCCAGTTCCACAAAGCCAAATTCAGCGCTGGCGTAGAGAATAACATCTTCAGCCAGCCGACTGAGATGAACGCCGATCAAGGCGCAGGCAAAGAGAATTTCAGCTACGAAGTCGCGATCGCTCACCGCATCGAGTGAATTGGCCGCCAGTTCATCAAATTCATCGAGCAATTCGGTAAGTCGTTCACGTTCGACCCCCAGCGAGTTGCCGGCCAACGCTCCCGCGCCCAACGGCAAGACCCGCATGCGGGTGATTGCGTCGCGCAACCGGCTGCGGTCGCGGGCAAACATTTCGACATAAGCCAGACACCAGTGGCCGAAGGTGATCGGTTGAGCGCGTTGCAGATGGGTATAGCCCGGCATGAGGGTATCGGTATGTCGTTCAGCCTGGGCCAGCAGCGCCAGTTGCACATCACGCAGGCGACGGTCGAGCTGGCGGGCAATACCGATGGTGTACAGGCGCATATCGGTGGCAACCTGATCATTGCGCGAGCGACCGGTATGTAATTTGAGCGCAGCATCGCCGATCAGTTCACGCAGACGCCGCTCGACAGCGGTATGGATGTCTTCATCGCCCTCGGTGGCCACAAAGGTGCCGTTCGCAAATTCAGCGCGCACCAGTTCCAACCCACGCACCAGGTCGGCGCGCTCAACCTCGCTGATCAAACCGGCCTGGGCCAGCGCGCCGGCCCACGCAATACTGCCGGCAATATCGACCTCGGCCAGTCGCGCATCGAAACGAAACGAGTCGTTGAAACGGCGCATCTCAGCCGCCGTAGGCTCGCTAAACCGTCCACCCCAGAGCCGGTGTTCCATCTCCTCTACTCCTCCCCATCACAACGGCGTCGTGGCAATCGTTTGATGGTGTTCAATCGTCAGGCTACAGCGCGCGAGTAGTTGCCAGTATTGACTAACCAGCGCGCCGGCCAGGCGGGCAATATCAGCGAGATGATGAGCGCCAAGCAGGTCCGTCGCCAGTTGTGGCCAGTCGCGCGGTTGCAAGGGAAAAGCAAAACTCTCTTCAAGACCGGCGAAGCCGCGTTGCGTCGGCCAACGCCGGTTAATCAGGCAGAGCGCCGTATGCATCTCGGTGAGCAAGACCGGAACCAGCAACAGCGCATCGCGATCACTCAGACGAGCTGCGGCTGCGCGCAGTTCACCGTAACAGGCAAAGACCAGGTCTGGCAGGTGAGCCAGGATGCGGCGATGAAAATCCTGTTCGGCGACGGCGGAAGCTTCGGCCAGCCATCGATTGACCTGCTCGGGCTGGCCAATCAGCGGTTGTAGCGTTGCCAGCCAGTGCAACCACTGCGGCCAGCGCAGATCGGGAGCGCGCAACACCGACTCGAGTTCGGCGCGCGCGATGGAATGTACCGTTACTACTACATCCTGCATCAGGAAACTGCGCCGCGTTCGGGTAACTGTATTGGCCACTACCACCAGCAACTCAAGCGGCTCAAAGTCGGTTAATGGCGCAGAAGGCGCCAGCATCCCGGCCACAACAACATCCGTCCTCGTCGTGGCGAGACGCTGACACAGTTCACGCGCAATCTGCTGGCGCGCAGTGGAATCCATCGCCCTCCCTCACCTGCAAGAAGTCGAACTCATGTCCGGTATTCAGCGTTAATCCGCACGTAATCGTAGCTAAAATCGCATGTCCAGACCGTGGCCTGACCGTCGCCGAGACCAAGATCGGCGTCGATGGTGATTTCGGGCACATCGAGCAACTGATGAGCGGCCTGCTCGTCGAACGGTAGTGGCAAACCGTTCTCGAGCACGCGCATACCGCCAAAGTGCAACACAACCCGATTGGGATCGACCGTTGCGCCAGAGTACCCGATTGCGCAGAGCACCCGGCCCCAATTCGGATCGGCTCCGAACAACGCCGTCTTCACCAGCGGCGAACGGGCAATGGTCATTGCGGCCAGGCGGGCATCAGCATTGCTCATCGCGCCGCGCACCGTAATGGTCACAAAGCGGGTTGCGCCCTCGCCATCGCGCACGATAGCATGCGCAAGATGCTGGCAGACTGCGATCAGCCCGGCGCGAAACGCCGCGCCGGCGGGCGAATCGAGATCGACAATCGGCGGCGCGCCGCTCGCGCCATTGGCCATCACCAGCAGCGTATCATTGGTGCTGGTATCGCCATCGATGCTGATACTGTTGAAACTGACCTCGAGCGCCTGCCGCATCGCTGCATCGAGCACATCGCGCGGCACAGCGGCATCGGTCGTTACCACTGCCAGCATCGTTGCCATGTTGGGATGAATCATCCCCGCGCCTTTGGCCATTCCACCGATAGTAATCGCGCTTCCATCGGGTAGCGCAACCTTCACTGCGCAATGTTTCGGGCGCGTATCGGTGGTCATAATTGCCCGGGCAGCGGCAATACCGCAATCAGGGCTAAGCCGCGTTGCCGCTTCAGCGATACCGCGCGTAATCTTCGCAACCGGCATCGGCACGCCAATCGTGCCGGTAGACATCACAAAGACGCTCCTGGGTGGTAGATCGAGCGCCGCTTCGACCGCCTGAGCCATTGCTACCACCGCAGCATCGCCATCGCTACCGGTGCAGGCATTGGCATTGCCGGCATTGATCACCACTGCCCGCAGTTCAGCAACCGACGCCATCAACGCCATATCGTACAGCACCGGCGCAGCTTTAACCGCGTTGGTTGTAAAGACTGCTACGGCGGTGGCCGGTCGATCACTCACGACCAGCGCCAGATCGTCGCGATTGGCATACTTGATCCCGCATGCGGCGACCGCGGCACTCCACCCACGTGGACTGGTGACGTGTCCATCGGCGAGAAGGCTGAGCATAGCACTACTCCTCCGTCGGCACCGGCACGGCGGGATGGGTGTCTTCCCAGCGTACCGACTCAATGGCGCCGATCCCTTGCAAATGAGCGATGTCATTATACGCATTCAAGCGCCAGAGGCGTTGATGCCGCCGCTCAACCAGCTCCCACCAGGTGATACTGGTATTGCGAGTATGAAAATCGATTGGCGGCACGACCAGACTCGGCATACGGAAGAAGTGGATGAATGAACAATCGATCACGCCACCGTGACAGACAATCACAATCGTCTTTCCGGCGTGCTCGGTGGTAATGCGCGTCAGAGCGCGACTCACCCGCAGCGTAAAGTCGCCCCAACTCTCGCCACCGGGCGCGATTGGACGCAGCGGATAACGATCAAAATCGGGCGTCCCAAAGCGCGCCCAGGCCTCCTGATTCGACATTCCATCAGCTTCGCCAACGCGCAACTCCTGCACCTCGTCATCGAAGATGATCGGCAATCCCAGCGCTGGCTGAATGATCTCAGCCGTCTGCCACGCGCGCGGCAGGGTCGATGAGATGAAGACATCGGCTTTAATCTCGCCACTCGTTGCCAGGCGATCGCGCAGCCGTTCGGCCTGAGCGATCCCGCGCGGAGTCAAACCGGCATCGCCACGCATACCGGCGACAATCGGCTGAACATTCGCAACCGATTCGCCGTGACGGATCAGATAGAGATGTGTCATACGTCCTCGACTGGTTATATGCGAATAGCATAGAAGAGGCCAGCCTGCGCGCTGGCAGTGCTGGCCTGAGAACGGTTCCTCCTGAAGGGCAGGCACGGCTAGCCAGATCGCGCAATCGACTGGCAACAGCAACGACGGCGGCGACGATGCCTGACCGGAGAGTTGCGGTGATTGCGGATCTGAGCAATGCTATTCATCGGACTGATCGCTTCCTTGCCTGCAACGTATCGCGCAAGCAGTATATCACAGCCGGGGCAAGCGCGCAACGCGCAGCATAGAGACGCAGTAGCGTTGCGCTTACGCCTTCGCTCCTGTAATCGCAAGTCAGAGCGCAGTGGATGCAACGCTATCCCTTTGCTCTGGCGGAAGGCGCTTGCTATGGCGCAACGCGCAGCGCTGTCGCGTCTCTGCCCTCGACAGTACCCACTCTCACAGGGAAGTGACCTCTTACACCACGATCAATTCGCGCGGGAAACTGGTCAGCGTCCGGCTACCGTCGGCAGTGATAACCACATCATCCTCGATGCGCACCCCCAGGCGGCCCGACAAATAGATGCCCGGCTCGACCGTAAAGACTGTCCCCGGCGCGAGCGGTGTATCGCTGCCGGCGACGATATTGGGCAGTTCATGCGTTTCGGTGCCCAGGCCATGACCGGTGCGGTGAACGAAGGCAGCGCCGTACCCCGCCGCTTCGATCACGGCGCGAGCAGCGGCGTCAATCGCCGCGCCGGTCACGCCGGGACGAGCGGCAGCGCGGCCAGCTTCATTGGCGGCCAGCACAATCTCGTAGATACGGCGCGCTTCAGCGTCTGGTTCACCGATAGCAATCGTGCGGGTAATGTCCGAGTGGTAACCGCGGTAGATGGCGCCACAGTCGATAATGACCAGATCGCCGGCTTGCAGCAAACGTTCGCTATTTTCATGGTGGGGATTGGCTGCGTTAGGACCACTTGCCACGATGTTGGCGAAGCTCTCGCCATCGGCCCCGGCAGCGAAGATCGCATCGCTCAACATCCGCGAGAGCGCTCGTTCACTCATTCCAGGACGAACCTGATCCAGCGCAACGCGCAGCGCTTGCTCGATAATTGCTACCGCCCGTTCCATCAGATCCAGCTCGGCGGTGTCTTTAACCATGCGCAGCTCACTCAACAGCGGATCAACGTCGGCGGTACGCAGACCGGGGGCAACCGCTTCGAGCGCGCGCAGCTCTAGCAACCGCATCGCCGCAGGCTCAACTGCCAGCGGTTTGTCCGGCGTTCCCGCGCCAAACGCCGCTTCCATACCGGCAGCCAGCGCCGCCGAGGGGCCGGTATCGTCGCTCCAGGTAACGTAACGCATCGGGAAGGGGGCGGAAGCGCGCACGCGCTCGAGTTCGAGTTGCGGCAACACCATAACCGGCGTGGCGCCATTCGCCGGCACGAGCAGCAACGTCAGCCGCTTGCCCGGATGAAAACGCAACCCGGTGAGATAGGCCAGGTTGGTTGCCGGCATGAGCGCTGCGCCCACCCAACCCGCCTCAGCAAGTCGATTGACCAATCGCTGAAGTCGCTCTGACATCACACCTTACCCCTGAATGTCCTGACTCATTCGCCAACAGCTCGCTCAAACCAGCTTCCTGCGCTGTCAATCTATCATCGCAGCATTCCATCGCAACTGCCCGCGCGCCGCCAGCTCTTGCGGCAGCAGGATAGCGTACAGCATCTCATTCACCGGAACCGACACACCGGCTTCGCGCGCCAGTCGCACCAGCGCGCCATTCTGGTTCTGCAACTCAGATGGTCGTCCGGCAACAATATCGCGTTGCAACGAAGCAGTGCCTTCGTAGGGCATACTATCGATAAAAGCCATCATATTCGCCGCCGCCTCTTCAGGCATCGCAATGCCACGCGCGCGCGCCACCGCCACCACTTCTTCCAGGCAGCGCTGAACCAGCGGACGAGTTTCGGGCAGCGAGCGCCAGACGCCAATCGGAGCGCGGGTCGCAGCGCCAAAACCGCTCCAGGCGCACACCAGCATAAACTTCTGCCAGAGGGCAACGTGAATGTCCGCCGGAATATTGCCCTGAATGCCAGCGCTCTCCAACACGGCTTTGATTCGCTGCAAGCGCGGCGTTTTGCGATTGTCAAGCTCGCCAAAATCAATCGAAGTTGGATGGACTCCCGCGTGAACGATCACTCCCGGCGCTTCACGGTAGGCGATAATCCGACAGAGACCGGCCAGCGTGTGTTCAGCTCCCAACGTCTCGGCCAGCTCGCTCGGCGCATCGACGCCGTTGAGCAACGGCAATACCGCCGTCTCGGCGCCGATCAGCGGGCGCATCGCCGCTGCGACTTCGCGCACCTGCCAGCCCTTCACGGCCACCAGTACCAGATCGACCGGCCCGACTTCCGCCGGATCGTCTGTCGCGCGCGCGTCAGGCAACGTAAAATCGCCGGCAATGCTGCGCACCTGCAAGCCACGCTGTCGCATCGCAGCAAGATGGTCACCGCGAGCGATAAAAAAGACCTCGTGCCCGGCCTGGGCCAGGCGACCGCCGAAGTAGCCACCAACTCCACCCACGCCAACAATCGCAATTCGCATCGGTGTCATGGTTGTCATACGATTCACGCTCTATTACTGCAATTCAACCACCAGCGCGAGCGTCCCTAACCGCAGTTCTTCGCCGTGCCGCACCGGTTGGGGTTGGCGCGGCGGCAACTTCCGCCCATTCAGAAAACTCCCGTTGGTGCTATCCAGGTCTTCATAATAGACAGCGCCCTGCTGAATGAAAAAGCGTCCGTGACGGCGGCCAACGCCGCGTTCGAGACCGCCATGCGCAGTCAAATCAATCTCCGGGTAGAAGTTGCTCACCGGATCGGCGCGCCCGATGAGCGCCTGCATCGCGGCGGGCAGCGGCAATGTTGCGCCGGTTGGCAGCCGCAACCGAACCCCGGCCAGAGTCTGGCGGACTGGCCCGACCGACGACGCGGGTGGCGTTACGGCGGGTCGCGGTGGCGCTGGAGGCGCCACCGGCGGCGCAGCAGGTTGTGGCGGCGTGATCATCGTGGCCGGCTGTGGCGGAGGATAGACCGGTTGCGGCGGCGCGCCGGGGAAAGGCAGATCGGGCGCCGGCGCCGCCGCGCTCGCTGGCGGGCGAAACAACGGCGCGCCACAACTGTCACAAAAAGCTTCACCCGGTATCACCCCGGCGCCACACTGTGGGCAACTCGTAACGCCGGCGCTTACCGTCCCGCTGACCGGCGGCGATGGCGCTACCGGCGCAGACGCAGGCCGGGCCGGAACCGGTATCAATTGGGCGCCGCACTGATCGCAAAAGCGGGCGCTATCGGGATTGGAAACACCACATTGCGGGCAGAATGGCATGGCTGTTCTTCCTCTGATCTCTGCTTGAGATAGTGTTTGTGTGGTTTGACTGAAGCTCTGCCGCCAAAGTTGCAGCGCTGAAGGTATGCCATTCCCATAGTCGATACGTCAACTATAGCACAAGATTGGCGCGCGCGATCAATCCACACAGCCCGCGTTTGTTCAGCCCGCGCCGCTAGGCTTTGCTTCCAAACCCCGGCGCCCACACCAGCAATTGTGGCCATTCCCTCAACGCCTGCTGCGTCTAGTGGTTGACGAAGCGCATGAGCAGCGGCTACAATTGAATGCACTGATGAGCGAGTGGCGAGCAACCTATGCCCTATGATCGCGCGCCAACAGAACACCGACACTCTGCCAGGTCGCCTGAGACATTGCCGGAAGCGTTGCGTGTGCTGGCAATGTTACCTGCTCTCCCCAGCTCCTGAGCAGCCGACGCACTCCCTGTTCCGCTGCGTTTCTGCTATACTTTATCATTAAGACATCGATCTAAATATCCTGCGCCGACCATGAAACGCGCATTGATCATCGGCGTCAACCACGCCTCCAACGAATCACACCTCGCCCCCCTGCGCAGCGCCGAAAGCGACGCGCGCAGGCTGGCGGCAGCGCTCGAAGAGCCGGCCTGCGGCTTTGAAGTGACCCTATTGCTCGGCGAGCAAGCGACTGCCACCGCTGCGCGCGACACCATCGTGGAATGGATTAGTCAGGTCGAAACCAAACCGCTCGACCTGCTGATCGCCTTCTGCGGCCACGGCCTGCCGGTGCAATGCGACGATGGCAGCAACGAAACGTTCCTGGTCACTGCGGATTTTCGCCAGGCGCACGCGGCCCGCGATCGGCACCGCTTCCTCTCGCTGCGCTGGCTCTACGAACAAGTGTACGCGGCGCGCGCGCCGCGCAGCGCGCTGCTCATGCTCGATTGCTGCTACGCTGGCGACATCGCGACCGTGCCGGGCGAACGCCACGTGATCGACCTGTTCGCTGTAATTGAACAGTACCGGCAAAGAGATCGCGCGCCGGTCTTCACCGATCGCTACCGCGCCATTCTCGCCGCCACCAGTCCCGGCCAGCCGGCGCGCGAGACGGAGAGCGGCGGTTGGATGACCAGCCTTATGCTGCCCTGGCTGCGCGGCGAGCAGATGACCGATACCGGCGAGCTGACGGGTGAAGCGCTCGGCGAAGCCATCAAGTCTGCAGACGCTCCACACGGGCAACGCCCCTACATCCTTACCGAGGGCAATGCCCGCCTGGTGCTGGCCGATTACCGCGCGCGCCGGGAAGAACGGCGTCAGGCAGAACAGCGCCGGGCCGAAGCGCAGCGCCTGCTGAACCAGTGGTATTCGCCGGACACGGCCAGCCGGATCACTGAGCTGACCCGGGAGTTTGTCGGACGCGAGGATGAGCTGGCAGACCTCGATCGGCATCTGGGCGCTTTGCGCGCGCGCGGCGGCGGCTATCTGCGGGTGACCGGGGTGGCCGGGCAGGGCAAGAGCAGCCTGCTCGCGGCCTGGATCAAACGCCAACAACAGGACGACCGCCTGCCGGTGCCAGCTTACTTCATCCGCTTCCGACCCGGCGCCGACGAACAGGTCGCGCTGCTCGGGCACCTGATGGCCGAACTGCTGCGCCTGCATCGGCGCGAGGCGGATGCGACCATCTACCTGTCTGAATCCGCCAATCTGATCGCTGCGCGCAACAGCTTTGCGACCCTGCTCGAACAGCTCAGCGCGGAGAAGCCGGTAACTCTGGTGATTGACGGCCTCGACCAGTTGCCGATCGATGCCCGTCTCGGCGAGCGCGACCTCAGCTTCCTGCCCGAACGGCTGCCCACTGGCGCCGTCATCATCGTCAGCGCCCGCCCCGACGACACCCTGGCGCCGCTGCAGGTGTGCGCGCCGCCGGTCGAGTACCGGCTGCCGCCGCTCAGTCTGGCCGATTTTGCTCGCCTGCTCGAACGGCGCGGCGCGCGACTGAGCGCAGACGAGCAGGCGCGCCTGCACAAGGCGCTGCACGGCAATGCCTTCGACCTGAGTTTCCTGACCCAGGAGTTGCGCAACCAGCCGGACACGGCCCAAACCGAGGATCTCATCCGGCGGGTGCTGGACAATCCAATCGACATCTTCACGCCGACCTTCGAGCGGCTCATGGATGCCGACCGTCAGCGCTGGACGAATGTCATCCGACCGATGCTAGGGGTGTTGCTGGTCGCGCAAGCGCCGTTGAGCGCGGCGGCGTTGCGCGCCGCGCTCGGTATCCTCCCCGAAGAGGTGGAAAAGGCCGCGCGCTTGCTGGGCGGGTTGTTGGGCGAACGCGACTGGCGCGGACGACCGCGCTACTATCTGCTCCACCTCAAGGTGATCGACTACCTGCGCGCGCAGCTCTTTCCCACCGACGACGATCGCCGCGCGTTCCACGCGCGCCTGGCGCAGTGGTGCGACGACCCGACGCCGGCCCGTCTCTGGGAGGCTGTCGAGGATCCGGTTGAGGCCGAGCGGCGTCGCTACGGGCAGGAACACCTGATCACCCACCTGGCCGCCGCGCGCGATTACGAGCGCCTGTGGGACGTGCTCGACGCCGATGCATTCGGCGCGGCGCAGCGGCAGGCCGACCCCGGCTTGCGTCAGGCGACGCGCGACCTCGATCGAGCGCGCGCTGCGGTGATTGAGGCTGCCGGCGGAGAACGCGCCGCCCTGATGCGGAGCCTGCCCCGCCTGTGGCGGTACAGCCTGCTGCGCGTCTCGCTGAGCAGCCAGACCGATCGCTGGCCGGACGAGATGTTCACGGCGCTGGTGGCGATGGGGCGCGTGGGCGAAGCGCGCGACCGCGCCGAGCTGCTGAGCGACCCGCAGCGACGCGCGGAGATGCTGATAGCGATTGGCGCTGCCGCGCGGCAGCGGGGCGCAGGCGCGGCTGTGGCCGACATCTTCCACCGCGCCCGCGCCGCCGCCGAGGCGATTGCGGATGCGGAGCAGCGCGCCAAGGCCCTGGGGGAGCTGGCCGCCGCCCTCGCTGAGGCCGGGGA
>NZ_CAKZNK010000024.1 GCF_937129525.1 uncultured Chloroflexus sp. | reverse complement strand
TATTATCCGCGTGCTATACTAGCTTTCGGCATACTCCCACGTTACGGAGACCGCCCTCGCCGAGCTATTGGTGTGAAAGCGCGGCCACGTTGCCGGCAAGCGCTTTCACGGAAGGAGCCAACATGCTAGAACGTCTGCGCGCGCGACTGACCGGGAGTGTGCTGGCCTGGGATCTGGTCGCGACGCTTCTGTGTCTTGCGCTGGTCGTTGGCGATGATCCTGCATTGACGTTGCTCCGTTGGCCGTTGTATGCCAGTGTGGTGGTAATCTGGACACTGGTATTCATCATTTTGGCCCCACAACGAACGTTATTCACGCATACGCTGCTGGAAGCGTTTACTCGATTGCTGATTGCTGTCGCGCTGGCTGCAACTTCGTTTGCCGGCTTGCTCTACCTGCTCAATGGCGCGGCAATCAATCGGGGCGTGTTTGCCCGCTTTGTGCTACTCGATCTGACAACGCTTGCCCTGATCCATCTCGGGTTTCGCGCGACGATCCGCTGGCGCCGGGGGCGCGACGCCGCGAGGCAGGCGCTGGTGGTCGGCGATGCGGCGGCGGCGACTCGCCTCGCCGATGAGTTTGCGCGCCGACCCTGGACTGGGATGCAGATTATCGGCTATGTCTCGGATCAGGGTGACGAGCCGATGTCTTTGCCGCATCTGGGCAGGTTGGCTGATTTGCCCGCTCTGGTCAGGCGCTGGCAGGTGAATGAGGTGATCTTTGCGCTGCCGCCGTATCAACACGATCGGGTGGTCGAGTTGTCGCTGCAATTGGCCAGCATGCCGGTGATGTTGCATACGGTGCCAACGGCGCTCGATCTGGTGTTTGTCCGCGCGCCGGTCGAGACGCTCGGCGGGATTCCGCTGGTTTCGTTGCGCGAGTCGGCGCTCACTGCGTCGCAACGGGTGGTGAAGCGGGCATTTGACGTGGTGGTAAGTCTCATCCTGATTATTGTGTTGATGCCGCTGATGGCGCTGATTGCCTTGCTGATCAAGCTGGAGTCGCCGGGTCCGATCCTGTTTCGCCAGGAGCGGATCGGCGAGCATGGCCAGCGCTTTCAGATGTTGAAATTCCGCAGTATGTATATTGATGCCGACCAGCGCTGGCGCGAGGTGGCGCAGCGCGATGAGCGCGGGCGGTTGATCCATAAGGTGAAGGATGATCCGCGGGTTACCCGGATCGGTCGCAAATTGCGCCGCACGTCGCTGGATGAGTTGCCGCAGTTGTTTAATGTGTTGCGCGGTGAGATGAGTCTGGTGGGGCCGCGCCCGGAATTGCCCTACATTGCCGCTGAGTATGAACCCTGGCAGTGGCAGCGCTTTCGAGTGCCGCCCGGGATGACCGGCTGGTGGCAGGTGAATGGCCGGAGTGAAAAGCCCATGCATCTGCACACCGAAGATGATTTATACTACATTCAGAACTATTCGTTTTGGCTTGACCTGCGCATTTTGCTGAAAACGATTATTGTGGTCTGGCGAGGCCATGGGGCATATTGAGCAGGGTGCGACCGAGTCGACAGGCGCGCAGACTCATACCGGTCGGCGTCCGATGGTGGAATGGGTGACGTGGGCCCGCGCCGAATGGCAAACTGTGCGCTGGCTGGCGCTGCTGGTGTTGATCCATTCGCTGGTTTATGTCTTCCTGGTGCCGCCGTGGCAGCATTACGATGAGCCGGGCCATTTTCTGTACGCCGCCTATATCGCGCGCGGCGGGATTGATGCGCCTGATAACGTCATGGTGGCGCGTGAGGTGGCCGATTCAATGTACCGTCACGGCTTCTGGCCGCCTGATGTGCGCCCTGATCTGCTTAGCCCCCGTCCGCCGGGAATCCCAACCGATCAGCG
>NZ_CAKZNK010000023.1 GCF_937129525.1 uncultured Chloroflexus sp. | reverse complement strand
CTATTGCCTATTGCTTATCGCCTATCGGCTATCGGCTATCGCCTATCGCCTATCGCCAGCCACCAATCGCCTCGAAGATAGCCCGGTCGTGATAGGGATTCGGTACCGTCGCCTGCGGTTGGGCCAGCAGGTACTCGGCCATCTCCTCGAAGGGGCGGGTGCATTCCTCTTTGCCAGGCCCTTCCATCTCAAACAGCGTCTTGCCGGCGAGCCGTGATCGGCGGATGAGATCGTGGTACGGCACCCGACCAATAATCTTTGTGCCCACCTTCTCGGCAAACTGGTCAAGCAGGTTGGTGCCGCCACCATATTCGTAATCGACCCGATTGGCGATAATCCCGGCCAGCTTGACTTTGTGGCGCTGCGATTTCTGCGCAATCGCCAGACATAGCCGGTTGGCCGCGAAGATGCTGTCGAAATCGTTGCAGGCGATGATCAGACCGTAGTCGGCATAGTTGAGCGGCGCGGAAAAACCGCCACACACCACGTCACCGAGCACGTCGAACACTATCACATCGTATTTGTCATAAAGACCAAACTCTTTCAGCAGTTTAACCGTCTCGCCAACCACATAACCACCGCAGCCACTACCGGCTGGCGGGCCGCCTGACTCGAGCGTATCGACGCCGGCAAAGCCGGTGTGGATCACATCTTCTTTGCTCACATCTTCCAGATGGAAATTGACGCTATCCAGCACGTCAATGACGGTCGGCTGCAAATGACCGGTGAGCGGAAAGGTGCTGTCGTGCTTCGGATCGCAGCCGATCTGGAGCACTTTGGCGCCTTTGAGCGCCATTGCTGCTGAGAGGTTGGCTGAGGTGGTCGATTTGCCGATCCCACCCTTGCCATAGATCGCGAGGATGATGGACATGGACAACTCCTTCTCGTAGGCCGGCATTGCCAGCATCTGTTGACTGCGCAGTCTTGATCCGGGCAAATTCCGATCAGTCTGTTCCTTGAGCGACCTGTACCGCCGGTTCCAGCTCGCAGCCAAACTCGCGTCGGTAGACATCGGCGTAGCGCGCGAGTGCGCGATAGACGTACCCCGGTACGATGCGGCGTTCGAGCCTGCCATGCCGTTGGCGCACAAACGTCAGGTTACGCAGAAGTTTCATCTCGATCACCGAACGGGCAAATTCGAGACCCTTCGGCCCGCTGCGGCGTTGAATGAAGGCAACCAGTTGACGGATCAGCCACGGCGCGCGCCGCGGTGGTTTGCGCAGCATCTGAATGTAGGCCGGCATGCCACGGGTGCGGTCACCGCCACTGATCGGCTCGCGTTCCTCGACGTAGGGGCGTAGCAGATCATACAGCTCGGCTCCGCGCTCAGTGCGGATGAGCGTCCATTGCCAGCGTTCGGTTGGCGGCAGTGGCGCGCCCATGTAGCCGATCGTCAGATCTGACAACCCGTTCTGATAGTCGAAACAGCTCAGGCAGGCCGGCGGGAATACGCCTATCTCGCCACCCAGTTTCGATACGTCCAGATCGACGAAGTTGACCTTCTCGATAGTACCATCTTCATGCTTGAGCCAGATACGGAAATCTTGCATGAACTCGTGGTGAACAACCGTCTCTGGCGAGCGTGAGACCACTTGCAAGAAACGTTGCAGATCGGGGTACGTTGTATTATCGGTGCAGGGTATCCCGATCACATACAGTCGTTCGAGGCCGAGTTGATCTTCGATGGCGCGCAGCGCATGCACCTGGCAGCCCGTGCCGATGTAGGCGATGCGGCGGAGTCCGGTCTGCCGCACTTGCGTGAGCACATCGAGGGTTGGCGCAAGACACGGCTTGTTGCCGCGGGTAGCCCGTACCTCTTCGGGGGTGCGGGCCAGAATCGGCATCGGCGCGAAGCGGGTGCCGGGCACGGCGGCAGTCGTAATCACCCCTTCGACCAGTCCCCGTTCGAGCAATAGTGCGCCGAGACTGGTAACGGCGCCACTCCATTGGGCATCGGGAACCGGCGGCTTCATGCGAAAGACGCGCAGCTCGCGGTAGATGCCGAAGAGGAGTTCGTCACCGTCACGTCGGTTGCGACCGTGCAAACGTCGTTCAATCTCTTCGGCGCGATTATTAACAAAGACGCAGCTCTGCGCCATCAGCGGGCGCAACTCGCCAGTGCAAATACCGCAGTCACTACACAGCTTGGGCCGACCGGCCAACCGTTCTTCGCGCGCCAGCAACCCGATTTCAGTCAATGGGCGCGGCGGTTGGGAACGGCGCGGCATTTTGGGTGACATGGCTGTGTTCATGCGCCCAGCTCCTCTTTGGCCGCCAGCAGCACCTGAGCCGTGATCACTGCGTGACCGCGCTGGCGCGCATATTTCTCAACATTTCCCCGCACCCGACCGCGCACGAAGAAGGGCACTTTCTTGAGCATCGCTTCGGCATCAGCGGCCCATACCGGATCGACCGGAGTGGCCGGCGCAGCCGACGCTGCTGGCGCAGGAGCAGTGACTGACGGCGCTGCCACGGCAACGACCGGTTCATCGACCGGTTTGGGCGTCTCGATCGCTACAGCCGTCGGCGCCGGTTCTGGCAACGAAGTTGCATCTGCTTCTTTCGCCTGTTCGGGCAAGTCAAGACCGGCATCGCCGAACAGATCGATCAAGTGCTTCTCCATACCGAGGGTGCAGGTCGTATACACCTCGTCGGCAATCACGTCAGCTCCATCGAAACCGAGGAAAGGCCGATAGGCCAGCAGATGGTTCTCGATATGGGTTGGCGGCGAAATCACCATACAGTTCAGGTCGTAGCGTCGAGACGTATGGCGCTCCATCTGAGTGCCACAGACCAGTTCGGGGCGGAGTTCGGCAATGCGCGCAGCCACCTTCTGGAATTCATCGGTCACCAGCAGTTCATCGACATAATCGGCCAGTTGCTCGCGCACCCAATCGGCCTGATGCTTGACATAGGTGCCGGCGCCGGCGATTGGCATGCCCAGCTCGTCGCGCAAAAAGCGCGTGATACCAACCACGTGGGTGGCATCGCCGAAGACGAAGGCCGGTTTCCCTGAGAAGCTATCCATGTCGGCAGTGCGGGCCAGCCACGGCACAGCCGAAGGAGCTGACATGCCATCGAGCGAAAAGGCGGTCAACGGCGGCATCGGAATCTCGGCGCCAGCCTGGGCCAGCAGCTCGCGCAGACGTTCGATCCAGCGCAGAGTTGGTTGCACCCCAATCGGCGCATCGAGCAGCGCCGGCACGCCAAACTGCTCTTCGAGGTACAGAGCCGCGCGCAGTCCCAGTTCACGGTACGGCGCAATTGTCAGCCACGCCGCCGGCAGGCGTTTCAAATCGGCGATGGTCGCGCCCCACGGCGCAACCACGTTCACCTCAACGCCAAGGGTTTTCAGCATGCGGCGCAGGCTGATCAGATCGTGGCGGGCATGAAAGCCGAGCGAGGCCGGCCCTAAAATATTGACCGTTGGTCGTTCGGTGCGTGACTGCGGTTTGGCAAAACGCTTCACCAGATCGGTGAAAAGACTTTCGGCGGCGACAATCTCTTGCATGCGGTAGGGATTGGCGTCGTACACCATCACCTCGCACTGAAGACCGGCATGCTGAGCCGCGATCTCCAGATTCTCTTGCAGCAAGATCGTCGAGCACGAAGCGACGACGACGATCAGATCGGGATGGACACGCTCTTCTACCTGCCGCAACGTTTCCGGTAGCCGGATAGTGCCGCGGGCCAGATCGGTGCCGCTGACCACGCTGGTTGTCATCGCCGGAAAGTTGGGGGTGCGGTCGAGCATGGCGAAGATCGCATTGACATAATCGTCACCCTGCGGGGCATGAAAGACGGCGTGAACATTGCGCATGCTGTTGGCAATGCGACCAACGCCATGGTGAGCGGTACCCTCGTACATCCAGTAAGCCAGACGCATAGTATCGGCTCCTCTATCGAGTTCCTGCGGCCTGTTGCAGTGGTCGCCGGTAGACTATTCCAGGTTGTGGTGGTGCTGACAACATCGAGCCAGCCGCACAACAGCGTTTAACTCCTCTCCATGGCTTGCCTGCATCTTGCTGCCCTACGACTGTAACGAGATAACGCCACCGGGTGAACTGGGCATCATGCCGGTCAGCCAGATCGGGTCGGAACCGAGCGGGTCGAGTTTGGCATGCCGTTCGAGCGCGCGGGTAAACGATGTGACCAGCGCGTTGACTCCGGCCCAGCCGTGGATGGGCAAAAAGCAGTATTCGGTGCCCCATTTGGCGACCACACCCTGACCGACGAGCGGGTTGGTGGTGATGATGTTGGAGATAATCAGATCGGGTTTGGTTTCAGCGATTGTGCGCAACTGGCGGTGAAAATTGGCCTGCTCGACCAGTCGCACCCCTTCGAGCGCCGCCAGTTCAGCCGCGTGGAAGCGCCGGTTGATGTAGGGTGTCGAGCACTCAACCACCTCAGCGCCACAGGCCTTGAGGAAGCGCGCCAATGGCAGCTCCATCAGCGTATCGCTGGCAAAAAAGATCTTCTTGCCGCGCAGCAGGTCGGTATGGCGTTTGATCCGCTCCCAGGCTGCGGCTTCCCGCTCGCTCAGATCAATCTTCATGCCAAATTGCGCGGCCAGATCTTCCCAGAAACGGCGCGTACCGTCCGGCCCAAAGGGGAAGAGCGATGAGAGCACGGTGCAGTCGCGCTCATTGCGCAGTTGTGTCGCGGTCTTGTGCAGGTAGGGTTGCAGCGGCGCGACAACAGTGCCTGGCCCGATTGGCGGTAGCTCGCTAAAGTGGCTGGCAGGCAAGAAACCGGCCACCGGAATGCCGAGGCGAGCCGCTTCAAGCGAAAAATCGTCGGCAATCGCATCGTTCACCGAACCGAGGAAGACAACGCGCTTGTCTTCGGGTGGAGCCGGCGGGCAGAAGGGGATCAGGGCCTGCAAGACCGAGTCTTCGCTCTGCGAGAAGGTGTAATCGAGGCCAGAAGCAGGCACAAACAGTACCGGCACTTCGGGAGTGCTGACTGATGCGGCCAGTCCTTCAAACTCCACCTTCATCACTTCCGGCGTACACGACGAGAGCAGGAAGATAACCGAGGGATGGTGCTCGCGCTTGATCTCTTCGATCTGGGCCGAAATATCGGGTTGCGACGAGCTGAGATCTGCTTCCTCCAGCAACGAGACGGCAAAGCGTGGCCGGGCGAAGATCATTACGCCGAGCGTGTTTTGCAGCAGGTGAGCGCAGGTGTGGGTGCCAAGGATGAGGAAGAAGCTGTCTTTGATCTTCTGGTAGAGCCAGCCGACGCTGACGAGGCCGCAGAACGAGTGGTAGAGGCCATCCTCGCGGATGGTGCTTGCTTTGTGCATAGCGCCTCCTCGCAGTGTAGTGCCGATTTGGAACTACTGAGTTTAATAATATTGTAGCATAAAAAGCAAGAAGGTGAAGTATAAACAAATCCGGTGCAAAATCAGTGCATAAAATGTAACAACAGTTGGCGCGCCGTATCTGTGGTGGTTTCTCCGGAGGGCTGCTTGATTGCGTAGCCCTCCGGCAGTGGTGGCGGGCATTTTACGCTGCTGCCCAATCGCGCGGGCGCAAAAATTCGGCCATCGCCGCTTCGGGGGATCCGGGTTCCGGCTGATAGTTGAATTCCCAGCGCGCCAACGGTGGTAACGACATCAAAATCGCTTCGATATTGCCGCCGGTTTGCAACCCAAACAGAGTGCCGCGATCATAGATCAGATTGAATTCGACGTAGCGACCGCGCCGGTAGAGCTGCCACGACCGTTCGCGTTCGCCGTAGGGGGTGTGCATGCGGCGGTGAACGATTGGCAGGTAGGCATTGAGGATGGTGGTAATGCCATCGCTGACAAAGGCGAACGCGCGCTCAAAGCCATCTGTCCCCGCTGGATTGAGATCGTCAAAGAAGATACCGCCAATCCCGCGCATTTCGTTGCGGTGTTTGAGAAAGAAGTAGCGGTCGCAGGTCTCTTTCATGGTCTGATAGTCGGCTATCGGGTGGCGCGCGCAGTAGTCGCGCAGGGTGACGTGGAAGTGGCGGGCATCTTCCTCAAACCCATAGCTCGGTGTCAGATCCATGCCGCCGCCAAACCACCAGTCTTCGCCGGCCTCAAAGTAGCGAAAATTGGCGTGAAAGGCGGGTACGTAAGGATTGCGCGGGTGCAAGACCATCGAAATTCCGGTAGCAAAGTAGGGTTGGCCGCGGGTCGAGGGGCGGTGTTGCCAGATACTCGGCGGAACCTCTTCGCCGTAGACTGCCGAGACGTTGACGCCGGCGCGCTCAAAGACGGCGCCATCAGTCATTATACGGGCAGTTCCGCCACCTCCGCCGGGTCGTTCCCAACTGTAAGCGATAAAGTGTTGCTGACCGTCGGTCGCTTCAAAAGCGGCGCAGAGTTGTTGTTGGCCGGCGCGCATCAGCTCGTAGACGGTCGCGCGCGTGTCGGTAACGGTCATCACTGCCTCCTTTGCCTGGTAGCGCTTGCTCACAATTGCGCGAAGGCTTCTTCCGCCGCCGACAGGGTCTGGTCGATGTCAGCAGCGGTATGCGCAGTGCTGACAAAACCGGCTTCAAACTGTGATGGAGCCAGGTAAACACCCCGTTCAGCCATCGCCCAGAAGAAACGGGCGTAGCGTTGCGGATCGGCATTGGCCTTCGCTTCTGCGTAGTTGGTGATCTGAGTGTCAGGATGGCGCAGGAAGTAGCAGCCAAACATCGTGCCCACGTTGCCAACCTGCAACGGAATACGGTAGCGCTCGCCCAATTCGCGCAGACCGTTAGCCAGGTTGGTGGTGAGCGCAATCGCCTGCCGGAACGCTACGCCATCACCGGCAAATGCCGCGCGCAGCGTGGTCAGTCCGGCAATCATTGCCAGCGGATTGCCGCTCAGAGTGCCGGCCTGATACATTGGCCCGGCTGGAGCGACTAGTTGCATATATTGCCGTTTGCCGGCGTAGGCGCCAACCGGCAGGCCGCCGCCGATGACCTTCCCCAGACAGGTCAGGTCGGGGTCGAGGCCCCACAGCGCCTGTGCCCCGCCGGGAGCAACGCGAAAGCCGGTCATCACTTCGTCGAGAATGAAGATGGCGCCGTGGCGCTGAGTGAGTTCGCGCAATCCGCTGAGAAAGCCGGGTTTGGGTAGCACGAAACCCATATTGGCGGCAATCGGCTCGACAATGACTGCCGCGATCTCTTGCCCTCGGTTGGCGAAGAGTGAGGCTGCCGCATCGAGATCGTTGTATTCGATGGTGATGGTTTCGGCGGCCACCGAGGGTGGTACGCCGGGACTATCAGGCAGGCCGAGCGTGGCGACTCCGCTCCCGGCCTGTACCAGCAGCATATCGGCGTGACCGTGGTAGCAACCGTTGAATTTGACAATCAGGCGTCGTCCGGTAGCGGCGCGGGCCAGGCGTAGCGCGCTCATTGTCGCTTCGGTGCCGCTATTGACGAAGCGAATCTGTTCAATTGATGGCACCAGCTCGATGACCAGCCGGGCCAGCTCGGTCTCGAGTTCGGTTGGCGCGCCGAAACTGGTACCGCGCTGCGCCTGTTCGGCTATTGCGCTGACTACCGTGGGGTGAGCATGGCCGAGCAGTAACGGCCCCCACGAGAGCACGTAATCGATGTAGCGGTTCCCGTCAACATCCCAGAGATAAGCGCCTTGCCCGCGTTCGAAGAAGATTGGGGTGCCGCCGACGCCACGGAAGGCGCGTACCGGCGAGTTGACGCCACCGGGAATCACCGCTTGCGCGGCGGCGAAGTTGGCCTGGGAACGAGCGTAGCGCTCGGTTGCAACACTCATTGCATAACCTCCTGCAAAACCGACGTCGTAGTCGGCAACGGGAAGGATTGAACAAATTCTACTAAGTAGCGCACGTGATCAACCGGGGTTTCGGTCAGAATGCCGTGTCCAAGGTTGAAGATGTGACCGGGTCGTCCGCCAGCGCGTTCCAGAATCTCGCGGGCGCGGGTAGCGATGAGTTCTGGTGGAGCAAAGAGCGTCATCGGATCGAGGTTGCCCTGCACTGCGTGCTCGTAACCGTATTGCGCCCAGGCTTTATCGAGATCGATGCGCCAGTCAACGCCCAGTACGTCTGCGCCGAGCTGGCGCAATTCCCCGGCCAGTCCGGCCATGTCGGTGCCGAAGTAGATAATTGGCGGCGCGGCGTCACCTAGACGCGCGCGGACGGTCGTCATCACCTGTTGCGTGTGTCGCAACACGTAATCGCGATAATCGGCAGGCGCGAGCGCGCCGGCCCAGCTATCGAAGATCTGTACCGCATCAGCGCCTGCTTCCACCTGCGCGATCAGGTATTCGGCTACCAGGTTGCTGAGCCGCTCCATCAGCGTGTGCCAGGCCGCCGGCTGCTCGTACATGAATCGTTTGGTCAGGCGGTACTCTTTCGAACCGCCGCCTTCAATGGCGTAGCTGGCCAGCGTGAAGGGAGCGCCGCTAAAGCCAATCAGCGGCAAACCGTTGAGTTCACGTTTCACCAGCCGCAACGCTTCGAGCGTGTATGCCACCGTCTCGCGTGGATCGCATACCTGCAATCCTGCCACATCACCGGCCTGACGAACCGGGTTGTGGATAACCGGCCCTTCCCCCTTTTCGTAGGTGAGCCGGAAGCCTAACCCCTCTAGCGGTGGCAAAATATCGGCAAAAATGATCGCTGCATCCACCCCAAATGCCTGTATCGGTTGCAGTGTTACTTCGGCGGCTACTTCGGGGGTTTTGACCATTTGCAAAAAGCCGTATCGCTCGCGCACGGCGCGGTATTCAGGCATGTAACGACCGGCTTGCCGCATCAGCCAGATCGGGGTGCGGTCAACTGGCTGGCGGCGGCAGGCGCGGAGAAAACGATCGCGCATAGTGTCTCCTCGCGTGTTATTACAAATCCGAGCGCGCCGTTTATCCCAGCCACTCGGCAGCTTCTTTCGCCCAATACGTAATGATCATGTCAGCGCCGGCGCGGCGAATCGCAGTGAGCATTTCGAGCGCAATCCGCTGCTCGTCAAGCCAGCCCTGCATCGCCGCCGCCTTAACCATGCTGTACTCACCGCTGACCTGATAGGCGGCAAGCGGTAAGGTGTGGCGGTCGCGCACCTGGCGAATGATGTCAAGATAAGCCAGCGCCGGTTTGACCATCAGGATGTCGGCGCCTTCCGCCACATCGAGATCGACTTCGCGCAGCGCCTCGCGCGCATTAGCCGGATCCATCTGATACTGGCTGCGATCGCCGAATTGGGGAGGGCTTTCGGCGGCGTCACGGAAGGGGCCGTAGAATCCGCTGGCATATTTGGCAGCGTAACTCATAATTGAGGTGTGGCTGAAACCGGCAGCGTCGAGCGCGGCACGGATGGTTGCCACCATGCCATCGATCATGCCAGAGGGGGCAATGATGTCGGCGCCGGCGCGGGCATGCACGACCGATGCTTCCGCGAGCAGAGCGAGCGTCGGATCGTTGAGCAGATAACCTTCGCCGAGTTGAGGCTGAAAATCGCTTCGGTCAGGCGTATTGAGCACGCCGCAATGGCCGTGGTCGGTATACTCGCAGAAACACATATCGCTGATAACGACCATGCCTGGCACGGCTGCTTTGATAGCGCGGATAGCCTGGGGCACAATCCCATCCGGATCGGCGTTCTCGCTCCCGCAAGAGTCTTTGTGGGCCGGAATGCCGAAGAGTAAGACGGCGCGAATGCCACGTTCAGCCAGTGCAATTGCCTCCTGCGCGGCCTGATCGGGCGACATCTGAAACTGGCCGGGCATCGAGCGGATGGCTATTCGGAGGTCGTGCCCGTGACGCACAAAGATTGGCGCAATCAGTTGGGCGGGTGTCAGCCGGGTTTCGCGCACCAGATCGCGCAGCGCAGGACTGACACGCAGCCGTCGCGGACGGTGTAGCGGAGTGGGTAGATGGCCGGTAATGCCATTGGTGGCCGGTATCCGGTCAGAGAGCGTTTCCATAGTCATTTACTCCATCCATCGTTCAGTACGCCTTGAGTGCCTGACTCTCTTTGGGTCAATCTTGTTGCGCATGGTGAGCAATAAACACCTGTTCCAGCGCGGCGATCAGCGCGTCGTCGTTTGGTCGCGCGGCAATGGCCGCTACCGGCAATCCCAATTCATCGCACGCAGCCGCAGTGCTGGGGCCGATGCAGACCAGCGCTGGCAGTTGCGCAGACGGTGGCATGAGCGAACGCAACTGGCGCGCCGCCGAACCACTGGCAAGCACAATGGCATCAACTGCGCCGGCTTGCAATGCAGCCGCGAGATCAGCCGCGCCTGGGCCGGCAATCGTGCAATAGGCCGTCACCCGATCTACGATTGCGCCGGCGGCGCGCAGGTTTGTCGCCAGCGTCGGCGGAGCAATATCTGCGCAGGGCAGCAACACGCGCTTGCCGGTGAGCAACCCCATTGCCTGTGGTAACGCTGCCCCTACCTCTTCGTCGGGCACGCTGGTCGGGGCGCGTCCCCAAATATGCCGGCAATCAGCAGCAGTTCCTTTGCCAACGGCAGCAATGGCGGTGGTGTCCGGCACTGTCACCCCGGCCAGCGCCTGCACCGCCTGCCGGCTGGTCACAACCAGCCAGTCGTATTCGCCGGCAGCAAGGCGACCAATTGCCTGTTGCAAGGGAGCCGGATCGGCTGGTGGCGCATAAGCAATCAGAGGGGTAAGCAGCGGAATTGCTCCCAACGCGCGCAATCGTTCGGCGAGCGTATCGCCGCGCCCTGCCGGACGTGTGATCGCAATCCGACGACCGGCCAGACCACTCATTGCCGCGCCTCCAGTTGGCTACGGATCGAAGCCAGAATGGCGTCTCCTCCCTGCGCGAGCAAGGTTTCAGCGACGGCAACGCCCAACGCCTCTGCCTGATCAACTGCGCCGCTTTGTTCCGCAAACACCAGCGCGCTGCCATCGAGTGCGCCGATCATGCCACGGAGATGAATGCCTGATGGAGTCACTGCTGCATGCGCTGCCACCGGCACCTGACAACCGCCTTCAAGCCGGCGCAGCAGGGCGCGTTCGGCCAGCGCAGCGGCCCGCGCCGCCGGATCATCGAGGGTGGCTACCACAGCGCGGGTCGTGGCATCATCGGCGCGGGTCTCAATTGCTAAAATGCCCTGTGACACTGCCGGTAGCATCACCTGTGGATCGAGCGGGAAGACAACCGCTTCACCAATTGTTGCGCCGGGTGTGCCATCCCACAACCCCAACCGGCGCAGGCCGGCAGCGGCCAGAATCAGTGCATCGTACTGACCTTCGGCAAGCTTGCGTAGTCGGGTGTCAACATTGCCGCGCACATCGGCCAGTTGCAGATCGGGCCGATGGTGGCGCAACTGGCTGGCGCGACGCAGGCTAGAGGTGCCCACCCGCGCCCCGCGCGGCAGGCTGGTCAGATCGTGACCCAGACCGTTCTGCCGCAAGACCAGCGCGTCACGCGGATCTTCTCGCGCCGGAAAAGCGGACAGAGTCAGGCCGGTCGGCGTTTCAGTGGGCATATCTTTGGCGCTATGCACGCAGAGATCAACCTCCCCTGCCAGCAATGCCTGTTCCAGCTCTTTGACGAACAACCCCTTGTCACCGACTGCCGATAGCGCCACATCAAGCACGCGATCGCCGGTGGTTGTAATCACCCGCAGTTCAACGGAGAGATCGGGCAAAGCGGCGCGTAACGCGCTGGCGACCCATTCTGACTGCGCGCGGGCCAGGGCCGAACCGCGGGTGCCGAGGAGTAAGCGAGTCATAGTTCCTCTCATCAATGCAACATAACGCAAAGGTGTGATAGTGTTGGTCGCGCATAGCGCTAATCGATCTCATCTGCCCTGGCTCAGGGTGCGGATAGTTCCCTGGGGCCAGGGCTACGCAGGCGGAACCGCTGCGCGGCAACGGCAAATCAATCGCGTGACCGACGCTGACCAAATCCCTGTTCCGCTTACCCAACCGGCTCTGTATTGCCTATCACGCTTACCGTTCGCTCAGTGCCGTGTTCCAGATTAAACAGCTCGGCCAGCATAGTCGCGTAGCGTTTGCCCTGACCGTGAGCGGCAGCCTCGCGTAAGCAGCGGGTCGGTGGATGAAGCAGTTTATTCACGATACTGCGTGACAATCCTTCGATCACGGCCCGTTGTTCGGGCGAGAGATTGTTCAGGCGGCGCAGCGCGCGCTCCAACTCCTCGTTGCGCACCTCTTCAGCTCGTTGACGGAGCATGGTCAACACCGGTAATGCTTCCTGTGTGCGCCACCAGTCGATGAACTCGCGCACCTGCTCTTCCACAATCTGCTGCGCAATCTCGATCACGGCGCTGCGCAGCTCAATCGTATGACTCACCACTTCGCGTAAATCGTCAACGGTGAAGAGATGAACGCCGGGCAATTGAGCAACATCAGCAGCAATATCGCGCGGCACTGCCAGATCGATCAGCAGCATTGCCGGCGGATCGCAATCGCCGCAGGCGCGAGCGCGCTGTTTATGCTCCAGCGCATCGGCAACGTGGTGGCGGTAGATGATCGGTACCGGGGCAGCGGTTGAACTGATGACAATATCGGCGCGAGCCAGGGCTTCGGGCAATGCGCTAAAATCAAGCATCTCAGCGCCGTAACGCTCGGCCAACGCGGCGGCGCGCGCCGATGTCCGGTTCACAATCGTCAGCCGATCGGCGCCGTTGGCAATCAGATTCTGCGCCGCCAGTTCACTCACTTCGCCGCCACCGATCAGCAACACCTCGCGTCCACGCAGATCGCCGAGACGGCGTCTGGCCAGCTCTACCCCGGCCTGCGAGACGCTGGCCGCGCCGCGACCGATCGTTGTCTCGTGACGCACCCGTTTGCCGGCTACCAGCGCAATCTGGAAGAGGCGATGTAGCGTCGAACCGACGCTGCCAATGCGTTGCGCTGCTTCATACGCCGAGCGCACCTGCCCCTGAATCTGAGCCTCTCCTAATACGAGCGAACGCAAGCCGGCTGCAGTGGCGCATAGGTGACGGACGACGGCTTCACCCTGGTAAAAGTAGAGGGTATGGACGAAGCTGTTGATAGGTCGATGATGAAAGCTGGCGAGAAAATCAACCACGTGTTGCGCGGTTGTCCCGGCATTGGCAACCCCGTAGATCTCAACTCGATTGCATGTTGATAGAATGACGGCCTCGGCAAACAGCGGCGTTGCGCCGTTTTCGGCCTGAGTCAGTTGCATCAGCGCTGATGGTAAATCGGTCTGACTGAAAGCAAGTTGTTCGCGAATTTCAACCGGCGCAGTAGTGTGATCGAGACCGGCAAGGAGCAGATTCATACCCCTGATCCTTTGCTCTGCAAAGCTTCTACGATAACGAATGCGACCTTCCCCTCCATCCAGCCGGGTATTGGCAGCAACAACCCGGTATGCCTGCGCCAGCGCGCCGTTGCTCTGGCGCAGGCCTCTGTATTATACTGCCGATCAGTTTAAAAATCTGCGTATTTCTATACTTTCCTATGCATCTCCCATGACCGCAACCAGTTGACCCAGCTCGCGGCGCTGACTGCGGAATGCGCTGACATCGATAGCGCGCAGCATAACCAGCGCGACACCGAGGATCAGCGCCTCGATCAGGAATACGGTAGCGTAAGAGCCGGTTGGGCCGGCAACCAGCGCAGTGAGGTCGCGGATCATCCCGGCCAGCAGGTTGCCCAGACCGCGCGCGGCAGCGTCAGCGACACCCCATGCGCCAATGAACAGACCGACTTGTTGCGGTGTTGTCATGTCGAGCATCAATGCCAGATTTGTGGCAGTGGCGATACCGGTGCCGAAACCGAGAATTGCGACTGCCGGCACAAACAGTGGTTGCAGGCGCAGGATCCCGCTCAGCGCGATCAGTGTGAGACCGGTTGCAGCAATAGCGCCACCCAGCATTGCGCCGCGCTTATTGCTCAGCCAGCGGCTAAACAAGATGCCGTGCAGCAACAGCGCAAGCAGCGTTGCGCTACCCCATGTTGCCGTCAACTGGGTGGTTTCACGCACACTCATGCCAAAAGCTGCTGCGCCATAGGGTTCAAGCAGCACATCCTGACCGAGGATCGCCGAGAGCATGAGCATCAGATAGATGAAAAACCGGCGGGCGAGCGGATCGGCGACCACAGTGCGCACCGAGTCAACGGCGCTGTGGCGCTCTTCGTGGCTAACCGGTGTAGCGTTGCGCGGCTCAAGTCCGATCAGTCCCAACGTGGCAATAGTCAGAGCAACGCTGGCGCAGATCGCGAAGACTTCGATCAGACGCTCAGGCGTGTAGTGCTCAAGCGCGCGTCCCGCTCCGATCGCAGTGCCGATCACGGCGGTAATCATCATAAACCACATCACCGCGATGGTTCGCGAGCGCAGATGCGCGGGTGACATATCGCTCGCCAGCGAGAGATACGAGACGACCGCCGTGTTGAAACCGACGCCCCACATGCCAAAGATGAGCAGTGCCAGCGCCAGCCCCGGCCAGAAGCTGGCATCCATGGCAAAGGCGGCAAATGGCGTCAACGCCGCGCCGATGACGCAGAGCAAGATGCCGAGGGCAATATACGGCGTGCGCCGATAGCCGCCGATCGGATGGCGATCGGAGAACTGGCCGATGAAGACCTGGATCGGCGAGAAGAGATGCGGCAGGATGATGAGCGCCGCGACTACACTGGCCATGATGCCCAGTTCGTGAATCATGATCCGGTTAAGAACGCCGGTGATTGGCACTAAACTGATGGCAACAGCGACATGGAGCATGCCAAGACGAATCATCTTAAACCAGCTCATCCTACACTCCTCTCTTCTGTAATGCCTTCGAGCCGATCTTCGAGATCGTGATATATCTCTTGCAGGCGATTGAGCGTCGCTTCATCGGCGGCCCAGAAGCCGCGTCCGGCAGCTTCGAGCAAGCGGCGCACGACCCCGGCGGCGGCGGCTGGATTGAGCGCGGCCATGCGTTCACGCATTGCGTCATCAAGCGCGTAGGTTGCCGCAATCTCGTCGTAAATCCAGCCTTCCACGGCATTGGCAGTCGCGCTCCAGCCATACGTATGGTTGACGCGAGCTTCGATCTCGCGCACCCCGGCGAAGCCATGCGCCAGCATGGCCTCGTGCCACTTCGGATTCAGCAGCTTGGCGCGCGTCTCAAGCCGTAGCATCGTCTCAATCGAGGCGATCCGACTGGCGCCAGGCGCGCTAATCGCGTCAGCGACCAGCACCGGCGGCGCTTCACCACGCAGTCGCTCCACACTCTTGGCGACACCGCCGAGATTTTCGTAGTAGTTGTCGATGTCGGTCAGACCAACCTCAAAACTGTCAATGTTTTGGAATGTCGCCTGCACGTGCCGCAATGCCCCTTCAAGCAGACCGCGCGCCTCGCGCCACTGACCACTGGCGGTTCGCGCGAAACTCTTGCGGGACAGGAAAGCATCGCTCAACTGATCTTCACTCTCCCAGGTTCCACTTTCGACCAGGAAGTTCACATTTGCGCCGTAGCTGCCGGGCGCGTTGGCAAAGACGCGGATCGCCGCTTCTTCAAGCGTTATACCCGTCTCAGCCATCTGTGCCAGCGCGTGGGATCGCACAAAATTCCACTCTGGCGGCTCATCGGCGACAGCCGCCAGATACGCCGCCCGATCGATCAGCCGCATCTGGTTGCCGAGCAGATCGCGGAAGATGCCGCTCACTGTGACGACGACATCGATGCGCGGTCGGCCCAGTTCGGACAATGGCCGCAGTGTCACATCGGCTACATTTCCCAGCTCGTCGATGACCGGACGGGCGCCCATCAGGGCCAGCACCTGAGCGACACCTTCACAATCGCTCTTGAGATTATCAGTGCCCCACAACACAATTGCGATGCTTTCTGGCCACCGCCCTTGTTCGGCGCGCAGGCGGGAAGCCAGTTCATGCGCCAGCGCTTCGCCCCGCTGCATCGCGGCTGGGGTTGGCACCCGGTACGGATCGAGAGCAAATAGATTGCGTCCAGTTGGGAGCACTGCCGGATTGCGCACCGCGTCGTTACTGGGTGAGGGTGGGATAAAACCGCCGCGCAAACCGTGCAGCAGGTTGCGCAGCTCGTGATTGGTGAGCAAGCCGTTACGTAGCTCGGCCAGTTTCGGCCAGAGTGGGCGCAAGGCCGTTTCAGGGGTCAGATCGGCCAGTTGAGCTGCGGCGGCACGCGCGCCAGCGGCAGCGTCAGGCGCTTCGGCATAGGCCAGCATTGCCGCGCGGCCACGGGCTTCGATTGCGCGAAGCTGGTTTTGCGCCGTCAGGTCATTGCTCAAGCGGGCACAGAGCTGCTGATAGTCAATTCCCATCCCGCGCGCAATCAGCGCCGGCAGGCCACCATCGGGCTGCAGGCTGGCATAGAGGAACAAGAAGTCGGCCAGCTCGGCGGGAGCCGGCGGTTGACCAAGCACGTGCAGGCCGAGCGGGATCATGCGCTGCTCGATCCGGAGCAGCTCGTGAGCCAGACCGGCTACATCGGCGCGCTCGTCGCCGCTATTCTCCATCGGGATCCCGAGTTGGGCAGCCCGATCGCGCAGATCGGCTGCCAGTGCCGGGTCGGGATTGCGCTCATACTGCTCGATGGCATCACGAAGGGCGCGCAATCCTTTGTAGAGGCCGGCCTGTTGCACTGGCGGCACCAGATAGCTGACCAGCGTTGCCGCGCCGCGCCGTTTGGCAATCGCTGCCTCGCTAGGGTTATTCACACTGTAGACATAGAAGTTAGGTAGTGGCCCGATCAGGCGCAGCGGCCAGCAGCGCGCGCTCAGCCCCACCTGCTTGCCCGGCATAAATTCCATTGCGCCGTGCGTGCCCAGATGGATTACCGCATCGGCGCGGAATTTGTGCGTGATCCAGGTATAAAAGGCGGCGAAGGCGTGATTTGGCGCCGCATCTTTGGCCAGTAACAGGCGCATCGGATCGCGCTCATAGCCGAAACTGGGTTGCACACCGATAAAGATATTCCCGAAGTGACGGCCAAGGATGCGAATGCCACGCGAATCGCGCAGCAATTCACCTGGCGCCGGTCCCCAATAGGGTTCAATCTCGGTGTAGTGCGGGAACAACCGACGATACTCATCGGCGCTCAGCCAATCAGCAATATGAGCATCGGCGCCATGCGCCGGGCCATCGGCCAGCAACAGACGACGCAATTCATCAACATTGTGTGGCACTTCAACCCGGTAGCCATCGGCAGCCAGCGCCTGCAACAGGTTGTACAGGCTGGCAAAGACATCGAGATACGCCGCCGTGCCGACCGTCCCTAATGACGGTGGAAAGTTATAAATCACCACTGCCAGCCGTTTTTGGGCGTTCGGCGTCTGCCGCAGCGCCACCCGGCGGGCAATTCGCTCGGCAATCTGATCGATCTCAGCCTGTGCCGGCGCAAAGCGCTGACCATCAGCCGCCGGACCGCCAAAGATCATCGGCTCAGCAGCGCCTTCGAGTTCGGGAATCGCCACGCTCAATGCCTGTTGCACCGGCGCCAGACCATTGTCATCGGCGTGCCAATCATCGAGCCGCTGAAAAGCCAGCGGCACCAATCCCAGATAGGGGCGATCGAAGCGGATGAGCGCCTCAGCAGCCTGCTGGGGTTGACTCTCAGCCGGGCCACCGACCAGCGCAAATCCGGTAGCATTCACCAGCAGATCGACATCAGCCAGCTCCTTTTCCAGCAAAGGCCGCATATCGAGGCCGGCGGCATAGGCAATACGCGCCTCGAGGCCGCGCGCCTCGATGGCGCGCGCCAGCGCTTCGAGATGTGACGTATTGCCGCTCAACACCACCGTGCGCAGGGTCAGAATCCCGACCTTCCCGCCGCCGGGAATCCGCTTGCCGCGCCAGCGCCGGTAATCTTGTAACGAAGCGAATAGCTCAGGCGCATCGGGGTGATAGATGGCGGTATCAGGATAGGATAGCGGATCGAGCTGTGGCAATTTGGGCCGTGGTTGCGGACCATAACGACTGATCAAGACGCAAAGCAGGCGGTAAAGGTTTTCAGGCGAAGCATTCAGCCAGTACTGATGACTGGTGATATACGTATAAAGATCGCGCGAGGTGCCGGGAATAACCTTTAGCACCTTACTGAGGTTACGCAAAATCGCCAGTTGGCGGCGAGCTTCACCGGCCCCACCCTGTGGACGAAGTTTCTGAACCCAGCGTCGCAGTGGGCCCGGCTCAGTCTCACTCTCGCGGCGCAGCGAAAAGCCACCGATCCGCGTGCAACGGATCAAAGCCGGGTTGGAGGTGATGATCAGCGTAGGTTGTTCGCAACGAGCCAGCCGGCCGATGAGCGGTCGCACCAGATCCTCGCTGAACAGACGCGCGCCAAAGATAAAATCGGCTTTGGCTAAATCGCGATCGAGCTGTGCCCATCCCGCTGCATCGCGCAACATCGTTGCGTCGTACACCGCCAGACTCAGCGTAACCTTGTGCTCGCGCCGCAGGCGATCTGCAGCCGCCAGTAATGCCGGACGATGATTGCCGTCGATGGTTAGCACCACGAAATGCATTGGCGTTCCTCACCACTCGTGCTGGGCTAAACCGTTTCTCAGTGAACGCGAACCCAAGGCGGCAGGAACTGCTCCTGCCGCCGGAGCCAATCGGGTTAGAATTGTCATGCTGGAGTTGCTTTCATCGCGTGAGATCGCTCACGCGCGCAGCAATTACCCCAAATACAGCGATAGCTACCGGTTCATTGGATTGCCGCAAACATCTCTGCGCCGTTGCTACTAGTCGGCTGCGGCGACCCGCGGTGTCCGGTTAGGACCGGGGTAGTTGGGGAAGCCAGGCAACCCCTTCCAGCGGATCGCTTCGGTTGTCTTGCGGGTTGGCAGACGGTAGATAGCCAGCAGCCGCAGCGCAATCGCCGCTTTCAGGCGAGCTGACTGAGCCAGTGCCACAGGATCATTGCGCCCCTCTAATTCTCGCAGCTTGCGGTCGTATTCGACCAGCTTATCCATGTAACCAAAGAAGCGTGGGTCGTCGAGGTTCATCGTTTCAGGGTAGACCTGGGTAGAAATATCGTTGCAGAGTCGGATAACCTTCTGATCGTAATCGCGCCAGTGCAGCCCGAGAGCGGCGTAGAAATTGGCCCGACGCGCGTCGTTCAGGTACATCGTCGCGTACACCGCGAGCAGGAAGAACCGGATCCAGCGCAAATTCGCGCCGCGCAGCATTTCGGGTTGCGAGCGCATCAACAAAGCGAAGAATTCACCGTGGCGGTACTCGTCATTGCACCACTGCTCAAACCACTTAAAGATCGGGTGAATGCAGTACTGCGGATTCTGTTCAAGATGACGATAAATGTGGATGTAGCGCGAGTAACCGATCTTCTCAGAGAGATAAACCGAGTAGAAGATAAACTTGGGCTGGAAATAGGTATATTTCTTGCGCTTCTGCAAGACGGTCAGATCGAGCGCGACATTCAAGTCGGCCATCGTGCGATTGAGGAAGCCGGCGTGGCGTCCCTCATCGCGGCTCATATACTTGAAAATCGCCTTCATGGTCGGATCGTGCAGATGCTTAACCATTTCGGCATAGAGCAGACAACCGCTAAATTCAGCCGTGCATGAGCGCTCGAGAAAATCGATGAACGCATCGCGCTCAGGCATATCATCGAAATTCTGCAAGAACTCATCGGTTCGCCGGAAGTGGGTGCGGTTGTAGTCGTAAGCGAACTCGTCGCGGATCCAGTCAAACTCGTCGCGCAGACCGTTGCGATCGATCTCGAGCTTATCGATAGCCTTGAAATCGGTGGTGTAGAAGCGAGGCGAGAGAATGGCCTCCTTGAGCGCATGGCGAGTGGTGCGGCTAAACTCGCCGGGCATTTCCATCATCAACGGGCTGATCCAGAACATCGTTACGCTCCTTTGCGATTTGGAAATTCCAGTCTGAATACCGGATTCACGCCTGCTCATCAGCCTCTGTTACGGATGTTCCACCAGCTCGTTGATCTCTACGAGACTGCTCTTCTTGGTCAGGAAACGGCGCAACCAGCTCGCTTTGTACAGCCGGATGGGGCTGCGGTAGCAGATCTCGCCATTCGTGCGACCGTCTTCGGTCGGTGGCAGGTGCATGATCTCAAGCGTATCGCCGGGCTGAATCTCCATACCGGGGGGCAAATCAACGTGGAAGTGGAAATGCTCATGTTCGCTCTGCAAGCGAACAAACCCCTCACCCTCCAGCAAAACCTCGCGGTTGTACCACTTGTGCAGCGCGAAGAAGGCTGCGCCAAGGGCCATTACAGCTAACAATCGTCGCATGCCTCGCTCCTTGTAGTCTCGTTTCTGAACTACGACCTTATCAAATCAGGCCCGTCGGGCCTCGATCAGCGTAACGTGATAAAACCTGCTACGGATCGGCTGGCTTCGTTGCACTCGCAAACCGGCGCGAGCCAGTATTTCCGCCACTTCCTGGTCGCGAATCATCTGAATTTCGGTGCGCCGTTGACTGTGGGGAAACCAGCCACCGATCCGGTGCAAAGCGGCGAGCAATGTGCTGTATGGCGCGTATGTCATGAGCAAGGTGTGGCCGGTCAGAGCCGCGAGATGGGTGCAAAGCTGGCCAAATGCCGGCTGCGGGTAGTGGATCAGCACATCAAAGCAGGCCACCACCTGCGCCGGTTCGCGCAGCGATTCAATATCGGCCTCGATGCACTCGATCCGGTCGGCCAGGCCGGCCTCAGCGGCAGCACGCTGGGTGGCTGCCACCATTTGTGGCGCGATGTCGGCGGCGCGCACTCGATAGCCACGGCGGGCCAGCATCAGACTGAACAGACCGACCCCACAGCCGACATCGAGCGCAGTAGTTGGCGGTGGTTGATCATCCAGCCATGCATCGGCGACTGCTAACATGCGGTTGTGGCCTTCGCGAATGCTTTGACGAACAAGCGACAACGGGGCGTTGCCGTAGATGGCTGACCAGCGCTCAAAGCCCAAACCGTTGAAATACTCGCGCAGTTGAGCTTTGTGCTGCGAGATCTCAAGCACGTCGTTCTCCTCTAGCTACGATGTAGTCCAAACTTGGAACTACGTTCACAAAGAATGAGTGCTTGCCAGGAGGTTATTGCCACACTTGATTGAGCCGGAATGTGTAGTGCTGAATCAAAACTACGAACGTTCAAACAAATTGTAGCATGAGAGTCAACAAAATGGAATATAGACAATGTTTGTGCAAAATCTTTGCGTTTGGTAAAGATCGGGCGAATAGCTGGTTAGAAAGGGTTTTTCCTGGCCTTGATTCCTGCAAATCGGGTTTTCAAAGGTGGGCAGTTTTTTGCATGAGTTGCGGGATAACCATTCTGTTAATGGTTTTCAGGTAATCAATTGCCGATAAGGTATCGATGCGCGCTCTATCATCGTGTCTCCTCTGTGTCCATGCGCGAGTGTGCAGTAACCGCAGTTGCCAGAGCGTGGGCGGTTACCGCTTTTCGCACTGAAAAAGGCGAGCGGGCACGCCATACGCTTCGGCGGTTCATCAGCAGTCTGCGCCGACAAAAGAGAGCGAGAGTGTTGCCTGAGAAGGATATAGAGACGCAGCGCGCAGCCTGTGATGTCGTTGGTGATTCTGCGCTCGCGCTGACACCAGAAACGCCAGGTCGCGCTAGCGCTCGCTTGCTGATGTGCTATGCAACGTCAGTTATGGCAAGCGTGCTATAATGGCTCAACGTAACTGAACTGCGGGCAATGGAGGAATGTTTCCACTATGCAAGGCTATGTTTTGCCGGTCACCGATACGCTGGATGATCGGATCGATCTGCGCAGTGATACGGTGACTCTGCCTTCGCCGACGATGCGCGCTGCAATGGCTCACGCTGCGCTGGGTGATGATGTGTACGGCGAAGATCCGACGGTCAATGCGCTCGAGCGCCTCGCTGCCGAACGGGTCGGCAAAGAAGCAGCGGTGCTGGTGCCCAGTGGCACGATGGGCAATCTGTCCGCGCTGCTTACCCATTGTCAGCGCGGTCAGCGCGTGATCCTCGGCAATGAGAGCCACATCTACAATTACGAAGCTGGCGGCGCCAGTGCGCTCGGTGGCTTGATCTACCACCCGCTGCCGACGGCTGCCGATGGTCGGATCGATCTCGATCTGCTGGCAGACGCAGCAACGCGCATTGATGATAGCCATTTTGCTCCTCCCGGCGTCATCTGCCTCGAGAACACCCATAATCGTTGTGGTGGGGTCGTCTTGAGTCCTGACTATCTGGCTCAAGTGCGCGAGCTGGCGCAGTCCCATGGCTTGCCGCTGCATCTCGATGGCGCGCGCATCTTTAATGCCGCCATTGCGCTCGGCGTGCCGGTTACCGCCTTGACCGCCCACGTCGATACAGTGATGTTCTGCCTCTCAAAAGGTCTCTCTGCGCCGATCGGTTCGCTGGTCGCCGGGCCGGCAGATGTGATTGCCCGCGTGCGCCGGGTTCGGAAGCAGCTCGGTGGCGGGATGCGGCAGGCCGGCGTGATTGCTGCCGCTGGTATCGTTGCGCTCAACGAAATGGTTGATAGGCTGGCTGAAGACCACGTGCATGCCCGACGCCTGGCTGCCGGGTTGGCCGAATTGCCCGGTATACAGATCGATCTCAATCGCGTGCAGACGAATATCGTTCGTTTTGATCTGGCGCATCCGCGCCTGAGCGTATCTGAATTTCTGGCAGCCTTGCGCACCCATGGCATTCTTATGGGAAGTATGAGTAGTACCAGCATTCGCGCTGTCACTCACTATGGGATCGAGGCGACGCATATTGAGCGGGTGATTAGCGTCGCTGCCGAAATCTTGGCGTAACCCGTAGCTACACCGCCTGACCGGTGGTTGGTATGATTGGCGATCTGTCGCATTCACCCGTCCTTTCGCTGCTGGTTTCGCTCGATACGAACGTATTGGCGGTAAGCCATACCAGCCATCCGTTGCTGCCATCGGTGAAACCGCTGCTGGCCGATCTGGTTCACGCAACCGAAGTCTCTGAGGTCTTTCTTAACGGGCAACGGTACGTGGTACAACGTGAACTGCTCTGGCATCAGGCGGGTGAACTGCTAGGAATGCTCCTGGTTTTTTGGCAACCAACTGAGTTGCTGTCTGATCGACGACTCGGCGAGATGGCACTGGCCATTGCGAGTAAGCTTGAGATCGAGCATGTGCTGGAACAGGTTGTGCGGTTCGCAATGGATCTGCTTGATGCTGATGCCGGCGCTCTGCCGATCTACGATCCTGATCGCGACCGGCTCTTGCCCGGCCATCTGGTGAATTTGCCGGTTGATCTGATCTCGCCGGTGACCGGTGAGCGGAAAGGGCTGATGTGGCAGATCATCAATCAGAATCGATCGCTGCTGATTGCCGACTATGCCGCTCAGTCGCATGTCTTGCCTGAACTGGTGCGAGCTGGCGTGCGTTCGTTGCTGGCAACGCCGATCAAGCATGGCAACACACCGTTAGGTATTCTGGCCCTCTATCGCATGCGCGATGAACCGTTTCAGGAACGGGATCGCGATCTCTTGCAGGCAATTGCGCGCCAGACCGCGATTGCTTTGCAGAGCGCCCGCATGTATCAGCGCGCTATCCGCAATGCTGATCAGCGTTACGCACTCTACCGGGCCAGCGTTGAGATTGGCGCTACCCTCGATCTTGCCCAACTCTATCAGGCCATTCATCGCGCCGTCAGCAAGCTGGTCGATCACGTCAGATTTGCTATTGCGCTACCGGTTGACCATCAGACGTTCGAGTATGTTTATCTGATTGCCCCAGCAGGTCAACATCCGACGCGACGAGAGTCGATTGCCAAAGGGGTTGCCGGGTATGTTTTGCGGGTAGGGGTCTCGTTGCGGTTGTCTGGCGCGCAGTCGTTGCCCGAACCGACAGCGTTGCCGGATCCTGAAATCGATGGCGATCTGACGCGGGGATCGTTGCTGGCTACGCCGCTCATTGTGGCCGATCGGATCATTGGTGCGCTGGTGGTGGCAAGCGACCGGCGTGATGCCTACACGACGAATGATTTAAGCGCGCTGGAAATGCTTGCCTCTACCGTGGCGGTGGCCCTGCACAATGCGCTGCGCTTCGCTCACCTGCAATCGCTGGCCATTACCGATACGCTCACCGAATTGGTCAACCGGCGCCAGTTTCTCCATTTGCTGCACCAGGAGATGGAACGCACGCGCCGTTATCAGCACCCGTTGAGCGTCGCTATTATTGACCTTGACCACTTTAAACTGGTGAATGATACCCACGGCCATCTGGTGGGAGATTGGGTCTTGCGCGAAATAGCGCAATGCTGTCGCCGACATCTGCGTGACATCGATACGCTGGCTCGCTATGGCGGTGAAGAGTTTAGTCTGATTTTGCCGGAAACTGATTACGAAGCCGCTTTACAGGTCGCCGATCGCCTTCGTCTCCTCATTGCCACCACACCGATGGCAATTGATGGACGATTGCTCAGCCTGACGTTGAGCATTGGCGTGGCAACCTTTCAATCGCAATTGCATACCGATCCGGCGCGGCTCATTGCCGACGCTGACCAGGCCCTCTATCTGGCGAAACGCCGAGGGCGCAATCTTGTTTGTGGCGCAAAGGAGCTTTCAACGTATGCCGAATCCTGATTTTACGTATGTGCAACGCATTCTGACCAGTCGGGTTTATGATGTGGTACAAGAGACGCCGTTGCAGCCGGCGCCATTGCTCAGCGCCCGGCTAGGGTTGCCGATCTTTTTTAAGCGCGAAGATTTGTTGCCGATCTTCTCGTTTAAGCTGCGCGGCGCCTACAACCGCATGGCGCATCTTAGTCCGGCTGAAAAGGAACGCGGCGTGATTACCGCTTCTGCCGGCAATCACGCTCAGGGTGTGGCCTATTCCGGCCAGCAGTTGGGTATCCGTACTACCATTGTGATGCCGGTGACCACACCCGAGATCAAGGTGGCTGCCTGCCGTCGGCGCAATGCCGAAGTGGTGCTCTACGGCGACAGCTATAGCGATGCCGAGGCGCATGCGTATCGGTTGCAACAAGAGCTGGGTTTGACGTTTATTCATCCTTACGACGATCCCCTGGTGATTGCCGGACAAGGCACGATTGGCCTGGAGATTTCCCAACAGATGCGCGCCGAACGCTATCGGGTCTTTGTCCCGGTTGGCGGTGGCGGTTTGATTGCCGGGATTGCGATCTTTCTCAAGAGTATCAATCCCAATATCGAAATCATTGCCGTTGAGCCAGATGACTCTGACGCCATGTATCAGAGTGTCCGCGCCGGCTATCGGGTGACGCTCGATCAGGTCGGTATCTTTGTCGATGGCGTGGCGGTGCGGCGCGTTGGCGAACACACCTTTGCCATCGTGCAACGGTACGTTGATGACTTCGTGCGCGTTACTACCGATGAGGTGTGCGCGGCCATCAAAGATGTGTTTGAAGATACCCGCGCGATTATGGAGCCGGCAGGGGCGCTGGCGGTGGCCGGATTGAAGCGCTACATTGCCGAGCGTGGCGCCGATCTGCCCGCAGTCGCGTTGACGTGTGGCGCAAACATGAATTTTGATCGCCTGCGTCACGTTGCCGAACGGGCCGAGATCGGCGAGCGGCGCGAGGCGCTCTTTGCAGTGACAATTCCCGAACAGCCCGGTTCGTTCAAGCAATTTTGCCGCGTGATCGGGCCGCACAATATCACCGAATTCAATTATCGCTACGCGCCGCGTCCTGACGCCAATGTCTTTGTTGGCGTGCAACTGACCGATGCCCGTCAGCGCCACGAGCTGGCCGAGCGGATGCGCAACGCCGGTTATACTGTGGTCGATCTTACCAATGACGAACTGGCGATTATCCATCTGCGCCATATGGTTGGTGGACGGGCGCCCGAAGCTGTCGATGAACGTCTCTTCTCCTTCGAGTTTCCTGAACGGCCAGGCGCATTGCTTCAATTTCTCGAGTCGCTCGATGCGTCGTGGAATATCAGCCTGTTCCACTACCGCAATCACGGTAGCGCTCACGGGCGTGTGCTGGCCGGGATTCAAGTGCCAGATGCCGATCTCGATCGGTTCTATGCTTCGTTGAGCCGCCTGGGTTATCCGTATCGCGAGCAGAGCGATAATCCGGCTTACCACCTGTTCTTGAAATAGATTGCTTGCGGCTGTGCGGTCATGTCTCAAACCTATGGCGAGACATGACCAGCCGTTTCCGTTTCTCCGGCAGAGAGAAGTATCGTCTCTTTCCCTTACGGGAGTGAGCAGCGAGGGCTAGACGCGAGCACATTCCGCGCTAACGCACCGCTTCACGCCGGTAACGAATCGACAGTTGTCTCAACATTGTGCTATAATACGTCACGTTCTGCACATTGCCAGTATATGAACCATCGCGGTGACCCGCAGGCCCGGATGCCAGGGCGTAAAGGTGGAAGCTGGTGTAAGTCCAGCGCTGTGCCGCAACTGTAACCGGTCATTTGTGACCGGAAGCCAGGACGCCTGCCGCGATGTGATGTTCGTTCAGCCCTTCTCGAGCCAAGGAGGATGAACGGGGCGCGCCAGCATTGCTTGCTACTGCGTCATCGTTACATAACCCCGACCGGCAACAGAAGGTCGGGGTTTTTGTTTATATGTCAGCGGAAGGAGTTAGCTGTGTCTGATGAAGCTACCACGCCAGGCGGGCCAGGATCGTCGCCGGAAGCCGAAGCCCGTCGGCAGGCTGTGCGGGCCAGCCATCGACCAAAGGGGTTGGTGATTGTCAATACCGGAAATGGCAAGGGCAAAACGACGGCTGCCCTTGGCATTCTGTTGCGAGCCTGGGGGCGCAATATGCGCGTGGGTGGCGTGCAGTTCATCAAGCACGAACAGGCAAAATTCGGCGAATTGCGCGCGCTCGAACGGATGGGGATCACACTTACGCCGCTTGGCGATGGCTTTACCTGGACGAGTCGCAACCTCGATGAGACGCAGGCGCGGGCGCTGCACGGCTGGGAGGTGGCAAAAGAGCGCATTGTCAGCGGTGATTACGATGTCTTCTTGCTCGATGAGTTTACCTATGTGATGCATTATGGGTGGGTTTCTACCGCTGAGGTGGTGGCCTGGTTGAAGGCCCACAAGCCGCCAATGCTGCATCTGATTATCACCGGTCGCTATGCGCCGCCTGAGTTGATTGCATATGCCGATCTGGTCACCGAGATGCGCGAAGTCAAACACCCGTTTAACGATCAGGGCATTCGCGCCCAGCCGGGGATCGAATATTGAGAGCCGCAGCCTGAATGCAGTGAGGTGAGGCGCAATGGCAGAATCGCTCAAGCGCAATATGGTGCAGCGTCTCGATGGCCGTATGGTCAATGCCGGCGCCCGGCGCGGGATGCTGATTGTCTGTGCCACTGGCTGTTGTTGCGGCCACACCGAACGCGGATTTGCGCCGGTTCCAACCGATCTGTACCATACTGAATGGGGACGGCGTCGGCTCCGTAACCGTGTTCACCTGAGCCAGGGTGGGTGTCTGGGGCCATGTCCGCTCGCCAATGTCGCCCTCCTCTTGATGGATGGCCGACCCTACTGGTTCCACTCACTCAACGATCCGGCCCTCATTCCAATTCTGTACGATTTTATCGAAGCGCTGCTCGCTACCGACCGGCCACTGGCGCCGCCGCCGCCGCTCATTCCCCATCTGTTCAACGGGTTTGCCTGGGATGGGAGCGGCGCGCTGGCGGAAGGAACGAAGGCCATCCCTGCCGTTGTCGGCAATGGGTTCCTGGTCTTGAGTCAGGCGGATACCGATCTGCTGGCGCTCGAGCAGGCTGTCACGCTGTTGCCAGAGGGTTTTGCGCCGGTGCGAATGGCTCATGTAGGGCGGGTCACTGAACCGGCGGCGATTGATCGTTTGCTCGAGGTGTACTTGCCCGATGCCGCTGTTGTCGTCGCGCGGTTGCATAGTCCGGCAGCGTTTGCATACGGACTGGAGCGGTTACAACAGTGGGCTGCGGCAACCGGTGGTTTTCTGCTCTGCCTGCCGGCAGTTGAGCAGGTTGATCCGGAACTGATGGCGCGTTCGACGGTGGGGGTGCCGCTGGCAATGCTGGCTAGCGCCTACTTTCGGGCCGGCGGCGCGGTCAATCTTGCCAACGGCCTGCAATGTCTCAGCGATCACCTGCTGGTCAGCGGTTGGGGCTACGATCCGCCGGTTGAGTTGCCACTCCACGGCCTCTACGTTCCGCCACGTCCGCGGCGCAGGCGACAGGCAGCGCAAGAGAACCCCGAGGTTGCCGCAGGTGCGGCGTCAACGGTTGGCGTGCTCTTCTACCGCGCTCATTTGCTTGGCGGTAATACCGCCTTCATTGATGCATTGATCAACGGGTTGCAGGCCCGTGGTCTACAGGCGCGCGCTGTCTACACCCATTCGCTCAAAGAAACCGATGCCGAAGGCGTGCCGGTCGCGCTCAACCTGATCAATCAGGCCGGGCCGGTCGATGTGGTGATCTCGACACTCAGTTTTGCAATCGGTGACGGTGATCCACACCCATTCAGCCGGTTCAATGCGCCGGTCGTTCAGGCACTGGTCAGCAGTACCGATCGAGAATCATGGCAGCGTGATGGTCGGGGCTTAGGGCCACTCGACACAGCAATGAACGTTGCTCTGCCTGAACTTGATGGTCGCATCATCGGCGTGCCGGTGGCATTCAAGGAACAGGCGGGCGATAGCGCAGCGCGCTCGTTGCCCGATCCAGAACGGATCGAACGCCTGGCCGGTCTGGTCTGGCGTCTCGCGCAGTTGCGACGTAAGCCAAATTCCGATAAACGCATTGCTGTGATCCTGACTAATAGTAGCGCCAAAGCGCAACGGATCGGCAACGCAGTTGGTCTCGACGCGCCGGCCTCGCTGCTACGCTTGTTGGCTGCCTTGCGCGAAGCCGGTTACACGATTGGCGAAGTGCCGGAAACCGGTGAACAATTAATTGCCGATCTTGTGGCTCGCTGTTCGTATGATGAGACGTGGTTGACCAGCGAGCAATTGGCTCAGGCGTATCGTGTCTCCGTTGCCACCTACCGGCGCTGGTTTGCCGGGTTGCCATCAGCCCTGCAAGAAGCGATGATCCGCCAGTGGGGGCCGCCTCCGGGGAGCGCATACGTTCATCAAGATACCCTGGCGCTGGCCGGACTTGAGTTCGGTAACGTCTTTGTTGCGCTGCAACCACCCCGTGGCTACGACATGGATCCCAATGCAATCTACCATCGGCCCGATCTGCCGCCGCCGCACAACTACTATGCCCTGTACCGCTGGTTGCGCGATGAATGGCAGGCCGACGCCATTATCCATCTGGGCAAGCACGGCACGCTCGAATGGCTACCCGGCAAAGGCGTTGGACTGAGCGCGATCTGCTTTCCTGATCCCTTCCTGGGCGATCTCCCGCTCATCTATCCCTTCATCATCAACGATCCCGGCGAGGGCACACAGGCGAAACGTCGCGCCCATGCAGTGATCGTTGATCACCTTACTCCGCCGATGACCAGCGCCGGTGCGTATGGTGACCTGGCCGAGCTGGCCCAACTGGTTGACGAATATTATCGGATGGAGCGGCTTGATCCGGGCAAGCTGCCACTGTTGCAGCGCCAGATTTGGGAGGTGTTACAGCGCAGTAAGTTGGCCGATGATCTGCGCTACATCTTGCAGGCCGATCACGGAGACCATCGCCACGAGTGGGATGGCAGTGTGCTCGAAGATGGTACGCCTACAGTGCTGGCTGAGCTAGAAGGGCGCGAGGTTGCTCACTTGCTCGAAGACATTGAAGGTTATTTGTGCGAATTGACCGGCGCGCAGATTCGTGATGGCCTGCATATTTTGGGAACTTTACCGTCAGGAACGCAACTGGTCGATCTGGTCTACCATCTCTTGCGGTTGCCCAATTTGGCCGCGCCGTCTTTGCCGGCGGCAGTGGCGACAGCGTTGGGGGAAGACTGGCGCGCCCTCCAGGAACAGCCGGGACGACGACGACTCGGCGATACCCGTTTCCTGACCAATGCCGATCTCATCGAGCATGTAGAAAATCTTTGCCGGCAACTATTGAGCCGGCTTAACGATGCTGACTGGTCTGTCGATGCTGTGGCAGCGATTATCTCGCATCATCTGCCGGCGGCTCACCATACAGAGCCAGTCGCCACTGCGTTACAGTTCGCCTGTGACTGGATTGTGCCGAAGCTACGCCAGAGCGCCACGGCTGAAATCGCGCATCTGCTGGCTGCGCTGGCCGGCCAGTTTGTGCCGCCGGGGCCGAGTGGCGCGCCAACCCGCGGTATGGCGCACGTGTTGCCGACCGGTCGCAACTTCTACAGCCTCGATCCACGCAGCATACCGAGCATCGCTGCCTGGGAGACCGGTCAGGGGTTGGCGCGCGATCTGATCCAGCGTTATCGCCGTGAGTACGGTACCTTCCCCGAAAGCGTTGGTATCAGCATCTGGGGTACCAGCCTCATTCGCACTGCCGGTGATGATGTGGCCCAGGTGATGGCTTTACTGGGTGTTCGCCCGCGCTGGCAACGGGAGAACCGGCGAGTCATCGGCTTTGAGATCATCCCTCTCGCCGAACTTGGTCGTCCCCGGATCGATGTGGTATGCCGGATTAGCGGTTTCTTCCGCGATGCTTTCCCCCATTTGATCGAGTTAATCGATCAGGCGGTACAGGCAGTGATTGCGCTCGACGAGCCACTCACGCACAACTTCCCCCGCAAGCATGCGCTGACGACCGCTCAGTCACTGGTTGCGAGCGGGCTGGATGACGAAACTGCCCAACGTGAAGCGGCGTACCGCATCTTCGGCAGCCCGCCGGGGAGTTACGGCGCCGGGATGTTGCCACTGATCGATGGCCAAAACTGGACAGGTGATGCCGATCTGGCCCGGGTCTACCTGAAATGGGGTGGTTACGCTTACACCGCTACCGAACAGGGTGTGCCGGCAGAACAGGCTTTTGCTGCGGCGTTATCGACGGTGCAGGTAGCGACCAAAAATCAAGACAACCGCGAGCACGACATCTTCGATAGTGATGACTACTTCCAGTTTCACGGCGGCATGATTGCCGCCATTCGCGCCCTGAGCGGGCGCAATCCTGCGCGCTACTTTGGCGACAGCAGCGATCCTGCCCGCCCACGCACCCGTGATCTGCGTGAAGAGGCGCGGCGAGTGTTTCGCGCTCGCGTGGTCAATCCGAAGTGGATTGCCAGTATGCGTCGGCACGGTTACAAAGGCGGCCTTGAACTGGCGGCCACCGTCGATTACCTCTTCGGCTACGATGCCACCGCTCAGGTGCTGGCCGACTGGATGTACGAACAGGTCACCGAGCGTTACCTGCGCGATCCTGAAGTGCAGCAATGGCTGCAAGAGGTCAACCCCTGGGCCTTGCAGGCGATCGCTGAACGCTTAAACGAGGCGATCGGACGCGGGATGTGGCGCGAACCCTCGGCTGAAGCTCAGGCCGCTATCGATGCAGTGCTGGCCTGGGGGGAAGAACAGCGGGAAGGATTGTATTCTCAATAGCATTCATCCAATCCGTTATCGCGGTAGCGTGATGAGAAAGGAGCAACCAATGACGTTACTCAAACAGACGATCGATCAGATCGGACCGCTCGTCGATCAGTCAGCAGCGGCAGCGCGTCGTCGCCAGGATACGCTGACCAAACCTGCCGGTTCGCTCGGACGGTTGGAAGAACTCTCGATTCGCATTGCCGGCATCACCGGGCGTGAGCGACCGCGCCTGACAAATCCGGCGGTGATTGTGATGGCTGCTGATCACGGCGTGGCCCGTCAGGGTGTGAGCGCCTTTCCCGCTGAAGTAACGCCGCAAATGGTTTTGAACTTTCTGCGCGGTGGCGCAGCAATCAACGTGCTCGCCCGCCATGTCGGCGCTCGGGTGATTGTGGTTGACATCGGCGTGGCTGCCGATCTGCCGTCACATCCCGAACTGGTCAGCCGCAAGCTGGCCTATGGTACTGCCGATTTTAGCCAGGAGCCGGCAATGAGCCGGGAACTGGCCCAGCAGGCAATTGAAGTTGGTATTGCCTGCGCCAACGAAGCCATCGATAGCGGCGCCGATCTTCTGGCTACCGGTGAGATGGGTATTGCCAACACGACAGCGGCGAGCGCAGTAGTGGCAGCCATTACCGGGCGACCGGCGTCGGAAGTGACCGGTCGCGGTACCGGTATCGATGATACCGGCCTGGCTCGCAAAATTACCGTGATCGAGCAGGCCCTGGCGTTACACCAACCAAACCCGCGCGATGGCATTGACGTGCTGGCAAAAGTGGGTGGGTTAGAGATTGGTGGTCTGGCCGGTGTGATTCTGGGCGCGGCTGCCCGACGAGTACCGATCGTGATCGATGGATTTATCGCCGGCTCCGCAGCGCTAATTGCGGCAACTCTGGCGCCGGCAGCGATACCCTACATGATCGCCGGTCATCGCTCGGTTGAGCGCGGCCACGCTGCGGTCTTCAGTCACCTCGATCTGCAACCGCTGCTCGATCTCAACATGCGACTCGGGGAAGGCACGGGCGCAGTGCTGGCGATGTCGATCTGCCAGGCCGCCTGCAAGGTGTTAGATGAGATGGCAACCTTCGCCGAGGCAGGTGTGTCTGAGAAGCACAGTGAGTAACGACAGGTTGGGCAATCGCAATGTCTGGCCGTAGTGCAGTTGATGACATGAGGTGATTATGAAACGGCGCTGGCTTATTGTCATCCTTGGCGCGATACTCCTGATCACATTCGAGGCGCGGCCCGCTTATGCCATGCACATCATGGAAGGGTTCCTGCCACCGCTATGGGCGCTCTTCTGGTTTGCCGTCACTATTCCCTTCTGGATCGTGGGTTTTCGCCAGATTCAACGGATTGCGCGCGAGAAGCCGGAAGCGCGGCTATTGCTTGGCTTTGCCGCTGCCTTCACCTTCGTGTTGAGCGCGCTGAAACTGCCCAGCGTCACCGGTTCGAGCAGTCACCCAACCGGCACCGGTCTGGGCGCGATCCTGTTTGGGCCATGGGTGATGAGCGTGCTTGGTTCAATCGTCCTGCTCTTTCAGGCCCTGCTCATCGCCCACGGCGGCCTGACCACGTTGGGAGCGAATGCGTTCAGCATGGCGGTGGTCGGCCCCTTTGTAGCCTGGTTGATCTGGCGGGGTCTGGTTGGACGCGCGTCGTTCTGGCTGACCGTCTTTCTGGCTGCGGCGCTGGCCGATCTGGCTACCTACGTTATGACTTCCCTCCAGTTAGCGCTGGCTCATCCCGATCCGGTGGGAGGGATTGCTGCTTCGTTCGTCAAGTTTGGCGCCATCTTTGCTGTGACGCAAATTCCGCTGGCGATCAGCGAAGGAATTTTGACCGTATTGGTGATGAACGCGCTGCAAACCAGCGCTGCCGCTGAGCTGCAAGCGCTTGAGATCAAGGGTGTGCGATCATGAATGCAAAACCGTTACGCTGGCCGCTGATTGTCACGCTCTGGCTGGTCGTGATTGGATTGGCGATAGCGCCGATCATGCTCATCCGGGATACTGAGTTTGGTGGCGCCGACGTTGCAGCCGAAGAGGCTGTTCTCGAGATTGCTCCCGATTATGAGCCATGGTTTGCGCCGTTGTTTGAACCGCCAGGCGGCGAAACCGAAAGCCTGTTGTTTGCGTTGCAAGCTGGCCTGGGGGCGGGTTTTATCGGCTACTTTTTCGGCTGGCAACACGGTCGCCGACAGCGGCGCGATCGGTGAACCATGCTGCGCGTGATTGATCGTTACGCCTTTGCCAATCGATTGCGCGCGGTCGATCCAGCGCAAAAGGGCGGGATTGCTCTCGGCGTGATTCTGCTCTGTGTCGCGCTTGATCGACCAATTGTCGGACTGATGGCACTGCTCTGGATGGTTGGAATGACTGTTGGTTATGGGCGCATACCGATGCGCATTGTCGTGACAGTTTTGGGGGCTGAGAGTGTCTTTCTGGCGCTCTCAGTCATCGGTCTTGTGGTGAGTATTGGCTTTGAGTATCCCGATCAGGCGCAATTAGCATTATCGCTAGGGCCGATCTGGGTTAGCGTAAGCAATGAGTCGTTGCAGACGGCGTTGCATGTGCTGAGCCGAACGCTGGGCGCTGCGTCTGCCTTGAACTTTCTCATCTTGACCACGCCGCTGGTCGATCTGATCGAACTGTTGCGCCGGTTACGCATGCCGGCATTGGTGATCGAATTGATGATGTTAACGTATCGCGCCATCTTCATCTTGCTCGAAACCCTTGAACAGATGACCGTCGCGCAAACCGCTCGTTTGGGCTATGCTTCGTGGCGGGCGACGATGCGCAGTTCGGCGCTGCTGGGCAGTCAGTTGTTTATCGCTGCGTTCCGGCGTAGCCAGGCGCTCGAACTGGCTCTGACCGCGCGCGGATTTAGCGGTGATTTGCGGGTCTTGCCCTTAACCTACGTCGCTGATCGACGTTTGTGGTGGATTGCCGGCCTGATCGTGATGAGCCTGACGCTGGCCGGGTGGTTGGTATGACAGCCGTGTTGACCCTGGAAGAGGTTTCGTACCGATTCCCCGACAGTCCGTCGCCGGCGTTGCGAGACGTGTCGCTACATATTGAGCGCGGTCAACGTATCGTTCTGCTGGGGCGCAATGGCGCCGGTAAAAGCACCCTCTTGTTGATTGCTGCCGGTATCCTGCGCCCGCAGCGTGGTTCGATCCGCCTTGATGGCGCGCCGGTCGTCTATTCGCGTCAGGGTTTGCGTCGCTTGCGCCAGTGCGTTGGCCTGGTGATGCAATCACCCGATGACCAGCTCTTTAGCGCCAGCGTTCGCCAGGACATTAGCTTCGGTCCGCTGAATCTAGGTCTGAGCGCCGAAGAAGCGCATCATGCGGTGATCGAGGCCGCTGCGCTCTGCGATGTGACCGATTTGCTCGACCGGCCAACACATGCCCTCAGTGGTGGTCAGAAGGCGCGGGTGGCGCTGGCCGGCGTGCTGGCGATGCGTCCGCGCTGCCTCCTGGTCGATGAAGCAACGTCGGGCCTGGATCTGTGGGCGCGGCACCACGTATTGCAGGTGTTCAATCGTCTGGTCGAGCAGGAGACAACCATTTTGCTGGCGACCCACGATCTGGCCCTGGCTCGATGTTGGGCCGATCTGGTGGTTGTGCTGCGGGAAGGTCAGATTGCTGCGGTAGCGCCGCCGGCGCAGGTGTGGGCCGATCCGTCGTTGCGCGCGCTGATCGCGCCGCCAGAGATATGGCTAGAGTAATTGTTCGTTGTATCGCAGGTGAACTCCATGCACGGAGCGCCGTCATTGTCACAACCTGGACGCCGGTTCGTCGCCCTCCTCGCGCGACGAGCGGGAATTGCGCTTGTCGCGCTGGCTATCGATACCGTGTTGGGTGATCCCCCCAGCCAATTGCATCCGGTTGGGTTCATGGGCCGCTGGTTGCAGTTTGGCGAACGGCTAGCGCCATCGCAACCGGGCGCTCGCCTGATCTGGGGCGCAGGCTGGCTGGCGAGTGGCTGGTTGTTGAGCGGGGTTGTAAACTTGCTGCCGCATCATCCACTGGCTCAAGGGGCGCTCGCTTCCCTGTTGCTGGCCTATCGCGGCCTCGATCGCGCAGTGGCCGGGGTGGAAACGGCGTTGAACGCTGGCGATCTCGCTACGGCGCGGCGCTTGCTGGCCTGGCATTTGGTGAGCCGGCCAACTGACGATCTGAGCGCTGCTGAAGTGGCCGGAGCGGCAATCGAGTCGCTGGCCGAAAATTTGAGCGATAGTGTCGTGGCGCCATTGCTGGCATTGCTGGCAGGAGGTTTGCCGGCTATGTATCTCTATCGCTTCACCAATACCGCTGATGCGATGTGGGGCTATCGCACCGAGCGTTTCGAACATTTGGGCAAAGCTGCTGCGCGCTGCGACGATGCCTTCAATCTGTTCCCGGCTCGCCTGACTGCCATCCTGATTGCGCTCGCGGCGCACCTGATGTATCGGCGTGGAAGTCAAGCGCTGACGGTGATGTGGCGCGATGCCGGTCGTACCGCTTCCCCCAATGCCGGTTGGCCAATGGCGGCGATGGCCGGCGCGCTGGATACCACACTAACCAAACGCGATCATTATATCCTCGGTGATGGTCGTCGTATCCCTGACGCTGCCATGATCGGCGAAGCGCGCCGGTTGGGTCGGCTCGTCATCGCCATACTGGTGTTCGGATTGATTTGCCTGTTTGGATTGGCCCGTTTAACCGAATCGAGGTCTGCATCATGACCGCAACTGCGCTCTTGCTGATCGGTCACGGCACCGATGATGCTGCTGGATTAGCCGAATACCACCAACTGGCCACCATGGTTCAGCAAAGACTGGATTGCTTCGTGCAACCCTGCTTTCTCGAACTGGCCGATCCGCCGATTGGTCAGGCTATCGATCAATGCGCGCGCGCCGGCTATCAGCGGATCGTGGCGTTACCGTTGTTGCTGGGCGCGGCTGGCCACCAGAAAAACGATATTCCGGTGGCGCTGCGTCAGGCCCGCCTCCGCTGGCCAGACCTCACCATTCAGTACAGCGCGCCGTTGGGCGTGCAATATCCCCTGCTCAAAGCCCTGTCGGATCGACTGGCCGCCGTCGAAGCTGCTGCGCCTCCATTTCCGCGCGCCGAGACAGCGTTAGCGGTGATCGGACGCGGAAGCAGCGATCCTGATAGCAACGCTGATGTGGCCCGAATGGCTCGCCTGTTGTGGGAAGGCCGCGGCTATGCGCGGGTGCTATACGGCTTCTACAGCGTGACGACGCCGCGAGTACCTGAAACTATCGACGCCTGTATCGCGCTCGGCGCGCGACGGGTGATTGTGATCCCCTACCTGCTCTTCACCGGACGGATTTTGCAGCGGATCCGCGGCCAGGTGGAGACTGCTCGCCAACGCTATCCCGACCGTGAATTGTTGTTGACCGATCATCTCGGTCTGCACGAAGGTGTCCTGGCCGCTATCGAGCAACGCTTTCACGAAGCCGTTGCCGGACAGGTTGCGGTCAACTGTGATGTCTGTAAATACCGTCGTCTCTTTCCCGGTTTTACCGCCGACTTTGGTCGTCCGCAGAGCAGCGATCACGAACACGGCTTGCGTGGCGAAGCGTCGCCGTCGCCGCTTGCTACTCTACTGCCGCCTCGTTATCGTGGTGGACAACCGGTCAGCGCGGCTCCTATGACCGCCGCGCCGCTGGTGTTTGACGAACATGGTCAGGTAGCCTGGGATCGGGTCTGGGGTGGCGATGATCCCAATAATCCCTTCTGCGAGCTGGCCCTGGCCGGTGGACCACCACACCGTGGCACGCTCCTGGAACCGGTCGATCCGGCGACCATTCGGGCCGATCCCGACGGCTATCAGCGCGTAATTGCCGAACTCACTCGCGCGCTGACGATGGTAACAGACTTGCCGGTCAAAACTGATGTCGCGCCGGGATGGATCGGGCTGGTGTGCGATAGCGAAGAGATGGCAATCTGGCTGTTGCGCGCAATTATCGTCGAAAATGTCAGCGCGCGACGCGAAGATCGCCTCTTGCTGCTACCAGCCGGGCCACAATTCCGGCTTGAAGCTGAGATCAAAAATGTGGTGACTGCGGTTGCCAAGACCTATCACTACTGGAAGGAGCACATCCGCCAATGACTGAAAACCCCTGTCGGATCTTCATCTTGCACGACACTGGCGATCAAGTTGCCCAACTAGCTCAGGCCATCGCTACTGGCGCGGCGACAGTTCCCGGCGTCGTGGTCAAAGTGCGTCTGCCCCGGCAGGCAACCAAAGCCGATCTGCTTGAGGCGGATGGGATCATTATTGGCACGCCAAACTGGACCGGCATCAAAGGGACGCTCAAGCGGTGGCTCGATACTACCGGTGACCTCTGGGAAGAGGGTTCTTTGGCCGGTAAAGTTGGCGCAGCCTTCACCAGTAGCGCCGGTCGCCATTCCGGTACCGAGTTTACCCTGCTCTCGGTGCTGCACTGGATGCTCGGCGGCGGCATGATCATTGTCGGTCTACCGTGGACGCCACTCATGGAGCAGGCCGGTTCATACTACGGCGCCACTGCGGTCGGTACCATCACCGAAGCCGATCTGATCCAGGCCCAGGCATTGGGTCGGCGTGTGGCGCAGATCGCGTCTCAATTGCGCCGGGGGTTAAACCTATGAGCGAACGATCACCTGTATTTACAGCCGGGAGCGAGATTGCGGCCCAGTCCTTCACGATCATCCGCGCCGAGCTGGCCGAACGCGGAATGATGTTACCGCAACCGCTGGCTGCTATCGTGGAACGCATCATTCACACCACGGCTGATTTCGAGTTTGCCGCTATTACCCGCGTCAGTCCCGGCGCCATTGAAGCCGGCAGAGCAGCCTTGCAACGTGGTTGTTCCGTCATTACTGATGTGCAGATGGCGCGCGCTGGCATCGATCAGGCGCGGCTTCAGCGTCTCGGAGGCAGCGTTCATTGTTTCAATGACCGACCGGAGGTCAGTCAACTGGCTGCCGCAACCGGCCTTACCCGGAGCGCGGCAGCGTTGCGATGGGCCAGCGCGCAAGCTCTCTTGACCGGCGCGATTGTGGCGATTGGCAACGCGCCAACCGCTCTGTTCGAGTTACTGCACCTGCTCGACAGTGGCGCGCAACCGGCGCTGATCATCGGCGTGCCGGTTGGCTTTGTCAATACGGTTGAAAGTAAAGCCGCGCTCATGGAGCGCACTGATGTACCCTGGATCGTTACTGCCGGTCGCAAGGGCGGTTCGCCGGTAGCGGCAGCGATTGTCAATGCCCTGTTGCGCCTGGCAGCCGGCGAGGATAATCGCGCCGTGTGATACCGCCAGCAACCAGACCGGCAATCTGTGCCTGTCAATGCAAGAACGGAGCAGCCAGATGGCTGATATGGTTCCACCTCGCAACAAACGCGGTTCGCGCACCGGTTACACCACCGGCAGCAATGCTGCTGCTGCGGCCAAAGCCGCTACCATCGCGTTGTTCAGCGGTGAATGGCCCGAACAGGTAACCATCACCTTGCCCATTGGCGAAACCGCCACTATGACGCCGGTCGTGAAACGCCTGGACGCAACCGGCGCCTATTGCTGCATGCGCAAAGACGCTGGTGATGATCCCGATGTGACTCACGGCGCGCTGATTTGTGCCACGGTGCGCATCGTTGAAACGCCAGGTATTCATCTCGAAGGCGGCGAGGGCGTAGGACGGGTGACCCTGCCCGGTCTGGGCTTACCGGTTGGCGGCCCGGCCATCAACCCGGTTCCGCGCCAGCAGATCACCGCCAACGTGACCGATGCCGCGCGTGAATACGCGCCCGGTGGCGAAGCGTTTCTCAGCCAGGCTGGTCTGGAAGTGATTATCAGCGTGCCCAATGGCGCGCAAATCGCGCAAAAGACTCTTAATCCTCGTCTTGGCATCATCGGCGGGATCAGCATTCTCGGTACGACCGGGAAGGTCTTTCCCTACAGCACAGCAGCCTGGCGAGCCAGCGTCATCCAGGCTGTTGAAATGGCGGCGCGCAACGGTGTGCCGAAAATTGTTCTCTGTACCGGGGGGCGCTCCGAAAAATTTGCCATGCACATATTTCCCGAATTGCCGGAGATTGCCTTTGTCGAGTTGAGTGTCTTTACCGGCGATGCGCTCAAAACCTGCGTTGCCCACGGCGTTCCCGCAGTCGTGTTTGTCGGCATGATCGGCAAGATGATCAAAACCGCTCAGGGACATATGCAAACCCACGTTGCCGGCAATCAGGTCGATGTTGCCTTTGTGGCCCAGGTCTGTCGCGATACAGGCGCGCCGGACGAATTGGTGCAGGCAGTGGCTCAGGCCAATACCGGTCGCCACGTGCTTGAGTTGTGTCAGGCCGCCGGTCAACGCGCCCCATTGCAGCGGATTGTCGAACTGGCGCTTGAGCAGTGTGTGCGTTTCATCACTGCCCAGGGTGGGGCAATGGATGTAGAGGTGATTTTGGTCGATTTTGACGGCACTGTGCTGGCGCGCGCTGCAACCAAAAGCGCCGGTCGTGTCGCCCCATCCACGCCGCCGCCGCCGCTGATCGAACGAATTGTGACCGACCCGCTACCCGAAACTGACGCAATCGCGGAGGAGGAAGGATGACGCGGGCTTCCATTCTTGTGCTTGGCCTGACCGATGCCGGGCGAGATAGTTTGCCGGCTCACCTTTATGAGCGGATCGCTCACGCCGATCTTCTGGTTGGCGGGAAGCGCCATCTGGCTGCCTTCCCTGAGTTTACCGGCGAACGGCTGGTGATCGAGTCCAGTGTCGAACCGGCGCTGGTTCGTCTGCAACAGGTCTGGGAAAGCGGCGCCACTGCGGTCGTGCTGGCTTCTGGCGATCCGCTCTGGTACGGTATTGGTGTCAGTTTACGGCGGGTTTTCCCTCCTGATGCTCTCGAAATTCTACCCGCGCCAACGTCGGCCCAGCTCGCCTTTGCCGCATTGGCCGAGCCGTGGCACGATGCAGTGCTGCTCAGCGCTCATGGTCGTCCAGTAGCTGCAATCATTCCAACTGTGCTTACCGCCACCAAAGCAGCCATTCTCACCGACCGCATCCAAACCCCAGCCGTGATTGCCCGCGCGCTCATCGAAGCGGGACTGGCGCCAAACAGTCGTTGCGCTGTGTGCGAACAGCTCGGTGGGCCGCGCCAGCGCGTGATAGCAGCAACTCTCGCCGACATCCTCGCGACTGAGTTCGATCCGCTCAATGTACTGGTAGTCTGGAACGAGCATCCGCTGCGGCCTGTTCCTCCTGGTCTCCCTGATGAAGTATTCAGCACTGAGGCCGGCCAGATTACCAAGCGCGAAGTGCGTCTGCTCAGTCTGGCCGAACTGGCACTCCAGCCCGGTGAAGTGCTCTGGGACATCGGCGCCGGCAGTGGTTCGGTGGCAATCGAAGCGGCGCGCGCCTGTCCAACCGCGCGCGTCTACGCCGTCGAGCGACGGGCGAACTTTATTGAGCACATTCGCGTCAATCTGAGTCGCTTTCCGGCTCCAAATCTGCATCTGACGCATGGTGAAGCGCCCGAAGCCTGCTCTGACTGGCCCGATCCGGCAGCGATCTTTGTCGGCGGTAGCGGTGGCCGGTTGCGTGAGATCATTGCCCTGGCCCGGCAGCGGCTCCGTCCGCGAGGACGGCTGGTGCTCAATCTCGTGCTCACCGGTCATCTGACCGAGGCGCTGGCGCTCTTGCCGACAGCGCGAGTCATGCAGGTGCAGATCAACCGGGCTGTACCGATCCAGACCGATCTGCGCCTGGTTGCGCTCAATCCGGTTTTTGTGGTGACGTGGATGAAAGATGACGCGCCTCCGAACCCGTCCGGGTAAGGAAAGCGTCGTTAGCGTAACGGATCAGCTATGAATGCAGAATTGACCGTCATCGGTCTCGGCCCCGGTGACCCCGAATTGATTACGCTTAAAGGTCTGCGCGCTTTGCAAGCTGCTGACATCATCTTTGCCCCGCAGAATCGCGACGGCGACAGCAGCATTGCGCTACGCATTGCCGACCTGTGGATCGATCACGACCGTCAGCGCATCGTCACCCTGCCGCTGCCGATGACGCGCGACTCTGGTCAATTGCGCCCGGCGTGGCAGGCAGCCGCTGCGGTCATGACCGCCGGGCTACGCGAACGACCGCGCGGTGTTTACCTCTTGCTCGGCGATCCGCTGCTCTACGGCACCTTCGTCTACCTCTGGCGCGAATTGCGGACGCTTGCGCCCGATCTCCCGGTCAAGATCATTCCCGGCGTCACCTCATTTGCCGCCGCTGCTGCTGCCGGTGGTCTGCCACTCGCTCTGGCCGATGAACGGCTAATTGTGTTGCCGGCCAGCTACGAGACTGATGCCGCCGCCTTGCAACGTCTGCTCGCCGAGTTTGCGACGGTAGTGTTGATGAAGGCCGGTTCGGTCTTGCCGTCCATCGTGACTGCGCTTGAACAGGCCGGTCTGCTCGACCACGCCCTCTATGCTGAGAGAGTGGGACTGGAGGGCGAGTTTATCACCCGCGATCTGCGCGCACTCGATCCGCAGCATCGCCCTTACCTGTCACTGGTGATTGTCCGTCGTGGAGAGATGTTATGACCTATCTTGCTGTTCCTGGAACCGTCTACTTTGTTGGCGCCGGCCCCGGCGCGCCTGATCTGATCACGGTGCGCGGGCGCGATCTACTCGCGCAGGCCGATCTGATCCTCTACGCCGATAGCCTGGTCGATGCGGCCTTGCCGGCGGCTTATGCTCGCGCCGATGCGCGTATTCTCGGCACAGTCACCATGCATCTCGACCAGATCGTCAATCTGATGGTAGAAGCAGCCCGGGCCGGTCAGGTGACGGTGCGCTTGCACAGCGGCGATCCCGCTCTCTACGGCGCAATCCACGAACAGATGGCCGCGCTGGAGGCAGCCGGCGTTCCTTACGAAGTGGTGCCGGGAGTAACTGCTGCCTTTGCGCTCGCTGCCCGCCTTGGCGTCGAGCTGACCGTACCGGAACTGGTGCAGACCATCATCTTCACTCGCCCCGCCGGACGCACCCCTCTGCCCGAGCGCGAGCAACTGGCGCAACTGGCTACTCACGGCGCGTCGCTGGCAATCTATCTCGGTATCACGCGCATTCAGCAAGTGGTGGCTGAGCTGTTGGCCGGTGGCGTCTACACTGCCGACACGCCGGTGGTGGTTGCGTATCGTGTCACGTGGCCTGACGAAGTGATCATTCACGGCACTTTGGGCGACATTGCTGCTCGAGTCAAGGCGGCTGGCTTTACCCGTCAGGCCTTGATTCTGGTTGGTGAAGCGCTGAATCCGGCGCACAAACGCGCAGATCGCCCGACCAGTCGCCTCTACGATCCGACCTACAGCCACCGTCTGCGTCGGCGCGCAGGCGGTGACGATTGATGCGCGGAGGTTTCAGCATGTTGCTTGCTCCTCCATAGATGCCGTGCTGAGGTGTTGTATGTCCGAACTTGCTATCATTGCAATCACGCGCGCCGGCGTTACACTGGCCGAGCATCTCGCGCGCGAGTTGACGGCCACCGTGTGGGTGCCGGCCCGTTTTGCGACCGCCGCGCCTGCGGCCCGTCCATACACCGTGCTGGCCGAGGCGGTACGGATGATCTGGATAACTGCGCGGGCCATCATCTTCATTGGCGCAACCGGCATCGCTGTGCGTATGATTGCGCCATTGCTGCGCGACAAGACCACCGATCCAGCGGTGGTCTGCCTGGCCGAAGATGGTCGCTTCGCGATCCCGCTGGCCGGTGGTCATCGCGCCGGCGCCAACGATTTGGCTCGTCGCCTGGCAATGCTTACCGGCGGCCAGGCAGTAATCACCACTTCTAGCGATACGCAGGGCTTGCCAGCGCTCGATTTGATCGGGCGCGCGCAGGGCTGGCGGCTGGCAGCCGACTCGGCGACGACTCACGTGATGGCATGCCTTGTCAACGGTGATCGGCTCGGAGTGTGGGTCGATCCGGCGCTGCTGGAGGCGCGTGACCTGCTGGCTAGCGAACTCTCAGCAGCGCCTGCGGTGGAATGGGTTAATCAACCAACTGCGTTGACCGACGAACGCTTTGCCGCCGTAATCTTCGTTTCCCACCGTCGGTTAAACGGTCTGTGGGCCGAGCTGCGCCACAAAGGGTTGCGCTACCTGCTGCCGGCTCTGGTCGTCGGCGTTGGTTGTCGGCGCGACACACCGGTTGCCGAATTAGCTGATGCCGTGGCGAGCGTGCTGGCGGCAGCCGATCTCTGCCCGGAATATGTGGCAACTGTGGCCACCGTCGAACTCAAAGCTGCCGAGCCGGGACTCGTTGCGCTGGCCGCGCAGATGAATGTTCCGCTGACGGTCATCACTGCCGAACAGTTGCGCAAGCTCGACCCGGAAGCGTTTAGCCCTAGCGCGGCTGCTCGCTTCGATTTACCGGGTGTGGCCGAACCGTGTGCCGCGCTGGTTGCCGGGGGGCCGCTGCTCGTGCCCAAGCGCGCCTTTGCTCGCTGCACCGTTGCGGTTGCGTTGCGACGCGATCTGTCGGCGCTCTCACCTCAGCCGCAGCCGCCCAACAAGCTCGTAGCCGTCCAATCAACTGCCGGTAACCTCCACCGCACCACTCCCGCCTCAGGTCAGCTCACCCTGGTGAGCATTGGTCCTGGTGATCTGGCGCATCTGACTGAAGCGGCGCGATTGGCGCTCTCGCAGGCCGAGGTCGTAACCGGCTATGGCCGTTACATCGACCTTATCCGGCCACTGCTACGACCCGATCAGGAGCTGATCGTCACGCCGGCGATGGGCGATGAGCTGGGGCGGGCGCGCGCAGCTATCGAACTGGCGCGAGCTGGTCGGCGAGTGGCGCTGGTGAGTAGCGGCGACATCGGCATCTATGCGATGGCCGCGCCGGTTTTCGAAACACTCCAGGCCGAAGGTTGGGATGGTAGCCATCCAGCAGTTGAAGTCATTCCCGGTGTGAGTGCATTTCAGGCATTGGCGGCCTGTCTTGGGGCGCCGGTCAATCACGATCTCTGTTTGATCAGTCTCAGCGATCTGCTCACGCCATGGCCGTTGATCGAACGCCGTCTACGCGCCGCTGCGCAGGCCGATTTCGTGGTCGCGCTCTACAATCCGCGTTCGCAGGGGCGAAACTGGCAACTGGCTGCCGCTCTCGCCATTATGCGCGAATATCGTCCCTCATCTACGCCGGTTGCATTCGGTCGCCAGGTATCCCGCGCCGATGAGCAGATTACGCTGGTAACCCTGGCCGAAGCCGATCCTGCCCAGGCTGATATGCTCACTGTGGTCTTGATCGGCAATAGCCAGAGCTTCACCCTGGCCGGGCGGATGGTGACGCCACGCGGCTATACAACGCCAAGGCACTCGACGGCTACGCCGGTCGAGTCATCCGATCCGCCACGGACGTATCCAATCGTGTTGACCAAACCATCTCATCTACCGACAGTCGTCATCGGCGGCGGCACTGTTGGCGAGCGCAAAGTGCAGGGTCTCCTCAATGCCGGCTTTCCGGTGCGATTGATCAGCCCTACGGTGACTCCAACCCTGGCAGCGTGGGCGGCTGAAGGCCGTTTGATCTGGGAACAGCGTGACTATCAGGCTGGCGATCTGTCCGGGGCGCGGCTCGTCTTCGCTGCGACCGATGATCGCGCAGTCAATGCGCGCATTGCGGCGGCTGCCAGCGCCACCGGTGCGCTCTGCAATGTCGTTGATGATCCTGCCGCCGGCGATTTTCATGTGCCTGCCGTTCACCGCAGCGGCGGCCTGACCATTGCCGTGAGCAGTAGTGGCGCAGCGCCGGCCCGCGTCAGCGCCATGCGTGATGCCATTGCGCAGTGGTTGCAGATGAAGATTGATCAGGGGGCGTAATGTGTTACCCTTCTCGCCGCTCTACATGGCATGCAATTCACCGGCTCTTTGTCTGCCGATGGTCAGACCTTCACCAGTACAGCAAACAGGAACGTGAGACTCTGTGCGTTTTGGTTCGACCGCGTGTTTTCATCACCGGAGTGCATTATGACCGGTAAAGCGTATCTTGTCGGCGCCGGCCCTGGTCGTGCCGACCTCATTACTGTTCGCGGATTGACCGTTTTGCGGCAAGCCGATGCCGTCATCTACGACCGTCTGATTGCAGCCAGCCTGCTCGATGAAGCGCCGCCCCACGCCGAGCGGATTTTTGTTGGCAAACGACCCGGCTGTCACACTTTCCGTCAGGATGGCATCACCGAGACGCTGGTGCGACTGGTGCGGGCCGGCTTGCAGGTTGTGCGGTTGAAGGGTGGCGATCCCGGAGTCTTTGCCCATCTGGTCGAAGAAGCAACGGCGCTGGCGGCTGCCGGTTTGCCATTCGAGATCGTGCCCGGTGTCTCGTCGGCGCTGGCCGTGCCACTGCACGCCGGCATTCCCCTTACGTGGCGGGGTGTCGCTTCAGCATTCACGGTAGTGTCCGGCCACGAAGTGACTCCTGACGGCTGTAGTGGCGTCAGTTGGGCGTTGCTGGCTGCCTCGCCGACGCTGGTAGTATTGATGGCTCTTGGCCGGTTAGAGCAGGTTTGTGCCCATCTCATCGCAGCCGGACGCGATCCGGCGACGCCGGCTGCCCTGATCAGTCGCGGGGCCAGTTGCGATCAGCGCCTGCTCCTGGCCACGCTGGCCGCGTTGCCTGCTTATCAGCAGAATGCGCAACTGCCGCCGCCGGCGGTGCTGGTGGTTGGTGAAGTGGCAAAGCTGGCCAGTGCGCTGGCGTGGTTCGATCCAATGAGCGTTGCTACCGAACCGATGCTATGGGAAGAAAGATAGCTTACCGGTGCGGTCTACGTAACCTTTGCGAGGCGCTGCGCTCGCGCCAGCGCAACTTACATGTGGAGCGTCTGCTATGCGTTTGCCTCGTCTCTTACTCGCTGCGCCAATGAGCGGTAGCGGTAAAACGACCATCACTGCCGGTTTGATCGCAGCCCTGCGCCGGCGTGGTCTGCGTATCGCACCGTTTAAGTGCGGGCCTGACTATATCGATCCCGGTTACCACAGCCTGGCTGCCGGGCATCCCTGCTTCAATCTCGACTCGTGGTTAATCCCATCGGCGCAGATAGCCGGCGTTCTCGTCCGCCGCAGTGTCAATGCCGATCTTGCCCTGATCGAAGGGGTGATGGGCTTGTTCGACGGCTATGCCGGTGATGACGATACCGGCAGCAGCGCCCATATTGCGCGCCTGACCGCTACGCCGGTGCTGATCGTGCTTGATGCGCGGGCAATGGCTCGCACTGCCGCTGCTCTGATCGCCGGTTTGCGCGATTTTGACCGGCGGCTTCAGATCGGCGGTGTCATTCTCAATCGGGTTGGCAGTCCGCGTCACGCGGCAATGATCACGACTGCTATCGAACAGACCGTTGGCGTGCCGGTGCTTGGCTATCTGCCGCGAACCGAAACCTTCACCCTCCCCGAACGCCATCTCGGCCTGGTTCCTGTTGCCGAGCCGGGACGCTGGCAGGAATGGCTCGATGCGGTAGCAGACCAGGTAGCGGCAACGATTGATCTCGATCGGCTGCTGGCAATTGCAGAGACAGCGCCATCTTTGGAGACGTCCGATCAATTACCGGTCAGGCCGGTGTCAGGTACTCGCCCTCTAATTGCTGTCGCTCGCGATGAAGCTTTCAATTTTATCTATCCAGATAATCTTGATCTGTTGCGCGCCGCCGGCGCCGAGCTGGCCTTCTTTAGCCCACTGCGCGACACTGCATTGCCGGCAGGAGTAGCGGCAATCTACCTGGGCGGCGGCTTTCCCGAACTCTACGCCGCTCAATTGAGCGCAAATCAATCGATGCTGAACGCTATCCGCGCCGCGGCCAGCGCCGATATGCCGGTGTACGCCGAGTGTGGTGGCCTGATGTATCTCACCGAGACCTTAATCGATCAGCACGGTCAGGCGTTTCCAATGGTTGGCCTCTTGCCTGGTCGCTCGCGGATGACTGGCCGTCTGACGCTAGGCTACCGCACCGTTGTGGCGCAGATCGATACGTGGCTCTGGCGGGCTGGCGAGACGCTGCGCGGGCACGAATTTCACTATTCGGTTTGGGAAGATCGCCCGCTTATCCTGCCAACACTGTACACCTGTCTCCCAGATGCGATGCGCTCGCAGGTGGTGAATGAGGGAGTTGTGATCGGGCAGACCCTGGCTTCATACATTCACCTGCACTTCTTGAGTTGTCCGCATGCCGCTGAGCGCTTCGTTATCGCCGCGCAGCAATATGCTGGCGCGCAAACAGAATCAGGTTCACCATAGCGAATATCGGTAATCCGCAAGCCTGGAGGTAACCAGCGGTGAGCGCGATCATCCTCTTTACCGGCGGCGCGCGGAGCGGCAAAAGCCGGTGCGCCGAACGTTACGCCGCTCAGTTGAGCGAACAGGTTGTCTATCTCGCCACAGCCACTGCCGGTGATGACGAGATGCGCGACCGAATTACCCGTCATCGCGCCCGGCGTCCGCTGACGTGGCGCACAATCGAAGCGTCCCTCAATGTCGCCGCTCCTCTCGCCGATCTACCGGCGGGGACGGTTGTCTTGCTCGATTGTCTGTCACTGTTGCTAAGCAATCTTTTGCTGGCTTATGAATCAGATCCTGAGCCGGCTATTAATCGAGAACTCGATCATTTGCTGGCTATTGTTTCTCAGCGCGATCTGACGCTGATTGTCGTCACCAACGAGGTTGGTATGGGCATCGTGCCCGCGTATCCTCTTGGCCGTCAATACCGCGATCTGCTAGGGTTGGCCAATCAGCGAGTGGCTGCTGCGGCAACGGCGGTCTATCTGGTTGTCTGCGGTATTCCGGTCGAACTACGCGCACTGGAGGCAGCATGGAATCGGGTGGCACAGTAGTGCATGGCGCGCTTGACGAGGCCGAGCTGGCGGCGCTCGGTGTGTCCGTCGAATCGCTCATCGACTTTAGCAGCAATATCAACCCCTTCGGCCCACCTGCGGCGGTGCTAAATGCATTGCAGAACCTCAATCCCGCACCGTATCCGGATCGCAGTTGCCTGCGCCTGCGCCGGCAACTGGCTGCTCGTCACCAATGTCACATCGACTCGGTACTGGTCGGCAACGGCGCCAACGAACTCATCCATCTGACGGCGCGCGCGCTCGGTGAAGCCGGCGCAATTGCGCTCATCGTGACTCCGGTCTACGGTGAGTATGCGCACGCCTGCCGACTGGTCGCAATGCCGGTAGTAGAGGTGCAAAGCGCTGCCCATGAGCAATTTCAACTCGATCTGAACGCGCTCCTGGCGACCATCGCACAGGTGCGTCCGCGACTGGTGTGGCTCTGTTCGCCCAACAATCCAGTGGGAACCAGCCTGGCAATCGGATCGATCATTGCGCTGGCGCATGCCTGCGCCGATATTAATGGCTGGCTCGTCCTTGATCGGGCTTACTTCGGGTTAGGTCGGGATGATACCGGTCACGATCCACTTGATCAGGAGACGCCAGCGCGCCTGATCCGAATCTATTCGCTCACCAAGAGCTATGCCGTTGCCGGTTTGCGTATCGGGTATCTGATCGCCGATCCCGCCATCGTTGCTGCCATCGCGCGCTACCAGCCGGCCTGGAGTGTCAGCAGTGCGGCGCAGACGGCGGCGCTCGCCATGCTTGCCGATACCACGTTTTTGCCGACGACTCTGTCTCAATGGTGGGCAGTCAGTGACGATCTCATGCGCGGTTTGCGCCAGCTTGGTTTGACCGTCTGGCGCGCCCATTTGCCTTTCATGCTAGCGCAATGCGCTAATGGTGCGCTCACGCGCCGCCGGTTGCTCGCTCGTGGTTGTGTGGTGCGTGACTGTACATCGTTTGGCTTACCGGAATGGGTGCGGGTTGCGCCGCGTCGTCCGGCAGAGAATGCTCGCTTGCTGGCAGCATGGCAGGAACTCCTCGAACTGGAGCAGTAGATCGCGCGCGTTGCGCAGGAACATTTGATCAATTTGGAATGAGCATTCGTATCTACGGGGGAATTTCTATGCCTGCGCCCGTCTTAATGGTTGTCGGCACGGCCTCGTCAGTTGGCAAGAGTGTGCTGGTCGCGGCCCTCTGCCGGCTGGCGGCCCGGCGTGGTCTCCGGGTCGCGCCATTCAAAGCCCAAAACATGAGCAACAATGCCGCTGTCACTGCCGATGGTGGCGAGATCGCGCGCAGTACCGCTATGCAGGCTGCCGCTGCCGGTATTGCGCCCACTGTCGCCATGAATCCGATCTTGATCAAACCAGAAGGATCGCGCCGAAGTCAGATCATCGTCGAAGGCAAACCATGGCATACCCTCGATGCTGCCGATTTCTGGCAACGCAAGGCAGCCTTGTGGTCGGTTGTCACGCGCAACCTCGCTGCGCTACGCGCCGAATACGATCTGGTGATTGTGGAAGGAGCCGGCAGTCCGGTCGAACTCAACCTCAAGGCGGGTGATATTGTCAATATGCGGGTAGCCGTCTATGCCCAGGCCCGCGTACTCTTGGTGGGAGACATCGATCGTGGCGGGATTTTTGCTCAATTGCTCGGCACCCTGATGCTGCTTGAACCGCAAGAGCGCAGACTGGTTGAAGGCCTGATTGTCAATCGCTTTCGTGGCGACCCAGCGCTCTTTATCGATGGTGTGCGGATTCTGGAAGAGCGGAGCGGCTTGCCGGTGTTAGGCGTCATACCATGGTTGACCGATCTCGCTCTGCCCGAAGAGGATGCAGTGGCGCTTGATCAGACTGCCGCTTTCGGATCAGGTAGTCTGACGATTGCCGTCATCCGCTTGCCGGCCATCGCCAACTTCGACGACTTCGATCCGCTGGCCCATGAACCAGGCGTTACCGTGCGCTACATCGACCATCCAGCAGAATTAACCGGCGCGGCAGCGGTGATCTTACCCGGCACCAAACACACCCTTGCTGCCCGGCGCTGGCTGCGCGAGCAAGGGTTTGATGCGGCTCTGCGCTGTTTCCCCGGGGCGATAGTCGGGATTTGTGGCGGCTACCAGCTTCTCGGTGAACGGATCAGCGATCCGCTTGCCGTAGAGGGTGACGGTGGCGAGGACGCAGGCCTGGGTCTGTTGCCGGTCGAGACCGTCTTTGCCGCCGAAAAACAGACAACGCAAACCGAGGCGCATGCGCTCGTAACCTGGGCTGGCGCCGGGCCTCTGCGCGGATACGAGATTCACATGGGACGCAGTCGTCGCCTCGGCGCGGCGCAACCGTTGCTGCGTCTCGTTCGGCGCGGCCACGAACCAATCGCAGAGGACGATGGCTGTCTCAGCCCCGATGGTCGGGTGTGGGGTTGCTACCTGCACGGACTGTTTGCCAATGATGAGTTTCGGCGCGGCTGGCTCCGTCAGCTCGGCTGGCAACCACCAGCCGAGCTGACGCCATCGGTCGATCCATTCGATCGATGGGCTGATCACGTTGCGGCGGCGTTGGGATCAACTGCACTTGAGCGGTTATTTCCTATTTCGACATAACGCATATCAACAAGCTACCGATGTGAGGAAGGGTAACACCGGTAGTTCACCGCAGTGTCCATCCTTCGCCGCCTACCCACAGGCGCACCGGCGCGCGATGCGTTGGCACATCAAATAACAGCGGAACGCTGCGCAAGCCACTCTGCGCCGTAAACACATCTTCGAGCGCCAGATCGCCGTACAACCCGCGCCCGAACTGTTCGAGGTACCGACTCGACGCTTCGCTGAGAGGGTAGTATCGCTGCCCGGCATCATCTTCGAGCATGAAGAGATTGGCGGGCAGCCTGCGATCGGTCATCGCTTCATTACTCACCGCAATCAGGACAATCAATAAACGGCCTGCCGGTTGAATCATCCCCAGCTCGCCGTCGATAATCACAATATCTTCCGGTCGCAACAGGCCAATCTGCCAGTTATCGTGATCTATCAACTGCCCTACCGGGCGCATATTCGGCTCAGGCGAACTGGTTGGGACCGGTGAAGGTGTTGGTGGTAGTGGCGATGGTGATGGGATCACCTGAGTGATCACAACGATACCGGTCGCCAGCGGAGTCGGCAAAGGGCCGATTGCGGCGAGTGAGGGGGGGAGATTGGGCGATGATGATGATATGGTAGGGTCAGAACGAAACCATGATCCGAACCCAAGTAACCCGATGGCGAGCGCAATCAACGTTGCAAGTAACCATCGGTATGCGCTGCGTCGGGATCGAACCGGTTGGTCGCGGGGGGGAACAGGCGCAAGCGGTGGTGGTAACGTTGTCTCGGCGACCGTAGCTGAGACTGGCAATGCCGGTAGTTGTGCGCTGTCGGCGCTATGGTCAGGCTTGCGTAACGCTGATGCTTGTGTGCTGTCACTGCTGTGGTCAGACGGGTGTAACGGTGGCGGCAACGGTTCGGCAACTATCGTGGCGACGTGGTGTAACGCCTCTTCGCGCTCGGCGCTACTTTCCGCAACTCGCGCCAACCCGATCCATACGCGCCGGTCGGAGGGGGCGATCCGGGCCAGCGCGCGAAAGATCCGGCGCGCGCTGACAAGATCGCCGCGGCGCGCTGCCCACGCGCCGCGGCGCAACCACTGCTCAAGATCGATGGATGTCTCTTCCCCCACCCGGCCTCCGCGTCATTACACCCGGCTCAGCACCAGCCAACCCTGATTGGGATTGCTACGGGCGAAGAAGACCAGATCGGTCGCGTCAGGCGCCACGTCAAACAGGATTGCCACACTGCGCACAAAACTATCGGCAGGCACCGGCTCGCTGTGACTCAAATCGGCATTCACCCCGCGAATCACATACGCATCCGAAGCGTCGAGGCGCGGCGTCCACACGCGACCCTGCGCGTCTTTCAGCACGAAGAAATCGAGCGGCACCGGTTGATCCTGACCGGTAGTATTGCGCACGAAAGCCAGCACCACCACGAAGCGCCCATTGTTCGGCGTCACGCCATTGAGTGGCCCGATAATCGGCGCAGCATAGGTAGGCTGATTAAAATCGTAGCCCCACCCATTGCTGGTCAGCTCAGTGCCGGGGCTAACCAGAGCAGGATTGGCCTGGGCCGGATCGATCACTGGTGGTACCGGCGTTGGTTCTGGTGTTGGTTCTGGCGTTGGTTCT
>NZ_CAKZNK010000022.1 GCF_937129525.1 uncultured Chloroflexus sp. | reverse complement strand
ACCCTGAATCGGCGCATTGATTGCTTCGCGTTCCGCTGCCGCGCGCCGGACGCCACTCGCGCGCAAATCTTCCATCATGCGCCGCCGCCCAAACAGGGTCTGCACATAGCCGTGCTGGCGGCCAAAAGCAAGCGTCTGATCGATATAACGCCGGATGCCGGGGAATTGAGCGAACAGGTTATCGATCAGTTGACGCGCCATCTCGCGCTCGATGCCCAGTCGCTGCGCCAGACCAAAGGGGCTGATACCATAGATCACTCCAAAGACCACTGTTTTGGCCACCCGCCGCTGATTCTTGTCAACCTGCTCTGGCTCGACGCCGAATAACCGGCTGGCAGTCGCAGCGTGAATATCGAGACCTTGCTGGAACGCAGCGATCAGGTTCTCATCACCGCTGATATGCGCGAGAACGCGCAACTCAATCTGCGAGTAATCAGCGGCGACGAAACGGTGACCCGGCGCAGCGACAAATGCCCGGCGAATTTCCCGGCCCTCTTCAGTGCGCACAGGGATGTTTTGCAGGTTTGGATTGTTCGACGACAACCGACCGGTGGCAGCGCCGATCTGATTGTACGAAGTATGGATCCGACCGGTGCGCGGATTGACCAGCGCTGGCAGCGCATCAATGTAGGTGCTCTTGAGTTTGGTTAACTGGCGGTAGGCCAGAATATCGGCGGCAATCGGATAGAGCTGACTCAGTTCTTCTAATACCTCTGCGGTGATCGAGAAACCGCCACTCTTCAGTTTGCTCAATCCATAGGCCCGCGGATCAATCCCGATCCGCTCAAACAGCACCTCGTTCAACTGCTGACCGGAATTGATATTAAACTCTCCACCAGCCTGTTCGTAGATGCGCTCGACCAGCGCATCGATCCGCTGCGCGAAGCGCTGGCCGAGTTCGCGCAAATATTCCTGATCGAGCAGGATACCGGCCAGCTCCATCTCGGTCAACACCTCGATCAACGGCAGTTCTACGCGATAAAAGAGATCACGCAATGGCGGATCAGCATCAAGTTGCCGGCGCAACACATCGGTCAGACGCAGCGTATGCACGGCATCGGCGATAGCGTAAGGCGCAGCCTGGTCAATCGGCACTGCGCTAAAGCTAATCTGTTTACTCCCGCGACCGATCAGGTCTTCAATCGTGGTGGGTGGTTCGGGGATTTTCAGCTCATAGAAGGCCAAATCCTTCAACCCCTGTCGCTTGCCCAGCATTGCAGCGGCAATCATCGTATCAAAAGCCAGACCGGCCACTTTGATACCGGCACCGGCCAGCACCTCGGCATCGAACTTGGCGTTGTGCGCAAATTTTGGCTTATTGGGATCGGCAAAGAGCGGGTGCAGGGCCGCAACTACTTCGGCTAATGGCAACTGTTCGCCAGTCTCGTGGCCGACCGGGATGTAGCAGGCTTCCTCAGGCGAGATCGCGAGTGAAATCCCAACCAGATCGCTGCTAACGGCTTGAAGGCTGGTACTCTCAGTATCAAAGGCAAAGGCCGGCGCTGCTTGCAGGCGCGCAACCACTTCAGCCAAAGCAGTTGCGTCGCACACAATTTGAGCCGGTAACGACATGGCAGCCGTGGTAGCCGGCGCCGGCGGAGCGTCACCATCAAACAATGAGAGCTGAGTCGGCCCGACTTGAACCGTCGGCGCTGCCGGCAGATCGGCTGGCAGTTCGGCTAGAACCGGTGGTTGCACGACCGGCGGTAACTTCTTGATCAGGTTTGAACTGACACCGAACTCCAGCTCTTGCAACAGCGCCATCACTGCGGCGCGATCGTACGCCCCCAGCCGGGCCTTTTCCAGATCGAGCTGAACCGGCGCATCAGTCACAATGGTTGCCAGTTGGCGCGAGAAGCGCGCCGTATCGGCTTGTTCGCTGAGCAATGATTGATAACGCTTCGGCGCAGCAGCGATATTTTCCAGCAGTTGGTCAAGCGAACCAAACTGTTTAAGTAGGGCAATTGCCCCCTTTTCACCGATTCCGCGCACACCGGGAATGTTGTCGGATTGATCGCCTTTCAGCCCGCGTAGATCGGCTAACTGGCCCGGTTCAAGACCATCGTAACGCTTGCGCACCTGATCGAGATCGTACAGTGTCACGCTCGTTTTACCACTGTAGGGATTTGCCAGGGCCACCCGAACGTGATCGTTTACCAATTGCAACACGTCAGAATCGCCGGTCAGAACGATCGTATCAAGACCCTGTTCGGTCGCCTGCCGGGCCAGCGTGCCGATCACATCATCGGCCTCATACCCCTCGGCAGTATAAATCGGGATGGCCAGCGCCTCGAGGAGTTGTTTGATCCGCTCGAACTGTGGATGAAACTCTTCCGGCGTCTCGGCGCGACCGGCTTTGTACTCGGCGTACAGATCATCGCGAAAGGTGCGCCCAACATCAAAAGCCACTGCGACATACTCGGGCCGATAGTCTGACAGCGCGGTGAGAAGGATTTGCGCGAAGCCGAAGACGGCATACGTCGGCTCACCCCGCGACGAACGCAAGCCACTCTCGCGCAAGGCGAAAAACGCCCGATACGCCAGCGCATGGCCATCAACCAATACCAAAAGCGGGCGCGACATGCTGTGTCTCCTTCTCATCGATCGGGACATTGGGCCACGGCATTCCCGTTGCCGCCACTGCTGCGCATCGGATTATACCACGGTCAGCGCGCCTCTTCCCGCCATCCGGTTGCCTCGTGGTACAATGGGAGGCAACGCCGATAAGCAGGTGAGGTGATAATACCATCTGGCCGGTCGATCCACGCAGCCAAAGAACAGCTTAGATCGTGCATCGCGCGTCAGAGCAGCACGCCGCGAACATCGCAGGCACATCAGCTCGGTAGCGCTACACGCGCGCCATGACACTCATGACCTGATATGACTACTGCCATTGTGACCGATCAACGGTTCGATTTGCACACCTGGCACGGACACGTCGAGCAGGCAAGTCGTCTGCACGCTATCCAGCGCGCATTGCAAGCGTCGGGTCTGATGTCCAGATTAACTACGCTCCCAATCCGGCCCGCCACCGAAGCCGAACTGCTGGCCGTCCACAGCCCCCACATGTTGCAACGGGTGCGCCAGTTAGCCAGCTACGGCGGCGGACAGATCGACAGCGACACCTATGTTACTGCCGACTCGTGGGAGGTTGGGTTACTGGCAGCAGGCGCGACCATCGGTCTGGTTGAAGCGATTGCTACCGGACAATGCGAGAATGGCTTTGCCCTGGTCCGACCACCCGGCCACCACGCCACCGATATTCGCTCGATGGGATTTTGTCTCTTCAACAACATTGCGATTGCGGCGCGGGTCTTACTTGACCGGCACAACTACCGGCGCATTGCCATTATCGATTTCGATGTCCATCACGGCAACGGTACCCAGGATATCTTCTATCGCGACGAGCGAGTATTTTTCTGCTCGACGCATGCATCCCCTCTCTATCCAGGCACCGGCGCTGTTCACGAAACCGGCGATCCACGCACTGCCCCCGGCACAACGCTCAATGTGCCATTGCCTTACGGTACGGGCGATCAGGGCTACGACCGCATCTTTCGCCAGATTGTCGGCCCGGCGCTACGTCGTTTCCAGCCGGAGATGATCCTGATCTCAGCCGGTTTCGATGCCCATTGGAGCGATCCGATCGGGCCGATGGCGCTCTCGATCAAGGGTTTTGCCCGCATCGGACAACATCTGCTTAACTGGGCCGATGAACTGTGCCAGGGCAAAATCGGCTTCGTGCTTGAGGGTGGATACAGCCTGCCCGCCCTCGCTGCCGGTGTTGTCACAATCTTTCGCTTACTGCTCGGTCTGGATCCTGGCCCCGATCCAATTGGCGGCGTTGACACACCAGAACCGGCAATTGATCATATCATCAATACGTTGCGCAACCAACACCCGCTCTTGATGCAAACCGGTTATCAGGGAGAACCATGATTGCAGTCATTAACTATGGCGCCGGTAACCTGCCCAATGTCACGCGAGCTTTGCGGCGGGTTGGCGCTGATTTAATCGTTACCGATCAGCCCGATCTGATTCGCTCGGCGCATGCCGTCGTTTTACCCGGAGTCGGCGCGACCGCCGACACGATGGCAAGTTTGCAACAGCTTGGCATTGCTGACATCTTGCCGGATGTGGTAGCGGCAGGAGTGCCCTTTCTTGGAATCTGTGTTGGCATGCAGGTGTTGCTGAGCGAAAGTGAAGAATTCGGGCCTCACCCCTGTCTGAACATTGTGCCCGGCACTGTGCGTCGGTTACCCGATAGCGCCGGCAAGATTCCCCAGATTGGCTGGAACCAGATCCAGATCGCCCCTTCCTTTCGCAACCATCCGCTTCTGAATGACATTCCTGACGGAGCTGATGTCTATTTTGTCCATTCCTATTACTGTGACGTGACCGATCAATCGATTATCGCAGCTCACACCGGCTACGGTCTAGACTTCCCCAGCATCATCATTCGCGACCGGTTAGCGGCGGTGCAGTTTCACCCTGAAAAGAGCGGCGATTACGGGCTGCGCTTGCTGGCCAACTTTGTTGCCTGGAGCGGTAGCTCAGGGAGAGCAGCATAATGGAAATTATTCCTGCGATTGATTTGAAAGATGGACGTTGCGTGCGGTTATATCAGGGCGATTTCAACCAGATGACGGTCTATGCCGATGATCCGGTTGGCGTAGCCCGCAATTGGGAAGCGCAAGGCGCAACGCGACTGCATCTTGTCGATCTCGATGGCGCGCGCGCCGGACGACCACAGAATGTCGATGCGGTGCTGGCCATCACGCAGGCTGTCAGCATCCCGGTGCAGCTCGGCGGTGGCTTGCGCCGCGAAGAAGATGTTGAAGCAGCCCTGGCGCTAGGGGTTGAGCGCGTGATCATTGGCACTGCCGCTATCGCCGAAACCGGGCTGGTTGCCCGCTTACTCAACCGGTTCGGCGAGCGAGTTGTGATCGGCATAGATGCCCGCAATGGGATGGTTGCTACCGATGGCTGGACAGTCACTTCCACGGTATCGGCGACGAACCTGGCGGCGCAGATGGCTGCGCTCGGCGCGCGACGGATCGTCTATACTGACATCAGTCGCGATGGCGCCCTGAGCGGCCCCAACTTCACCGCGCTGGCCGAGCTTGTTGCTGCCAATGGCCCGGCAATCATTGCCAGTGGCGGTATCGCCTCGCTCGACCATCTGCGTCAACTTGCCCGGCTTGGAGTCGAGGGCGCGATTATCGGCAAAGCATTGTACGTGGGAGCAATCAGTCTCCCGGAAGCAATCGCGACCGCGCAAACCGCAACGCTGTCGCAATAGTCAGACCAGCAACAATCCGAGGTAATTATGACTAACTCAGACTTAACGGCGCGTTATGAAGAAGAACGGCTGCGCGCGCAAGAGCAATCACAACTGGTGTATCTGCAAGGCCAGATCGATGAATTGCGCCGCCTGCTCAAAGACCAGACCAATAAGTACCAGTGGGCAATGGAACAGGTGCGCAAGAATGAAGGCACAATCGCCCAGATCCAAACGCTCTTTGAGCGTCATACCGGCGACGTTGCTCAGGCTAACGAGATCGTGCGCCGTGATGTGGTCACGCTGCGCCGGGAAGTAGCGGCAGCGCTGGTCAAAATTGAAGAAGGCACGCGTCCGCTTCGCGATATGCAAGCGCAGATCCAGCAGATTGCCGAGGCGCGCAAACAAGACCGCGACTTCCTGGCCGGCTGGCTGAGTCGCATCGAGCAGGCTGAGCGGCAGATTGCAGCTCTATCATCGCAAATCAAAGAAATTGACGAGCGACAACGGCAGTTTGCTCTTCAGCTTGAGCGATTGCGCGAAGCTGACGCAGCAGTTATGCAGGAAGCGCGTCGACTAAACGACGAACTACAGGTGGAAAAACACCAGATGCGGCGGCTGGCGGTTGAGGCGCAACAATTCGCCGCCGATCTGCAACCGGCTATCGATGAGTTGCGTTCCCGAATCGAGCGCCTGGAAGAGATTCGCCAGCGCATTGATCTCTTTGCCGAAGAGTTGCCAGTGCAAATTAAGGAGATAAACGCGCAATTATCTGAAATTGCCGCCGAAATGCGGCGGATCGAACGCATCTCCACCGAGCGCTTCTTAATGAATCAAGAGCGGTTAGAAGAACTGCGTCAGATGGCCGACGAACGGATGAGCGCTTTGCAAGAGACTGACGAGCAGTATCTCCGCCAATTGACTTCCTGGCTTGAACGCATTGATAGCTGGCTGCGCGAGCTAGAACAACGTATCAGCCGCTCAACTGATCGGCTCGAACTTGAGCAGAAAGCTCAGTTGCTTCGCATCATGGAATTGGAGCGACGTGAAATGGAAACCCTTAACGCGCAATTTAACGCTCTACGCCAACGCCTTGAGCAGGTGAAGGCAGCGCGGATTGAGCTTGGCGGCGAACAAGAGTGATATAAGGTGTCGTGCCTATGTGTGGCGGATCACGCGCTATCAATTCGTCGCAGCGCGAAGATGCGCGGATATAGTCCGCCCAGATCGACTCGTAAACATTGTTCTTTGCGCCAGACAGGCAGGTCGGTCAGTGTGCGCTCCATCAAGCGCACTTCGTGGCTGATCAGCACGGCACACCCTCCGGGGCGGGTAACACGAGCAGCTTCACGCAGTAACGCCGGGTATAACGTGAGATTGTCGGCATGAGACCCAACTAAGTGCCCAAATGGTAAATCGGCCAGCACTACATTGAAACTGGCCGGCGGTAACGGTAATTGCCGCGCATCCCAATCGTACAATTCAACAGCATGACTGAGACGAGCGGCAGCCAGATTGCGATAGGCGCATGTGAGCGCTTCCGGATCGGTATCGCAGCCGATAGCCTGCGCTGCCGGCCCGATTAACAATCGCTCGATCAACAGGGTTCCGGAACCACAACCGATATTCAATATCCTGTCATTCGGGCGCGGTTTGCTTAACAGCGCCATTGCATGCGCTACCGGGCCATTTAACGCCCCTTCCCGGTTACACACCCGCCACGGGCGAGTCGCCAGGGGTCGCGGCGTAAGCCGCGCCAGCAGATCCCAACCGTTTCGTTCGCGACTGGGACGAAGGCGCAACACCAGATCGCCATCTTCGTCACCGATTGCCAGCCCCAACCGGACACTCAACTCATGCTTGAAGCGCCGCAGCACACTGCTATCAGCGCCAGCAGCGCTCAGAAAGAGCGTCTGAAATGTCCCGGCTGGATGCAGGTGGCGAACTGTTTCGATGAGCGCGAGAACGGCGCGAAAATGCTCATCGCCAAGCAAAGCGCGCGGGCGAGGAATGGTGAAACTGCGGACGAGAAACACTGAGATGGCGCAACGCAACTCAAATAATGCTGGCAAAGGGCCGCGCATTGTCGCTTCGATAACGCCACTCTCACGAGGAGGCTCAAGCCGGAGACCGACGATTCGCTGTGCTTCAGCCCGGGCCAGTTCTTCGAGACCAGCCGGAACAATGATTTCAACTCGATAAGACATTGTTATACTATACGGTAATCTGTCACGGTGATCAGGTAACGCTATCGCCTTATGAAATCCGTTGACGCTTTCGTCACAACATTTGTCGGCAAAGTCTTAACCAACGGCTTCTTGTCAGTATACACGCAAAATGCCTATGTACGTCGGAACAACAATCTGGCCACCTTTGCCGGCGCGACCACAGGCGCTGGCCGCAAGCTGGTCGAGCTATGACCGGGGTGCGTTGCGTGAATTCTTGCAACGCGCTCGCGAAATCGGGATCCAACAGGTACGCTTCGATCTGCGTTGGGCTGAAGTCCAGCCGGGAACCCAACGCATCTCGGTTGCGACCCTCGATGGGTTTCACCGTGGCCTCGATCTGGCTCAGGCCAATGGACTACAAGTTGTCGTCTCGCTACTCAGCGCCACCTTCGGCCCTGCCCTGCACCTGCCCGATTGGGCACTTGGCCTGCCAGCTCAGGCCTTGACAGCGCAGGGAGTGAGTGAATTACTGGCGTCGCCAGCCGTGTCCATTCTTGACAACAACTTCTACCGGCACGAACCGGCGCGCGATCTCTATGCCGATCCGGAAATGCGCGCAGCACAGCGTTACCTGTTGCGCGAAGTCATTGGTAACTTTGCTACCCATCCGGCTATCCACGGCTGGATATTGGGCGCCGGCTTTGAGCGCGCGCGACCGCCGGTCAATCACCGCGACATGGCAGCCTGGTGGGCCGATCTGGCCGACCGAGCGCGTGGTCACGGGGCCAAACAGTTGTTTGGTCAGGTTGATGCCGCTTCTTTGAGTAACCACGCTGGCCTACGACCCTACGATATTGCGATGGCCGGTGGCGCAGTGGTGGTGAGCGCCGGGCCGTGGTCGTCACCAGGTGACGGCTCACCTGACCGTGGCGCAGTGGTATGCTTCCTGCACGCAGTCGTAGCCGGTCTGCTGGCCGAGGAGGTCAACGATACTGCCGCCGCGCAGGTTGTAGTGGCCGATGTAGGCTGGCCAACTGCGCCGCGCCCGCAGTTGCGCGGCTGGCAATCCGATGAGATCTTTGCCCGCTCAGCTCAAACCTTCCTGGCCGATGAAGAGACTGTCGCAACCGCAGTGCAAACGACTGTGCAAACCCTGGCCAGCGCTGGAGCAGCAGCCGTCTGGTTCATCGGCATGGTCGATCCTGCCGAAGAGCACTGGCACGTCCCACCTTTCGACCGGAGCTGGATGGCGCGTACCTGGGGATTATGGACTGGAGATGGGCGAGCGAAGGCCGGATGGGAGGCCTTGCGCGAGGCAATTGGCAGTCTGCCGGCAAAGGAGTCGTTGCCCACGCTGCCAATTGATCCTGATCGATTCTGGCGCAATCCGGCGGCAGAATTACGCCGTCTCTGGCGTGAGTACCGGGCAGAGGCGGTGTAGTCTGCCCTGAAACCGCAATCTCTGCCATACTCCCCACTGCCCGGGCACATTGAGATCGGTCGGCGCAGTTGTGCCACCTGAATGTTGTGGCAAGCGGCGCAGGCGAGTGACCGCGCTGCGCACCCCATCGTTCCACCGGTGATTGCAAGCGCAGCAAAACAATTCCCCGCATTGGCGGTAAACGAACGCTTGCCGACGCCGCTCCCGCTTCTCAGCGGGGATGGCAGTCGGCATCCGGCTCCTGCTCCTCTCTAACCAACACGCGCCAGGCCAGAGCACAGTCCTCCGGGTATGAAAGAGGCATCCTTACCCATGCGCGGCTATCAAGCACCGAACACATATCGATGCCGGCACAATCCTCAGCCCTGAGCACGATAGCTGTCAATCTTGACGCTCAGGCTGCCAACCCCACTCCGCCAGTAACGCCAGATCTGCTTTGGTCAACACCCCGGCAGCGGCAGCGCGGGCCAGCAGATCGGGTCGGCGAGTCATTGTCCGCCGTAACCGCTCAGCCCGCCGCCAGCGGGCAATCTCGCCGTGATGACCTGACAACAACACCGGCGGCACCTCCAGACCCTCCCATACCGCCGGACGGGTGTAATGTGGGTATTCAAGCAAAAAGTCGCTGTGACTCTCCTCGACAATCGATTCGCTATCGATCACCCCCGGTACCAACCTCGCCACCGCATCCACCACCACCATTGCCGCCAGTTCGCCACCGGTCAATACGTAATCTCCAATGCTGATTTCACGGTCAATCAGCGTTGCGCGCACCCGTTCATCGATTCCTTCGTAGTGACCGCAAACCAGCAAAAGACGCGGCAAGGTCGCCAGTTCACGGGCCATACTTTGGGTAAACAGCTCTCCATCGGGGGTCAACAAAACCGTCAGACCGGGATGCGCATCAGCAGCGCGTACCGCGCGAATCGCTGCCGCCAGCGGCTCTGCCTTCATCACCATCCCAGCGCCACCGCCATACGGCGTATCATCGGCTGTGCGATGGCGATCGGTTGCCCACTGGCGAATGTCGTGCAAATGAATAACGATCTTCCCTGCCTGTTGCGCTCGCTTGAGAATACTCTCGGTGAGCGGCCCTTGAAACATTGCCGGGAAGAGGGTGAGAATGTCAAACCGCATGCCGGTCATGCCTCAACGCTACGCAAGTACTGATCAAAAAACTCAACCACTCGCCGGCAATAGGTGACTCGATCAACAAAATAGCCGCCGCAATGTTCCGCGCCGGGAACTTCCCATACCATCCGCGGTTCGCGAGCCGCGGCGTAGAGCTGGCGCGTGTGACTTACCGGCACGATTGAGTCATCCACACCGTGAATCAGAAAGATAGGACGGGGCGCAATCTGACCAATAGCATCAATCGGACGGGCCTGGCTGAAGCGGTAGCCGTGGCGACGGGCCACAATTGCATCAGCCAGTCGCACCAACGGCTTCGGCGGGATCGGTAACACCTGCGTAATGCTGTGCGCAACCACATCATCACCGGCGGTAAACGAACTATCGGCTACCAGTGCCTTGACCGACTGATCGCGAGCTGTGGCAAGAATGCCAACCGCTGCCCCCATTGAGTAGCCAATGACCCCGATGGTAGCATCGGGCATCCGTTGCCGGACATACGCCAGCGCAGCCAGCAGATCATCCACTTCACGGCTCACCAATGTCTTCGGCCAAGGATCAGAATCGCCGCGACCACGATAATCGAACAGCAACACATTGTAGCCAGAACGCCAGCAATAACTCCCGATACCCAGCAATTCATCTTTGCTGCCGGAGTGACCATGACTGCACACGATCACGGCGTTCGTCTCTGGTCGCGGTAACCACCAGCCTGCCAGCCGCAGATTGTCGCTGCTACGAAACTCAACTACTTCAAACGGCACCCCCAGTTCCCAGGGAGTAAAGGTATAACTGTCGAGATAGGTGCGACGCGGTTGGGCACTCACCCGCAGACTCACATAGTACGCTGTGCCAATGATCCCACCTAACACACCGATGGCGCCGGTCAGCGCCATCGGCAAAAGTTTCCAGCCAGATGTTTTCGCCATAACGGTATCCTCAAGCAGTCCCGATAAACTCAAAGACCGGCCTGGCCTGGGGCTGTAACAGCAACTGTATCTCGTAAAGGCCATCGGCATGTCGGCCATGAAACGGCAACCCCAGACCGGTAGCCAGTCGGATCATAGCCGTATTGTCAGCGTGGGTCAAGAAGATCAACCGCTCGATGTTTGCAGCCCGCGCCTCTTCGAGCAGTAATTCGAGCAACTGACGGCCTACACCTGTTCCCTGATAATCATCGCGCACTAGGATAGATGCCTCAGCCGCCTGCGGCTGGTGTGGTAGACGGGCAAAACGCGCGACGGCAATGGCCTCTTCCTGTCCCTGCTCATCGGCCAGCGCGACCAGAGCCGCTTCGCGGCGAGGATTAATTGCCGCTAACCGCTGGGCCGATTTATGCACCAGTTCCGGCGAAGCATGCTCGGCAGCAATGAAGAAGCGGCGATAGATCGACTCAGGGGAAAGGCGGTAAAACATGCGCTCGAGTAACCCGGCATCCGCGGCCACGAGGTGACGCACCCGCAGCGCGCGACCGTCGCGGGTTGTGATCGTGAGCGGCATTGCAGGGCTGTGATGTTGATCGTTCATAATTAACCTCCGCACATCGCTCGCGCTCAGATAGATCAGGTAGATGATGAGCAGCGCAGAAATATCGCAGTGAATGCCACCCTGAGCGCTGAGCTGCTGCTGCCGCTACACTGCAAGCACGTCGCTAAAGATATTGTAGCATGGGAGTGATACAGGGTCATATCTTTATGACGCATTGCATTATAAAGACACAACAAAAGTGAACAAACTGACACGCCACGACACACCATCATCAGCAACAGGGGAAGCCTTTGCGCGACTTGATAGCCATTGTTGGTCCCACCGCCACCGGTAAAACCGAACTGGCAATCGCATGGGCGCAGCGCCTTGACGGCGAGATTGTTTCAGCCGATTCGCGTCAGATCTATCGGGGCATGGATATTGGCACCGCCAAGCCAACACCGGATGAACAGGCCTATGCCCCACACCACCTGATCGATATTCGCGATCCGGATCAATCCTTCTCGCTGGCCGAATTTCAGGATCTGGCGCTTGCAGCTATTGCCGACATTGAGGCGCGCGGGCGCACTCCGCTCCTGGTCGGTGGCACCGGACAATACCTGGCAGCAGTGCTGGAAGGCTGGCAGATTCCGCGCGTGGCGCCGCAGCCGGCATTGCGCGCCGAACTCGAACAGTTGGCGGCGCGTGAAGGGCCGGAAACACTCCACGCTCGCCTTGCCGCAGTCGATCCGGTGGCTGCGGCTCGCATCCCTCCCACCAACATTCGGCGTGTTGTGCGCGCGCTTGAGGTCTACCTGGTCAGCGGAGAACCGATTTCGCGCCTGCAAGAACGACGACCACCGCCGTTTCGCCCACGGACAATCTGGCTTCATCGGCCACGGACTGAACTATACGCCCGCGCCGATGCCCGGATCGAGCGCATGATCGCCGCCGGCCTGGTTGACGAGGTTGCCAGCCTGCTGGCGCGTGGCTACGACTGGTCGCTCCCGGCAATGTCGAGTCTCGGCTATATCCAGTTTCGGCCTTATTTCGAAGGCACAGCCGATCTTGCAGCCTGCATCGAGCGCTTGCGTTTCGACACCCACGCTTTCATCCGCCGGCAAGAGATGTGGTTTCGCCGTTTGCCCAATCTGGAAATCTGGACACCCGATCACCCAGAATGGCGCTCCATCATAGCCTGAAAGACGCGATATTCACGCTCAACGTGTTCCAAAAATCGTTCGGGATGCCCACCGGCCAGCGGTAATTCCAGGCGCTGGTGAATCAGTACTGCAAGCTGCGCAGCCAAAGCTGCGCGCGCGCCAGCGCTTAAACTGTCGCGACGCTGCAAAAAATCAGTTATCAGCGTCCGTTCGGCAGGGGTTAACCGTTCGATGTTGGGCAACAGCGGCGTTGGCGGCGCATCTGGCGCGCGCTGCGGCACGCGCACCTCCACCGGCTTGAGAATGTTGTCAAGTATGATCGGCTCGCCTTCACGCGCGACGACAGTGCCGGCAGCCAGATCACCAAGCCGCCGGTTGTAACGATCGATGAAGAGGGAAAGCAATCCGATCCCATACCCGAGGGGCAAAAAATCGATTGCGCGCATCAGATTGCGCGTGATGACTGCGACCACATCGACAGGTCGGCCACCCTCACGCAAGACACGTAACCCTACCAGACGCTTACCTGGCGTTTGCCCATTCCAGATCAGTTCAAAGAAGACGTAGTAGCCCCAATTGAGCCCGAAGGAAAACAGGCCAAATAATGCCAGCCCCAGATCATTATTGAGCAGACCGGTATCACCGGTTACAGCAAAAGCAGTTAATCCGATCACGAACAAGAATGCCAGAATCGTGTAATCAACAACTGCCGCCATTGTCCGACTGGCCGGACCGGCAGGAGTGTAAACAAGCACAACGCCTTCTGGCGTTTCAACGTGATACAGCGATATTATCTCACGCGCCGACAGATCGTTACTCTGTGCCGGCAAGCTTGTTTGCGTCATAGCAATGGTGCCCACCTGAACCTGATACCGCTCATTGAGCTGGAAGCTCGGCATCATCGGGTGGCGTCGAAACCAGCTCTGGCAGATGTTCGACTTCCAAATGCTGCATATCATTCACCGTCTTCACCCGCCAGTGCTTGTATCCGATCTCAAGCACCGTCACCGACGTGTTGCCGATATGTGGGTAACGCCCAAAGTTCGTGTCGTGAAAGTTTTCTGCGTGAGCCAGCAGCGCGCGAATGCACCCGCCATGGGTTACAAAAGCAAGCGTCTTACCACGATGCTGCGCAACCATCGCCTCAACTGCTGTCACCACCCGCCGCCGCAACGCTGCAGTCGTCTCTCCGCCGCCGCGTGGCAGGTCAACCCCTTGCATGATCTGCTCCCACTCGGCTGGAAACCGGTCACGCACCTCATTTGTGGTCAGGCCACTCCACTCGCCGGTGTCAATCTCGCGCAATGCCGGCAACAATTGCACCGGCACCTTCAACACTGCCCCAATCTCCCACGCCGTCTGATATGCGCGCGAGAGATCGCTGCTGTAAATGGCTTGAAACTGCACTCCATCGCGCGCCAGCCGATTTGCCAGTAACCGGGCCTGTCGGTATCCAATTTCATTCAGTGGAACATCAATATGGCCCTGCCAGCGGCCTTCCATGTTCCAGTCGGTCTCGCCGTGACGGATCAAGTAGACGATGGTCATGATATTCCCCTGATAAAGCTGCTGTCATCAATTCTATGGTAGCACAGAGTTGCGACCGATATGTTAAAACCTGCAGCGCGCGCCTTTGCATCTATCGCCAGTAGTGTGGTATACAATAAACGCTGTGTAACCGAAACACATCCGAGAAGTGATCAATGTTTGGATATTACCCTGAAGACTTCACGCCCCAAGAGCGCGCGTTGTTGCAACCGTTTGTCACCAACGTTGACCGGCCCGTCTTCTGTCTGCGCAATCTGCCGGAAGTGGTGAAAGGAGCGCTCTTTGCCCGCTATAGCCGGAGCACGAAAAGCCTGCGCCGTCTTTTGCTTGACGAATTCATCAGCGAACCAGAGTCGGGTTTCGCTGCTATCGTATCGGCTGTCGGCGAGAGTCCTGCCGCCCAACTGATCGCAGCCCGTCAGGCTGAAGCGTTTTATGAGCGGGTATTGATCGGCTATGGTGACGACTCGGTCGCTGAGCTTGGCGGCGCTCATCTCGCCTGTGAGGGTGTCAGTAATATCGCCGCCAAACTGCTCGAAGATAGCCGACTCGGACTGTCACCACTTGAGAAGTCTACTCGTTATGTGCGCTTCGATCTGCCCGGACCAGATGGATACCCGTACCTGCGTGAACCGGTCATTATGGGTTCGCCATTTGCTGCCCGGTACGTAGCCGGGATGGATCGACTCTTCGCCACCTACAGCGCACTGCTGGCGCCGGTTCAGGCATGGTTGCAACACCAGTTCCCGCGCGATGAAACAACGACGCCGCGCGCGTACCGCCAGGCAATTCAAGCCAAAGCGCTCGATATGCTGCGTGGATTGTTGCCGATGGCCACGCAGACAAATGTCGGTCTGTTTGGCAATGGACGCGCCTTTGAATATCTGATTATCAAACTGGCGGCAGCGCCGTTCGCCGAAGCGCGCGCGCTGAGCGAAGCTATTCAGACCGAACTTGATTACGTTATTCCGGCGTTTGTGAAACGGGCGCGGAGCGAACGTGGACGCGCGTATGCTGCCTACCTGTCCGCTACACGCGAACAAGCGGCTCGACTGGCAGCGCAGATCGATGCGGAATTGCCCCCAGGTGATACCGTTACGGTTCAACTGGTTGATTACGATCCTCAGGCGGAAGAGAAGCTCGTCGCTGCCATTTTCTACCCGCACCTTGACCTGCCCCTGACAGCCATTCGTGAGCTGGTAGCGGCGATGCCCGATCATGAACGCCAGACAATCATCGCCGCGGCTGTGGGGGAACGGGTCAGTCGCTTCCATCGACCTGGACGCGCTTTTGAAGAACCATACTACACCTTTGACATTCTGGCCGACATCGGCGCCTATCGCGATCTCCAGCGCCATCGGGTGTTAACGCAAGAGCGGCAACGGTTTACGGTCGTCCACGGCTTCGTGACGCCACCAGAGCTGGAGCTCATCGGCGTTGCCGACCAGTACCGCGCGGCACTTGAGCAGGCTGCCGAACTGGTGACCGATCTGGAACGCCACTTCCCCCACGAGGCGCAATATGCAGTGCCGTTCGCCTTCCGCATCCGCTGGCGGGTCAAGCTCAACTTGCGCGAAGCCTACCATCTGATCGAGCTACGCAGCGCGCGGCAGGGTCACCCATCGTATCGAGCAGTTGCGCAGATGATGTTCCGCGCCATTAGCGCCGTGCATCCTGCGCTCGCCGCCGGCATGCGTTTCGTTGATCAGCGCGACTACGACCTTGAACGGCTGGCTGCCGAGCAACGGATCGATCAGAAGCGACAACAACTAGAGCAACAGAACGGAAGTTAAGCGATGCTGCCAGCCGGACATTGCGCTTGGGCTTACGCGCCGGGCGAACGGTTTCAGCACTGCGCCGAGGCGCTTTGTTAAGAGAAGCAGAGATCGTTGAGCCACAACCAGCGCGCGCTATGCGTGGCTTCTCCTCCTTCTTCCCCCTCATTTCATCACGAAAATGACAGCAGGTCGATCAGCGCGATCGACCTGCCGTTGGAACATCACAACGTTTGGTGCCGGAGACGGGACTCGAACCCGTAAGGGGTTTCCCCCAGCGGTTTTTAAGACCGCAGCGTTTGCCATTTCGCCACTCCGGCGCAAATGCCCCTCTATTATAGCAAATTTGCGACTACCGGTATCACGTTCAGGCGATAGCGCCGATCACGCGATGAACAAGAGCGGGCAGCTACGTGGGGAGGGAGGCTATGCCTTACCGCACCTCCAGAAAATCACCGGCGCACCAGCCTTCTGTGCCGGCACTGCGCACCTGCCACCACACCCGCCCATCCTGCTCGACTGGGCCGCCGATAATCTCAACCTGTGTGCCCGGCGCCAGGACTAACAAGACGGGAATATCGGCTCTGAGGCCGGGTTGGGCACGCATGTTAAGCGCGGGAATCCCCTCTACGACAAAAGCGATGCGTCCGACAGCCAATCCTTCCGGCAAAGGTGTTGGCTCAACCGTGATAGTCGGCTCTGCAACGGGTGTTACTGCCGCGCCAGGGGCAATTGTCGGCGCCGAAGTCGGCATCGCGGTCGCCGCCGGCGAAGGCGTAACAATCGGCGCGACCGGCGGCGCAACCGGAGCTGGATTTTGCAGACTTAACGCGATAGCCAGACCGATCACAAAGATGCTGACCACAATCAGCGCAGGCGCAACCCAGCCGGGCACAAGCAGACGACGATCCTCGTTGGCTTCGAAGGCGCGATGGCCCAATGAGCGGATACGATACGCTTCCTCGTAGGCAGTATGGCGATCGCGCACCTGCACCCGCACCGGTTGGTCGTCGGGCAAGGCTGTCTGCGATCGCATCGGTTGCGTTGCGCGCCGACGTGCCGGCTCGGTATCCGGCACAACCTGCACGCCATAGCGCGGCAACAGCATCACCGCCAGGCGCTGATACGCCGCCAGCGTTTCACCGGTTACGGCCAGATGCTCGCCGCGCGCGATCCGTCCGCGCAATCGATGAAGCCGCTGCACGGCATCGGCTTCATCGGCGCTAAGCGGATGCTGTTCGAGCGCCTGCATCGCCGCGATCACGCCGGCAAACGGACCGAGCGCCGCCGGCGAATGCAAGCGCAGGAGATGAGCGCGCAAAGTATCTTCGATGGCGCCGTGAATACTGAGCAGCGCCAGTTCCGGCACCTCACGCCGCGCGCGCGCCAGCGTATACTTTTCGCGCGCCGACTCCATCAAGGTAAGCGGATTCAGCGTAGTTGACTCATCACCGGTCAAGGTCATCCAAGTTCTGCCTCTAACAGTTCGCGCACCCGTTGCGCGTTAGCCTGCCCTTTGGTTGCCCGCATCACCATGCCAACCAGAAACTGGATCGCCGTGGTCTTCCCTTTGCGGTATTCGGCAATCGCTTTGGCCGCTTTTTCATCGGCTAACGCGGCCCGCACCGCTTCCAGCAATGCCCCATCGTCGCTGATCTGCGTCAGCCCTCGTTCAGCCACCAAAGTCGCCGGATCGACGCCGGTGGTAAAGACTTCTTCGAAGAGCTGCTTGGCGACAGCGCGCGTGATCGTGCCGCGTTGCACCAGATCAATCAGCGTCGCCAATCGGTTTACCGGCATCCGCTCGATCAGGGCGGTCGCCGGCTCACCGCGGTCCTTCAGCAGGCGAAAACCCTCGTTAAGCACCCAGTTCGCGACCTCTTTCGCTCCGTCGGGCCGATTGACTGCCGCCACTGCGGTTTCGTAATAATCGGCAATCGCCCGTTCCTGAGTGAGCAGATCGGCATCCTGCCACGACAAACCATGCGTAGCCATCAGGCGCGCCCGCCGGGCATCAGGCAGCTCGGGTAATTCGGCTTTGCGCGCAGCAATCCATTCCGGCGACAGCACCAGCGGTGGAATATCAGGTTCAGGAAAATAGCGGTAATCGTGAGCATACTCCTTGGAACGTTGACCCTCTGTGCGACCAAGGTCTTCACGCCAACCGCGCGTCTCTTGTTCGATAACGCCACCCGCTTCGAGCACGCGAATCTGCCGCTCAATTTCATATGCCAGCGCCCGCTCAACAAAGCGGAATGAATTAATATTCTTGATCTCAACCTTTGCCCCGTAACGGTCAGAGCCGACCGGACGCACGCTTACGTTGGCGTCACAGCGCAACGCCCCCTCTTCCAGATTGCCACTATTCGCCCCGATCCAGACCAGAATCTGGCGGATCTTCTCGAAGGTGAGCCGCGCCTCTTCCGGTGTGCGAATATCGGGTCGGGTGACAATCTCCATTAACGGCATGCCGCTGCGATTGTAGTCGATCAGTGAAGAGCCATCAGGACTATGGATCAAACGACCCGTGTCTTCTTCAATATGCAGACGCTCGATCCCGATCCGACGCACTTCGCCGGCAGCAGTGCGGATCTCGATTGCGCCATCACTACAGAGTGGCTCATCATATTGAGTTATTTGAAAACCCTTGGGCAAATCGGGATACGGGTACGATTTACGAGCAAAGATCGAGCGTTCATTCACTCGACAACCCAGCGCCAGCCCGCAGAGAGCGGCCAGCTCGACAGCGCGGGCATTGAGCACCGGCAGCGCGCCTGGCAAGCCCAGGCTCACCACCGACACGCGCGTATTAGGCGGCGCACCGGCGTAATCGGTGCTACAACCGTCAAACATCTTGGAAACCGTTAAGACGTGAGCGTGGATCTCCAGCCCAATTGTGGCAATATATTCTGGCATAGCCTTCCTCACGCAATGTCACCTCGCCCCTATTGTACCCGGTTTTCAGCGACCTTGCGCGAAATGGGCGGCGACAATCCCCTTCCCCCGCTCTGTGATGTCCTCCCGGTGTTTGCGATGAAGTGTCAACGATGTGGCAGAAAAGGTTGCGAATGACACTCATTCTGTTCGATTGCGGCGCCATGCGGCTGTGCAGAGTAGCCGCCCCCCTCTACTCACGACCCACATCAGAGACATTGCGACGCACCGGCACAATGGCGACCGATAACCGGCCATCGTTCACCCCTCAGGTCATGTATCGAGGAGGCAAAGCAATGCAGCGCATCATTCCGGCTATTCCACGCGCATCGATGAGCGTCACCGGCTCCCACTGCGCGCGGCCCTCCATCACGCCCTTTTGCCATTGAATGGAAGTACAAGGCTTACACACCAAAAACATTCGGTACGACATTTTCTGGTATAATAAACCACGGAAAGTTTTTCCACATGATGAAAGGAGCGTTGTATGACCGCCCCTGCTCTCCCAACCGGAGTGACCATTACCGCGCCGATTACGCCGGAATACGCCGAGATTCTCACCCCAGAAGCGCTAGAATTTCTTGCAACGCTACACCGTCGCTTTAACGCGCGCCGCCTTGAATTACTCGCCCGCCGCGGCGAACGGCAGCGCGCTCTTGATGCCGGCGAGCGCCCAGATTTCCTCCCCGAAACAGCTCATATTCGTGAAAGTGACTGGACAATCGCGCCTTTTCCATCGCAGCTCAACGACCGTCGGGTCGAGATTACCGGTCCCGTTGATCGCAAGATGATCATCAACGCCCTCAATTCAGGCGCAAAGGTCTTCATGGCCGACTTCGAGGACGCCAACACACCCACCTGGCAAAATCAGATCGAAGGCCAGATCAATCTGCGTGATGCGCTCCGGCGCACCATCACCTACACCAGCCCGGAAGGCAAACACTACACGCTCAATTCCAATCCGGCGATCCTGTTTGTGCGTCCACGTGGCTGGCACCTCAACGAAAAACATGTGCTGATCGATGGCGAACCGATGTCCGGTTCGATCTTCGATTTCGGTCTCTACTTCTTCCACAATGCCCAAACGGCGATTGATGTCCAGGGCGGTCCCTATTTCTACTTACCCAAACTGGAGAGCCACCTGGAAGCGCGGCTCTGGAATGACATCTTCATCCTGGCCCAGGAATTGCGCGGCATTCCACGCGGCACGATTAAGGCTACCGTGCTGATCGAGACCATCCTCGCCGCATTTGAGATGGATGAGATCCTCTACGAGCTGCGCGAGCATTCGGCTGGCCTGAATTGTGGACGCTGGGACTACATCTTCTCGTGCATCAAGAAGTTCCGCAACGACCCCAATTTCTGCCTGGCCGACCGCGCACTGGTGACAATGACCACCCACTTTATGCGCTCGTATTCGCTGCTGACGATCAAGACCTGCCACCGTCGCGGCGCGCATGCCATGGGTGGCATGGCGGCGCAGATTCCGATCAAGCACGATCCGGTCGCCAATGAGGCGGCGCTGGCCAAGGTGCGCGCCGACAAAGAGCGCGAGGCGAACGACGGCCACGATGGCACATGGGTTGCTCACCCCGGTCTGGTACCAGTTGCGATGGAGGTGTTCGATCGCCTGATGCCAACTCCTAACCAGATCGGTCGCCAGCGTGACGATGTCCACGTGACTGCCGGCGATCTGCTCGCCTTTGGCCCAGAGGCCCCGATTACCGAACAGGGTATGCGGCTGAATATCAACGTCGGCATTCAGTATCTCGGCGCCTGGCTGGCCGGCAACGGCTGCGTGCCGGTCTTCAATCTGATGGAAGACGCCGCCACTGCCGAAATCTCACGCGCCCAGATCTGGCAGTGGATCCGTAGCCCGAAAGGGGTGCTGGAAGACGGTCGCAAGGTGACGGTTGAACTCTTCCGCCAGATGCTACCCGAAGAGCTGACTAAGGTGCGTGAGATTCTCGGCCCGGCTTACGAAGATGGTCGTTACGAAGAAGCTGCTGAACTCTTTGACGAGATTACGACAGATGCGAATTTCGTCGAGTTTTTGACCCTGCCGGCTTACGAACGGATTCCGTAGCTCACCACCATCAGGTTGATGTTCGGTCGAGACGCGCTTGAGTGCGTCTCGACCACCGTTTCGCCACTTCCCATCCACCATTTGCCCAACTTTTGTCAGGTAAATTTCCGCTGGCAACAGATGCGGCTGCATGCTACAATGTTCAATAACCCGCTGCACCTACACAGACAAGCACCGCACTCGCCGATGTGCAGCCTGCTCTACAAGTCGGGCGGTTACAGAGCAGTCACCCGCCCCTACACGACGAGGTGACCTATGACGAGTTATCTGATTGCTGGCGCAGGGGGATACATCGGCTCACGCCTGGCAGCGCGCCTCCTCGCCGCTGGTCATCGTGTGCGCGGTCTTGTCTATAGCGCCGAAGATCCGGTAGTCGAACGCCTTGCCGCCCGTGGCATGGCGGTCTGGATTGGTGACCTGACTCGCCCCGAAACCATTGACGGTGTGACCGACGAGATCGAGGTTGTCTACAACCTCACCAATCGCATGCCGATTGATGGCTCCGCTCTGCTCCGCTCTCTCTACGTTGATGGCAATCAACACCTGATTGCGATGTCTGTTCGCTCTCGCACTGTTCGCGCCTACGTTTGGGCTTCCAGTGTTGCCCCCTACGGCGATCACGGCGAGAGCTGGGTAGATGAAGACAGCCCGATTGCGCCATCATACCCGCTAGGCACAATTCTTGCCACTGCCGAGCAGGCCATCTTACAAGCGGTGCGCGCCTACCGCTTCCCGGCAATCATCCTGCGGATGGCAACCATCTACGGCCCTGACCGCGACCCGGTGGAAGCTATCGCCAGCGGCCAGCTTACTATCTACGGCAATGGGCGTAATTTTGTGCCGCACATTCACATCGATGACGCAGTAGAGGCGTTGATCCGTGTCGCCGAAATCGGTCAGATCGGCTCTATCTACAACGTTTGTGATGATGAACCAATGCGCTTGATCGAGATTGTCGGTGAGGTACGCCGTCGGCTTGGCATGTTGCCACCGCGCGTGTTCGATCCACAAGTGGGCCTGCGCGCCGGCCTCGATCGTTCAGTGATCGGTATGCTGACTGCATCGGTTCGGCTGAGCAATGCCCGGATGCGCCACGATCTAGGACTTGAACTTCACTACCCCAGTCTCCGCTACTGGATTGATGAACGGCTACCGATTGAACTGGCCGTTGGTGTCGGCAGGTGAGCAGGGTAGATAGCGGTGCGCATCACAAAACAAGAGCACGCTTGAAACAATCAAGCGTGCTCTTGTTGCATTGAACTTTGTCACTAAGCGCGCCGCGCCATCCACCAGCTATAAGCGCCGCGCCAGATCAGCAGCAAGGCCGCTACGGTCAGAAACGTGACCAGCGCAAAGCTAAAAGGACTGGAACGACCCAGTTGCAGCCAGCGCAGGCCAAGCCCCAACGGCAGCGCAATCAACCATGCGCCGAGCGTGAGCCAGAGCATCCGCAATGGCGGCTGCTGGCGAAATAAGCCAAACCAGGGCGCGATGAGCAGCCATCCGATGAAGAATGGCAACCCCACCCGCAACGAGGCGAGCAACGGATTTTCATCAACCAGACCGTGTGAACTGCGCCCCAGGAATGCGAAGATTATGAACACCAGCGCATCGCCCACTACGAGCGCAATCAACCGTGACCATGACACCGTAATAAATGAACGATTGGTTGTATCCATAACAATAGCTGCCCTGCTTTATCAATCAACAGACTAAGACAAGCGACCACCTGTGCCTGCATCCACCGAAGATATGCCCTTTATCGCCTGCAATTCGCGTGCCAGCCCTTGCTGTTGCCAGTTGGCCAACCGCAAACGCAAGGCCAGCGCGCTGGCAATATTCCACAATACCGCATTACCCAAAACTGGATCGTCTTCGACCAATGCGCGCAATCGCTCACGTCGCAACGCCAGAATGGTCACGCCATCTTCGCCGGCGCGAAGATCGGCGCTGCGCCGACCTCCATCGAGGAGCGACATCTCGCCGGTAATCTGGCCGACCACGACCGTGGTTAACAGCCGTTGACTGTTCGGATCATGATCGATGGGTGGGCTCCAGACTTCTAGCGAACCTTCCTGCACCAGATACAGATCGGTCGATTCCTGGTTTGTGCGGTCAATCATTGCTCCAGGCGGGTAGCGCCGTCGCTCAAGATGGGCCGCCAGCCGGGTGCGCTGAGCCAGGCTTAGGCCATTGCCGACTTGCGAATTGGCCAAAAATTCAGCAACTTGCGCTGTTACCTCCGCTGGCTGCACCAGTGTATCAGGCTGACCAATGATGGAAGGTAAACCGAGATAACTCGCAATATAGCGCATCGTCACGTCGGGAGTTTCGAAATGCGGCCAGTGACCGGCCTTAGGCACGATGCGCAGATCGGCGTTGCGCCATTCATCGGCCACAACACCGGCATCGCGCAGCGGCACAGTATTATCTTCAGCGCCCCAGATGACCAGCGCCGGTGTCTCTAGCTCGCGTAGCCGACCACTAAGGTCTTGCTTGCGCATTGCCACAAAACATTCAGCCCGCACACGCCCTTGCCCCGGTCGGCGCGCATCGGCGCGCAGACGCAGGTAATCCGCCTCTGAAATGGCAGAGCGTTCAGCAAATGAGGCCGGTTTCATCAGGCTATCGGTCACCGAGAGCATCGACGGTTCGAGCAACGCGAGCAATCGACTAAAGATCGGAAAACGTTCGATCATCGTGATCGGTGACACAAATGTGTTGATCCAGAATGAGAGGCGACCAGAAATAGTTGGACAGATCAAGACCATTCGATCCACCAGTTGGGGAACCTGCAAGGCTACGGTCGCGCTGATCATGCCTCCCATCGAATGACCGACCAGCACTGCCGGATGGTCGCTCAGACTGGTAATCAGTCGGGCCACCAGTTGGGCATAGCGACCAATGGTTGCTCGTTCGCGCAATGGAGGAGATTCGCCGTAGCCAGGCAAATCAAGCGCCACGCAACGGAACCGCCTGCTCAGCAGCGGTATGAGTGGCGACATAGCAAACGATGAACTCGACCATCCATGAATCAATATCGCCACCTGGGCCTGTCGTGGCCCTACGTCGAGCGCGTGGATCTTCGCGTTATCGATCGAAAAGACTTCCATACCTTTTAGCTTTGCGCGTTAAGCAACCTGTTATGTGTTATCATACTAACACACGCACTGATTTGTCTATCGGTATTGTGCCTGATTGCAGGCAAATTGTGGATTACGAAACGTTTTCGGAATGAGCGAGTCAACTGGCTCCCATCCAGCGCCACCTCTCTACATAGTTTCTGGCGGTGCCGGCGCCGTCGGTGAGCAGGTGGCGCGCCTGACTCTTTCCCAATTTGAAGGGGCCGAAGTGCCCCTTATTATTGTGCCAAATGTGCGCACACCGGAACAGATTGCCGACGTTGTCGCGCAAGCCGCGCAGCAGAATGGCACCATCCTGCACACACTGATGGAACCGGCGCTGCGCCGCGAACTGATGCGACTGGCCCGCGAGATGGGCGTCGCCGAGATCGATCTCGTTGGGAGCGTGTTGTCGCGCCTGGCAACCGTGCTCCAGAAAGAGCCGCTCGGCAAACCGGGTTTGTACCAAATGCGCCGATCATCGTATTTTGCCCGGCTGGAAGCCATCGAATATACCGTTGATCACGACGATGGCAATAAACCTCGCGAGTTGCATCAGGCCGATATTGTCCTGGTTGGCGTCTCGCGGGTCGGCAAGACACCGCTCAGCATGTATCTCGCCGTGCTGGGCTGGAAGGTGGCAAACGTGCCGCTGGTGCGCGAAATCCCGCTGCCCGCCGACCTGTTTCAGGTCGATCCCCGTCGCGTGATCGGCCTGATTGTCGAAGCTGAGCAGATCGCTGCTCGACGACGCTGGCGTCAACGTCGCATGGGGGTTAGTCTCGGCAACGTCTATACCAACCTCGAAGCTGCAATTGAAGAAGTAGAGTGGGCCAGGCGCATCTTTCGCCAACACGGTTGGACGATGCTCAATGTGACCGATAAATCCATCGAAGAGAGCGCCGACGAGATCATCTCGCTGATTTCACGCCGGTTTAGCGCTCCTGGGTAAACCGGCCTGGCACACTGGTCGTCAGGCCAGGCGACATTTTGCATATCACGCCCACAAATACTATACTGTTACCGCAGGATTTTTCAAATCACACTGGATCAGACTCAGGCCATCAGACTGATTTGCAGGATGTAGTTCCAGAGGTCGGGCCGAATGCCCGCGCATGGCTGGTCTGCTGGATCGTTCCGCAAACTGATGTCTCGTTCGGGCTGTCGGGGAATCTGAGTGTGGATAGATAACTGCGAAGGAGCATAGTTGTGATACAACGTGGTATAGTTGCGTTACTTACCATTGTTCATTCCAACAATAGCTTAATACCATGATGTGCAACGGGGCCACGAACAACGTGTGCAATCATCCTGCGCCGGTAAGGGTAGCTGTCCTGCCGGCAACGAGCCGTGTGCCATAGCAGCGCGCGACGCCGTGTGAGAGCCTTGTTTTGAGCCGCCTTGTCCAAGGAGGAAACAGTTTATGTCCAGGAAATGGGTCTACCTCTTCCGCGAAGGAAACGCCTCAATGCGCGATTTGTTGGGCGGAAAGGGGGCAGGGGTTGCCGAGATGACACGCACCGGTGTGCCGGTTCCTCCCGGTTTTACGATTACTACTGAAGCGTGCAATGCCTACTACGAAAACGGTCAGCGATTCCCCGATGGTTTGTGGGAGCAGGTGTTGGAGGGGTTGAAAGATATTGAAGCTCAGACCGGTAAACGTTTCGGCGATCCATCCAACCCGTTGCTGGTTTCCGTTCGATCAGGGGCCAAGTTTTCGATGCCCGGCATGATGGATACTGTGCTCAACCTCGGCCTCAATCAGCAGACACGTGAGGGGTTGGCGCGTTTGACCGATAATCCCCGTTTTGCTGCCGATGCTTACCGCCGCTTCGTGCAGCTCTTCGGCAAGATTGTGCTTGGCGTTGATGGCGATCGCTTCGAACACGAGATGGACGAAGCAAAGGGCCATGGTCAACGCCAGGACACCGATCTGACCACCGATGAGCTGCTCGCCCTGGCCGAGAAGTTTAAGGCAATTATCAAAGAAGATGTCGGCGTTGATTTCCCCGAAGATCCCTTCGAGCAATTGCGCGAGGCTATCGCCGCTGTCTTCCGTTCGTGGAATGGTCGTCGCGCAGTCGATTACCGCCGGGTGAACAAGATTCCCGACAATCTGGGCACTGCCGTTAACGTTCAGGCCATGGTCTTCGGCAACATGGGCAACGACTCGGCAACGGGCGTAGCCTTTACCCGTAATCCGAGCACCGGCGCGCCGGAGATATTCGGTGAGTATCTGGTCAATGCGCAAGGTGAAGATGTAGTCGCCGGTATTCGCACACCGCAGCCGATCAGCAAACTGGCTGAAGAGATGCCCGAAGTCTACGCGCAGTTCCACGAAATTGCCAAGCAGCTCGAGCGGCATTACAAAGATATGCAAGATGTCGAATTCACCATCGAGCGCGGCAAGCTGTGGATGTTACAAACCCGTACCGGGAAACGCACCGGCGCGGCAGCGGTCAAGATTGCCGTCGATATGGTGCGAGAGGGGCTGATCGATCAGGCGACCGCCGTGCAGCGTGTCGATCCGCACGCGCTCGATCAATTGCTCCACCCGATGATCGATCCCGAAGCGCGCAAGCAGGCTCAACCGTTGACGACCGGGTTGCCCGCTTCACCCGGCGCCGCTTCCGGTAAAGCCGTCTTCGATCCCGATGAGGCCGAAGAGCTGGCCAAAACCGGCGAGAAGGTGATTCTGGTGCGTGTTGAGACTGCCCCGGAAGACTTCCACGGCATGGTCGCTGCGCAGGCGATTTTAACGGCGCGTGGTGGGATGACATCACACGCCGCCGTGGTCGCTCGCGGTATGGGTAAACCGTGCGTGGCTGGCGCCGGCGATCTACGCATCAGCTACGCCGAACAACTTATGACCGTTAATGGCACGACGATCCGCAAGGGTGATTGGATTACCCTCGATGGTGGGAGTGGCGAAGTCTTCGCCGGCCAGATGCCAACCGTTGAGCCGGAACTCTCCGGCGATTTTGCCACCCTGATGTCGTGGGCAGATGAGTTCCGCAAACTGGGAGTGCGCGCCAACGCCGATATTCCCCGCGATGCGCGCGTCGCGCGACAATTTGGCGCGGAAGGTATCGGTCTCTGCCGCACCGAGCACATGTTCTTCGAGGGTGATCGGATCGATGCGATGCGCGAGATGATCCTGGCCGATACGCCCGATGAGCGACGCGCGGCTCTGGCCAAGATCGAGCCGCTCCAGCAGAGCGATTTCGAGGGCCTCTTCCGCGAGATGGCCGGATTGCCGGTCACCATCCGCACGCTCGACCCGCCGCTGCATGAGTTCTTGCCGCACGAGGATCACGAGATTGAAGCTCTGGCCGCCAAGATCGGCGTCGATCCGCGCAAGATCAAGGCTCGCGTCGAGAGCTTGCGCGAAGCCAACCCAATGCTTGGGTTCCGCGGCTGCCGCCTGGGTATCCTCTACCCCGAAATTACCGAGATGCAGGCCCGCGCCATCTTTAAAGCTGCGGTCAAGGTGAAGTCCGAGGGGATCGATGTCTATCCTGAAGTGATGATCCCGCTGGTCGGGTTTGTCAGCGAACTGAAACTGCAAGAAGAGATTGTGCGTCGGGTGGCAGCCGAGGTCTTCGCCGAAAGCGGGATCGAAGTGCCTTACCTGGTCGGCACGATGATCGAATTGCCACGCGCAGCGCTGGTCGCCGATGAGATTGCTCAGGTCGCTGAGTTCTTCAGCTTCGGCACCAACGATCTTACCCAGACCACACTCGGTCTCTCGCGCGATGACTCGGGTCGTTTCCTGCCGGCCTATGTCGAAAAGAAACTGATCCCTGACGATCCGTTCCAAACTATCGATCAGCGTGGTGTCGGTCAACTGGTTCAGATCGGCACCGAGCGCGGAAGAGCTACCCGATCCGATCTGAAAGTCGGTGTCTGCGGTGAACACGGCGGCGATCCGGCCAGCGTCGAGTTCTTCCATCGCGTCGGTCTTAACTATGTCAGTTGCTCGCCGTACCGCGTGCCGATTGCCCGCCTGGCCGCAGCTCAGGCTGCGCTTGGGGAAGCTAAGCGTGACAAGTAATTGCAACTGATCTGGTAACCCGAACGGCGAGGCTCGTCAGAGCTTCGCCGTTCGTCGTGATCTTATAACTAACATTAGTGACCGCGCTCGCTATAATGCAAGACAATAACGACGTGATGAGCGCTAAAGAGGGCATACTGGCGACCACACCGAAACCGACTGACAACGAGCATCAGCGCTCGCTGTCAGTCGGTTCTCAAACCAAACGCGCGTGAGAACACAAAACCGTTAGCATTGCTGCTTGTATAGTTGATGTTTGCCCGATAGGAGGCCTTCGCATATGCCGCCACAACCTATTATTGCCACCCTGCTGCAACACGCGCTCACCACACCAGAGCAAGCCTGCATTATTGCCGGCAACCAGACACTCACCTATGCTGACCTGGCCGGCGCAGTCGCAGGCTGGGCTAAGCGATTGCAAGCCATCGGCCTTGCCCGCGGCGATCGAGTGGCGCTCGCGCTCCCCAATTCGCCAGCGTTCATTGCCGCCTACTTTGGCGCGCAACTGACCGGCGCCGCAGTTGTTCTGGTTAATCCACAATACCGTCAGACTGAACTAAACCACCTGATCACTGATGCCGAACCGGCCATAGTGATTGCAACCGATGAAAACGAGACCCTGCTGCGCGAAGTGATGCCGGCAAGGTTGCCCCTGCTCAAACCCGAGCAGAGTCGCTTTGGCGCGCCACCTGCCGATCCTGCCGCCTTTGCACCACCCAACCCCAACGAGATGGCGCTCATTGCTTATACGTCAGGCACGACCGGGCGCGCCAAAGGAGCAGTGCATACTCACGCCAGCCTTGCCGCTAACTGTGATGCGATCATTGCCGCCTGGCGCTGGACATCTGCCGACCGCCTGCTCTTGATGCTGCCGCTCTTTCATGTCCATGGGCTTGGGGTAGGTGTGCATGGAACTATTCGCAGCGGGGCCAGCCTTGAACTTCATCCCCGCTTTGATGCTGAGGTTGCCTTACAGCGGATGACCGATCCAGCCATTACCCTCTTTTTTGGCGTGCCAACGATGTATGGGCGGTTGATCGAAGCGGCGCGCCGGTCTGGCGCGCCTGCCCATCATATGCGCCTCTTTGTGTCAGGATCGGCTCCGCTCAGTCCGCAAACCTTTGCCGAATTTGCCGCGCTCTTCGGTCAGCCCATCCTCGAACGCTATGGAATGACGGAAACCGGGATGAATCTCACCAATCCCTACGACGGCGAACGACGACCCGGCAGTGTTGGGATGCCGTTTCCCGGTCAAGAGGCGCGAATCGTTGATCGCGAGACACGGCAACCGTTGCCACCCGAACAGGTTGGCGAGATCCAGGTGCGTGGGCCGCATCTCTTCCGCGGCTACTGGCGCAATCCCAGCGCCACCGCCGACGCTTTCACCGCTGATGGCTGGTTCAATACCGGTGATCTGGGTTTCGTTGATCGTGACGGCTATTTTCACATTACCGGTCGCGGTCGTGAGCTGATCATCAGCGGCGGCTACAATATCTACCCCCGCGAAGTTGAGGAGGTGCTTGCGCGTCACCCTGCTGTCGCCGAATGTGTCGTTTACGGCCAACCCGATCCCGATCTCGGTGAAGTGCCGGTAGCAGCCGTTGTTGTGCAGGCTGGCGCTATGGTAACAGCCGGCGAGTTGATTGAACATTGCCGCGCATATCTCGCCGCCTACAAACGGCCACGACAGATTCGGTTCGTGGCCGATTTACCACGCAACGCGCTCGGTAAAGTCCAACGTCATTTACTGGTTACCGATTCACCCGGAGCCAGAGACAGGTTATGAACGATCTCGACGATTATGAAGGCGATCCGGCGCTGGAACGTGAGCGTCTGAGTCAATTGCTCACCGACCAGCTTGAAGAGCTAACGCGCGCCATTCACTCGCGCGATCAGTTGGTGCGCGCTCGCGCTGCCAGTCAACTGGTCAATCTCGATGTGGAACCCGAACTGGCCCTGCCGGCGCTCAACCATCGACGAGGGAAGGTGCGTGAGGTCGCGGCAGAAGCAATTGGGTATAGTAGCAAACCGCTCAGCGCGACTGCAATTGACGCTTTACTGGCAGCCATCGATGATCCGCAACCATTTGTGGCTGCGGCAGCAATCCGGACACTCGGGCGGCGACAGGTCAACGAAGCGCGGCAGCAAATCGCGGCCTGCCTCGATGATCCGGAACCACCCATCGTGGCTGCCGCTATCGTTGCGCTGGCGCGCCTTAATGATACCGCGCTGGCAGTGGCACTGCCCGACTTTCTCAACAGTCCTCATCTCACTATTCGGATTGCCGCTGCTGAAGCTGCCGGTATCCTGCAGGCTCCAGCCGCCGTTCCCGGATTGCTCCGTCTGCTTGAAGATTGCCTCATTGCCTGGCATGAAGGTCAGCCGCGCATGCCCAGCCGCGCTGCCAGTGTTGCCATGCAGACGCTGGCTCGCATGCGCGCCCGCGCTGCGGTGCCGCTGCTGATCGAGATCGCTCGTTACGTCGTTGGCCTGCGCACGCTGGCCACGCGCGCATTGATCCAGTTACAGGCGGTTGAAGCTGCGCCAGCTATTGCGCCGTTACTCAACGAAGAGGGTAGCCATCTCGTGCTCGAAGTTGTTCGCTTTCTGCACATGGCCAATTATCGCGCTGCTTTGCCGGAATTGCGCGCGCTCTTGCACCGATCGGCACCCAACCGCTGGCGCTTGCTGATAAAAGTGATGCATGTCCTGGTCGAATGGCACGATCGAGAAAGCCTACCGCTCATCGCGCGCATTGCTGAGAACGCCTCCCAACCCGAGTTGCGTCACTATGCTGCTCGCTGCCTTGAGGCGTTACAGAATCAGACATGTCATTCATTGCCGGTACAGCAACCACCAGCATCACTGCCGGAGCTAACTTTACCGCTCTCACTCAGTAACCGTCTGCAACAGCGGCGCCAACGGATAGGTCGCTTCACGCTTGACAGCATCGTAGAGGGAACAGTTTTGCGCGTCTTAAGTTACGGCGCAGTGATCGATCTGGGCAGCGTCGAAGGCTTTGTCCATGCGCGTGACATTGACTGGCGCTGGATTAACGATGCCCGCGCCGCTTTGCAACCAGGTCAAACGGTGCGCGCGGTGGTGACCGGTATCGACGAAACCAGACTGCGCGTCAACCTGAGTATACGACGCTTGTCCCCCGATCCGTGGGCAGACATCCACCAGCGTCTCGCTGTTGGCATGCATATCAACGGCGTGATTACCGGTGTGACCGGATTTGGTGTGTTCGTCGAATTACTGACCGGTGTGCAAGGCCTGATCCACACCAGTCAGATCCCACCTCATCAACGGCCACTCCGCGAACATTTTGCCACCGGGCGTCGGATCAGCGTGATTGTGCGCAATATTGATAGTGAACGACGACGGATTGCCTTGAGTTTACACGAGGAGTTGCAACAACACGCCGCACATCAGTGATGTGCGGCAGAAGTGGTGGGGACGATGGGAGTTGAACCCACACGCCTTGCGGCACATGATCCTAAGTCATGCGCGTCTGCCATTCCGCCACGTCCCCGCTGCGAGTATAGCATGACAGGCTACTTCCGGCAAGAGGTTGCCGGTCAGGTTCGTAACGTGATATACTGAGGAGGCCGATTGGCCAATTTACATTGCCGCCTCTCCGCCGCGCAGCACCGTCGTCGCGGTATCGACAGCCAGCAGGAGCCGCCATGAAAGCCGTTGTGATGGCCGGCGGCGAGGGTACTCGCCTGCGACCGCTTACGATCAATCGCCCAAAACCAATGGTGTCACTGGTCGATCGACCGGTGATCCAGCATATTATTGAATTACTCAAACTTCACGGCATTACCGACATTATTATTACCGTCCAGTACCTGGCAAATGTCATTCAGGATTACTACGGCGATGGTAGTGCATATGGTGTTAATATCACCTATTCGCTTGAAGAAGTGCCGCTTGGCACTGCCGGTAGCGTCAAGAACGCCGAACATTTGCTGACCGAGCCGTTTCTGGTCATCTCGGGCGATGCGTTGACCGATTTTAATCTCAGCCAGATCATTGACTATCACATTGCCTCCGGCGCAACCGCAACCGTCACCCTGGCCCGCGTTGCCAACCCGCTCGAATACGGGGTGATCATCACCGACGAACAGGGCCGCATTCGCCAGCTTCTTGAAAAACCCAGTTGGGGCGAAGTCTTTTCTGATACCGTCAATACCGGCATCTACGTCTTTAATCCCGACATCTTCAGCTACATCGAACGCGGCAAAGTAACCGACTGGTCGAAAGATGTTTTTCCGCGCATGCTTCACCGTGGCGACCGCCTGTATGGCTATATTGCCAACGGCTACTGGACTGATGTCGGCACGATTGAGGAGTATATGCGCGCTTGCAGCGACTATCTGTTGGGCAAGGTCAATCTGCCGCGCATTGGGCATAATATCGGTGGCGATGTCTGGGTGGATCGCGACGCCGAGATTGCGCCCGACGCCCAGTTGCACGGGCCGATCTATCTCGGGCATGGCGCCAAAATCAAAGGCGGGGTCATTATTCATGGGCCATCAGTCATCCGTGACTACACGATTGTAGACTCACGCGCCAATATTGACCGCTCGATTATCTGGCGCAATTCGTATATTGGCGAGCGCGCCGAACTGCGCGGCGCTATCGTGTTGCGCCAGTGCAATATTCGTTCACGAGCCATGATCTTCGAAGGCGCCGTCATCGGCGATGGCGTGCAGATCGGCGCCGGCGCTGTTGTCCAACCCAACGTTAAGATTTGGCCCTCGAAAGAGGTCGATGAAGGTGCAACCGTTACCTCTAGCATCATCTGGGGCAGTCAAGGACGGCGGGTGCTGTTTGGTCGCTACGGTATCACCGGTCTGGTGAACATTGAAATTACACCAGAGATGTGCGCCCGCCTCGGCGCAGCTTACGGCGCTACTCTGCCACGCGGCGCGACCGTTACGATTAATCGTGATGCCCACTTCACGCCGCGCATGTTGAAACGAGCCATCATCGCTGGCCTGCCTTCGGCAGGGATCAATGTGTGTGACCTGCGTAATGTCCCTATTCCGTTGGCGCGCTACTATACCTATGCTATCGGCGCTGCTGGCGGCGTACACGTGCGTATCTCGCCCTTTGATAATCGCGTGGCCGAGATTAAGTTTTTCAACCACCTCGGCCTTGACATCAATAGCGCTACCGAACGCAAAATCGAGAGCACCTTCTTCCGCGAAGATTACCGTCGCGCCTATCTCGATGAAATTGGTCGCATCTTTTACGGCGAAGATGTTGAAGAGACTTATCGCACTGCCTATATGAAAGCGCTCGGCCAGAACGCAGCTTTCGGGAAGGGTTTCCCGATCGTGATCGACTATGCCAATACCAGCGCCAGCGTGGTTATGGCCGAGATTTTACGTCGGATGCAGGCTGATGCAGTTGAACTTAACGTTAACCTCGATGAGCGGATGGTATTTCAGACGAGCGCCGACTTCGAGGCGGCCATGACTCGCCTGACCAAAATCACCCCGGTAGTGGAGGCGCAGTTCGGTGTCCGCCTTGATCCAGGCAGCGAGAAGATCTTTTTGATCGATGATCGCGGCCAACGCCTCCATCCACTGCGCGCTCTGGCTGCCATTACCGCCCTGATTATGCGCGCTCACGGTGGCGGGATTGTTGCTGTGCCGGTCACTGCTCCGCGCGTCTTTGAGTATATTGCCAATCGCTACGGCGGGAGCATCATTCGTACCCGAACCAATCTCGGCGCACTGATGAATCTGGCCGCAGAACGGCCCGATCTGCTGCTGCTCGGCGACGGTACTGGCAACTATATCTTCCCCCATTTCTACCCTGTCGCGGATGGGATGTTTGCGATCGCTCGCCTCATGGAACTGCTGACCCTTAATCAGACGACCCTGAGTGAAGTGCTGGTCGATTTACCACCATATTACCTCTGGCAAACCCGTGTGCCCTGCCGCTGGGAGAGCAAAGGCAAGGTCATGCGCATTCTCAATCAGCAGTACCAGGAACGCCACGGCGAACAGATTGACGGGATTAAAATCGAATTAGGACAGGAATGGGTTTTGATTCTGCCTGATCCCGATGGGCCGTTCTTCCATGTCATTGCCGAGGGAAGTAGTGAAGAACACGCTCGCATCTTGACCGAAAAATATGCCGGTTTAGTCACCAGTTTGCAGTGAAGCCGGTCGATTGGCGACCGCCGTCTGCGCAAGGAGGGTGCGATGTCTAACCGTACAAAGCTCAACGATCCGCTCTACGATGCAATTGAAGAAACGACGGTTCGGATTGGTCGATTGGGGTATGGTATCATCCGTCTGCCGCTCGGGCTTTTGCCGGCGCAAAGCCGTACCCACATGGAACGCGCTCTGTGCGAGCTGAGTCGCGGCTTCGCCAGCCTGCCCGGCGATTTTGCCCGGATTGCAGAACGGGAAATTCGGCACTGGATCGATGAGACCCCACCGGTCGCGCGCCGGCGGGTACCTGAAACCGAACAACATCTGACTGTTGAGATTACACCGGAAGCAATAAAGGGGGTAGCAGCATCCGACCCTAAACGGGAAGAACCAGAAGAGCCGATTGAAGAAGATGTCGCCGAGTTGCTGACCGATGAGGTGTCTAGTTCAATTGTCGATCTTGAGCGTCTGGTCGCCGAACCACCCAATGTGAGTATCACTTACATTGAGTATGATCCACCCGGTAACGATCTCGATGGCGAATTTGTGGTGATTACGAACGCGTCTCACGAGCCGGTTAATCTCGCCGGTTGGACATTGATCGATGAGGGTGGCAAGCATACCTACACGTTTCCAGAGTATATTCTTGCCGGCGGCGCGGAGATTAAGTTGTGGACAAAGGCCGGCGTGAACGATGCGACCAATCTGTATTGGGGATCGCGTCGCCCGATCTGGAATAATTCCGGCGATAGCGCTGTGTTGCGCGATGCGAATGGCAACCTGATCAGTCGTTATACCTATGCAGCAGGAGCTTGATCGTTTATCGACTCGACGACATGATCTACTCGGGCAGATAGTGTTTACCCGCGAGCGCATGATGCTCTACGCTGGAGAGCGAGCAATCGTCTTATGAGCGATGTGTCACTTGTTGGTCAGACTCTCGGTCGGTTCGAGATCTTGTCTGAATTGGGACGTGGCGGAATGGCGGTTGTGTACAAAGCCCGCCAGACCGATCTGGATCGGATTGTGGCGCTAAAGATTCTACCGCCAAGTTTGACCAGTGATCAAAGCTATATCGCGCGCTTCCGGCAAGAGGCGCGGAGCGCCGCCCAGTTAGAACATCCCCACATTATGCCGATTTACGAAGTCGGCGAGGTAGCCGGTTACCACTACATCGCAATGAAGTTTATCAAAGGGCGCACGCTCAAGCAGGTGCTCGAACAAGAAGGCGCATTGCCGATCGCGCGCGCAGCGCAGATTCTGGCGCAGGTGGGTGAAGCGCTTGATTACGCTCACCGGCAGGGCATCATTCACCGCGATATTAAGCCATCAAACGTGATGATCACCGATGATGGCTGGATCTACCTCACCGATTTCGGTCTTGCTCGTGGTGTGGGCAGCAGCGCTGGTGGATTAACGATGGCCGGTACGGTCATGGGAACGCCAGAGTATATGTCACCCGAACAGGCCCAGGGATTGCCCAATGTCGGCCCACCAACCGATATTTACGCCCTCGGTGTCATGCTCTACGAACTGTTGACCGGCGCCTTTCCTTTCAAAGCCGAAACACCGATGGCAATGCTGGCGGCGCGTCTCGTTCATGCGCCGATCCCGCCACGCGATGTGCGCGGCGATCTGCCGCCGGCAGTAGAAGATGTGATTATGCGCGCCCTGGCCCGCAAACCGGAAGCCCGTTTTGCCTCCGCAAGCGAGATGGTGGCTGCGCTGCGTCAGGCGGTTGGGATGAGCGAGAGTGAATTGAGTCGACCGCTCACGCCTCAGCGTGGCATACCGGCTGTAGCCGGCAACACGCCACTTCGGGCCGGTTCCACCCCGCCACCGGCCTACGGTCAGCCCGCCCCCCCGCCACCGGTTTACGTCCAGAAGAGTGCAACACCGGCTGCACATCCGTATACCGATACCACTCCAGCAACAGTCCCGGTGCCCAACCCGTTCGATATACCAACTACCCCACAATCAAAAACCAGTTCTCGATCGCGGGTGGGAATGATTGTTGGGTTCATCATTGTCGTATTACTGCTTGGTGGCGGGGGAATTGCCTTTTTTCTGTCGCGCGGCTCAGAACCAACACCAGACAAAGCGACCACACTCATTGCCGAAGGTGATGCGGCGCTGACTCGCGCGGGAGGCCTGGCTGAGGCGATTGCGGTCTACCGCTCGGCGGTTGCTGAAACCCCCACAAATATGACAGCTCATGCTCGCCTGGCAGGCACACTGCTGGCGCAGGGCCAATGGCAAGAGGCTATTACCGCTACCGAAGCGTTGACTCGCGCGACCGATTCTCGGGATCAAGCTATCGGCCATGCCATTGCCGGTTATGCCTACTTTCAGTTGGGTGATGTGGCGCAAGCGCTCGCTTCAAGTCAACGCGCTATCGCGACCAACAGCGATGTTGCTCTCGGCCACGCTTTGCATGCTGCCGTGCTGGCTTCAAACGCGGCTGATAGTCGCGATAACGATCTCATGACGCAGGCTTTCACAGCGATTGGCAACGCGGAAGATCGCCTTGCCGCCGCCGATCCACTCGATCGCGCCCTCGCGCAGGCCCTGATCGGTTGGGCATTCGGGCAAGACTTTCGGCTCAGCAGCGATCCGAACCTGCTTGAACAAGCCATCTCCAGTGTCGAAGCCGCCATTGACCAGTATCCGACGCTGGCATTTTTCCACTATGAGCTGGCAACCATCTACCTCAGTGTCAGCGACGATCAAGAGGTCGCCGCCGCCGAATTCAGCGCCGCGCTTGAAATCGATCCCACCTTTAGCCCGGCTCAAGCCGGGTTGGGTTGGGTCGCCTACTTCAAAGATCGGATCCAGGAGGCGCAGCAGGCATTTTCGCAGGCGCTTGAATTGAATGCTGACGAAAGCCTGGCCTTGATCGGGTTAGGTCGCATCGCTTTCGATGATGGCGACTGGCAGACTGCTATTGACTACTTCCAGCAGGCTACCGACATCAATCCACATTCGGCCACTGCGCATGTCTATCTGGGAGAGGCAAGTCTGTTTGCCGGATTCAACAGCGACGATCAAACCGAACAAACTACGCTCTACCAGCAGGCAGAAGCGGCTTATCGAGCCGCTATCGACCGCGACAACTATCTGGCATCGGCGCATAACGGCCTCGGCTGGATCCTGCAATATCAGGAGCGTTACGCAGAGTCGATCGCCGCTTTTGAAATCGCGCGCCAGCTCGACGATCAGGAAGAAGAGATCTTTAACGGTCTGGGCTGGAGTCTCTTTCTCAGCAATCGCTACGATGAAGCGGAACCAATGTTCAGGCGCGCTATCGAGCTTGATCCAACCTATGCCGATGCCCACTTCGGGTTAGGGCGCACCTATGAAGAACAGGGACGGCGCGCCGAGGCGCTGGCGGCTTTTCTTGAGACAAAGCGGTTGAACGCCAATTATTTTGGGATCGATGATGCGATTGCTCGGGTTTCAAACTAACCGGCACCGAAACTTGAGCAACAGCTAGCCAGAGATGTAGCGGACAATTCGTCTGCGCTCCTCTAGCCAGACCTGTCATCAGAGCAATCGAGTGGTTGTCACAGGTCACAGGTGTGCAGGCCATCAGCTCTTTACCATAAGGGGGCGTCTATGCAAACAGTGCTCCTTATTGGCCCGCCAGGTGCCGGCAAAACCACGATTGCGACCCAACTGGCCCAGGAAACGGGTATGGCTATTATCGCCACCGGCCAGCGTTTGCGAGCGGAAATTCAGGCCCAGAGTCCGATCGGGAAACAGATCGAGCAGTTGCTCACCCAAGGTCAGCTCGCACCCGACTCGTTGATGGCCGATTTACTGCGATCGTGGTTGCGCGACATCCCTCCATCACAACCGTGTCTCCTCGATGGGTTTCCGCGCACTATTACCCAGGCGAAGTTACTTGACACCATTCTGGCCGAACACGGTCGCCAGGTTGACGCGATCATCGTGCTGGATCTCAGCGAAGACACCATCATGCATCGATTAAGTGGTCGTCGCGTGTGTCGCACTCCAGATGGAAACAATATAACGTTGCATATCGACGATACAGCGATGGTAGCAGAATGTCTGGCGCGCGGCGGTGTGCTCATTCAACGCGACGATGATCAACCGGCAGTGATTAAGGCACGGCTACATCTCTACGAATACGAGACGGCGCCCATCCTTCATTTCTACGCCACCCGCAACCTGACCCACTACATTGATGCCGAGCAACCGCCAGCCGCAATCGTGGCGGCTATCCGCGCCGCATTGCAACGGGCAAATGAATTTGAGATCGGTCGCGCGGGATCCTGAAACTACTATGATACAATAAAGCGGATTGCGGATGTGCCAGAGGAGGTTGCAGGATGAGCGAGTATGTGGCGCTGATTACCGGCGCTGCCAGCGGGATTGGTCTGGCGTGCGCTGAACGCTTCGCCGCTGACGGGTATCGCGTGGTGATGGTCGATTTGCCTAATCCGGCAGGCGAAGCGGCTGCCGAGCGATTGGGAGGAATCTTTGTCGGTGCCGATCTCGCAACACAGGCTGGTTGTCGGGCTACTGTCGATGCAGCTCTTGACACGTATGGCCGCGTCGATGCGCTGATCAACAACGCCGGTTTCCAGCATATCGATTCGATTGAAGATTTTCCCGAGGATCGCTGGGAAACGATGATCGCGGTGATGCTTACCGCTCCTTTCCGTCTGACGAAGTATGTCTGGCCGGGCATGAAATCCAATAGGCGCGGTCGCATTGTCAATATCGGCTCGGTGCATAGCCTGCGCGCTTCACCCTTCAAGAGCGCCTATATTTCGGCCAAGCACGGCTTGCTCGGCCTTACCCGTACCGCTGCGCTTGAGGGTGGGCCTTATGGCATTACCGTCAATCTGATTGCGCCGGCCTATGTGCGCACACCGCTGGTTGAAAAACAGATTGCCGATCAGGCCCGCACGCGCGGTATTCCCGAAGATCAGGTGATCGAGAAGGTGATGCTCGAACCGGCAGCGATCAAGCGCCTGATCGAGCCGGCTGAAGTAGCCGGGTTAGCAGCGTTCCTGTGCTCTGATGCTGCCAGCGCAATTACCGGCTCGGTGTACGAAATTGCTCTGGGATGGACGGCACGCTAACGGCGGTTACGGTTGTGGTAGTGATGCGCTATGACCCAGACACGGGATCCCGTGCCTGGGTTGACTCAGATGACACGACATTTGAAACCGCCGCAAAGAGATGAAGCGCCAATGTGCCCGACCAACCATGATTATGGGTTGCCGGGCACTCGCTTATCACCCGGTGTTGGGCAACCCGAGCATTGCGCGCGCTTCCAGCACATCTTGACGAATCTGGGCAACCAGTTCATTCACGCTGCTGAATTTGCGTTCGTTCCGCAAGCGCATCAACAGTTCGACCCGCAACACCTGATCGTACAGATCACCCTCCCAATCGAGTAGATGGGCCTCAACCACTCGCCGAGTGCCGTCAAATGTCGGGCGCACACCAATATTCGTCACCGCCGGTACCATCTCACCTGAAACCAACCTGACCCGGCAGGCATAAACGCCATTCGCCGGCAGCGCCACATCATTGCTCACCTGCACATTGGCAGTGGGAAAACCGATCTGGCGACCACGTCCGTCGCCACGAGCAACAATCCCGCGCAAGGCAAAGGGACGACCGAGCAATGCACCCGCGCCAGCAACATTCCCTGCCAGCACCAGTTCACGGATACGCGATGAGCTGACCGGAATGCCGGCCACGGTATACTTGCTCAACGCGCCGACTGCAAAACCCATCTCGCGCCCAATCTCCATCAAACGCGGAATATCACCCTCACGGCCCCGCCCCATCGCGAAATCTTCTCCTACCCAGATCTCGCGCACCGGCAATGCCGCGCAAATTCGTGTCAGATATTCAGCCGCTGTCAGTCGGCGAATCTCATCGGTAAATGGCGCAACGATCAGGATGTCCGGCTCAAGCCGTTGAATCTGTTCAATCTTTTCATCAAGATCACTGAGTAATTGCAATGGCTGACCAGGCTGGAGCACAGCGCGCGGATGTGGTTCCCACGTCAGCACAGCGCTTAGCATATCGAGCGCGCGCGCGCGTTCGACAGTTGTGCGAATAAGTTGTTGATGGCCGAGGTGGACACCATCAAAACGGCCAATGGTCAAGACGGTCGCCCGGCTGGCCAGGCCGGGGGTCAGATCGCGGGCAATCTGCACAGGACTCTTGCTCCGTTTCTATTTTTGATCGGCTAACCGCTGCAACTCGGCCAGCCGGTTTAATGCCTCTAATGGGGTCAGCTCTTCGATCCGTAGTCGTCGCAAATACTCTACCACCGGATGCGGGGCAAGATCAAAGAACGACAGTTGTATTTCTGCTACCGGTGAGCGGGTTGGCGGTGGCGCAATGACCGCTACCGGCTCAACCTGTTCATGATGCGTAACCGACGACGCTGTTGCAGCGCGCCCTTCCAGCTCGGCCAGCAGAGCGGTGGCCCGCCGAATCACCGGCGCCGGAATACCGGCCAGCTCGGCCACGTGGATTCCATACGATCGGTCAGCGCCACCACGCCGCAGTTCGTGTAGAAAGACCACCCGACCATCACGCTCGACTGCCGCCATATGATAGTTGCGCACCCGCGCCAATGTCTCCTCAAGCGCAGTCAACTCGTGATAGTGAGTCGCAAAGAGAGTACGACAACCTAACCGGGGATCGTCGTGAATATACTCTACCACTGCCCGCGCGATTGCCATCCCGTCGTAGGTGCTGGTACCACGTCCAACTTCGTCAAGAATAATCAGCGAGCGCGGTGTGCTCTGCATCAACAGGGCCGCAGTCTCGGTCATCTCAACCATGAAGGTGCTCTGACCAGTGGCAATGTCATCTTGCGCCCCGATTCGGGTGAAGATGCGATCCACCAGCCCAATCTCTGCTTCATCAGCCGGCACGAACGAACCAATCTGCGCCATCAGCGTAATGAGTGCCACCTGGCGCAAGAAGGTGCTCTTGCCGGCCATGTTCGGGCCGGTGATAATCAAAATCTGCACATTGTCGCCATCAAGGTCAATGTCATTGCCGATAAACGGTTCGCCGAGCGCGCGCTCTACGACCGGATGACGCCCCTGCTTGATCCGCAAGACGCGATCGGCGCGCAACACTGGCTGAACGTAGCGCCCGCGCACCGCAACCTCGGCCAACGCCGCCAGCGCATCGATCCGTGCTACCGCTGCTACGGTTGCGCGCAATCGATCAAGATGCTGCTGGATCGATTCACACAGATGCTGGAAGATGTCGCGTTCGAGATCAACCAGCTTCAGGCGCGCATCGCTGAGCAGCCCTTCATAGTACTTCAGCTCTTCGGTGACGTAACGTTCGGCATTGACCAGGGTCTGTTTGCGTTCGTAATGCGGCGGGATCAGTTTGGCATCAACTGCCCGTGAGATCTCGATATAGTAGCCAAAGACCTGATTGTAGCCCACCTTCAGCGAGCGAATCCCGGTGCGTTCCCGCTCTTTGGTTTCAAGGCGATCAATAAACTCTTGCGCGTGGCGACTGGCTTTGATCAACGAATCGAGCCGCTGGTCGTAGCCGGGCCGGATCACGCGACGAGGTCGCTCGCCACCCTCTTCGGCGGCGCGCAGATAGTTCGATGAACCGAGCAACGCCGGCGGATCTTCATCGAGCGCGCGTTCCAGCAAATCCAGCACATCGCTGCACAGATCAAGCGTCAGCGCCGGTTCACCCGCCATTTCAGGCGCGAGCAGTTCGGGAAGCAAACGCTCAACAGCCTGCGCCACTGCCGACAGCTTGCGCAATGCTGCCCGGAGCTGGGTCATATCACGCGGCGTTGCCACCGCGATCCCTTGCGCGATCCGGTTTAACGCTCGTTCCATATCAGGCAACTCGTTCAGCGCCGAGCGCACCTCTAACCGGGCCATCGTTTCGGCTACCAGTCGAGCTACCGCATGCTGTCGCACCTGCAACGGTTCCAGCACGATCAGCGGTTGGGTAATCCAGCGCCGCAGGAGGCGCGCGCCCATCGCCGTACAGGTACGGTCAAGCACGCCGATGAGCGACGCTTTCGCCCCCTGCCTGCCACTGCTCTCAAGCAGTTCGAGATTGCGCCGCGTTTGTGGATCGAGCAGCATATACGCGCTGGTGTGGTAGACCCGCAACGAGCGCAGTTGACCCACGCGCTGACGCTGCGTCGTCTGCGCATACTGGATCAGCGCCCCGGCAGCGCGGGTGGCCAGTGGCCGGTCATCGAGGCCACATACCGCCAGTGAAGCAACCGCCAATTGTTCACGCACGACTTCAGCGGCAGTCGCCAGCTCCCACCGCCACGCCGGCCATTCGGTCACGTGTCCCTGCGTCCAACTGGCCGCGCTCGACCCTTCCAGTCGTCGCGCAACTCGCTCGTGGGGCAACAAAGCCTCGCGTTCTTCCCTGGTTAATGGGGCCAAATCCTGACTGAGCCGGGCCTGCACTGGAGTCAGATTCGGCAGCCGCAGCGCTTCATCGTCAGGCACCAGCACCTCTGCTGGTCGCACCCGGGCCAGCTCGGCCTGCAACTGGATCAACGCGCGCGCGTCGGTAAACTCAGCCGCTGCAAACTCACCAGTAGAGAGATCGGCATAGGCCAACCCCACCTTTCCCTGTTCCACCAGCACTGCGGCCAGATAGTTATTGCTGCGATCGGGCAACATCGCCGGATCGATTACCGTCCCCGGCGTGATGACACGCACAATTGCGCGCTGCACCATCTTGCCGCTGCTCTCAACCGGCGTAAGCCCGGCAGCATAGACCGAACGGGGCCGGGTATCGTTGCGCATTGCTTCGGTCTCGCTTAACTGCTCGGCAATGGCAACACGGTAGCCGCGCGCAACCAGCTCACTCACATAGCGATCAACCGCGTGATACGGCATTCCTGCCATCGGCGCGTAGAGCTTTTGCTGATCTTTCGGCGCGCGTTTATCGACCGCGTATTCTTTGCGCGTTAACGTTACGTCAAGCAATTCCGCGATCAGCTTGGCGTCATCGTCAAAGGTTTCGTAAAAATCACCGAAACGAAAGAGCAGGATCGCGTCTGCAGCCTCTTCTTTGAGTTTGCGATATTGGCGATACCATGCATGCAGTTCAATGGCGGCCATGGGTTTTGATCATGTTGTCTTGTCCGTTGCATCTGGGCTATGATAGCACATTCTATCGAGCAGTTATCGCGACGGCACCATTTTGCCGCTCGCCGGGCGTGGCGTAACGAACCAGATCAGAGCTTCTTAGAGCGATAGCGCCAGAAAACAGATGCGCAGGCATCTGCGCCACCAGATGACAGGCCGGCGCGACCACTTCGGGTTGGCGCGCTTACATCCCTAATAGGCTAGCAACTCGCGCGCAACAGCCAGGATTTTCGCCGCATTGGGTCGGTAAGCGTCTTCGAGCGGCGGGCTATAGGGAACCGGCGTATCAGGCGCCGCCAGCCGGGTAATCGGCCCGTCGAGATACTCGAACGCGCGCTCGGCAATGATCGCTGCCACCTCGCCACCAACCCCGCAGGTACGATTGGCCTCATGCACAATCAATACTTTACCGGTTTTCCGCGCGGTAGCCAGGATAGCGGCTTCGTCAAGCGGCTTGAGCGAGCGCAAATCGAGCACTTCGACGCTGTGCCCTTCACGCTCCAGCTCGGTTGCCGCGTTGAGCGCCTCTTGCACCATCGCGCCGTAAGCAATAATACTCAACTCTTCGCCACTTCGACGCAGTGCAGCCTGCCCGATCGGTACCGGCGCATCGCCTTCCGGCACCATACCCTTGAGCGAGCGGTACAGATACTTGGTTTCGTAGTAGATAACCGGATTCGGGTCGCGAATAGCGCTCAGCAGGAGGCCGTAAGCATCGGCGGGCGTAGCCGGCGCCACGACTTTGAGGCCAGGCGTATGCACAAACCACGCTTCGTTCGATTGCGAGTGGAACGGGCCGGCGCGCAAGCCGCCACCGCCAGGAGCGCGCACGGTAATCGGCACCGGTTGCCGCCAGCGAAAATGGTTGGTAGCGGCAAATTGCACAATCGCGTCGAAACCGGTTGAGATGAAATCGGCAAACTGCATCTCTACCACCGGCAAAAACCCCTCAAACGACATCCCAATCGCCGCGTAGAGCATCGCCAGCTCGGTCATTGGCGTATCGATTACCCGATCTTCGCCAAACTCCTCGATCAGCCCCTGCGTCACCTTAAATGCGCCACCGTAGACACCGATGTCCTCACCCATAATCAGTACCCGGCGGTCACGCTGCATCTCGTAGCGTAACGCCGCTCGAATCGCCTCAAGATAGGTCAACTCGCGCGTGCCCTGCTCGCCGGTCAGCACGGTAGTCGCTTTGTGCAATCCTTGATCCCATGTCATGAGCTGCCTCCTGGATGCCGTTCAAGCGTAGACACCATCGGTCACGGTAGCCGGATCAGGGTAAGGCGACGCTTCCGCAAACGCCTGCGCCTCATCAAGTTCGGCCTCGATGCGGGCCAACAATGCCGCCAGCTTCTCATCATCAAGCAGGCCGCGCGCGCGCAGCTCGGTCTCGATACGCATAATCGGATCGCGCGCCTCCCATTCCAGCAGCAGCTCTTTCGGCACATAGGCCATATTGTCGTGAATAGCGTGGCCGCGCATACGCATCGTCTTGCATTCGATGAAGGTCGGACCGCCGCCGGCCCGCGCGCGCGCCACCGCTTCTTTGACCGCGAGATACACGGCGCCAAAATCATTGCCGTCCACGATCACCCCCGGCATATTGTAACCGGCGGCGCGCTGAGCGATATGCTCAATCGCCATCTGGCGGCTGAGCGGGGTGGAATAGGCATACTGATTGTTTTCGCAAATGATCACCATCGGCAGCTTAAACACACTCGCCCAATTCATCGCCTCATGAGCCAGCCCCTGCGAGGCGCTGCCATCGCCAAAAAAGCACATCGCTACCCGCGGTTCACCCTTGAGTTTGATCCCGTGGGCAACGCCGGCAATCACGCCAGTCGAGGCAGGCAAATGGCTGATAAAGCCGATAATTCCCAGACTAAGATCGCCCATTCCGTGAAGATTAGCATCTCGCCCGCGGGTCACGCCGGTTTCGCGCCCCAACCATTGGGCCAAAATTCGGCGCGGCGTGAGGCCACGCACCAGGTACGCCCCCAAATCACGATGCATCGGCGCGATGATGTCGCCAGGGCCTAAATTGAGCGCTGCCGCCACGCTAAGCGCTTCGTGACCGATTTGCGAAAAATAGCCGCCAACAATCTTGCTTTGCTTGTGCAGGAACGTGCCGCGGTCGTCAAGCGCGCGAGTCAGGCGCATCCAGTAATGGGCTTGCTGTAGCAGATCGTCATCAATCTCTTTCATGCCGTCTCCTTGCCGGTGAAGGCGATCGCTCTCACGGCAGTCGTTGCCGTTGTTCAACCAGCGTTTGGGGTACTAAGATATTGTACTCGATTACGGGATCACTGTCATTGTGAGGAGCGCCAATGCCTGTCAAAAGCAGACTGTCGCAGTCGCTGTGAGCAAGACAAACACAACGGCGCGCGGGGAGAGTGTTCCCCGCGCGCCGTCATAGTTAACCGGTGATGCTGGCGCGACGACTAGTGAGCGACATTGACTGCAATCTTGCGCGGCTTGATCTCTTCAGCCTTCGGTACTGTTACCGTCAGCACACCGTTCTCAAGCCGAGCCTCAATCCGATCCGGATGGATCTGATTGGGCAGGCGGATGCTGCGGCTGAAGCGACCGTAGCGGCGCTCGGTGACGTGATATTGGCGATCCTTACGATCGCTGCTCTGCGTAATTTCGCCGCTGATCGTCAGCACATTGTTCTCGAAGGTGATGTTGAGTTGATCAGCAGTCATGCCGGGCACCGCCATTTCGACGTGATAGGCATCTGCCGTCTCGCTCAGATCGAGCGCCGGCACCAGGCTGCCATTGCGGGGCAGCACACCGGTGAAACCGGTGAAGAAGGTGTCATCGAGCAGTTGAGTCATCTCGCGGAAGGGATCCCAGCGGGTGATGTTCGTCATAGTCGTCCTCCTTGCATCATCGTGATTGTTCTCTTATTTCATCGCGCTCTCATTTGAGCCTGGCTATACCTTAGCAGACGATTGTTAGAAAGGCGTTGGCAGAGTATTAAAACTCTGTCTGTGTTTGCGTTAACAGCGGAGACGACTATTTGTTTATCGAGGATATAGTACCACGCTCAGACAATAATCCTGTATCGGATCTGTTCCATTATAGAAACTGACATATCAAATACACATAAGTGTCATAATGAGTAAGATAAAGCGGGTCAAACCCCAGACTATACAGAAAGAATACAACGTGCTACAATGCAAATACACTATCACCAGTGCTAACGCGGAGGAGAGCAAACATGACTCGCTCAATTAATATTGACTTGCAGGGAGGTGTAGTGCCGATCTCACAAGCGGCAGCCAGTCTGGCGGCCCTTATTCGCCGCGCAAAGGTTAGCGGACAACCAATCGTTATTACCCAGAAAGGCTACCCATCGGCTGTCTTGCTCAATGTCGAGCTGTTCGAGCGATTGCGCGCGCTGGCGATGCAGGCTGAGCAGAGCCAAAAATTAGATTAAGGGACGACATCGTTGTCGTCCCTCCTAACCTGCCGATCGTTCAGAAATTACTCTTCAATCGAACAGGTGGCGCGAGCCTCATCACCGCCCGTCTCGTGATGCCATCAATGCAGGGATGATCCGGCTGTCAGTTTGCGCCGGCACCAACGTTACTCTCGCCTTGCTCTCCGTCAGGTTTTGCAGCTCGAGAATAGTAAACAGCGCATCACGCACTTCAGGATCGGCGCCGATTCTGGCCAATGCCTGCCCTAAGATGCGTGGCCGCACTGCCTTCGCGCGCGCAAACTCGATTGCCGCCTGCCGCTCAGCCGCGCTGGTAATAACATTCACCCGGTTGGCGCCGTCTTGCAGGATTGCCGAGGTAACCTGGCGGAGCCGGTTGACCACTTTCGCCTCGATTTGCCGGATCATGTTCAGATCACGGAAGTGAACTTTGCGGATGTAGACCGATCCCAGTCGATACCCCCAATCGGCTGCTTTTGGTGACACCTCCGCGCGCACCGCCTGGCTCATCGCGTGTCGGTTTTCCAGCATCTCGGATAGTGGCATATTGCTCAGAGTGCGCACCACAGCGTTGCTCACATTTGCCGCCAGCGATCCCTGCGGATCAGCATTCTTGAACAAAAAGGCCACTGGATCGCTGATCGACATTTCATACCAGACACCGATGCCCATAGGCGCACCCTCTTCCGAATTGACCGGCAGGCTGCGCAGATAGCGCTGGTCGAGTCGTATGTCAACGACATAGCGCCGACCGAACAGGCCGATCAGGAAGGCATTAACACCAAGATGGAAGGGTAGAATGACCAGCCCCGGCTCGCGCAAGACGCCAATCACGCTACCGAAGAGGGTATAGACGTGACATGTGCCTTCATGCACGATGGTGTAGAAACCAAGCCCGCGGAGCAGACCGAAAAAGATGGGCACGAGAATGAATGCCAGAACAAATGTGATTGCAGCAACCGTTATTGTTGAGAGCATGAACGTCATTGCTCTACCTCCATAATCACTCGCTCGGCCTGCTGGTAAAGCCCTAACCGAACATTGCGCAGATAGGCCTGCAATGCATCCGAACCGTTCGTCTTTAACGCGCGCAACTGCTCGGCCAGCGCCAGCAACGGTTCAACCTCGGCCTGAACCTTCAAGGTCTCGATCTCGACCGCTCGCTTCGACTGCACGATCTTCTGATCGGCAGCGGCCTGGGCCAGACTGATGTCTGATGAGACCTGATTGTGGGCAGTGTTGATTGCGGCCATCGCCGACTCGACCTCTGGCGGCGCGTCGATTTCGGTGATCAGCGACGCATCGAGAATGATGCCATAGCGCGCTGCCGACGATAGACACTCGCGATCCATCAGCTCGTTGAGATCGCGCAGGTTCTTGCGCAGATCGTTGATCGAAACCCCACTGACTTCGGCGCTATCGCCCGACATCGTGGCCAACTTGCCCGTATCGCTGGCCGGCGCAGAAAAATTGGCAATCCGTTCGCGCAAAATCGAGATGAAATAGCCCATCACATGCACGACCGGATTCTTTACGCCAAACAGGTAGGCGTAGAGATGCCGCTCGGAAACGCGATAACGGATCTGCCCTTTCAGGCCAACATTGAGCTGATCTTTGGTTACCGCTTCCAGGATTCGCCCACCCTGATTAGCCGTCGGGTCTTCCAGATCAAGCGCCATATTGATCGTCTGGGTCGCAATTGATACCTTGTAGACCCGTTCCCAAGGCCACTTGAAGTAAGGTCCGCCAGGTGGAATGACCTGCACCTGCGGATAGCGATACCGCTCACGCTCCTCAGGGCGCAAGTATTCGGCAAATGGATCTTCTGCCGGCGGCCCTGGCATCCGTTTGGCCTTACCAAAACTGGTGACAACGGCTCGCTCGTTTTGATCAACGGTGTAGAAACTAAATGCGATGTAACGAACGATAAACCAGGCCAGCAACCCAAGCGCAATTCCCAATGGTACCGACATAGACCCTCCTCACCTGCTTTGAGTGAACCTATGAACTACAAACGAAAGAGTTCACGGCATCAGTGCAGTGAACTCGCGCAAGTTGCAACTGCCGTGACCTGGAGTGTTATCATTATCCAGGAGTCAGAATGCCTTCTCCGGTATGCAATGGAGGCCAATGATAGCGCATCTATCGCATTCGTAAGAGAAATCTCCATAGCTATCCCTCTCCGGTACTCGATGCTCTCATTATATCATACGCATTCGCTCTGATAAGGTTGCGCCAAATATGCTATAATCGCGCCGACTCGCAAATGACCGGACGCATTAACGAGCGCGTCAACAACAGAAGGGCCATGCGCGCCCCATGGCGCTTCTGCAAGGATCCGATCGTTGTAGATCAGGAGAAGGCGACATGCGAAAGACTCTCTCAATGCTGGTAGCGCTGTTTGCGCTACTTGTGCCGATGCTGGCTGCATGTGGTCAGCCTGCGGCACAACCGACTGCCACGCCGGCGCCCACCGCCGCGCCGGCTGCTACGCCCACAACTGCGGCAACAGATTCTGGTAAGCCCCGGATCGCGCTGGTGACCGATTTGGGGAAGGTGAACGACGGGACGTTTAACGAGTTTGCCCACCTCGGCGCATTGCGAGCCGCGCAAGAGTTTGGGCTGGAGTACAAGTACATCGAGACCCAGGCCCAGGCTGATTACGAAAAGAATATTCAGACCTTCATCGATGAGGGTTTCGATGTCATCGTTACCGTCGGCTTCCTGATTGCCGATGCCACCAAGAAGTTTGCTGCCGAGCATCCCGACGTGATCTTCATCGGTGTTGACCAGTTCTACGAGCCGGGCACCGTCACCGACAATCTGGTCGGCTTGCAGTTCCGCGAAGACCAGGCCGGCTTCCTGGCTGGCGCCCTGGCCGGTATGATGACCCAGACCGGCACCGTCGGCGTGGTTGCCGGGGTTGAGATCCCGCCGGTCAAGCGCTTCAAGAATGCCTTCGATAACGGCGCTCGCTTCGTCAAGCCGGACATTAACCTGCTCGGCGTCTATCTGCCCACCTTCATCGACCCTGCCCTTGGCGCCAGCACGGCGCAGCAGATGATCGGCGACGGCGCTGATGTCATCTTCGGCGCTGGCGGCCCCACCGGTTCGGGCGCTATCAAAGAAGCTGCCGCCCGCGGCGTCTACGTCATCGGCGTTGACCAGGACGAGTACGTGACCACCTTCGCCAACGGCTCCGCCCCCGGCGCCGACAAGATCCTCTCCTCGGCTATCAAGCGGGTCGATGTCGCCGTGTACGACCAGATTAAGGCTGTCGTCAACGGCACCTTCAAGGGCAACGGCATCGCCATGTATGAGGCAGCCAACGGCGGTATCGGCTACGCCGATTACCACGACACGGCTGACGATGTGCCGGCTGAAGTCAAGGTGCGGATGGAGCAGATTCTTGCCGCACTGACCAACGGTACTTTGACGACCGGTGTCGATCCGGTCAGCGGTGATGTTGATCTGGCTACCATTCCTGCCCCGCAGCCGTTCCGCTCGTCAGAGATCGAGTTGCCCCGGATCGCGCTGGTGACCGATTTGGGGAAGGTGAACGACGGGACGTTTAACGAGTTTGCCCACCTCGGCGCATTGCGAGCCGCGCAAGAGTTTGGGCTGGAGTACAAGTACATCGAGACCCAGGCCCAGGCTGATTACGAAAAGAATATTCAGACCTTCATCGATGAGGGTTTCGATGTCATCGTTACCGTCGGCTTCCTGATTGCCGATGCCACCAAGAAGTTTGCTGCCGAGCATCCCGACGTGATCTTCATCGGTGTTGACCAGTTCTACGAGCCGGGCACCGTCACCGACAATCTGGTCGGCTTGCAGTTCCGCGAAGACCAGGCCGGCTTCCTGGCTGGCGCCCTGGCCGGTATGATGACCCAGACCGGCACCGTCGGCGTGGTTGCCGGGGTTGAGATCCCGCCGGTCAAGCGCTTCAAGAATGCCTTCGATAACGGCGCTCGCTTCGTCAAGCCGGACATTAACCTGCTCGGCGTCTATCTGCCCACCTTCATCGACCCTGCCCTTGGCGCCAGCACGGCGCAGCAGATGATCGGCGACGGCGCTGATGTCATCTTCGGCGCTGGCGGCCCCACCGGTTCGGGCGCTATCAAAGAAGCTGCCGCCCGCGGCGTCTACGTCATCGGCGTTGACCAGGACGAGTACGTGACCACCTTCGCCAACGGCTCCGCCCCCGGCGCCGACAAGATCCTCTCCTCGGCTATCAAGCGGGTCGATGTCGCCGTGTACGACCAGATTAAGGCTGTCGTCAACGGCACCTTCAAGGGCAACGGCATCGCCATGTATGAGGCAGCCAACGGCGGTATCGGCTACGCCGATTACCACGACACGGCCAGCGTCGTGCCCGATGCGGTCAAGCGTCGCATGGAAGAGATCCTTGTCGCATTGACCAGGGGTGAATTGACGACCGGTGTCGATCCGGTCAGCGGTGATGTTGATCCGGCTACCATTCCTGCCCCGCAGCCGTTCCAACCGTAGCTGATTGAAAACCTCCTGCTCCATACCGCAACCGCCGAGATACCGTTGTGTCTCGGCGGTTGTGTCATGCTGACGTGCGTCTGCGCTACATTCAGCCGGGTTGCTCTCCTCATCAGCCAATAACACTCAACCTCGATCTTGCCCGTAACCTATCGCCGGACTGCGCGACTACAAGAGTGGAAGCGTTGGTTGTATGAAAGGGGAATGACATGAATTCGCAACGCTACACTCGCTTGATCCCGGTTGCGCTGGCCGTAAGTTTGGGATTGTTGATCGTATTTGGTGGCAACGTCGCCGCTCATTGGTTAGAAGCTACGTCGTTATCACAAGCTCAACGCAAGCCGACTGTTCAGCCAACCAGCTTGACTGGCAACGACCAACAACGCATTCCAGGCATCATCTCTCCTGACAACGATGAACGAGCCAATCGTTACCGCGATGACACCCAACCTGATGACCGGAAT
>NZ_CAKZNK010000021.1 GCF_937129525.1 uncultured Chloroflexus sp. | reverse complement strand
GACAGCATTGCCGCCACCACCGCGCTTGGCAACCGTCCGCGCCAGCACCCGTGGAGAACGCCGGGCCAGGGAACTGCCTTGCCCAGGCACGCTTCACATACCTGACCGTCTCGGTAGAAGAGCGCTACCGGACAGAGAAGCCGATAGTTGCGTAGAGTCACGACCACCGGCACCTGCTCTATCCAGGCTGCATGAATGGCAGCGGGTGACGCCAGTGGAAAAGTATTGTGAATGTGAACTACATCCGGCTTGAACCGCCGGATCATAGCTCGCAGACTACGATAGACTTGATCATTCCATAGTGTTAACGCAGCCTGGCGCGTTGGGAACATGTCTGCAAGGGCACGGTTATGTAGCGTAAATAGTAAAACTTCGTGACCATGATTTCGCAAGGTTCCTGCTTCAGAAGATACACTCTGATCTTCACCACCGGGTTTCTGGTAGTAGGTATGCACAATTACTACTCTCATACAGCTTGCACTCCATTTTGCCGACACCATCGACACAAGACAAACAATAACCATAGCCTCGACCAGGGTATACGCTTGGCTTCAAATGCATCCATAACCTTTTGTACTGCGATCGGGTTAAGACCCGCCATAGTCACCGTTATCTGGTCGGTTAGAGTATCTTTAATTATCTCAAGTATTTCGGGTTTTCTTAACCATTTCTTGAAAGGCAGCATAAAACCTTGCTTTCGACGATAAGTGTACGATTCACCAAGACGTGATCGCAACATATCATACTGGAAAGGTTTATCTGGCGCGCCCTGGCATCGTATCGACCCTGGAATTTTGTAGGCTGTCTCAACAAAAACGTGATCGGTGAAAATCGGGCGCACTTCTAACGAAACAGACATGCTCATCGAGTCGGCGTCTCTGAGGCATCTCTCGCCAAGAAACAATCTCGATGATAGCCGCGAGATGGTAGTTAAATCGTCATCGCTCGGATAGAGTTCTGAAGATATGAAACTGACGAACTCAGATGGCAAACCAAACCAGGATCCTGAATTCATTGTTGTCGCGTCTGCAAAGTCGGGTTGTAAAAGCTGCTGTTGAAGATCCGGAGGAAATTGCAATTGCGTAGCTTGATATGCAGCTATGCTCAACATCTTGCTATCGTTGGGTATTTTCCGCATGATTACTTTAACCAAAGCAAATAATTTGCCCAATCCCGACGCTGATCCTGGCAGGGTTGCTAATATATGGGATAAGCCGGGTTGCAATCTACGAGCAATACTTAGTAGCTTTCTTGCCATCAGCATAGTTCGAAAATGCGGATATCCTCCAAACAGCTCATCACCGCCAATCCCCGAAAGAGCCACAGTGAGACCTGCTTGTTTTGTAGCTCGAGATATGACATACGTATTTACCCCATCAAAGGTGGGCTGATCCATAGCAGCAACACTGTCTTGTATCCATCCAGAGAATAGTTGTCTACTCAATAAGATAGCTTCGTAATGAGCGCCATAGTTATTTGCTACCCGCCGCGCGAAAACACTTTCATCGTAGTCAGCCTCTTCAAAAGCGACTGAAAGAGTTCTTATTTCCCTTTGACAACGAGACGCCAATGCAGTAACGGCTGAAGAATCTAGCCCTCCTGACAGGAAAATTCCCAATGGAACATCGCTGACCAATCGAAGTTTGACAGCCATCTCCAATTCAGTTAATAGCTCAACCAGATTCGCACTGCTCGATTCTTGCCTAGAAGAAGGGAGACGCCAATAGCAGTTTTCCTCTATTGCTCCATCGGATTTTACCCGAATCCAGTGACCAGGAAGCAAGGACCTCACTCCAGCAACTATTGTTTGAGGAGCAACCGTAAAACCATTCCAAAGAAAATTTTTCACAGCATCAGGATTTAATCTGTGGGGCAGTAGACCACTAGCCAGCAAAGCGCGCACCTCTGAAGCGAAGATAAAACCCTGAGATGAAAATCGCGCATAGTATAGCGGTTTTTCGCCAAACCGATCGCGCGCCAAAAATAGCTCTTTACGACCGGCATCCCAAATAGCGAATGCAAACATTCCCCGAAACAATTGGAGACAATGCGAACCCCAGTGCTTATACGCTTTTAAAGCCACTTCTGTGTCCGTGGAAGAACAAAATGTTTCGCCAAGTGCCTCCAACTTACTCCGAAGCTCCCGAAAGTTGTAGATCTCACCGTTGAAAACAATAATATTTCCTGTTGTCTCATCGATCATAGGCATGTGCCCGGCTGGAGAAAGATCAATAATTGCAAGCCGCACTGCTCCAAACACTGCGCATCGGCTATATGCTTGGATTTTTTCTAAACCGGTATCGTCTGGACCTCGATGCGACATTGCCTGAAGCATCTTCCTGACTATTTCTAAGTCAACTTCAGAAGCTACAATCCCAGCTATCCCACACATAGTTCCTCCAATATCTCTGCCAGCCGGTTACGAAAGTGCTCATGCAGATATTGTTGCCTGACCGTATCGCGGCCCGCTAATCCAAGCCTGCGCGCGTCTTCAGGATTATCGAAGAGCCAATTGATCGCTTGCGCAATATCATCAATCGATTCAGGGTCAACAACAAGGCCATTCTCGCGATGCGTCACCAATTCTGCCCCAGCATCGTCTTTTCCAACAATTATTGGAACGCCATGGATCCAGGCTTCCAGATATACGATACCAAATCCTTCTTGCTTAGACGGCATAACAAACGCATCAGCCCTGCGATACAAATCGATGAGATCCCAATCTGGAATACGGCCCGTAAAAGTAACGTGTTCGCGTACACCGCAGGCTATTGCCAGCTCCTCTAACTCGCGTTTCAGCGGCCCATCACCCACAATAACGTAGTGCGCTAGCGGAAACCGGTGACAAATGTTCGATAGTGCCCGAATAACCTGATCGATCCCTTTCTTTCGACTGTGATCGTCCAGGCGAGCAACTGTAAGCATAATGTGGTCGCTTTGACGGTCTAATGGTGCATTCATCTGGCTCGTCTCGGGAATATCGATCGCATTTGGCAATATACGGTATCTATCGAGGCCAAGCCTGTATACCTGATCCATACGATCTCGCGTTGTTCGGCTTACAGGAATAATCCGATCAAAACTTCGCCGGACTATTAAACGTTCCAACATTGAAACATCTCGAAATGGAAGGCTCCAAACCTCGTAGCCATGCACGAATAATGCCTGTTTCCCCTTCGATCGCAACCAGCGACCGAGCGCGGCTAGTGGCGCGAGCAGGACATGACCAAATAGAACGATGTCAGGATCAAAAGAGGTTACTTGTTCAATATATTTGAGTGTCGTCCAGATTTTACGTCGCCGACCAGGGAAGTGAAGGGTAAGCGCTGCCCTGGTATCCTCTGCGCGATCCCAAAGCGCTATTGTGCGAACTTCGCAACCGAGTTCAGTAAGAGCGCGCACCACACGCTGGTTAAAACGCTGTATTCCTCCTAGATGAGCCGGGTTATACAACTCCAGTGACACAAACAGAACCTTCATGCTTTCCTCGCCCGAATAAGTAGATTCTTTGTCGGAATCCGGGGTCGACTAGAATCCTCAGCCAGAAAGATCAATCGATGGATCAGTCGCAAGTAATATTCACGAGTGAATCCCAATAGCGTAGTTGCATTCCAGGAAGGCCGGATTTCCACATCTTGATCTTGAAAACCGGCCACCATCATAAGATCGCGCGCCGATTTTTCGGTCAGGCCAAACTCGTGGGAAAGGTCATTGAAGCGACAGTAATAACCGAAGACACATCCCATATTCGGAGTCTGAATAATTAGAAAGCCTCCTGGATGCAAACAGCGACGCGCATCCGCTAGAAATGAAGCAGCGCGTCCTTTTGGCAAATGTTCCAGCAAATCGAGCGCAAAAATAACGTCAAAGCGTTCGTCCGGATATCGTTCGCCAAGGCGAAGCGCGTCAGCCTGCTCCACGAAATGGAGACCTATTTGGTGACAAATCGCCACGTTCTCAGGAGAAATATCAAAGCCAGCCAGATTGGCATATCCGCGCTCGCGCAGAAAAGCCAGTAGCGATCCCTCTCCGCAGCCAATATCAAGTATCGATGCATTCGGATCTGGCGGCAACCATGAGGACAGAATTCTGTTCAGTGACTGAAAGATCACCCTGCGCATTCTTGGGTCTTGTACAGTAGGGCGACGCGTGTATGCGTTGTAGCGTTCGAATAATCGGGTAACTGTATCACTTTTTTCCATCATGCTCTCCTTTCAATAGTGAGTTAAGATGGTGAGGAACATATAAGCAAACCAACAGAACTTATGCACTACCCTAACTATCCACTGGTTTGTTCAGCATGTAACATCCTTCTCAGTTATACCTTCTATAACCTTCTTTACTGAGGACTTGCTTCCATATATCAACATGATCTATTGCCACTCGCTCCATTGAAAAACGTTCCTGCACTCGAGCAAGACCATATGCACGGACAGCGTTCCAATATCCGTTACTCTCAGTTGAGGAAAGAATAAGTTTCTCTAGAATAGATGCCAGGGCTGCAGCATCACCCTCTGGAAAGATCAGGTCATTTCTACCAATAACCTCAGGGATAGCACCACAGTCCGAGCCAACAACAGGGACGCCACATGCCATAGCCTCGATGATTACGCGACCAAATTGCTCCTTCCAACGAGGAACGCTACGGGAAGGGAGCGCCAGAACGTGCAGACGCCGCATAAACTCTGGAACCTGGCTATGCGCTAAAGCAGGCAAAAATTCAACATAATCGAAAATTCCAAGGTTACGACAATGGTACGCTAATTGCTCCTGTTCCGGTCCGGTTCCACATATCAGCAATTTTATGTTGTAATTTTTCGATCGTAAAACATTTAGAGCTTCGATTAAAACATCAACTCCTTTCTCTTTAACCAACCTTCCTGCGAAGCCAGCAACGAAAGGTTCCGGCTTGGGAGAAACTTCACCTGGTTGAAACAGCAGAGTATCTACACCAAACTGCGGTAGAACGGATACCGGACCTTTATAACCCCACTGCCGTATCAATGCAATTGCCCCACTACTCCCACCGATAAACATTGACATCATTCGTAGAACCATTGAAACGCTCCACTGGCGAAACCCAAGAGGTCGATCTACATTTTCCCAACCAAATACAACTATTGGCAGATTGTAAAGCCGCGCAAAGATAGAAAGCTGTAGAGCCGATAAAGCAAAAACTTCCTGCTCAATATGCACAAGCTGAGGTTGAAAGCTATCGAACACACGACGAAGAAAAGATGTTGGATAAAGGTAAGCTCCAGCACGCCCTTCAAACAATACTGTACTCGTATATTGTTGGAAAGATGAAAAGTATGGCCGGTAGACGAAACGTTTTCTCCAGCTACCCTCGCGCCAACTTTTCGGCGCAATCAATCCAACTTTAACCTCCTTCAAAGCAGACAGACAGTCCAATTTTTTTTGATTGACATCGACCATGTAACTATGACCAATAACAATCACTCGCATGTTATCCTCGCCACTTCACAGTATTCCTGAAGAAATTGTATGATTTGTGAGAAAAAAACATGACTGAGGAGCCTAAACTACACATCTGTTCTGATGCTCAGATGCTATCGTATCCAGAATAATCTGCGCAGTTCGTTTCCATGAAAACAGCTTCTGAACTCTTTCACGTCCAGCCAAACCCATTTCATAAGCCCGCTGCGGCGCTCGAATGAGCGATAGGATCGCATTAGATAAAGCGGGAATATCACCAGGCAAAACCAATAGGCCAGTTCTACCATTTTCTACAACTTCTGGAATAGCAGAAGTCTTGCAACTAATAACCGGTAAACCAGCAGCCTGCGCCTCAGCAATTGCAAGGCCAAATGACTCATAATGAGATGGCAGCACAGCCATTTGCGCATATTCCAATTCTTGCCTGAGACCCCTGTGATCAAGAGTTCCCAGCAACCGTAACTTGCTGTCCAAACTCAATGTGCGAGCGAGAGCAAGAACTGCTTTTTCACCACCCCACCCTGCGACTCGCAATTGCCAGTTCAGATCTGCCGGTAATAGTGCTAGCGCGTGCAGAAGATCAAAAATACCTTTGTGTGGACTAAGCGATCCGAAAAACAAAAGCCTTTCAATAGTTTGTTCTTGAGTTCTAGAAATTGTGAAGAAATTCGGATTCACTCCCCAGTAAGCAACCTTTACTCGATTGTCTGACAGCCCAAGCAGACATGTTAGCTCCTTTTTCGTAAATTCAGACAGGGCAAACACCATGTTTGCCAGTAGCAAAGGGCGTTTCCTGAACCACCAATCCACGATCGTGTGTCCTAAACTCTTTTTCCGGGAAAACCAATTACGATATGATGGGAAAGCAGCTATCATTCCGAAAGGAATGCCAGCATGGCGAAGAAAGTCTGGAAGAAAAGCAACTTCATGCCACCAACCGATAACTGACGAAACATCATATTTATAGATAAGTTCTCTGACTACCCGAAAAACCCCTATGCTATCAAGTACAGAGTGCAGCTTGCTAGGTTTCGCATGTCTCACTGCCACTGGAAGATCGCTAGGCACTTTTGATTGTCTTACTGGAACCAGGATCACCTGAACACCTAATTCATATAGATGCTGGGCGATCTGTAACAGACCTACAGTTCCACCACCGGGAGTCTGCAAAGAATAGTGATAGGTCATTATTATTCTCACATTACTTCTCCTAACATTACATGAAAGATTTTAACATTCAGCTATTTGTATAACGATCCACATCCGAACAATCATATTTTGGAAACCATTTTTTATACATCAAATAATTGACGATAGCTGCAGAAAGGTACGGAATAATCATTGCAACCGCCGCTCCGATTAAGCCAAAAGCAGAAGTAAGAGAAATAGAGAATATAAAACCTAAACCACCAGAGATAGAAGTAGATATGAGGTAATGTTCCGGACGTTGGATAGCGCGAAGTACTAAAGAGAATCCCAGAGTCACTGCAGAGAAGACCGGAATTAATCCTAAAACACCGGAAAGTCCCATATACTCAGTATATCTTCCTCCATAAACAATTATGTCTAATTCATTAGCAAAAAGAACCAAACCAAGTAGATATATCCCAGTAAAGATAGCTAAAACGCCCATCACTGAAAAGCTACGACTCCGCACTGACTCCAAATCACCACGACCAAAATCATTTGCGATCACTGGTAGTACAAGAACAGAAATAGCGCTAATGATATGAGTAGCAGGAAAGGTAAGAATAGATATGGCGCGAATTGCGCCGGCAGCATCAAGGCCAATTAACATAGCCAATACTATTGATTGTACATGGTACACTCCTATTGAGAAAACTGAACTCAAGACAATCCACCAACTGTATGAGAGATGTGCTATCGCAACTTCTCGCAGGAGTGTAGTAGAAGGAATAACAAGGATTCTCGTCTGTAGAAGAAAAGTGAAAGCTGACATCATCCCAGCAATAACTTGACAGACCCAGGCTGTAGGGGTTGAAAGGTGGCCTATTGTCAGAAGTACCATGACGGAGATGATGAGTACAATGAAATAGGTCAAACTCACGCTGGCAGAAAGACCCTGACGACCAATCGTGTAGCCTGCTCGACGAGCAAACCAAACGAATAAAATGACTGGCATTGATATGCCTGCAACTAACATACCATTTTGTAGGGAGCTCTGCGGAAACAAGAATCTCGATATCAGAAATAAAACTAAGCCAAAGAACATTGTGATAAGTAAATGAATCAACACAAGTGCACTAAGGTAGCCACCAAAGTTCCTTCCGTATTTTGATGGACCTATAATCATCATAGGTTCCAGTACAAATGCATCGTAAAAACTGGTCAGAATTAAAAACACTGCTGTGATTGTAGCAAAAGCGCCATACTCTGTCACATTAGTCCAACGAGCAAGACATATATTTAAAATAAGATTTGCTCCCGAAAAAAGCGCCTGATCAATCAACGCAAAACCTACTCTCAGAGACCACCTTTGTAACATATTTCTACTGCTTTGCAGAAGTAAAATCATAAACTATCCGAGAATTATGGACAATTGCTTGTTCGTGATAATTTTGTTCGTGACAACTACCGTCTCATTATAACATATACTAGTTCGCTGTTCAACACCAACACCAAACCAGGATCAGGGCAATAGTACCCCTATACATAAAGTGACTAAGATCAAGCAACCCTAAATTGCTCCTGGAAACAACAATGCGCTTGCGCAGGGATGGTATATGATATAATACAAGTCGATTATGCAGTGCTCGTGCTACTTTCGTTCTGACATGATATGATATTGAGACTCGGAAAAGCACACAGCCATGAAGATGAAGATAAAACTTCGGTCAATAGAACTCGCGTGGCATTTCATCTCAGTAACTATCCTGTCCAGTGCTTTCTTCGCGGCAGCCCGTCTTACTGAGCTGGGAAAAATGGACGCTGGCGAGCGCGACTTCAGTCTACAGATTCTAGCACTGATTGGATTCTCACCTTCTCTGCTCACTATATTTCATCTACGACGAATTGTCAAGACTATTAACTATTCCTGGCCACTGTTTCTACTGATTTGCCTGTCGTTCGTCTCAGCAGCCTGGTCAGACATACCAATGACAACTCTTCAACGAAGCGTAGCAGTCACAATTGCGTCACTATACGGCATATTGCTGGCGACACGATACTCCTTTGACACAGTAATACGATTACTTAGCTGGATGTTCGTCATAGTTACCACCAGCAGTTTTATCGCTGTCCTGGCTGGCGCAGATTGGGCATTAGAAATTCGGGATGAAAGGATGTATACAGGTATTGCTACTTCGGTAGAAGCCTGGAAAGGTGTTACCGCTGGCAGAGACAGTCTTGGATACGTCACTGGACTGACTACAATTGTAGCGTTAACTTACATGCTCTTCATGAAAAGAAACACCACAAACAAAATACTTCTGGGATGCATTCTTTGCTGCTCGATCGCTACATTGGTTGGAACAACATACGTTACGGCCATAATTTCAGTAATTATTGCTGTTTTGTATCTCGTCGTTCTGAAGATGAACATGCTGTTGCGTGGAAGCTCAGTACTAAAATTTTCATTAGTATCGTTTATTCTTATTCTAATTACCGCTGTTGCTGTACTATTCTATATTCCAGTTCTAGAGCTGCTTGGTCGCGATTCGACCTTCACTGGAAGAACTCTGCTGTGGGAAAATCTTCTAAACAATGTCATTAGCCGGAAACCGATTCTTGGTTATGGATTTGGTTCTTTCTGGCAAGGAGGAACAATCTATCAATTCGTCTCCGAAGATTTTAACTGGGCAGGTCAGGCTCATAATGGATATATCCATATGTGGGTAGAGCTAGGAGTCATTGGTCTATTCGTTTTCCTCTTCATGCTGTTCCAGATTAGCGGTATGTTACTGAAATCCGTATTTTCAGATCTTAACAATCTTGACAGCCGAATCTTTGTTATTACTTTCACTGGATCCTTCTTACTGTTCATCTTATCAATCAACACTGCTGATTCCACATTTACCGTTTCAAATGCGAGCGGGAGTGGTTTGCTCTGGGTACTGTTTGTGTATTGTTACACTCTAATCGTTAGCGAGAGATTTTTAGAAGAAAAAAAGAAAGAAATCAATCTCACAGTCAGAGATTGATAGTATCTCATACGTACAATTTGATAATAAATTTTAGCAAATATCTCCCATGTCAACTTCTAATCGAGATAGAATTCAGTCTAACCCGCGTCTAGTACAGGGATTAGAATCCACAGCTACTGTTTTCTATATCGACTAGAGTCTCACGTTCCATCCACAGCTAACTCTAGTTAAGTTGCTGTTATTACACAGACCTCGTGTCAGACAGCACTTAAGAGCCGTCACTATCAAACTGAACCCTGACGATCTCTACCTGGCTAATCGAAGCGTTTCGATCGACAACTGGATCGGCAAAATCGTTGACGAACCAGACGTCAAAACTGACAACAGACTTGGAAAGAGGGATTGTTAGGACGATAGTTTCCCAAGAACGATCGCCCTTGGTCAAAGACACAGAATGCACAGGACGCCCATTGATACCGAACAACATTTCTACCGGTGGAGGATCGTCATTTAATGCAGAAACATGAAATTGGTATAAGCCTGGTTGACGAACCTCAACGATGATAGATCCACGCCCTCCCCACCAAAAGATGGCATCTGCACCACCATGCTGACTATTTAGCAAAGTACCACAATTTGGGTACACCCAACGAAGTTCAAATCCTGGAACGATACTATGCGGTATCCCATCTCCTACCGCATAGTACCTGGTGAATTTCTCCTCAGACTCGCGAAGAAAATCAGGAAGTCCATCTAACAATGATATTGCAGCAATCAAGTGACAAAAGGCCATCTCTTGCGAGTAATGCTCTGGCCAATGTTTAGCTAAATGACTATACAGTTGTAGAGTCTCCTGATAGTGCTCCGACTCTAGTCCCTGCTCAGCCGCCACAATTAAGGCTTCCGGAGAATAGCCTAGTTCTTTTTCAAGCAAATAATCTGGTCGACCCGCATCACGGTAAGCAAAGACCAATTCCCACTTCACCAGAAGACTATTAGGATTTAGATAGCGCGCCCGTTCGAGTACTGTAATCGCCTTTTCTTGTTGCCCGCTGGCGCGGTATGCTCGAGCAAGATAGCGCAGCGTCAGTGGATCATTCGACTCGTGCTCAGCAGCGGGTTGCAAATAGACAATAGCTTCGGCAAGAAGTTCTGGATGTGATGCATCTATACCATCCGCCTGGTCAAGCAGAGATGCCCCTCGATGGATATCGAGAGAGCCACTAAGCGCAATTGCTATTGAGAAAATAATAGTGAGACAAATGAACATCGTAAGTGTCGGTGTCCTTGCTTTTGCCAGCCACAATATCAGAAATCTTTTCGATCTCATGAATCACCTCTATCACTACTACAGTCAGATCGCGACGCGTTCATTTTTTCGAGCAATGTGGAAGTTAAAGTGCCAACCCCAAAAGCAAAAAACGGTACAGCCGGCAGATAATAACGTAAAGTTGGAGTTGGCACCCACACGAGAGTACCTGAAATGGTAATAATCCCATAAACGAGGAACGGCCATGTATCTTTTGAACGCCATATCATTGCCAGAAAACCGGCAAAGTATAGTAATGTTGATATAACTCCCACAACATAGGGCGTTGTGTTACCCAAAGATGCTACACGAATACTATCCCAGATTACCCTGATGAAAAACCAATTTAAGCTCTCAGAAAGCGTTTCAATGTGTATCAATCCCAATTCATCAAGATAGTCTATTATTATGCTACGATGAAATAGCATGAGATAAATTCCTTCCCAGACATTGGGCCAAAGCTGAGGATTGATTGCCAGAAATATCAGTGGTGGCCAGATAATCAACATGCTTGCGAAAAATACAGCATATTTATCCCGCCGAATCCAATAATCCGCTATTGCTACTGCAACTACGCTGATTGCAGTCAAAGCGCCACTCAACTTAGACGCAACCGCTAGCCCAATCACAGTACCAACCAGAGAACCATAGCCGACGGCACTCGCTATTGAGCGGCGACCAAACCTTAGCCACCAGCACTGAATAACGAACGCAATAGTCGAGAAGAAGAGCATATATATATCAATAAGCGCATATCTACCTGCCTCACGCATTGCTTGATGAGCAAAAAGAGCGCTACAGGTAACTAAACCGCCCACCCAATTCCATCGACTAGGCAGAAGAGTGATCATAAGTATAAACATGGAACTAACGGTTACACTGGCAAGTATGGAAGAAAGAATTCTGGCTAAGCGCAGACGATCTCCCAGACATTCTGATAAAACGGTTTTATTCTCATCAGATGACAGCTTGGAATCCCAGTGACATTGCCGTTCTAGCCGGAAACCCTGGCTGCTCAGAAAACTTCCCATAACAAGTTTTGCAGCATTGGGAGTATGCAAACCAAATGTCCCATAAAGTGTTAGCCATTCATCGGTGTCGAAATCACGCTCCACAAAAAATTTTTGAAACGACCATTGACTGACTGTAATCCACGTAGCTTCATCAACGTTCATACCATATTGCCTTACACCAGAATATGCAAAAAAAACTACTAAGCCGATAATGAAGCTGACACTATACATAATAACGCCAAAAGTTTTACTCATACTATCTACCTCTTTTTTTGACATGAATCTATGATTTAGTACCACGACTCAGCCAATACCACAGTCTGAGCTTTAGCAATTCTCTCTCGATCATTATACATGCTCTGCGCGAATTTTACAACTAACAAACACTTATACAAGTTGCTGATAGTCACAAGCTACTAATAGCACCAATCAAGCAATAGCTGTCCTTTGATAGCACAAGCTAGGTTTACCCTGGCACGAAGTAACAGCGTGATATTCGAACATACTTCTTATTTGAGATTGCATACCGCTCTAACGTTACCCGCATTGAACATTAACGCAATTTATGGTATAATGTACTAACTACTCAGTGACATCAGGTCGCGACCAGTCTTAACTATGAAGCCTTCAACCACTATATTGTCTATACCATTTCACAATCAAGACATCTCGGCCGCAGTCTCGTTGGTGCTACACATGCTACAGCAAGAGGACGATCGTGTTACACGGTGCATTAGTGCGACCAGTGCGCATGGTCTGGTCGTTGCGCAGAAAGATCCACATTTTGCCGCTACACTGCAAAGCTTCTTCTTGAATTTGCCAGACGGTCAGCCTATTGTGTGGTTAGGAAGACTAAAAGGCGCAAAAGCGATGCAGCGCTGCTATGGCCCCGATTTTTTTGCTGCTCTGATGCGCGCCACAGCGCACGATAGGACTATTTGCCATTATCTGTGCGGTGGAAAACCTGGAGTAGCTATCGAATTACAACAGGTTTGCGCCAGAAAGTTTGGTAACAAACAGGTGGTCGGAGCTGTTAGTCCGCCATTCCGTCCGTTAGCTGAGCAAGAGTTTCGGGCGCTTGGTGCTGAGATAGATAGAGCTGGCGCTAGCGTTGTTTGGATAGGTATGAGCACGCCCAAACAAGAGCGATTCGCCGTTGAACTTGCCCGATGTACAAACGCTCGCTTCATCATCACCGTAGGTGCTGCATTTGACTTTCATACCGGCCGAGTCAGGCAGGCGCCAGCCTGGATGCAACACGCCGGTCTGGAATGGTTATTCAGGCTGTCGGTCGAACCTAAACGTCTGTATCGCCGGTATATAGAAGTTGTCCCATTATTCCTGATCTATGCCACAAGGGAATTGCTTAACAAGCAATAGGTATTTGTCGATCCAGAAAGACGACCCACAAAAGTAGCTGTAGGAGGTTCGGATGCGCATTCTCGTTACCGGTGCTGGTGGATTTATCGGTGGTCATCTCGTCAAGGATCTCCTTAAACAAGAACACGATGTGGTGGCGGTCGACATTAAGCCTCGAAAGGACTGGTATCAACTATTTCCGGAAGCGCGCAATCTCGTGTTAGATCTTAGAGAAAGAGAGGCGTGCCGACAAGCCATGCAAGGAGTCGATTGGGTGTATAATCTAGCGGCTGACATGGGCGGAATGGGATTCATTGAAAACAATAAAGCACTCTGCATGCTATCGGTTTTGATTAACACCCATCTCTTGCAGAGTGCGGCTGAAATCGGTATTGAGCGGTTCTTTTTTGCGTCATCAGCGTGCGTGTATGCGGCAGATAAACAAACCTCACCCGATAATCCAGGGTTGAAGGAGTCTGATGCATATCCGGCAATGCCAGAAGATGGCTATGGTTGGGAAAAACTCTTCAGTGAGCGTATGTGTCGTCATTTTCGAGAAGATTTTGGCCTGACAACCAGGATTGCGCGGTATCACAACGTCTACGGGCCGCACGGAACCTTTGAAGGCGGGCGTGAGAAGGCGCCAGCAGCAATTTGTCGAAAGGTTATTCACGCAAAACTGAGTGGTCAGCGCGAGATTGAAATTTGGGGTGATGGTCAGCAGACACGTAGTTTCATGTACATAGACGACTGTGTGAAGGGATCTCAGATGATCATGTCGTCAGAAATCGTCGATCCAATCAATCTCGGCAGCGCCGAGATGGTGACAATTAATCAGTTGGTGGATATTGTTGAGGAAATCGCCGGTGTGCGCTTGCGCCGCAGATATAATCTGAATGCTCCACAAGGGGTGCGTGGACGTTCATCAGATAATACCCTGATCAAGCAGCTTCTGCACTGGGAACCTTCTACACCATTGCGCGAAGGTATGGAAAAGACTTATGCATGGATTTACGATCAGATGAAGTGTAGATACTGATACAAAGATCGTATGCGGAAGCAGATATACAAGAGTAACGTGAGTTATGTATAAGCCTGAGAGACTGGCTGGTCAGCACACACAGCATGCAGTAGCAACAATGGGTTCTTCAGCCAATGGCAGGAGGCGATGATCCCACAGACCAAATTGACTCGAACGTTGGGCAGGTTGCGATAGCGCGGGTGACACGCGGCGAGCTAGACTTGCGGTGGTCAAAGATGGTCTCCGCAATAGTCCAACGACAAAATCCCAACCTGTTCGCTCGCAGCATCAGACGACCCGCCTAGTGTGTTTGAGCCTGTCAATCAGTTGCGTGCTATAGGATGCGAGCAATGGTTTGATCATTGACGCCGGTCAATAGCCCATGTCGCCGAACCGCTTGCCAAACAGCCTTCGGATGAGGAAGGAAAAGTAGAGACGTTGCAATGCAACGTCTCTACTCGATCTTGAAGCCAACGACCAGCCAGTCGTGCGGTCTGGTCGAGCGTGCGGCCAAGCCAGCAAACGTCCTGGTGGTGATGGATGCGTGCGTTGTGGCAGACTACTATCGCGGCGTCGAAGCAATGAACAAGATGCCCGCACATTGCCTGCACAGACGGCGCGGGGAGAAGCACTGTGGGGCAAGCGCGGGCCGCATCAGACCGACAACGTGCGGATAGCGCACCGGTTATGGGAACGCTGAGCACCAGGATTGGCATCTATGAGCCTGATTGTAGGCTTTGAAGTCTCGATAGCGTGACGTATAGAATGCGATGAGGATCGTCATAACTTCACGCAGGCATAGATTGCCGCTGCTTAGACGTGGCGCAGACTCGCTGCTGTGAGCGTGGCCAAGTTGTGTGGTTCGAAGGTCTTATCGACATCGTCCACTTTGCAGCACAGCCTGACGATGTCGACAATACCCATGGTGAAAGCTTCCTTGGGTCGTTTCGGGTACCGAAAAAGCATCGTCCAAGGCGACTTCCTTACACACTTGCTCATAATCGTAAAGACCAGAAACGGTTTCAACTCATCCAAAACTTAACCCTAAAACGTCCTAATCAGTAGCCGTGCTACCGGAGATAGCTCTCGTTGCGTGTTTTTGTCCCTGTACCCCAAAGGTCACGAGAACCTGCTTAAACACTATAAGCACCGCAGCAGCCACAACTCCCGCTACCGCTGCCAGCGCAGTCCTTCGGAAAGGAAATGACCAGCCTGCCCCTTC
>NZ_CAKZNK010000020.1 GCF_937129525.1 uncultured Chloroflexus sp. | reverse complement strand
TCATTTTTCACATTATTCACCAGATTTAATCAATAAAAAACTATTTTTAATCATCGAAACTCACCGTTAAACCTTTTATAACCAGAAATAAATCAAATTATCCTTTAAGAAAACAATTATGTCCTTGTTTTTCATCCTGTTTTCACAATAATATCACCTTAAATACAGGAACTTTTTCCTTAAAATATCGTATTCTATATGCAGCAGCAACAGGCATTAGCGTAAGGAGGCTAACATGAAACGGCTGCGAATCCTTTGGAGTGCGATCACCCTGATCGTCGCGCTGATGATCAGTGGCGTGACGCCACTGGCAGCAGCGCCGTTCTCCGGTCGCACAAACTTCGTCGACTCCCGCTTTGCGGCGGTGTGGAGTCGCACCGACAGTGAGTCGGTACGCGGTGGCCGCACGTGGTACTGGGGTCCGGGACCGTGGTTCGATTATGCCGAGTTTTACCATGATAGCCCCAATGGCACGCGCACTGTGCAGTACTTCGACAAGGCGCGCATGGAGATCAACAACCCGACTGACGGCATCGTCACCAACGGCTTGCTGGTAAAAGAGCTGATCAGTGGACGGATGCAGCTCGGCGACAATCCGTTCGATGTCAACTATTACGAAGGCTCTGATGTGCCGGTAGCCGGCAATCCGCGCGTCGCCAATACGATTGCCCCTGGCTATCGCGACTTCGCCGGTATCGCGACGATCGATAATGGCTATCGCGATCCGCCACGGCTTGACCAGCGGGTAAACAGTGCTATCGCGCGCGGCGGCAATCTCAGTCTGCGCAATGATCTCGCCCTGCCAGAAACTACCATCGTCCAGTACAATAGCGTCACCGGCCACAACATTCCCCGCGTCTTCTGGGACTTTATGACCATGCGCGGCAGAGTGGTTGAGAATGGTCGGGTCGTCACTGCGCCCATCGTGGACTGGCTATTCGCAATGGGGTATCCGATTACCGATCCCCACTGGACGCGCGCAGTTGTCGGTGACACCGAACGCGATGTGCTGGTGCAACTCTTCGAGCGTCGGGTCCTGACCTACACCCCCAGCAATCCCGCCGGCTATCAGGTTGAGATGGGTAATGTCGGGCAGCACTACTTCCAGTGGCGCTACCCCCACCTTGGCGCGCCGTGGGTCGCTCCTGACCCGGTAACGCCGCTGATTTACGCCTCAAATATCGATACCGGCAGTCACTGGGAATTGTACCGGGCCACATTTAATGGTGGCGGCCAGCGGCTGACATTCAATAACGCGGAGACGGTTGCCTTCTCATGGCGGCGCAGTTGGGATCCATCGCAGTTCTTCCTGATCGTTGACTCGCGTCGCAACAGCCCGCAATACCGCCAGATCTATGCATTGAATGCAACCGCTGCCGACGCAGGCGAGCAGGCGCCGGGAGCCAGCGTTGTGCGGATCAGTTATAGCGCCGGCGATGGCATGTATCCGCCACCTGATAATGACTATTCAGAGATTCCCGGTAACGAATACAATGCTATGATCTCGCCCGATGGCAACCTGATGGCATTTGTGTCAGAACGACAGGGCATTCCCCAACTCTATCTGCGTCGCTTGCAATTCCCGCTGCGCGGCTATGCTCAGCCAATAACCGCCTATACCGAGCGGTGCAGCGTCGAAACACCGACCTGGTCGCCCGACGGTCGCAACCTCTTTTGGGTAGCCAACTGCTCCGGTAACTTCGAGATCTATCGCGCCGATGTGAGACAATTCTATTTCGACCCAGTGTTTCTCAGCGCCGACTTGATCAACTCTACCAATCTGAGCAACCACCCGGCTAACGATCGCTTCGCTCGGGTATCGCCCGACGGCAGGTTGATCGCTTTCGCCAGCGACCGCGACGGCAACTGGGAGATCTACGTGATGAACGCCGATGGCAGCAACGCGCGTCGCCTGACCAACCATCCCGCCACCGACGACTCGCCCACCTGGTCGCCTGATAGCAGCCGCCTGGCCTTTGCCAGCGATCGTGACGGCGATTTCGAGATCTATATCCTCAACGTCGGCGATGGCACGGTCACCCAACAGGTCACCCAAAATACGGCACAGGATCGCTGGCCGTTGTGGGCGCAATAGCGCAGGATGTTGATCCGGAAGCGTCCTCACAGCATACCGCTGATGAGGACGCTTCCACTACAATAACCACGCATGATACAGTTCAGGAAGGTGACGGGAAGCGCAGCAGAACATCGGGCAATTAAGACGTGCCTCTGGCTCATCGTTCGCGCAAGGAGAAACCGTTATGCGCTGGCAGAAAGATATTGCTATCTTCACGCTCGCCATCGTCCTGGTCGCGAGCAGCGCCACGCCACTGGCGGCTGCTCCCTTCACCAATCGCACCGACTTCGCCGATCCACGCTTCGCCGCAGTCTGGAACCGCACCGACAACCCGACAGTGCGCGGTGGACGTTCATGGTACTGGGGACCAGAGCCTTGGTTCGATTACGCCGAATTCTATCACGAGAGTCCCAACGGTCTACGCACCGTCCAGTACTTTGACAAAGCGCGCATGGAGATCAATAACCCCGCCGACGGCATCGTTACTAACGGCCTGCTAGTTGTAGAATTAGTCAGCGGGCAGATGCAAATCGGCGATTATGCCAGATACCGCTACCGCTGCTCTGACGTTCCGGTGGCCGGCAATCCACGGGTAGCCAATCCAGTTGCCCCCGGTTACTGCCAGTTCATCGATCGGGCAACCTTTGACGACCTGTTCCGCCCACCCTATCGTGATCCAGTTCGCCTCAACGAGCGGGTGAGCGCGACGCTCTACATCAACGGTCAGGTCGGCGAACGAGCCGATCTGGCTCGTTCGGAAACCACTATTGTTCAGTACAACACCGTCACCGGCCACAACATCCCCCGCGTCTTCTGGGACTTTATGACGATGCGCGGCAGAGTGGTTGAGAATGGTCGGGTCGTTACTGCGCCCATCGTGGACTGGTTGTTTGCAGTCGGCCACCCAATCACTGATCCCTACTGGGTGCGCGCAGTCGTTGGCGATACCGAACGCGATGTCCTGGTGCAGCTCTTCGAACGGCGGGTGCTCACTTACACCCCCGATAACCCATCCGGTTATCAGGTTGAGATGGGCAATGTCGGGCAACACTACTTCCAGTGGCGCTACCCGCACCTCGGCGCGCCATGGGTGTCAAGTTATCTTGACACACCGTTGATCTATGCCTCGAATGTTGACACCGGGAGCCACTGGGAGCTGTACCGGGCCTCATTTACCGGTGGCCAGCGCCTGACCTTCAACAACGGCGAAACGGTTGCTTACTCATGGCGACGCAGTTGGGATCCCCATCAGCAGATGCTGCTCGTCGACTCGCGCCGGGCGCAACCCGATTACCGGCAGATCTATGCGCTCAATAGCTATGCAGCCAACGAGGGTGAGCAATCATCAAATGCCAGCGCTACCCGCATCAGTCAAATTGACTTTCGTGATGCGCTCAGTGGATCATACGGCCCCCCCTCGGAGTTCCTTGACCGGATCGTCAACGAGTTCAATCCCATGGTATCTCCTGATGGCGTTCGCATCCTGGTCATTTCAGAGCGCACCGGTCGGCCTGATCTCAATCTATGGACAATGCCTGACATGAACAACCAGCCACCCATCACCTGGCGCCTGACTCGCGATCTGCCGGCATGTCGTTATGAAACTCCGGGATGGTCACCCGATGGGCGCATGATCTTTTGGGTAAGCGATTGCACCGGTGATTTCGAGGTGTATAGCGCCGAGCTTGCCTATCGCCATACCTCTCTACCAAACAGGAGAAGCAGTTTCCTGGTCGAACTCACCAACATTCGCAATCTCACCAATCACTCGGGCAGCGATCGCTTTGCGCGCGTGTCACCTGATGGACGAACTATTGCCTTCGCCAGCGATCGCAACGGCAACTGGGAGATCTACGTGATGAATGTGGACGGTAGTAATCTGCGACAGTTGACAAATAATGTAGCAGTTGACGACGCGCCGACCTGGTCGCCGGATGGGAGTCAGCTCGCTTTTGCCAGTAACCGCGACGGCGATTTCGAGATCTACATCCTCAACGTCAGCGACGGCTCCATCGCGCAACAGGTCACATGGAACGCAGCGCAAGATCGGTGGCCATTGTGGGCACAGTAGCGATTGGCATAGGGGCGGTTTTTACCTCCGCCCCTGTGACACTGACTTCCTGGCAAAGGATTTAGGTAAACACCGTCATCCTGACGTGTTTGGACAAACTGCCTGCGGCCATTGTTACAGAGCATTATCGCGGAGGATGACACGCGCTATCGCGCGCAGTGCCCATCACCCTGTTGCTCACGTAGCGTTCGATTGGTTCACGCGCGAGATCAGCACCTTATCTACACGCAACCCATCCATGTCAACCACTTCAAAGCGCCACCCATCCCACTGCGTCACATCGCCAGCAGTTGGGATCTGCCCGATCAGACTGATCACCAGACCGGCCAGCGTCTCATAGCGATATGTCTCTTCGTCGGGTAGCTCATCGACATCGAGCAGCGCACGCACCTCATCAACCGGCAGTGAACCTTCAACCAGGTACGAACCATCTTCGCGCCGGACAATCGGCGGCGGGGTAGCATCATCGTATTCATCATCGATTTCACCGACGATCTCTTCAAGCACATCTTCGAGCGTTACGACCCCCTCAATCCCACCCAATTCGCCCACGACCAGCGCCATGTGCCGGCGGCTGCGGAGAAACGTGCTTAACAAAATTGAGGCGCGACTGTTTTCGGGCACATAAAGCGGCGGTGATACAGCCTCGCGCACCAGTGCCTGTTCTCCGCGTTTGCGATATAGGAGCAACAGATCACGCACATGAACGATGCCGATAATCTGATCAGGCGTCTCTTCATATACCGGAAAGCGCGAATAGCCGCTGGTCAGCAACTCATCAAGCACCTCACCAAGCGCGCGGTTAGCTTCCACCATTTCGACCTCGTGGCGCGGAGTCATAATGTGACGAACGGCACGGTCGCTGAATTTAAAGACGCGGTCGATGAATTGCTGCTCTTGCGGCTCGACCTCACCCGTCTCAGTTCCTTCGCGCACCAGCGCCCGAATATCCTCTTCGGTGACACGCTCCTCTTCTACATTCGCCCGCCCGATCAAGGTCAGGATCAGGCGGGTTGAAGCGCTGAGCAGCGCGATAATCGGTGTGCTGATGCGGGCCAGAAAGAGCATCGGCCTTGCCATCAGCGTGGCAATTGCTTCGGCGCTCTGCAAGGCGATACGCTTCGGCACCAGTTCGCCAAGCACCAGCGACAGATACGTTACCAGCAACACCACCAGAAACTGCGCGACTTGACCGGCATACGGCGCAAGGAGCGGATACTGAGCGAGCCAGGGCGCAAGCTGGCCGGTCAACGTTGCGCCAGCAAAAACACCGTTGAGCGTGCCGATTAACGTGATACCGATCTGCACCGCCGACAAAAAGCGGTCGGGATCGTCTTGGAGCTGGAGCGCAGCCTTCGCGCCCGCGCTGCCGTCCTCAGCGCGTTGTTCAAGCCTGCCGCGTCGCGCCGAGACAACGGCCAGTTCGGTGGCGGCGAACAGACCATTTGCCAGCGCCAGAGCAATGATAATTAACAGTTCCTGCATAGGTTCTTCAGGTGAAACCTCTGGCATGGGTAGAGAAAGTCAGAACAGGAAGACAGCGCCATCAATGGCCTCTACCCCGTCCAATAAACGATTGCGCATTTCGCTGCGCGCAAGCACAAATGGCGACGGTTTCTGTAACCGTCGCCTCGTCGAACTTTGCCTGAGCTACGTTCAGGTTCCATCTACTGATAATGGATAATGCGCAGAAAACTGGCGGCCTGCAATGAGGCGCCACCCACCAGCGCGCCATCAATATCGGGCTGAGCCATCAGCTCGTCGATATTATCCGGTTTCACGCTGCCACCGTACTGGATACGCACCGCAGCAGCAACGTCTGCGCCATACAATTCAGCCAGCGTAGCCCGAATAGCGGCATGCATCGCCTGAGCGTCGGCGGGGGTTGCGGTATCACCAGTGCCAATCGCCCAGATCGGCTCGTAGGCAATCACCACATCGGTCATCTGGTCTGAAGTAATATCAAGCAATGCCGCGCGCACCTGCGCCGTTACAATCGGCTCGGCCTGACCGGCGTCACGCTGTGGTTTGCTCTCGCCAACACACACAATTGGGCGCAGGCCGTGGGCTAAAGCGGCGCGAATTTTGCGGTTCACAAAAGCGTCGCTCTCCCCGAAATACTGCCGGCGCTCGCTATGGCCGACAATCACGTAACGGCAACCAACATCGACCAGCATCGGCGGGGACACTTCACCGGTAAACGCACCCTGTGCTTCAGGGTAAAGATTCTGCGCGCCTAGACCAAGAGGGCTATCGCTCAACAACGGCGCTACCGCAGCCAGCGCAGTAAACGGCGGACAAACGATTGCCTCGCGATCGGAGAGCGAACCCAGGCCAGCCAGCAAATCGCGCACCAACGCCGTCGCTTCACCGACAGTCTTGTACATCTTCCAATTGCCAGCAATCAACGGAATACGCATCGCTTCCTCATCTACAACATCCGGGCCAGCGTCTGCAATACATTGAAGAGCATACTATCGCTCAGCAAGAAGGTCAAACCGACGCCAATTGCCACGGTGACGGCAAAGACTTTCCAATCCCACGCCAGCACCTTTGCGCCGTCAAACGGGCCGGCAGGGATCATGTTAAACAGACCGATCCAGGCATTGAAGCGAAAACCGACGTAACAGACCGTAATCCAGAAATCAGTCGCTGGCGGGCGAAAGACGATCACCGGCAGAAACAGAAAGAGGAACAACAGCGACAAGGCAAGGTTCGTTACCGGGCCGGCTAGAGCGATAAGGCCGCTCTGACGCGCGGTAAGTAACCCCCGATGCCAGACTGCGCCCGGCGCGGCGATAAAGATGCCCAAAAAGCTGATCAAAATAGACAGAAGCAGCCAGCGATCGTTGGCGATAAAATGGGCCTGGGCGCCATAGCCGCGGGCAACAATACGATGGGCCAGTTCGTGGAGCACAAACCCGATCCCGGCAACAACTGCCGCCACCAGCAGATTAGTCAGAAATTGACCGGTCAACAGACGCGATGTGCCGGTCTGCATAATGGCAAAGGCGAGCGTCGTGCCGGCCCAGGCCTTAAGAAGTTCAACGTTATCGTTGCGGGGGCGGCTAAAAATATCGTCAAACGAGGTAAGATCACGCACAGCTCATCCATTCCTGGTAGCGAGATACCAATGCGTTTGAATTATAGCATATCGCTATCGCGCAGGTATGGGTTTGCAGTTGAATGCGGTTAGTAACAGTCGAGCAGAAGCGTGATTCATTGTCACTAAGCCAGCGCGCAATGGCATCGTTCTGGCGCTATTGCGCGGCTGGAAACGTTCCCGGTGAGGGTTCGTCTGCCGCTGAAGCGGGCAGTGCTGCATCGCCTGTGGTAGCTCGCGCTGACCTCAGACGAGTGAGCGAGCCTGGCAAGCAAGCTGGGCGCAGCGCGCGACGACATCAGACGATTGCGCCGTGCCCGAAGCAATCCCGCCAAACGCGAGCGCGATCTCTGAAAGCGCGTAGCGACGCGCGATAAATCTCTCTGCTACCTCAACTACGGCGAATAATCTCAACCAGCTCTTCGAGTGAGAGCTGCGAGAAGTGGCGTGGTGGAGCTTTTGGAGTGCCACACAGTAAAAGCCGGTGGCTGGGATGAAGATACCAGTCAGCCTGACTGTCGCACTGACGCAGCGTTTCGTAGACCGGTTGCAAATCAACCCGCGAGCGACGCTGAGCAGTAATGCCCATATAGCCACGGCGGTCACGGTAGGCAAAGAGCACAGCGCCATAGCTGAAGGCCAGGCGCGATGAACCACCATCAGCGCTCTGCACTGCGATCCCTAAACCCCATGGTGTGTCAAATTCGAGCCGATTCTGGAAAGCCTGTTCGAAACGTAACTGGCGCACCTCGTGCTCGTACCATGCATCGAGGTTGCCCAGCATTGCTTGCGCCACGTGGTGAGGACGATTGGGATACAGCGCATTGTAGCCGGCAATCAGATCAGTAATATTGAAAAAAACCTGACCTGGCCGGTAATCAGCATGATCGATCCGCGTCACCTGATCCACTAGCCGGCGCAGCGCCTCATCATTGGGCGCAACCGCGCGCCGAACCAGCTCAGCGGCGCTAAGCGTCGGATCATCGGTCTGGTGGTGATCGAACCGACCACCTCCGGTATCAACATGAATAACCAGCGGGTCAGAGTCCACCGGCTGATCTCGCCACGTCCGTCCGGCGGGCACAAATTGCAGGTCAGCGTCTTTCGCCGGGCCAAACCGCATCAATAGCCAGATTGCAGTCAGGCAATCGAGATCAGGGGCAAGATGACCCACAATCATCAACGGCGTTTCCACGAGACTAACATTTCTAGAGCATTTCTCACGCTGTGGACATGAGTATTCCCGTTTGTACAGTCAGCACCGGCTTTGCCATGCTGAGCAAATCGATTTCGTAGGGCCGGTAGCTATTTTCTGTAACAGCCTTATATTGTAACGGATGATCACATGTTGTCAGCAGAGAAATGCTACCACTTCTCTAAATGTCAAATCTGTGCATAATATAGCACAGCAAACCCGGTTCCTCAAGTGGTTTGTACCGATTTGTTAGCCATATAATACACGATCTGTGGCTACCTTTAATTGTGATGATATGCACAGAATGCGGAGCGCCAACCCCGCTTCCGGCGCGCAACGCGGCGCCATTTCACGCTATACAGGTTATTGTGAGAGGATTTCAGAACGGGTCGCGGTGACCGCCCAAACGACAGGAATCTTACCGGATAATTTCAACAATGACGGCATCCAGGAACGCTGAAACTCGATCTACCCGTAACCCTGCTCACCTTCTTCACCGATGGCCGCAATCACGTGATCAGACACCACCATCCTACCGGCAATCACGGTGAGAGCGATTACGTCAATCCGCCAGTCGGTGGTGGGGGGCGCGTCTTGCGCCATCAGGTAGGAGTAGGCCAGCGTGATCAGGCGCTGACGTTTGCGCGGCGTAATTGACTCAAGGGCGTAGGGATCGTGGCGCGCGCGCACTTCGACAAAAACAAGCTGGTCGCCATCGCGGGCGACCAGGTCAATTTCACCGAAGCGACAACGCCAGTTCCGAGCAATGACGACGTAGCCACGCTGCTCGAGATAGGCCACCGCAACTTGTTCGCCACGATCGCCGAGCCGGCGCTTAGGTGTAGGCATACTTGCGCCAGACATCGTGCCGCTCAAGCTCGCCGAGCAGCGCAAACGCCAGATATTGGGGCTGGCGCGGTATCGAGAGCAGCGTCATGTTAGCCTGTTCCGGCGTGCGCCCACCTTTCCGATGGTTGCAATCGCGACAGGCAGTCACCACGTTATCCCAGGTTGTCTGACCGCCTTGCGAGCGCGGGATAACATGATCCATCGTCAAATGTGCCCGCCCCGGTTGCTGACCGCAATACTGACAGGTTTCGCGATCGCGGGCAAAGACGCCACGCCGCGAGCAAGGCAGACGCAACTGGCGTGGAATCCGGATGTAGCGCACCAGCCGGATCACCAACGGCACGCTATACGTTACCGATTGAGCGCGAAGATGCTGCATGGCAGCTTCAACCAGCTCAGCTTTTTCCTGAAGGAGGAGGATGAGCGCGCGGCGCACCGAAATCAGTTGCAACGGCTCGTAACTTGCGTTCAAGACGAGAACTCGCTGTGCCAAGTGACACCCCCCTTAACATGAACCGATGTTATGACCATAACAAAGGCTCTTGCCCGGGGGCGTCATGGCCCCGCGCTAGAGCGGCCTGATGCGGTTCGCGGAGGATACAGCCCTGATCGCGCGCAACGCCGCACTGTTGCCACCCATACTGCGCCGGTATCGATGACGCGATGCGCAGTAGCAGGCCATCTGTCCGGCTGCTGCCGAACAGTAATTCTGGCGATGTTGCAGCGGCGAATAACCCATGAAATTTGGCCCTATCTGAAACAGTCTGACAAACCGATATAAAAGTAACATAAGTTGCGCGCCGTTGTCAACCTGCTATTGTGATCTTCTGCCCACCTCACTGAAAATAAGGCCATCAATAAGCTGCTCAACCGGCGCGTGATCGTCGGTAAACGGACGGAACTGGGCCATTTCCGGCGTAAATTCACGCAGCGGCCCAAACCGACCTTCGTACAACGACCAGAACATGACCAGTTGCAATGCCGGCACGTCGATACGAGCTGCATTCTCGATAAAGTTGACCACACCATCACCGACGGGCTGGTTGACGCCGATAATGATCGCATTGCTGAAGCGAGTATCGATGATGTAGACCTGCGGAAAGACCGCGATCATAGTTGACGCCAGCGCATTGACCAGCCGGTCATCACCGCTGGCCGGTCGGCCTGCATTGACCACAGCAACGCCACGCGGCGTCAGTTTTGCCTTCACCTCTTGAAAAAACTCTACCGTTGTGAGATGAAACGGTATATACGGCTGATGGTAGGCATCCAGTCCGATCACATCGTATTGCCGTCTGGTCGTCGCCAGCCAGTAGCGCGCGTCTTCGTTGTAGGTGGTGAAGTAGGGCGCCTGAGAGGTACCGTCAGCCATATCGAAGTAGCGTCGCCCCACTTCGCTAATTTTTCGATCAATTTCGACTGCATCGATGAGCGTATCCGAACCGTAGATGGCCAGGAACTGCTGGGCAACGCTGCCTGCTGCCGCGCCAAGCAGCGCCAGCGAACGCACATCGTCGGGATTGACAGCGGGGTAGAGATACGGCGCAACTGAGAAGTAATCCCACGGCCCACCGTCGGTCAAGAGATCGAGAGGATCGCCGGTCTCACGATATTTTAGCCGGTAGATTGAATGCAAGGCCAACCCTTCATTGAGAATGAGCACCCGGCGCCGATCAACGACACCACTGGCGTAGGTGACTTCTTGTTCGGCTACTTGAATGTAGTTGTAATCTGACTCGAATTCGGCCACCAACCGGCAGTTAGAGCAATCGGCTGCTTTGATGACGCCAACGTTAAGCTGATATGCCCCGGCCAGCAACACCACTACCGCCACCAGCAATAACTGGCGCGGATCGCGCAACCCGATCAGGCTGAGCACAACCAGAAATGCGGCGAAGAGGAAGAGCGTGCTGGTTACACCAATTGCCGGAATGAGCACCAGCACGGTGAGAAACGTTCCCGCAATCGAGCCGATCGTCGAGAGAGCTGAAATGGTGCCAGCAGTGCGTCCGGCATGTTCGACATCTTCAGCCTGGCGCATTTGCAACCTGATCGCAAACGGCCCGACCATCGCCATGAGCGTGACCGGCACAGCAAATAACAGAATGACACCGATAAGCGCAGCCAGAAAACCGCCGGCAGCTACACTACGCAGCGCGCCCTGCGCTGTGCTGAGAATTGGCCGGGCAATGAACGGGATGATCGCGCAACTAAGACCGGCCCAGCCGATCAATTGAAACAGGAGTCGCCAGTCTGGTCGCCGATCGGCCAGCGTGCCACCCAGCCGATAACCGATTGCCAGGTAGACCAGCGTCATGCCGATCACCACCGCCCAGATCGGCTGCGAAGTGCCGAAGAATGGCGCCAGCATGCGAGGCATGACCATCTCGATGCCGAGTGTGCCGATCCCGGCAAGAAAAACGACGGCGAAGAGCAGTCGGTCATTGCCGCTGCGCCGCTCAGGAGGGGGTAATGTCTTGTCAACCATTCACAAATCCACCGGGCTGATAGAATGACACTCCAACGCCGACAAAGCCGGCTGGTTTGCCCGGCTCTTTGCCGGCGATTGCAATATTAAGGTATAGGATCGATGCTGCTATGGACAGATCACAAATGCCATCGCGAGAGGCACTCTCACCTGCCATTATCGAATCGCGCTGACGATCAGGCGCTCGAGCAATTGTAAGACCAGCATTGCCACAATCGGCGAAAGGTCAAACATGCCAAAATTGGGCATAATGCTGCGAATTGGCCCCAGGATCGGTTCCGTAATTTCGTGCAGAAACCGGGTAGCCGGAAAATTACCCTGCGGATCAATCCACGAAGCCAATACCCGACCTAAGATGGCGTAAAACAACACGGTGAAAAGAATACTGACAAAACTGACCAAAAACCCTGACATCTTATTCCCTCCCATCAGTGTCAAATGTGTCAAATCGCGCCCGCACTGCTGCCGCATGCGCAAAAAGACCTTCCGCTTCGGCGAGTTGAATCGCCGCCGGGCCGATCCGGTTTAAACCGGCGCGGTTCAGACTAACCAGTGAGATCACCTTTCGGAAGCTATCAACATTGACCGGCGAAGTGTAGCGAGCAGTGCCTTCAGTGGGCATGATGTGCGATGGCCCGGCGACATAGTCACCCAATACCTCAAACGATTCTTCACCCAGAAACACACCGCCGGCGTTGCGCACTTCGCCGACATACGCCCATGGATCGGCAATTAACAAACAGAGATGTTCCGGCCCGTAATCATTGGCCAACGCAAACGCCGTTGCCAGATCGGGCACAATCACAATGCCACCGCGCATAGAGACCGCCTCGCGCGCAGCGCGCGCATTTGGTTCAGGCAAAGCGGCCAGTTGCCGTTCCACCTCGCGCTGCACCTGTTCAGCTAGCGCCAGATCAGGCGTGAGCAAAATCGCGCTCGCTTCAACATGCTCGGCCTGCGCCAGCAGATCGGCGGCCACCGCGCGCGGATGCGCCGTCTGATCGGCGATAATAAGCGTCTCGGTCGGCCCGGGCAGGCTGACCACACCCACTGTGCCGTAAACCATCCGCATCGCCTGGATCACGTAACGGTTACCCGGCCCGGCTACCGTATCGACCTGCGGGATACTCTCGGTGCCGTAGGCCAGCGCCGCAATTGCCTGCGCGCCACCTGCTGCAAAGAGGCGGTCGACTCCGGCGAGATGCGCCGCTGCCATCACCACGGCTGCCGGTTCACCGGTTGCGCGCTGTGGTGGCGAGCAGACCACAATCTCACGCACTCCGGCTACCCTGGCCGGCACAGCCGCGTGGATCAACGACGACGGCAATGGCGCAGCTCCACCGGGCACATAAATCCCTACCCGATCGAGTGGGCGCACAATCTGACCCAATGCTCCTTCGACGCCAAATTCAATCCATGAGTTGCGTACTTGCCGTTCGTGAAAGCGGCGAATCTCGCCAATTGCCAGCAGCAGCGCCCGACGTAGCGCCGGATCAAGATCGGCAGCGGCAGCAGCCCAACGCTCGCGTGGTATCTCGATTGCGTCACGATCAACGCCATCCAAGCGTAACGTGTACTCTCGCAATGCAGCATCGCCGCGCTGTCGCACCGCGGCAAGAATCTCGGCGACGACACGAGTGGTTGCGGCGTCGTCATCGAGCGGCATGCGTCGAAGGATACCCGCGCGAGCTGCCGCAAGATCGCTGATGATTGGAATTGTCATGGCTACTTACCTGCTACACACTATCAGCCTCTTTCCGCGCGTCGGAAACGGCGAACTGACCTCTCTGTATCGTCATTCTACCGCACCTTACACTTATGGTCGCGCTGCCAGAGTTACTTCAACCTCGAGTTGCTGATTGCCGCGCTGAAGAGTAAGTGTCACCCGGTCACCAACGGTAAATTGGTCGAGCAGGCCGATAAGTTGATCGCTCGAGAAGATTGGTATGCCGTTACAGGCCAGAATGATGTCGCCGCCAATTTGCACTGGTAGCCCGCGGTAGGTCTCAGTAGTGGTACCGCCACGCAATCCGGCTTGCGCCGCCGGACTGTTCGGCTGAACCGAACCTACCATCACTCCCCGATTAATCGGCAACCCAAAGCGGTTGGCAAAGAGGGTATCAATTGTCGTCATACTGACGCCAAGCCAGGGATGGTCATAACGACCCTCGCGAATCAGGGCCGGCGCAACCCGCGCAATCGTCTGGGCCGGCACTGCATAGCCAACCCCCTCGAAGTCACGTCCGCCTAAACTGACAGCGATGGCTGTATTGATCCCAATCACCTCACCGCGTAAATTCAACAACGGCCCACCAGAATTACCCGGATTGATTGCAGCATCGGTCTGGATCACGTTCGGAATACTGAAACTACCGGCAAGGCTGGTTCGTCCGCGCAACGCGCGTCCAAGACCACTGATCACCCCCACGGTGAGCGTGTTCTGCTCGCCAAACGGGCTGCCAATAGCTACCGCCGTTTGCCCGACCTGCACCGCCTGACTATCACCCAGCGGCAAGGGCGTAATGCCTTCCGGCAGACTGGTTACCCTGATCACCGCCAGATCGCTATCAGGATCGCTACCCACCAGATCGGCGATCACCGTTGCGCCATTGGCAAAGCGGACCTGAATTTGTAACGCGCCGTTGACCACATGATGATTGGTGATGATATGCCCCTGATCATCGTAGAGAAACCCGGATCCCTGACCGGTTGGGCCATCGGGTGTGATCGGTGGATGGCCAGGTGGCAGACTGGCGCTCTGGTCAACCACTACGTCGAGACTGACGACAGCCTGACTGGCGCGCCGGTAGAGGGCAATTAATTGTTGCTCGTACTCGGTAAATGCAGCCGCGTCAGTTGAAACTGACGGCGCGGCTGCCAGCGGCGGTAGTGGCGCATCAGTCGGTCGCACCGGTGGCGCAGTCGGCGTCGGGACGCCAGACATCGGTGCCACCGGCAAATCGGCGCGGGCACAACCGGTTAGCAGGATGACGAGGAAGACTATCATGAAGCGGCGCATAGCGATATTCTCCGTAACGGCAGCGAGGTGAGCGTGTATATGATTTGCTTCAAACTATATAACAGAACGCTAAATCTCCATTGCGCCGGGATCAACCGAAGGCAGGTGACCGTAGACCGTAGATCGTTGCACTCTCGGTAGAGTGAGCTGCCTTAACGTAGCAACTACCTCACCGTCTTCGGCAGCAAAACCGGCGAGAGGTCGTTACACTACACCACTCTCGCCGGTCGCAACCCCATTCGTCGTAGCCTGCGTTAACGTGATTGCCGCGCTTGATTTGGCCAGAAGCCAGGCCAGACAGAAGCAAAAAAGACACCGGCGGCGAAACCGGCCTGCACACCATTGAGCAGCAAGAGCCAGAGCGGCGCGAACCACCAGCCACTCGCGTGACCGATGATTTCAAGTGGCCAAAGCAAGAACGGAATAGCCGCGAGCAGCAACCGCAACGGCCAGACCAGCTCACGATAACGCTGCAAGAGCGCCGGCGCGCGGTTGCCAATACTCAGGCGCGCCAGCCAGAGACCGATAGTTGCTCCCCAGCATCGGGCACAGACTGCCATCGGCCAGCCCAGCAACCATAACGAACGATCGGGTGTTGGGCAGACATATACCGCCAGCAAATCGCGGGCCAGCGTACCGGCATCACTGACCAGCGGCAGACCAGTAGCGCGCAGCAATGGGGAAGCGATCGGACCGAGAAACAGGATCCACAGCAGCAGATCGAAGATCCAGCGCGGCCATGGCCTGATCGTTTGCGGAGTCGGTAGGGCATATGAGGTCATAAACTCACCTGAACACGAATATGCGAACGAGATATAGGTAAGCGTCAGGCCACGAGGCGCATGCCAGACTTCACCTGACATCAAATCGACGCAACCCGCAGCCACATTCAACGTGACTGCCTTGCCAGTCGGCGCACATCCCACCAGATGCCGGGCAGACGGGCCAGTTTTTCACGCAGCGGCAAATAGGCGCGCCGGGTATATGAATCATACTGGTTAGCAACGATTTTATCAAGAATGCCACGGTAAACGCGCGCTGCCGCAGCGACGGCCAGGCGCACCTCAGCCGGCAACAGGGCAATCCCAGGCCAGCTCTCATCATACAAGCGATGCGCGCGTTCGATTTGAAACTTCATCAGCGCAATAAAACGCTCGTCGTACACCCGGGCCAAAATATCGTCAGCGGTCAGGCCAAAACGGGCCAGCTCATCTTCCGGCAAATACACTCGCTGCCGGTCGGCATCTTCGCCAATGTCGCGCAAAATATTAGTCAACTGTAACGCCACGCCAAGCTTAATCGCATACGGTGTCGCACCGGGCGCAGCGCCGGTAATGCCGATCACCAGCAGGCCAACGACTGATGCCACGCGGTAACAGTACAGCCAGAGATCGGCAAAGGTTGCATAGCGTGAAATGGTGAGATCCATCGCCACGCCGGCCAGCAACTCGTCAATCAGGTGCGGCGCTAGATTGTAGCGCAGACAGGTATCGGCCCACGCCAGCAAAACAGGATGCGAGGTATCGAGGCGCGGACGACGGGCAACGAGCACCCATTCGGCCAGTGCGCGCGCCGGATCAGATGTAGCCATATCAACCGTATCGTCGGTCGTGCGGCAAAAAGCGTAGAGCGCCCGCACTGCCCGCCGCTGCGGTGGCGGCAAAAATTGGGTACTGAAAAAGAAACTCTTGGAATAGCGGCGAATGATTTGATCGCAGATCGCATACGCCTCAGCCAGCGAATGAGCTGGCGGTGGCGGTACTTCATCGGCGTGCAACGGGGTGGGTAAATCGCTGAGATGAAAGAGTTGGGCGAGCTGCTCATCAGCCGGCAGAGCCTGGCTCACCGGCAATCCGCTCTCGCGTGTGAGAATCGAGATCGAATTCAGCGACACACCGCACTCCTTTTGTCACATATTCAGGCTTATTTGTACTATACGCAAAATTGCGCGCGCAGGCAAGACTGAATCAAGCGTCACCGGCTCCGCTTGCCAGTAACGCCTGCCACACTTCCGTAAACTGCTAGCGACTGCGACTCAGGAGTGACGCGACGTTTTCGACAGCTTCCTGTGCATCACGGCCTAGAAATGTGCCTGGCATCTTGTGGGTCAAGATCGGATTAAGATTGAATGCCCGCCCGCCGTAGCCGAAGAGCGGTGTTGGTGGTGGCAATTGCTGTAACGCGCGACCAATTTCCAGCAGTTGCGTTGCCGTCTCAGTCGTTGACGCTGACAGACAGACCAGATCGGGCTGGATATGGCGCACGGCATCGAGCAGATCCTTTACCGGTACTTCAGGACCGAGATAGATCACCTGCCAGCCATGCCGAACAAGAAACACAGCCAGCATCAACGCGCCAAGATCGTGTTGTTCGCTCGGCGCACACCCAACTACAATCAGGCCGCGCCCTTCGGTCACGTTATAGGTATTAAACAGGCTGGACAGCTTGCGCCGGATAAACTGGGTAGCAAAATGCTCTGCCGTGACCGAGATCCGCCCGGCGTGCCACTGTTCACCAATCTCAACCATCGCTGGCTGGATCAGCTTGAGAAAGACATCCTCAAGCGGGTAGAGCGCAAACGCTTCACCCAGAATCTGCTCAGCGCGCGTGGCATCAAAATCGACCAGCGCGCTAATCATCCGCGCCTGCATTCGTTCCCAGGTGTGCGGCTCAGTATCGACAGCCGTGTTGAGCCACGAGAGGCTCGTCTCGCTCCCGTCGATCATTAACGCGATCGCCTGACTGATCGTCAACCCTTCCGCAGTGCGGTCACGCAGCCAACGGATTGTCGCAATGTCACGCTCGGAATAGAGACGGTGACCACCTTCGGTACGCTGTGGACGCGGCACACCGTAACGACGCTCCCATGCGCGGAAGGTATCTGCCGGTACACCTGTCTCCTGAGCGACCGCCTTGGTATTGTATCGCGGCTTGTCGGAAAACTGGGAGAGAAAATGTTGCGGCGCCATCGTTTCGCGACCCTTCCCAACGCTCATATTATTTTGCAACGATGTCGCATAGTCTTTACACTCGATCTATATAGTGCCACGGTTCACAATCTTTCATGCGCTAAATGAGCGCTTGTTTAGCTGCATGAACATTGTGCCAGGCGTGGTACAATGTCATGAACATTGTAGCATGTTGCACAATCACTGTCAATGAAATGCACAATCAAACGCGATGTAATCCCATCGCATCGAGGCAAATGCAGCGTTTACCACTATGCGGGTTCTCATCACCGGAATTAATGGCTTTGTTGGCGGCCACCTTGCCGAATATTTGCTGGCCGATGGACGTTGGGAAGTATGGGGACTATCACGATCTGCGACCCTCGCCCTGCCTGAACTGGTCGGCAATGTCCAGTTAGTGCAGGCCGACCTGGCCGATGCCGAGGCAACGGCGCGGGCAATCGTGAAGGTACGGCCCAACGTTATCTTCCATCTCGCCGGTCAACCCTTCGTGCCCGAGTCGTTCCGCGATCCGGCGGGAACCCTGGCTGCCAATACCCTGGGCGCATTGCATATCTTTCTCGCCTTGATCGAATACCGGCTGTCAACGCGCGTGCTGGTAGTCGGCACCAACGAAGAATACGGCAAAATCGAGCCGGAAGACTTGCCGATCGACGAAGACACACCGCTGCGTCCAACCAGCCCGTATGGGGTGAGCAAAGCTGCGCAGAGTTTACTGGCTCTCCAATATCACTACAGTCACGGCCTCGATCTGGTGCGGGTTCGTCCTTTCACGCACATCGGCCCGCGCCAGAACGAGCGATTCGTGACCGCAGCCTTTGCGCGCCAGATTGCCCGCATTGAACTCGGTCTGCAACCACCGGTTGTTCAGGTTGGAAATCTGGCAGCTCAGCGCGATTTTTCTGATGTGCGCGACGTAGTGGCGGCATACGCTTTGCTGGCCGAACATGGCGAGAGTGGCGCCGTTTACAATGTCGGTTCAGGTCGAGCGGTGATGGTGCGCGAACTGCTTGATATGTTGCTGGCTGAATGTACGGCGCCGGTGGAGGTGCGTCTCAACCCCGAATTGATGCGCCCGATCGATATTCCCCTGGTGGTGTGTGACGCCAGCCGCCTGCGCGCTCGCACTGGCTGGCAACCTCGCTATACCCTGCCTGAAACACTGCGCGATATTTTGAGTTATTGGCGGCAACGAGTGCAGGCCGAAGCATACGCCGCTGGCTGAGAAAATCGTCACCTATCCGTTAGCGCCTCGTAAGCGCATTGTGGTCTGCGAGTGCTATACTAAGCTCATTCTTACCGGAGTCGCTCGTTTACAACTGTGATCACTGAAGTATCGCTATGAAAGCTGTTATTCTTGTAGGCGGCCAGGGCACGCGATTGCGCCCACTCACCTGCCGCACGCCTAAGCCAATGCTGCCGCTGGTCAATCAACCGTTCATCGAGTGGATGTTGCTCCGGCTGCGCGATTACGGTATTAACGAGGTCATTCTGGCTGTGCAATACCTGGCCGACCGCTTCCGCAGCGCGCTCGGCGACGGCTCGCGGCTGGGAATGCGCCTGCACATCGTCGAAGAACCGGAACCACGCGGCACCGCCGGCGCTGTGAAGCACGTTGAGCATCTGCTTGATGGCACCACCTTTGTCTTCAACGGCGATGTGATGACCGATCTTGACCTTCAGGCGATGCTGGATTTTCACCGCGAACGAGGCAGTAAGGTAACCATCTCGCTCACGCCGGTCGATGATCCCACTCAGTTTGGCCTGGTGGAAACCGACCGCGATGGTCGCGTCCGCCGCTTCCTGGAAAAACCACGCCTTGAAGACATTACCACCAATCTCGTCAATGCCGGCACGTACCTGATCGAGCCGGAGATTTTCCGCTACGTGCCACCTGACCAGTTCTACATGTTTGAGCGTGGTCTCTTCCCGGTGGTGTTGCAGACCGGCGACCCGATGTACGGGTTTCCTTCCCGCGCCTACTGGACCGATATTGGCAAACCACAAACCTATTTAGATGTTCACCACGATATTCTGATCGGCAAAGTACAGTACCATTTCCGGGGCCAGCAGGTCGGTGAACGGATCTGGATCGAAGGCGAAGCTGAGATTCATTCCAGCGCCCAGATCGTTGGGCCGGTCGTGCTCGGTCACGGCACTCGAATCGGTCGTGGTTCCCGTATTGTTGGCCCCACCGTGATCGGAGCGCAGTGCGAGATTGGCCCAGAATGTCAGGTCGAAGGCGTAGTGATGTGGGATCACAACGTGATCGAGGAGGGCGTGACACTCCGCAATTGTGTTTTGGGTACCGGTAACCGCATCGGCGAGCGCTCACACATTGTTGATGGCGCTATCATTAGCGACGAGTGTCGGATCGGGCAGGAAAACCGCCTCGAACATGGCATCAGGATTTGGCCGGGCACAGCGTTAGGCGATCGGGCAATTTCGTTCTAGAACGCGCAGTGTGATCAGATCGGTTAGATGAGGGCGCATTGCAATGCGCCCTCTGAGATGTATTGCTGATAAAACATCACCGGCCTTATTCAGACGACCATCGCCGGGCCAGTAGATCGCGAATCTCGGTCAGTAACTGCTCGCTCGGCGTTGGCGCAGGCGGCGTTGCCGGCTCAACCGGCCTGGTCAGCATACGATTGGCGGCGCGCATTATCAGGAAGAGTAGAAAAGAAACCAGCAAGAAATTGATCACGGCTGTCAGGAATGAACCATACGCCAGTACCGGCCCGGCTGCCTGCGCCTCGGCCAGCGTGGTTGCAGTCTGACCGGCCAGCGGAAGAAAATAGTTACTGAAATCGGCCCGCCCGCCAAACAGCAAGCCGATGATCGGGTTGATAATATCGTTGACCAATGCATTGATGATGGCTGTAAATGCCGCTCCGATAATGACGCCAACGGCCAGATCCAGGACATTCCCTCGGCTGATAAATTCACGAAATTCCTTGTACATACATCCCCCTTATCTGCGCCAAACCCATGGATTTTGCTATAATCAGATTTACTACCCTCTACTGCAATTACGCCTTAGAGAGAAAGACCGGTATCTCAACAATTGAACATTAGTCCAAAAATCTTCACACACGGTTGTGAGCTATTGGCCTCTCACAGACAGAATTTGTGATACTGTGTACATAGTATCACTGCTGGAAGCAAGATTCTAGCTGGGAAGGCCAGGCTATGGCACGACCAAAACGACCGCCACATCCGATGATTGCCCGCGCGCGCGCGCATCTACGCGCGATTGCGCCGGATTTGCAATATGCGCCGCTAATCCTGCGCACGCTCGACGGGCCACCGGGTAGTCCGCGCTATGCCGTCTCGGTGGCCCGTTGCCAGAATGTCGGTGAATGCCCGTATGATATGGCCGATCCTTCGGTCTGCACTGTGCCAAGTTGTGACCTGCGTCGTTCGCTTCGCCTCCTGCTCAACGCCGATGGCAGTCTGGCGCAGGTGATTGAAGGTCACCGACGCTGGAATCCGCGTCCGCTCGATGATACGGGACCGTAAACACGCCGTAGTGAAGCAACAAGGAGGTTGCGATGTACCGCCATATTCTCGTTCCGCTTGACGGCTCGGCGCTGGCTGAGCAAGTTCTACCCCATGTTCACGCGCTGGCCGCCAATGAAGGCACGGTCAAGATCACGTTGCTGCGCGCTGTGCCACCGATTTTTACAACCAGTGTCGATTATAGCGGTATGCTGGCGACGACCGCCGATACCATCTCAACCATGGAACAAGAGGCGCTCGAGTATCTCCAGCAGGTTGCCAAACAGTTCCAGAGTGAGGGTTATCAGGTGCATACCGAGATTAGCGCATTACCGCCCGCCGAAGCGATTATCGAGTACGCCGAAAACCATGACGTTGACCTGATCGTCATTGCCACTCATGGGCGTAGCGGTATCAGTCGCTGGGTCTTTGGTAGCGTTACCCAAAAGGTGGTGCAGGTCGCGCCTACGCCGGTACTGGTCATCCGCCCCAAAGAAAAGGGCTGATTAAGGCGTAGCACAGGTTGCCAAAATGAGTGGGCGAGGGATCTTTTCCTCGCCCTGTTTGGCTGTGTCTCTCGATAGCAGGTCAACAAGACCGCCGGTCTTTCCCTGTCACCCTTTGACAGGTCAACAAGACTACCTGTTTTTCCCCGGTCACCCTTTGAATTGCCTGTGCAAAAGTTGTGTTGCGGGTTCAACTATTGACGCAACCCCTGCATCCTGATAATCTGTTCTTAACAATATTTCTTTTTATTTCCTTTCCAGCACACGCCCATCGGGCGCGGGCTTGCGTCAAGGAGGACAGCCATGCGAGCGTTCGAACCGGAAAGGATTCACAACATCGGCATATTCGGTCACCTCGGCAGCGGGAAGACAACGCTGGCCGAGGCAATGCTGATGACCGCCCACGCCATCCCGCGGATGGGGCGCGTCGAGGACGGGTCAACCACGAGTGACTACGACCCCGACGAGCACCGACGCGGGATGTCTATTTCGCTGAGCGTTTTGCCCCTGGAATGGAATGGCGACAAGATCAATCTAATCGACGTGCCCGGCGCAGCCGATTTTGCCGGCGAGGCTGCGGCAGCAATGCGCGTGATCGATGGCGCGGTACTTGTGCTCGACGCCAGCGCCGGCGTTGAGGTCGGCACAGAACTCTTCTGGGAGATGGCGGTACAACACCGCGTGCCCCGCATACTGTTCGTCAATAAACTTGACCGCGAAAATGCTAACTTCTACCGCGTGATCGAACAGGCCCGCGAAGTGCTCGACGCTGCGGTCATCCCACTTCAGATTCCAATTGGGTCAGGAAAAGATTTCAAGGGTATCATCTCGCTGCGTCAGCAACGGGCATGGTTGACCAGCCCGAAACACGATGGTGGCTATATCGAGGCTGATGTGCCGGCAGAGCTCGATGCACTGATGCACGAGTGGCGCACAGCCCTGATTGATAAAATCGCTGCAACCAACGATCACCTGATTGAACGCTACCTGGAAGGCGGTGAAGATGCGCTGACCCGCGAAGAATTGTTGCTCGGCCTGCGCACCGGGATTGCCGACGGCTCGATCGTGCCGGTCTTCTGCGGCTCAGCAACTGAAGTGGTGGGGATTGCCCAGCTTCTCAACGGAATTATCGACTCGATTCCCTCCGCCGGACGCAAGACGACGACGGCTATCGATCTTAATACCGAAACAGACATCGAATTGCGCCCCGATCGCAATGAGCCGCTCGCGGCGCTGGTGTTTAAGACCGTATCTGACACTTACGGCAAGCTGAGCTACTTCCGGGTCTTTGCAGGTGAAGTGCGCGCCGGCATGACGCTGATGAATGCCCGTACCCGCAAAGAGGATCGGATCGCTCACGTCTATATTGTGCGCGGCAAAGAGCAGATTGAAGTCGAGGCGGTTGGGCCGGGCGATATTGGTTTGCTCACAAAGCTCGGTGAGACGCAAACGAACGATACACTCTGTCTGTCGTCGCGCCCGTTGAAACTTAGCCCGATTGAGTTTCCGGCTCCAGCCTTCATCGCGACCGTCAAACCGCGCAGCCGCGCCGACCTCGACAAGCTTAGCTCGGCTTTGAGCCGTATGATCGAAGAAGATCCATCGCTCCAGGTCTCGCGCGATGCCCGCACGGGTGAAGCATTGCTCAGCGGCCTCAGCGAGACTCATCTGCAAATTATCGCCGAGCGGATGAAGCGTAAGTTCGATGTGAACATTGACCTCGAATTGCCGCGCATCCCCTATCGCGAGACGATTCGCAGCATTGCGACGGCGCAGTACCGCCACAAGAAGCAAACCGGTGGCGCCGGTCAGTTTGCCGATGTTGCCCTGCGCGTCGAGCCTTTGCCCCCCGATCCAAACCGCGCCGACCCGCTCGAGTTCGTTAATGAGATCGTCGGCGGCGTTATCTCGCGCGGGTTTATGCCGGCAATCGAGAAGGGTATTCGCGAGGCAATGGAAGAGGGTATCATCTCTGGCAACCCGGTCGTTGATGTGCGCGCTGCTGTCTTCGATGGTAAAGAGCATCCGGTTGACTCGAAAGAGATCGCCTTTAAGACAGCGGCAAAAGAGGCGTTCCGTCTCGCAGCCCAAAAGGCCGGTGTGATTATTCTCGAACCGATCTACAACATGGAGATTATCGTGCCCGACCAGTATGCCGGCGATATTATGAGCGATATGAGCACTCGCCGCGGTCGAGTTCAGGGAATGATGCCCTACGGCAACGGCAAGACGGTGATTCATGCCCAGGCGCCATTGGCCGAAATTCAGCGTTACGCCACCGATCTGCGCGGAATGACGCAGGGTCGCGGTCGGTTCTCGATCAGCTTCGCCGGTTACGAGGAGGTGCCACCGCATCTCGTGAACCAGATCGTCGAGGCGCACAAGAAAGAGCTGGAAGCGGCACATAGCCATTAGCTCACTGCCCCCTATCCCCTTTCAGCGAAGCGGCCCATTCGGGTCGCTTCGCTGTTTTCGGCAAATCCGAGTAAGTATCAACGCTGCCTGGATGAACGATCACCACACTGAATTCCGTCCCGCCTCACCCCTACCTTGACGCAACCATATTCCCGGCGTATACTGTCATCTAACGGCGATGACGGGGACGAGTAACTGCCGCTTGCCCGCCAGCGAGCCCGGGGCGGTGGAAGCCGGGTGGAACCGGTGGCAGTGAAAATCACCCCTGAGCCGGCAGGTGAACCGCCTGGCTGTATGCCTTGCGTAGTAGCTGCGCCCGGATCGCCCACCGTTATCAGGGCAGAGCGTTGGTAGACGCTTGCAGAGTGCGATGAGCGCTTGCATCGTAGCGCCGTCGAATCGGGGTGGTACCGCGGGGTTTATCGGCCTCGTCCCCTTTTGGGGACGGGGTTTTTTGATCGAGTGCGCACGGAGGTTGCATGTTTAAATCGGTTGACCCAAATGTCAAGTTTCCTCAACTGGAAGAAGAAGTGCTGGCGTGGTGGGACGCCAACAATATCGTCGCCAAGGCGCTGGCTTCCGGCGAGAAGCCGTTTGTCTTTTACGAAGGCCCGCCAACTGCCAACGGTCGCCCTGGTCTCCACCATACCATCTCGCGGAGCTTCAAAGATGTGATCCTGCGCTATCGCTCGATGCAGGGGTATCGCATCATTGGTCGTCGCGAAGGTTGGGATACCCATGGCTTGCCGGTTGAGATCGAGATCGAGAAGAAGCTCGGTTTCAGCGGTAAACCTGACATCGAGCGCTTCGGGATCGCCGAGTTTAACCGTCTCTGCCGTGAAAGTGTTTGGGAGTACATTCAAGAGTGGAAGGCTTTTACCAAGCGCATCGCCTTCTGGTTGAGCGAAGATGCTTACATCACCTACGAGAATGATTACATCGAGTCAACCTGGTGGATCTTCCGCCAACTGTGGGATCGCGGCTTGCTCTTCCGTGATTATAAGGTGACGATGCATTGTCCGCGCTGCGGCACCAGCCTCAGCGACCACGAAGTGAGCCTCGGCGCTCGCGATGATGTTGATGATCCGAGTGTCTATGTCAAGTTCCGTGTGACCGGTTTCACCACGCCACCACCGGCAGTCGATGGCACGCTCAATGGCGCGTTTCTGGTCGCCTGGACAACGACCCCCTGGACATTGCCGGCCAACGTTGCCCTGGCGGTCAAGCACGACGCCGAATACGTTGAAGTTGAGCATCAGGGCGAGCGGCTGGTGATGGCAGCGGCACTGGCGCAGAGTGTCTTGCCCGCCGATAGCTTTACTGTGTTGCGACACTTCCGCGGCAACGATCTGGTCGGCCTGCGCTACGAGCCGCTCTTCCGGGGAGTGCCCGGCGACGGCGATACAGTTGATTGGGAGACGACCTACCGCGTGATCGCCGATGAGATCGTTAGCCTCGATGATGGTACCGGTATTGTTCATATCGCGCCGGCGTATGGCGACCTCGAAGTTGGGCGCAAGCACGGCCTGCCGACCCTCTTTTCAGTCGGTCTCGATGGCAAGGTGCTGCCTCAGTTTAGTGAACTCGGCTTTGCCGGTAAGTTCTTCAAAGAGGCCGATCCTGACATCACCCGCAATCTCAAAGCGCGGGGCCTGCTCTTGCGCAGTGGACGAGTGCGCCACTACTACCCCTTCTGCTGGCGGTGTGGCACTCCGTTGCTCTATTACGCCAAACGCTCGTGGTATATTCGCACTACTGCCTTCAAAGCCGATCTGGTCGCCAACAATCAGCAAATTCACTGGGTGCCCGAACATATCCGCGACGGACGGTTCGGTAACTGGCTCGAAAACAATATCGACTGGGCGATCAGTCGCGAACGCTACTGGGGCACGCCGATCCCAATCTGGACGAACGCCGACGGATCGCACATGGTCTGCATCGGCTCGCTGGCCGAGCTGGAAGCGAAGGTTGGCCGCTCGCTGCGCGATCTCGATCTGCATCGGCCCTATATCGATGAAGTTGTCTGGGAAGATCCACAACATGGCCTGATGCGCCGCATTCCCGATGTGGCCGATTGCTGGTTTGATAGCGGCTCGATGCCGGTCGCGCAGTGGCACTACCCGTTTGAACATCGCGAGATTTTCGAGATGGCCCATCCCGCCGATTACATCTGTGAGGCGGTAGATCAGACGCGCGGCTGGTTTTACACCCTGCACGCTGTGAGCACACTGCTCTTTGACCGGCCAGCGTTCAAGAATGTGATCTGTTTGGGACACATTCTCGATGAACACGGCATCAAGATGAGCAAGAGTAAGGGCAACGTGATCGAGCCGGAAGAGGTCATTAGCGCCTACGGTGTCGATGCGTTGCGCTGGTACCTGTTCACTGCGGCGCCGCCCGGCAATGCCCGTCGCTTCAGTATGGCGCTGGTCAGCGAGAGCATGCGCAAATTCTTGCTCACGCTCTGGAATACGTATGCCTTCTTCGTGACTTACGCCAATCTCGATCAGTGGCAGCCCAATAATGGGCGCACCGCCGAATTGCAACCAATCGACCGCTGGGCACTGGCTGCCCTCAACCAGCTTGTGCAGCAGGTAACCGCAGCCTTTGAGGACTACGATGTCTACACGGCGGCTAACGCTATCGAGCACTTCGTTGATGAACTGTCGAACTGGTACGTGCGGCGCAATCGCCGACGCTTCTGGAAGAGCGAAGGTGACGCCGATAAAGAGGCCGCTTATCAAACGCTTTACACCTGTCTGGTGACGGTCGCTAAACTGGCAGCGCCGTTTACTCCGTTCGTCAGCGAGGTGATGTACCGCAACCTGGTCGCCGAGCGCGATCCCTCCGCGCCGGAGAGCGTCCATCTCGCGCGCTGGCCGCAGGTTGATCAAACATTGCTCGACCCGCAACTGGTTGCCGACACCGAAGCGCTGCTGACCGCCGTGTCGTTGGGTCGCGCTGCGCGGAAGCAGGCCAATCTCAAGGTGCGACAGCCTCTGAGCGAACTGTGGTTGCGAGCCAGCACTACGTCTGTACTCAACGGTGTGCGTCGCTTCGAGGCCGAGCTACGTGATGAGCTGAATGTCAAAGCAGTCCGCTATCTCGATGCCAGCAGCACTGTCGTCGAGTATCGCCTGAAACCGAATTTGCGCCTGGTTGGCAAAAAATTTGGCAAGCTGGTACCGGCATTGACCGCAGCGCTGCGCGATCTGAGCGGCGCTGCCGCGCGAGCGGCAGCGCAGGCCGTGGAAGCCGGTCAACCGCTACGCCTGCCGGTTGATGGGCAAGATGTGGAGTTGCTGCCTGATGAGGTTCTGGTTGAAAGCAGCGCTCCTGAAGGGTATGCAGTGGCTGAAGCCGACGGCATGCTGGTTGCGCTCAACACAACCGTCACCGAGGAACTACGACTGGAGGGGGCAGCGCGCGATCTGGTGCGCTACGTGCAAGATGCGCGCAAGAGCGCCGGTCTTGCCATCAGCGACCGCATCCACCTCTTCCTCAACAGCGCAGATGAGACCGGGCTGCTGACAGCAACCTTAGCCAGGTACCGCGATTACATTAGCTCGGAAACCTTGTCGGTTGAGTTAACAGTAGGTAACCCGCCTGCTGATGCCTACACCGAAACTGATGAGTTCGGCGATGGAATGGTGACCGTGGGGATCGTGAAGGCAACGGTATAAAAGCATCGGCTGACGAGAATTTCACCGCTGACGGTAGCCTGTGTCATCAGACACAGGCTACCGTTGTTAGCGGCAAGAGCGATTACGCCTGGCCGATGCAATCAGTAGCGCGTTATCGGCAGTCAATACGACGACCAGCACTCGCCATTGACACCAGCATGCTGCATCACATACAATGTCATCCACACAGTAGTATTCGAATTCACCAGAGCCATTTCGATGCCAGTATGACTGTGGCGCCAGGATAACCAACCGTATGCCCGGACAGAGTCTACAACTGGCCAGCATGAAAGAATTATGTCTACAACCACGATGCAGTGGCGGCGCGGGGATCATTCGCGCGGCGACTGGCCTGCGTCTCATCCGTCCACCCGGACCGGCCAATCGCTACCGTAACGCTCAGCTCGACGACTTCGGGCGGCGACCCGGCAGAGCGCGAGCGCTGGTTCCCCCAATGACGTTGCGCTTCCAAGCCCGCTTCTCGCATCCTGCCGACCGCTTGATCGGCACAGCCGGGTTCGGTCTGTGGAGCTATCCCTGGGCCAGGCCACCGCAGATGCCGCGAGCAGTCTGGTTCTTTTTCGGCGCCCCTCCACACGATATGCGACTGGCGATGGATGTGCCGGGATACGGCTGGAAGGCAGCTATGGTCGATACCGGCAAGCCGGCGGCGCTGCGCTGGTTGAGCGTAGCGCCGCTGATCGTGCCATTACTCAACATTCCTGCCTTCTACCGGTGGCTATGGCCGTATATTCAACGCGCCACCGGTGTCGCCGAGGCAATCATTGATGTTGACCTTACCCAATGGCACGACTACGAGATCCGCTGGGAGCCGAACGAAAGTGAGCTGCTGGTCGATGGCGCCGTTGCGTTACGCGGTCCCTCGCCGCGCGGCCCGCTCAGTCTCGTGATCTGGATTGACAATCAGTACGCAATTGTGCGACCTACCGGACGACTGGGGTGGGGTGTACGTGCCTGCGCGGAAGCCCAATGGCTGGAGATCGCAGTGTGACCGGTGAAGCAGTGACGAGTTTTCGAAGAGGTGTCTGCCATGACTCAGACAGGAATCCTTATCAGCTTTCGTCCGGCAGAGACGGATGGCGCCAGCCCGGCGCTGGTTAATCAGGTCGCCCGTCAGGTCATTGACGGTTTACGCAGTCAGCAGCAGGAGATAAAACCGGCGTACATCGCGTTACGCAGCGGCGAAGTCTATCAATGGCTCGTCACAGCGTCTACCGTAGCTCAATCTTTGCTGCCACTGGCAAGCTTCTCACTTGTCGTTGTGCAACTACTGAATGAACTGAAGAAGCTGACCGCGCAATCAGACAGCGCCAGACCACAGGTGATTGTCATTTACGATACGAGCAAGACACCCGTGCCAATCGAGAGTGATCAGGCGCTGCTGGAACGATTGCTGCGAGAACATCTGCCCGAACAGATCGACCCGGCTCAGGCCAGCATCGAGGTGCAGGTAGCCGAGCCAGCCAAAGATGACTGGTAAGGACTGATAACGACAGATCGCCGGGCCACCTTCGTGGCCCGGCTGTCTGAGATGCGCTTCTACGCACAAGACGGGTCGCAGCAGCGCTGCGACCCACTCAAAGTTTCTGTCGTTCGTCAACCGCGTTTGCGGTTTTCCTGCTGCTCCGACGCATCGAGTGGGAGCAGCAGCGACATGGCCGCTCTATTCGGCAAATCGATCGGTCACTGCCCCCAGACTGGCCGACGAAACCAGTTTCGCGTACTTGGCCAGCACGCCGCGATTGTAGCGCGGCGGACGTGGTTGCCAGGCAGCGCGGCGGCGGGCCAGCTCTTCATCAGAGACGTTGAGCTGCAAAAGCCGGGCATCGGCATCAATCGTGATGCTATCACCCTCTTCCACCAGCGCAATGGTACCGCCAACTGCCGCTTCTGGCGCCACATGGCCGACAACCAGGCCATACGTACCGCCCGAGAAGCGACCATCCGTGATCAGACCGACGCTATCACCGAGACCGGCGCCGATAATCGCCGAGGTTGGCGCCAGCATCTCGCGCATTCCAGGACCACCCTTCGGGCCTTCGTAGCGGATGACTACCACATCGCCAGCCTTGATCTTACCGCTCAAGATTGCCTCCAGACACTCCTCTTCAGCATCGAAGACGCGAGCCGGGCCGGTGATCCGGCGTTGCTTGATTCCGGTGATCTTGGCTACGCAACCCTCTTCAGCCAGATTGCCGCGCAGAATTGCCAGATGCCCTTGCGGGTAAAGCGGCTGCTCGAAGGGGCGAATTACGTCTTGATTGGCCGGTGGCTGGTCAGGCACATCGGCCAGCACCTCGGCAATCGTCTGACCGGTGATCGTCATACAATCGCCGTGGATCAAGCCGGCATTCAGCAGCATCTTCATCACCTGCGGAACGCCACCAACGCGATGCAAATCTGTGGCCACATAGCGGCCCGACGGTTTCAGGTCACAGAGCACCGGCACGCGCTGGCGGATGGTCTCAAAATCATCGATGGTCAGCGGCACTTCGGCAGCATGGGCAATAGCCAGCAAATGCAGGACGGCGTTCGTTGAACCGCCCAGCGCCATAACTACCGCAATCGCATTCTCGAACGACTTGCGTGTCAGCATCTGACGCGCAGTGCGATTGGCGCGAATGGCCTCGACCAACACCTCGCCCGAACGCGCAGCGCTGATCGCTTTCTCTTCATCTTCAGCGGCCATCGTTGACGAGCCGGGCAGGCTCAGCCCTAACGCTTCAATAGCCGATGACATCGTGTTGGCAGTATACATGCCGCCACACGAACCGGCGCCAGGACACGCATGTCGCTCGATCTCAAGCAATTCGTGCTCATCGATCCGGCCCGCGCTATACTCGCCAACCGCCTCGAAGGCGCTGACGATGGTTAAATCGCGCCCTTTGTAATGACCAGGCTTGATCGTACCGCCGTAGACGAAGATCGCCGGAATATCGAGACGCGCCATCGCGATCAGCGCGCCGGGCATATTCTTGTCGCAGCCTCCCACCGCAAGGATACCGTCCATACGCTGGGCATTGACAACCGTTTCGATGGAATCGGCAATTACTTCCCGGCTGACCAGGGAATACTTCATGCCTTCCGTGCCCATCGAGATCCCGTCACTGACGGTAATCGTGCCAAAGACTTGCGGCATGCCACCAACTGCGCGGATAGCAGCTTCGGCGCGCGCAGCAAGCGCGCCTAACCCGGAATTGCACGGCGTCAGTGTGCTGTGAGCGTTGGCAACTCCTACGATCGGCTTGGTAAAATCGTCGTCGCCGAAACCAACAGCGCGCAACATTGCCCGGTTGGGTGAGCGCTGCGGCCCTTCGGTAATCAAGCGACTGCGGCGGTTTTCGCTCATTATGAGCCTCCTCACATCGTATCTGAACCGGAACCCATAGCCTATTGTAACGCTATTTGTCAGCTTCGCCGCAAAGCATTGGGAATTTCGCAGCAAAGCAAACAGCGACGCGCGATGTGCGTCGCTGTTCCTCAAAATCACGCCATGCAGTTACGACGAGCGTAAACGTAACGGTAAGCGTCGATGTCGCAGCGGGTTAACGTTTTCCTGTCTGCGCAATACGACGATCCCAATCGACAGCAGTCTAATCGCCAATATTCGCAGCCTCTTCCGCGATTGGCACCGGCGCTTCGCCGCGCCCGACACCCCAGTAAATAAAGCCGAGGCTACGCATCTCGCGCGGATCGTACAGATTACGGCCATCGATCACAACCGGCTGACGCATATAGCGCTTGATCCGTTGCCAGTCCAACTGCTTAAACTCATTCCATTCAGTCACCAGCAAGAGCGCATCGGCATCTTTGGCGACATCATAAGCGGTTGCAGTGAAGGTTACTGTCGGCAGTAACTCTTCAGCTCGTGGCATTGCCACCGGGTCATACGCTTTGACGCGCGCTCCCTTCTTCAACAAAGCATTGATAATATCAACGCTCGGTGCTTCGCGCATATCATCAGTGTTTGGCTTAAACGACAGACCGAGCACACCGATCAAGCGACCGGTGAGATCGCCTAGCACAGTCTCGACCTTCTTCACAAACCGCTTGCGCGCATCGCTGTTAATATCCATCACGGCCTGAAGCAGTTGAGGATGACAGCCGGCTGACGCAGCCATATGGTAGAGGGCCAGCACATCCTTCGGGAAACAGGAGCCACCGTAACCAACGCCGGCCTCCAGAAAGTGAGGACCAATGCGCTTATCGGCACCCATGCCCCGCGCGACCTCGCGCACATCGGCGCCGAGTCGCTCACAAATCTGGGCAATCTCATTGATGAACGAAATGCGGGTAGCCAGGAAGGCGTTGGAAGCGTACTTGATCATCTCAGCAGTGCGCAGATCGGTGATGATGATCGGCGCACCGAGGGTTTCGTGCAGCGCGGCCACGCGCTGGGCCGCTTCGCGATTCTTGGCCCCCAACACAATTCGGTCAGGCTTGAAGAAATCGCTCAACGCGCTGCCTTCGCGCAGAAATTCGGGATTCGAGACCACATCAAACTTCACGTCAGGGCCGACGTGTTCGGCAATAATGTTTTCAACCATATCGCCGGTGCCAACCGGCACAGTGCTCTTGTCGATAATAATCGATCCTGAGCGCAGATATTTACCAATACTGCGCGCCGCAGCCTTGACATAGGTCAGATCGGCAGCGCCGTCTTCGCCCATCGGCGTGCCAACTGTAATGAAGATAAATTCGGCCTCAGGAATGCCGACCGCATAATCATCGGTAAAGCGCAACCGTCCGGCGCGCATATTTCGTTCTTGCACCTCTTCGAGACCCGGTTCAAAGATCGGGGATTTGCCACTGCGGAGCAATTCAAGCTTGTGCAGATCGATTTCGATGCAGGTAACTGAGTGGCCGAGATCGGCGAAGCACACGCCGGTTGTCAAACCAACGTAGCCGGTACCGACGACACAAATGTTTTTCACGATAGCTTCTCCTTGACGTGACCGTGGATAGAGGCACTATCCATCGCGGTTTGATCATCGTTGTACGCGACAGGCGTGACATTTTGATGAATAATGCCGTTTCGACTGATGACAAAACTCAGAGTGTAACTTCCGCGCCGAGACCTGCTTCAGTTGCCCGCTGTAAGACCAGCGCAGCGACAGCCAGATCTTGCGCGGCATTGCCAACCGACTTGAAAAGGGTAATCTCATCATTGGTGGCGCGACCAGGCACAGCGCCATTGACCAGCTCACCCAGCTCACCGGCAATGTGCTGTTCATCGATGAGACCGGCAGCGCGAGCCTGGATCAGATCGCCAGCTTCGGCCCAGGCAGCGTGGCGTTGATCGACGAAGACCCGGCTCTGCGCCACCAGGGCCGGCGGAATCTCTGCCATATCAGGCCGATAAGCGCCAATGGCATTGATATGCGTTCCTGGCCGCACCAGTTCGGCGGCGAAGAGAGGGGTAGGGCTGCTCGTGGCCGTGCATACCACATCGGCTTCGGCCAGCGGCACAGTCGGATCGGTAGCAATGCGAATATCGCCGCGAAACCCTTCACTGCGCACCTGCGCGGCCAGCAGAGCGGCCCGGTCGCGAGTGCGATTTACGATCCAGAGATTATTAATCGTTGGTCGCGCTACCAGCACAGCCTGAATCTGTGGCAACGCCTGCGCGCCGGCGCCGAACACAACCAGCACGCGCGCATCGGCGCGGGCCAGCAACCGGGTAGCCACACCAGAAGCGGCGCCGGTGCGTAATGCAGTGAGATACGTCCCATCAAGCACAGCCAGCGGTCGCCCGCTGGTCGGATCAAACAATGTCACCAGGGCGTAGATGGTTGGTTCGGCGCGATAGATATTTTGGGGGAAGACTGAGACGGTTTTCAGACCGAGAGCCGGTGTCTCACCGCCGAGACGACCAGGCATAAAGAAGGTTGTCGCCTGATAGATTGGGGTTGCAATCGCGGTGCGAAGGGGAATATCAGCTTCACCACGCGATAGCATGCCAAACGCCTGCGCAACCGCATCAATTGCTGCGGCCATCGGCGCGGCCTGCCTGACATCAGCCGCTGAAAGAAACCGCATGCCCACCTCCTCGTTAGCCTGCAACTGCCATGCCATTCCTATCATACGACAAAACCGGCACGGAAAGCGATCCATGCCGGTTCAGAAGATGCAGAAGAAGGCCGAACATTCGCAGGCAATTACGCTTGTGCAGGCTGATCGACCTCGGTTTCAGCGACAGGAGCAGACGGCTCGTTATCGTTCATCCGGCGCAACGACAAGCCCATGCGCTGGCGTTGCCGATCGAGGCTAATGACACGCGCTGTCACAATCTGACCAGGCTGCAAAACATCGCGCGGCTGCGCCTGTGGGTCAGCATCAAGTTCACTGGCGTGGATCAAGCCCTCAACCGCCTCTTCCACCTGCACGAAGGCGCCGAATGGAGTGACATTCGTTACCGGGCCGGTCACCAGTTGGCCAAGTGTGTAGCGCTGATCGATCGTTTCCCAGGGATTGTTCTGCAACTGGCGGATGGAAAGGCCGATCCGCTCGCGCTCGCGGTCAATCTCAACCACCACCACCTTGACTTCCTGGCCGGGTTGGAGCACTTCACGCGGATGATTAACCCGCTGCCAGCTCAGTTCGGAAATGTGAGCCAGCCCATCGGCGCCACCCAAATCGATGAATGCGCCGAAGTTGGTAAGCTGATTCACGCGACCAACCAGAACATCGCCCGGCTGCAACTCAGTAAGCAAGCGCTGCTTCTGCGCCTTGCGCCACTCTTGGGTGGCTGCCCGCTCTGAGAGCACCAGTCGATTGCGCTCGCGATCAACCTCAATCACTTTGAGCGGAATCTCCTGATTTACCATCTTTTGCAAGGCCTGCTGCCGCTCATCAGCAGCGGTGCGCCCGTGCAATTGCGCCACCTGCGACGCCGGCACAAAGCCGCGAATGCGGTTGAACTGCACCAGCAAACCGCCTTTGTTGAAGCCGATCACCTTGCAGCGGGTGATGCCGCCATCGTGGAAGAGCTGTTCGGCAACTTCCCAGTCCTTCGCCACCTGCACCATCGTAAGCGAGAGGATCAGGTCACCATCGCGGTTCTCCGGCTCTTGCACGTAAACCTGAACCGTATCGCCAACCTTCAGCGAATTGATAAAATTCTCGCCCATTTGGCGCAAATCGTTAGCCGGAATGATACCTTCCCGCTTAGTGCCAATCGAGACCAGAACCCCGCTCTCTTCGATGTGCATGATTAGACCTTCACGCAATTCACCACGCTGGGGGCGGGCATAATCATACTCATCGAGCAATTGGGTCCAATCCAGATCTTCCTCATTCTGCCGGGTCACAGGGTCGGGCTGGACAGACATGCTACAAAGCCTCCTCAAAAGAGATTTCGTTTCGTTTCAGCTTCCGCTGCGGCGCCGGAAAGAACTTTTGCAAGCGCCCAATAACACCTCTTAAATGCGCATAACCCACGCTGCAAACAGGATGCCGCGTCAGCGCGAGCCACCAGCTCCGCCTGATAGCAAGTGCTCCTGGGCCGTCGTAACCGTTTCAGTCTGTGGAGTGCGACCGTCGCGGAAAGCGAAACGTGTTTTACAATGCTGGCAATTATAGGCGATGATGATGAACCTGTCAACATTTTCACAAGCTAGATAACAGGTATTTGCCCGATAACGAAGAGCAGTTGCTGTATGACGTTGATATTTGTCTTTCTCGATGGTATTGGCTTAGCGCCGGCTACCCGTACCAATCCGCTGGCCCATACGCCGATGCCAGCGGTACAGTCGCTATTAGGCGGGCCGCTGACTAGCGAGCAGATCGGCTATCGCGACGAGTTGCTTCTGGCGTCGCTTGATACATGCCTCGGCGTAGAGGGGTTGCCGCAAAGTGGCACCAACCACGTGGCGCTGCTGGCTGGCGTTAATGCGCCGGCTTTGCACGGACGCCACCAGCCTCACTTCCCACCGGTGGCGTTGCGTCCACTGCTGGCCGAACAGTCGATCTTTCGGCGAGCGCAGTTGCAAGGAAAACGGGTTGCCTTCGCGAATGTCTTCACCGAAGGCTATTGGCAGGCGCTGGCAACGCGACGGTTACGGCGCTCGGCGAGCGTGATTGCGGCTGAAGGCGCCGGTCTCCGCTTGCGCGATCTGCACGATCTGCGCGTCGGGCAAGCGCTGAGCTGGGATATTACCGGCGAGGGTCTGTCCGCGCGCGATCCGGCTGCGGCAACTATTCCGCCGATCACGCCCCAACTGGCGGGCGAACGACTGGCACGTATGGCGGCTGACTACGATCTGGTCTTCTTTGAAAGTTTTTTGCCCGATCTTGCCGGCCATGGCCGCCTCGGACCAACCGGCGCAGGCATAGCGCTTTCCCGCATCGATGGTTTGCTTGCCGGCTGGTTGAGCGCGCGCCGTCCCGGTGACAGCTTGCTGATTACGTCAGATCATGGCAATATCGAACAGGCGGACACAACCGGTCATACGACGGCGCCGGCGCCGCTGCTGGTGATCGGGCCGCTGGCCGCTCAGTTTCGTCACTTGCGCCGGATCGATCAGGTAGCTGATGCCGTTATCGCTGCATTGGCCAGAGAGCAGGGCTGAAGATCAAATCCGCTGCAACGGTTCACACAAATCATCGTGGCATCGATAGCAAGGCTTACACACGAACTAGAGGAAGGTATGCAACGTAACATTCGCGTGCTCTTTGTCTGTATGGGAAATATCTGTCGTTCGCCAATGGCGGAAGCAGTCTTTCGCCATCTGGTCAACCAGGCTGGTCTCAGCGAGCGGTTCGAGATCGACTCAGCCGGCACTGGCGGCTGGCACGTCGGCGAACCGCCACATTGGGGAACGCAGCGCGTGCTGGCAAGCCGCAATATCTCGACTGCCGGCATGCAGGCGCGGCAGGTACGCGCTACCGACATTGACCGGTTCGATTACATTCTGGTAATGGATCGCGAAAACCTGGCCGATCTGAGCCGATTCCACCCTAAAGCCCGCGAACGGGCAAAGTTGTTGCTCAGCTTTGCGCCAGAATTGGGTGTCGATGAAGTGCCCGATCCCTACTACAATGGACGCTTCGATGAGGTGTACCATCTCATCGAGACGGCCTGCCGCAATTTACTGGCTTACATTCGTCAGCGCGAGGGGATATAGTGGCGGAATGATGGAGCATGGCGCCGACATTTGCGCAACCGTTACGGCGCACCTGAACCATCAAACGTTGCGATCAATCACAAACACCAGCTCATTCGGCAATTCAATGACTTGCGGCGACCAGCCTTCAGCGGCGGCGAGCGCAGTCATATAGCCGCGATAAGTTGTCGCCATACCGACATTTCGCCCACCCAGACTGCGGGTTGGAAATGAAACGATCAGGCGCGGCGCCTGAATTGCGCGAAGCAGATCGGCGCCAGCGCCACGGCGTTGTTGTTCGAGCAAGGGCACAACCTTGAGCGCCAGCGCAACATCGGCGACCACCGGCGGCAGACTGGCGGTCAGATCGCAAATACCGGCCTCACCATGAACGCCTAACAAGGGGATTGCCGCATTGAGAAACGCGCAGAGCGCTGTGTCAATGTCGCAAGCGATGTAGCAGGCGTGGGGCGGCAAATTCATCCATGGGATCGCCAGTGGGTTGAGGCCACAGCCAAGATCGAGCACGCGCTGCGGCGGCTGCGCGCCAAAACAGGCCGGATAAAGGTCAGTCAGCGCAGGCAACCGTTCGCGAGTCGAGGCATGTTCGGCCATCAGGCGACGACAGACCGCTGCGCGCGCTGCCATATCTGGCGCTTGCCGCAATTGTTCAAGCCACTGCGAGTAGGGTAGCGCGCGCCCGTCATACGCCCCGATCATCTGGTGCAACGCCGTCTTGGTAGCCTTTACGGCTGCTTTCAACGACGGATACCGTTGCAACGCCTCACGCCCTACTCGCTCGATCAGGCGCGGATCAATCGAACGATAGCGGGCGCTCGCCTGCACGATTGCCATCAGTTCGGCCAGCTTTGTCTCGCGTGGAGTGGTCATGCAGCGTCTCCCGTTCACGGCGGATGAGATCCATCACCCGCGCCATGAAGTGCAGATTGTGGATAGTTGCCAGCCGCAACGCTAATGTCTCACCAAGCTTGTGCAGGTGATGCAGATAACCCAGGCTATAGTGACGACAGGTGAAGCAGGTACAACCGGGTGAAATTGTGGTGTCGGCTTTGATGTGTTTGCGATCAGGCAGATAGACATAGGTAAACCAGTCACCGGCTAACTGAAACCCGGGCCGTTGCGGATCGGCAGTAAAGGCCAGCAATCTGCCCTGCCGGGCATCACGGGTTGGCAGGGCGCTATCGAAAATGTCATAGCCCATCCGGGCGCAGGTCACTACGCTAACCGGATGACCGACGCCAAGCGCATGCATGGGGAAGCGGGCCGGGATCTGCGCGCGAGTAAAGGCCAGAATCTCGCTCAACAACTGGCCCTGATCGTCAAGCGGCCATCCCCCGAAACCGAAGCCATCGAAGCCGATCTCAAGCAGGGCTGCGGCGCACTCGGCGCGCAGCGTCAGATCGCCCCCACCTTGCACAACCGCAAAGAGGAGCGGCGGTTGCGTGAAACGTTTCTGGCGTTCCAATTGCCGATCAAACTCATCGCGGCACCGTCGCGCCCATCGGATCGTTCGCTCAACCGAGCGACGTTGCTCTGTCGGCGAGTCGGTCACATGGGTGCAATCATCGAGACAGATGACAATATCAGCGCCATAACTCAACTGCAATTGAATGCTCTTTTCAGGGGTCAATTGAAAGCGACGTTCCGCCCCTTCCGGCTGAAAAGTCAGACCCTGGTCGGAAATACGCCCCTGTTTTGGATTATTGCGAATCAGAGAGTAAGCCTGAAATCCACCGCTATCGGTGACAATTGGCCCATTCCAGGCTGCCATGCGATGCAACCCGCCGAGGACTGCAATCGTCGAACTACCAGGACGCTGCATCAGGTGAAAGACGTTCATCACCAGTGCAGTAATCCCGGCTTCGGCCAGATCGCGGCTATCGACCGAGCGCACAGCGCCAAATGTTGCATCAGGCAAAAAAACCGGCAAGATCAGTTGGCCATGATTGAGCGTTAATGAATTGACCATATTCCCCAACAAATATGCTAAGCTTGAGAGTTGAAACTTGTTATATAATGCGCTATACTATCACAGAGGCATATTACATCTGATACCTGTTTAATTCGGTTTGCTCTGCCCTGCATGCAGTGTTTGTAGATATATATTATTTTTCGGCATTGGCATGACCGAACGTAAACAGGGCATCAAAGGCAAAAAGATTTCTCAGTGACAGAATGGAGTGTTCAATGTCCGACATCACCAAAAACTTGCTTAATGTCGATCTTCGCCAGGGCGTTGTGCCCATCTCGAAGGCGGCATCATCGCTTGCGGCGCTAATCAAGCGCTCACAAGCCACTCATCAACCGATTGTAGTGACACAAAAGGGTTACCCGGCGGGAGTGCTGCTCGATGTCGAGCTGTTTACGGCTCTGCGCGAGCTGGCGGAACGCTATGAAGCCGAGCATAACGGCAAGAGCGATAGCGTAAAGTAAGTTATTACCGGTATCTTACCATACGAGTGTGCAGTCGCAAGCAGACGCGACTGCACATTTGTTATGCGCGACGATATAGATGTTGCTCCAGGCTGTTGCGACGCTGTTTGTCAGAAGATTGCCCACCTGTACACCGTTACCGGCGGCAAGCCCCGACTGCCAGATCATTTCCAGCAAGCGATTCGTATGTGATTCAGAGACACCTTCAACCCCTTCTAGCACTTTTCTAACAAGCCTGTCAATCCGGCTTTTATGGCTTCAGATCAACGCAAAACCATCTTTCAACCTTCCTTTAACACCCCACTTGCACGTTTTGGCAACCTGTGCTATACTCTCAGCCGAAATCAATCCCCAATAGCTCAACGGTAGAGCAGCTGACTGTTAATCAGCGGGTTCCTGGTTCGAATCCAGGTTGGGGAGCCAACAGGGGCTGAGCATTGCTCAGCCCCTCATCGTTTTTTGTCTGCTATCATGCAAAAAATTCTGCTAGCGTGATGGAGCAACTCTATGCATCCCGATGAGTTTCGTCGTCTCGGCTACCGAGTCGTTGATCTGATTGCTGAGTATCGAGCTTCGATTGCCGACCGACCGGTCTGGTCACAGGCACAACCTGGCGAGGTGCGCAGTCAGTTCCCGGCCACGCCGCCAGAACAACCTGAACCTCCAGACGCAATTCTGGCCGATGTCGAACGGATCATCATGCCTGCGCTGTCGAACTGGCAGCATCCGCGCTTCTTTGGCTATTTCCCGGCGAACGCCAGTCTGGCCTCGCTGTTGGGTGATATGCTGAGCGGTGGTCTCGGTCAACTCGGCCTGAACTGGCAGGCCAGTCCACCGCTCACCGAACTCGAAGAACTGACAACCGATTGGATGCGCCAACTACTGGGTCTGAGCGCGGTATGGCGCGGTGTCATTCAAGATACAGCCAGCACCAGCACGCTGGTGGCCTTGCTTTGCGCCCGCGAACGGGCCAGTGACCATAGCCAGACCCGCGGTGGAATGCAGGCGCTCCCGCGACCACTGATTGTCTACACTTCAGCGCAAAGCCATAGCTCGGTTGAAAAAGCCGCGTTGCTGGCCGGCTTTGGCCGCGATAACCTGCGCCTGCTCCCGGTTGATGAAACTTTTGCATTGCGCGTCGATGCGCTTGAAGCGGCGATTGCCGCCGACCGGGCCGCCGGAAATGTGCCGTGCGCGGTGGTTGCCAGCATTGGCGCCACCGCTACAACCGCATGCGACCCGCTTGAGCCGATTGGCGCGATCTGCCAGCGCGAGGGAGTCTGGCTGCATGTTGATGCAGCAATGGCCGGTTCAGCCATGATCTTGCCGGAGTGTCGATACCTCTGGCAGGGAATCGAACAGGCCGATAGTCTGGTGCTCAATCCGCATAAATGGCTGGGCGCAGCCTTCGACTGCTCGCTCTACTACGCGCGCGATCCGCAACACCTTATCAGGGTTATGTCAACCAATCCCAGCTATCTGCAAACCAGCGCCGATGGCGCCGTGACCAATTACCGCGACTGGGGCATTCCTCTCGGACGACGCTTCCGCGCGCTCAAGCTCTATTTTCTCTTGCGCTGTGAAGGCGCTGAAGGGTTGCGCGCCCGCTTGCGACGCGATCTGGCCAATGCGCGCTGGCTGGCGGCGCAGATCGATGCCGCGCCAGACTGGCGCCGTCTGGCCCCGACCCCGCTGCAAACGGTGTGCGTCCGCCATGAGCCTGCCGGACTGACCGGTGAAGAGCTGGATCGTCATACACTGCGCTGGGTGGGAGCGATTAACGCCAGCGGCGCTGCCTACCTGACTCCGGCAATCCTTGAGGGACGCTGGATGGCGCGGATCAGCATTGGCGCCGAACCAACTGAGCATGCCGATGTAGCGGCATTGTGGGAGTTGATGCAGCACACAGCCCGCCAGATGATCGGTTGAGGTCGAACCACTTCAATCCCACGACCGGCGATGAATGCCGGTCGTGGCCGCGTTACAACCCAACGCGATCCTTCCACCCACTCAGATCGTAGACGGCCAGCGCATTGACAAAGATCTGGACAGTTCTGTTGTCGGCAGTGGTGACCGAAACGAAGTAGGGAACACCCTGCTCGACCCAGGCCATGGTGATCAAGTCGGGATCGGTTATCATCACTCCCTGCGCGCCGCGCAGGAGCGTAGCTTTCACTCGATCGCTGCCGGCGACCGGTTGATGCTGTTCCCATACCGGACGAGCCGGGTTGCCACCCGCGATAGTGATGGTGGTTGTGGCGCCACGGGGACGGAGCGTGACCTGAAAACCCTGATCGTCGGCAAAGGGGGCCGGATCGGGGAGCACTTCGTAGCTCTCAGTCAGCGAAGGCGGGAGCAGATATTGCACGTTGATGCGTTCACCGGCAGGGGCGAGGGTTGGTTCAGGGATGAACGAGCGACCGGCGCAGCCGGTAAGCACGAGCAAGGTGATAAGCAGAAAGATCTGACGCATAGGATTGTGGAACTCTCGTAAAGATGGTCGGGTGAGCGGTGAGGTCTTTCCGGTTCTTTAGCACAATGCAACGAGCTGGAATGAACGTCTGTTCATCCCATCATACGACCCATGACCAGGGCTTCACGCACTCTTACAGTGGGCGGGGGCGCGATCGTTTGCGCCCCCGCTTCGCGCCATCAGAGATGGATCGGCGCGCCATGCACGAGCGCGTGCGCCGCTTCACCGATCGCTTCATAGAGTGTCGGGTGAGCATGGATCGTCTGCATCATACTCTCGCCAGTTGCTTCGTGGCTCAACGCAATCCCACCCTCGGCGATCATCTCGGTCACCCGTGGGCCGATCATGTGAACACCCAGAATCTCGTCGTACTGAGCATCAGCCACCAGCTTGACGAACCCGAAGCGGGTTTGCCCCAGCACACGGGCCTTGCCATTAGCCGAGAAGGGGAACTTACCGACCTTCACCTGGTAGCCGCGTTCGCGCGCCTTAGCTTCGGTAAGGCCAACGCTGGCGATTTCAGGGTTGCAGTAGGTGCAGGCAGCAATCTTGCCGTAGTCGATCGGCGTGACGTGATGGCCGGCAATGTGTTCGACCGCCAGGATTCCCTCAGCGCTGGCTTTGTGTGCCAGCCACGGCGTGTTGGCAGTGCAGTCGCCAATTGCGTAGACACCCTCGGCGCTGGTGCGCAGGAAACCATCGGTCTCGATAAAACCGCGGTTGTTAACCTTGACTCCAGCTTCTTCCAGACCGATATTGTCGGTATTGGGCGCGATGCCGATTGAAACCAGCAACTTCTCAACGGCGATCTGATGCGGTTTACCGGCACTATCAACAACGGTAACCACTACCTTCTCGCCACCAATATCGACACCTTCTACCTTCGCCCCGGCCAGAGTCTTAATGCCACGACGCTGAAACGCTTTCGCAAGTTCTGCGCTTACTTCCTCGTCTTCGTTGGGCACAATCCGCGGCAATGCTTCCACAATCGTCACTTCGCTGCCAAACGAGCGGAACATCGAGGCAAACTCGACCCCAATCGCGCCAGCGCCAATCGCCAGCAGACTGGTCGGCACCTGTTTCAGGTAGAGCATATCGGTAGAGGAGAGCACGCGCTCGCCATCGAACGGCACGCCGGGGAAGGGGCGCGGACGGCCACCGGTAGCGACAATGATCTGTTTGGCGGTCAGCACACGCTCGCCGCCTTCGTTCAACTGAACATGCACCTGCCCGCGTCCAGCCAGACGACCACGCCCGGCCACCACTTCGATCTTATTCTTCTTCATCAAGAAGGCGACACCGTCAGTGCTCTGCTTGACGACGGTATCTTTGTGCTTCATTGCCCCAGCTAGATCGAACGCAACTTGCTCGACCGTAATCCCGAATCGTTTTGCCTCTTTGACCTCTTCGAGCAGGTCGGCACTGTGGAGGAGAGCTTTGGTAGGGATACAGCCGATATTTAGACAGACACCACCCAGCGCATTGACTTCTACAACCGCTACTTTCATTCCCAGTTGCGCAGCGCGAATAGCGGCAACATAACCGCCCGGCCCTGAACCGAGAATGACAAGGTCATACACTTGCTCGCTCACGGAACAATCCTTTCATTTCCTGTACAGGCGGCAAGCGATCCAAATGTGCTTACCAGCCTTACAACACCAACGAAATGATAGGCAACGGCGCAGGGGGATGTCAACCACCTGCGCCGGAACGACTAATGTTGGGCTGCGCCAACGTGCAGATGCGCGTTGTAGCTCGACCGCACAAGCGGCCCGCTCTCAACGTGGCGGAAGCCGCGCGCCAGCGCATAAGCCCGAAACCCGGCAAATTCAGCCGGCGTCACGTAGCGATGGACAGGCCAGTAACTGGCGTCGGGCGCGAGGTATTGCCCAATGGTCAACACATTGACATCAACCGCGCGCAAACGGTCGATGACTTCGTATATCTCATCGTTCGTCTCACCGGCCCCGACCATCATCCCGCTTTTAGTGACCAGATGTGGTTTCGCCGCGCGGGCGCGCGCCAGCAATTCGATGCTCTGCTCGAACTTCGCTCGTGGACGGAAACGGCGGAACAGGCGCGGCACCGTCTCGATGTTGTGGTTCAGCACATCTGGCTCAGCCGCCAGCACCGTCGCCAGCGCGTCCCAGTTGCCGTCGAAGTCGGGAATGAGCACCTCAACCTTGCAATCGGGAACCTTCTGCCGGATCAGCTCGATGGTGCGGGCAAAGATATGAGCGCCGCCATCGGGCACATCATCGCGATTGACCGAGGTAAGAACGGCGAACTTGAGTTTCAGATGAGCGACCGACTCGGCAACTCGCTCTGGCTCGTGTTCGTCGATTGGTTTCGGCTTACCCTTGCCGATTGCGCAATAGCGACAGCCGCGGGTACAAATATCACCAAGCAACAAAAACGTTGCCGTGCGATGATTCCAGCACTCGCCGATGTTGGGACAACGAGCCTCTTCACAGACTGTGTTGAGGTTCTTCTCGCGCATCAGGCGCAGCACATCGTGATAATTAACGCCACCCGGCGCGCGAGCCTTCAACCATTCGGGCCGCCGGGGCCGATTGGTTGCGGCAGGCGCACTATTTGCGACACCTACATCGCTCAGCGGAATTAGTTCTGCCATTGGCGTTCTCGCATTCCAGTTATCACCTGTGAAGGCGATAAACGATCATTCAATTGATAATGATATTGTACCGCATGATACGCTCTTATCGTACCGGGGTTGCCACCACCTGCAACGCAAACACGGCGCATATCTGCTCGATCAGTCGCCCGGCAACCTCGGCCAACGGCGGCGCATAGCCAAGCTCGGCAGCCAGCGAGGTAACACCGCGATCGCTAATCCCACAGGGAACGATCAGCTCAAAGCCGCTCAGATCAGGATCGACGTTCAATGCCAGGCCGTGGGTAGTAACGCCGCTCGCGCTCAATTTGACGCCGATAGCGCAAATTTTGGCTGCGCCGCCGCGCACCCACACCCCGGTCAGACCGGGTACCCGCTCTCCACTGATGCCGTAGCCGGCCAGCACTTGAATGACGCTCTCTTCCAATCCGCGCACATAGCGACCGACATCGCTGCCATGTTGCGAAAGTTTGAAAATCGGGTAGGCGACGAGCTGACCGGGCGCGTGATAGGTCACTTCGCCGCCGCGATCACTCTGCACAACGGCAATACCACGCGCAGCCAGTTCTGCCGGCGAAGCCAGGACGTGATCGGGTCGGGCTTTATTGCCAAGAGTAATTGTCGGTGGATGCTCGACCAGCAGCAACGTGTCGCCGATCTGGCCACTCGAACGAGCGCGGGCAAACTCGCGTTGTTTATCCCATGCAGCAGTATATTCCATGTAGCCAAGATGGTAGATTGTTAGCGCGCGCATAAGCTTCGGCAATGGCATCATTTTTTCTTTACGTTAGTATAGCCCATAATCGACAAACGCGAGTTGTGGTAGGCTACCAATAGAATTCTGACGATGCGACGAGGTATGGGCAATGCGTTTGCTTTTGATGATCACGTGTCTTCTGCTCAGTGCATGCGGAGCTACCACGGCAAACCCGCTTTCCACACCAGCGCAATCACCGCCTGCTCAAACCGCAACCCCAACTGTTACGCCAGTATCGGAACCACCCCCCACCGCAACACCCTCGGTCACAGCCACGCTCGCGCCTGCCGCCTCGGCCACTGTCAGCCCTACTGCCACCCCGACGGCATTACCAACCATGACACCCATTCCCCCACCCACAGCCACCTCGCCGGCAACCGGCGACCAGACACCGGTGCGGCTGGTGATTCCGGCGATCAATCTCGACCGTAAGCTATATCCGGTAGGGCTTGACCAGAACAATGTACCGGTAGTGCTCGATCACGACGTGGGCTGGTACATCTACAGCGCCAAACCAGGAGAGGGTGAAAACATCGTGCTGTGGGGGCATGTCCTGCGTTTCCGCAAAGCGCCTCACATTCCCGCGCCCTTTGCGCTTGTCGACCGGCTTGCAATCGGGAGCGAAATCTTGCTCTACAGCGCCGATGGCGCCGTTTTTCGCTACGTAGTTGCGCGCAAAGAACGGGTAACGCCCGATCAGGTAGAGTACATCCTTCCTACCGGTGACGAACGTTTGACTCTGGTATCATGCATAGGTGATCGGGTGATTGTGGAAGGCAACGTCGAGCTTACGCACCGTCTGATTACGATTGCCGTGCCGGCGCCATAGGCAGGGTGAGATCAGCAACCGCCTGTCAGCGCGCGCCACAGACAAAGGCACGGCGCTGTGGCGCTCTGTCGTCTCCGAACCGCTGCGCGCCACCGCAGGAACGCAACGATCTGGGAATGAGGCGAACTCGCTCTCGCGGTCGGCACTGGCCGACCATGCCCACTCTTTTCATCCCGCGTCTCAGCAACCACACAAAACTGAAGCACTCTGCTTGCGGGCAGGGATCAGGAGATTTGCGGCAGGTGTTCCGCAACGCGACAACGACACCGGGAAAGGCATTCATGACAAACAAACCTGACACCGTGGTATACTATGCCGTAGACCTCATCTGTAGCTATGAAGGGTAGATCGCGTGGCAACGATTGGCCTATCAGCAGCACTGGAGCAGTTCCACCCAAACGAATTACTCGAACATTGCCGGCTGGCCGAACAGTACGGATTTCGCGGTGTGATGGCCGCTGATCACTTTCAGCCCTGGGTTCCTGCGCAGGGGCACAATGCCTTTGTCTATAGCTGGATGGGAGCTTTAGGTGTTGTGACCGGCCACCGCTTCGGCCCAGGGGTAACCTGTCCATCGTTCCGCACCCATCCGGCGGTGATTGCGCAAGCAGCAGCAACGTTGGGCGCAATGTTTCCAGGTCGCTTCTGGTTGGGATTAGGGAGCGGTGAGTTGCTTAATGAAAATGTGGTCGCTAGCGTCTGGCCAGAACCGCTCACACGTTTCGAGATGCTGCAAGAAGCAACTGAAATTATTCAGAAATTGCTGAGCGGCAAAGAGACCCGTTATCGAGGACGCTATTTTCAGATGAATAAAGTGCGGCTATGGACGCTGCCCGAACAGCCGGTACCGATCTACATTGCCGCCACCGGCCCCCAGACGCTGCGCTGGGCTGGACGCACTTGCGATGGCTTGATCACGCCGGGCGCGGCTCCCGACAAGCTGCGCCGGATTCTGGCCGACTTTGCAGCCGGCGCGCGCGAAGCGGGGAAGGATCCTGCCCAGATGCCGAAACTGCTTCAATTGCACGTTTCATGGGCGACAACTGACGAAGAAGCGCTTCAGAATGCGCTCGATCAGTGGCCCAACGGCGGTATGAACTTCCCCAAACAAGACATTCGATCGCCGGAAGATTTTGCCGCAATGGCCCGACTGGTGCGCCCGGAAGATTTTCGTGGTCGCGTGCTGATCTCGTCCGATCTCGAACAGCATCGCGTCCATCTCCAGCAGTTTATTGACCTCGGTTTTGATGAAATTTATGTCCACAATGTCGGTCGCAATCAGGTAGAGTGGATCAAGGCCTACGGTGAAGTAGTCTTGCCGAAACTACGCCCATGTTCAAACGCATCCTGATCGCCAACCGTGGCGAAATTGCTGCGCGAATCATTCGCGCCTGCCGTGAGCTAGGAATTAGCCCGGTCGTTGTTTATTCAGAGGCTGATGCGAAAGCGTTACACGTGCGGATGGCCGATGAAGCGGTTTTGATTGGGCCACCGGCTGCCACGCAGAGTTATCTGCGCGCTGAAGCCATTGTCGAGGCGGCCTTGCAATTGAATGCGCAGGCCATTCATCCGGGCTATGGGTTCCTCAGCGAGAGTGTGAAACTTGCCGAACAGTGCGCTGCCGCCGGAGTCACTTTCATCGGTCCGCCACCTGCGGCAATTGCCGCTATGGGTGGCAAAGCCGAAGCGCGCGCGTTGGCCCAGGCTGCCGGCGTGCCGGTTGTGCCGGGATACGATGGCGATGATCAGAGCGATGAACGACTGCTGGCCGAGGCGCGCCGGATTGGTCCTCCCCTGCTGATCAAAGCTAGCGCTGGTGGCGGTGGGAAGGGTATGCGTTCAGTCGGGGATCTGGCCGACGTTCCGGCAGCCCTGGAAGGCGCCCGCCGCGAAGCCCGCGCCGCTTTTGGCGATGACCGGTTGATTATCGAACGGCTGGTGCTGCGGCCACGCCACGTTGAAATTCAGGTGCTGGCCGACCGTTACGGCAACGTGGTTCATCTCGGGGAGCGTGATTGTTCGATCCAGCGTCGTCACCAAAAAGTGGTTGAAGAAGCGCCATCTCCGGCGCTCACCCCGGCGCTGCGCGAGGCGATGGGACGGGCCGCTGTTTCTGTGGCGCGCGCTGCCGGTTATGTCAATGCCGGCACAGTTGAATTTATCCTTACTCCTGATGGTGAATTCTATTTTCTTGAAATGAACACGCGGCTCCAGGTCGAACACCCGGTGACCGAGCTGGTGTGCGGTTACGATCTGGTGCATCTCCAGATTGCCATTGCTGCCGGTGAGCCGCTGCCTTTCCACCAGGAAGAGATTACTGCGCGCGGTCATGCGATTGAGGTTCGGCTTTACGCCGAGGATCCGCGCGCGTTTTTGCCGGCGGCGGGCAAGGTATTGCTGTTCGTGCCACCGCAGGGTCCAGGCGTGCGGGTTGATGCCGGCTTAAGCAGTGGCGATGAAGTGACAGTACATTACGATCCAATGATTGCCAAAATCATTGTTGCCGGCGCTAACCGTCAACAGGCCGTAACCCGATTGCGGCGCGCGTTGCGCGAGATGGTGGTGCTTGGACCAACAACCAACCTGCCCCTCTTGCAGGCGATAGCCGAACATCCGGCGTTTACCGATGGTGCCACTCATACCGGCTTCCTCGCCGAGCACGAGGGGATCGTGCCGCCACCTGGCCCACCGCCGCGTGAAGTACTGATTGCAGCAGCCATCTTGAGCGTTACTACCGATCCTCCACCCCGTGATCCGCTGGCAACGGTCTGGCGGCTAGGAGGTGATGCTATTCCCTTGACCTTCAATGCGCGCGGTGAACATCGACTGCGAGTGATACCGCAAACTGAGGGATGGCGGGTAGCCGGTGACAAATGGAGCGTGTCGGTGAAACTCATTCATCGCGGTGATTACGAGCTGGCGCTGATGCTCGATAACCAATGCTGCCAGTTCTTCTTCGCCAGGGCCGATGATGGCTGGCTGATCGCCTGGCGTGGTGAATCGCATCATCTGCGCCGACCGGCGCCCCTCACTGCCGATAGCGTTACCCACGCTGTCGATCAGCATGCGGCCAGCTTTAATGCGCCGATGCCAGGCACAATTGTGCGGCTGCATGTCGCAGTCGGCGAGCAGGTGCGCGAAGGTCAGCCCCTGCTGGTGCTGGAAGCGATGAAGATGGAACACACTGTCGTTGCTCCGTATCCGGGAGTTGTGCGCCGATTGCCGTACTCAACCGGCGCAAGTGTCGCTGCCGGAGCGCAATTGGTCGAGATTGAGCCTCTCGCGGTAACCGAATAGCTGAGTAACCTTTTGGCAACGAGAAATCCGTATGACAGCACCACAACAACCTGCACAGCGTAGCCAACCACCTGCCCAGGCGCAGAGCAAACCACCCGTAAAACGTCGCCGATCTGGTTGCACACTCTGGCTGTTTGTTTTGGTTATGCTGACAATCAGCTTGCTCGGTCTCGGTTTTCTTCAACCGTTGCGGCTGGCAATCGCGCAAGAGTATATCATTGGCATTACCCGCGGCGGCATCCGCGAGACGGTACAGACCACCAGTGTTGATTCGTGCATTCGCGTAGCCGGCTCAAACGAGTTGCAATCGGTAACCCGCACCCGTCGGGTCACAACGTACAACAACGGCGCTGTACTGGAATTGATCTTCAGCGATCCACCCTTGCCGGCAGACTGTCGCTAAAGGGATTGATATGACGTTACAGGTGCGCTGTACCCCTCAACCGGTCGCGTTGCCTGTGCTGTCACAGCCGCAGGTAGCGTATGTCCATTTGACGATTGCGGCTGGCGCCGGCAGTCATCTGCCATTGCGCCTGGCAATCGTAGCCGATGCCAGTCGTTCAATGCGGATCCCGATCGTTGATGAGCAGCAGTTTCGCGAGCTGGCCCGCATTGGCGGGGCGCATGAAGTGCTGGTTGATGGTGTTCCGGTCTGGCAACTCGCGACACCGCTCACGGCAGAGAGCCGCGCTCAATATCCCAGCCCACTCGATTACACAACCCGCGCTCTTCACAGTCTGATCGAGCGACTCGATAATGCCGATCACCTGGCCCTGATCGCGTGTGCTAGTGATGCTATCGCGCTGACTCCGGCCATTGCTGGCAACCGACGCACTGAACTGATTGCAGCCCTCAGCCGCCTTCACAGCCTGCGCCTTGGTGAAACGACCAATCTGGCACAGGGTCTTCAGCTTGCGCTGGCCCAATTTATCGATAGCGGTGAAGAAGCGGTACGGCGCATTGTCCTCCTTACCGACGGGTTTACCACCGATCCGGTGCTTTGTGTAAGTCTGGCCCGTGAAGCCGCTGCGCACGGTATCACGATCAGCACAATCGGTCTTGGCAGCGCATTTGAAGAGGCACTCCTGACCCAACTGGCCGATCTCAGCGGCGGTCGGGCCAGTTTCGCGCGCGACGCCAGTGAAATACCAGCAGCAATAGCCGCCGAACTCGATACCGCTCGCCGCGCCACAACCCAATCGATAACCGTTCAGCTATTCCTGCCACAAACGGTAACACTTCGGCGCGTGACCCGACTAACGCCAGCGTTAACAGTGCTCGAACCGATCAGCGCCGAGCGCGGGCGACGGGTGACGCTCTACCTCGGCGAGCTACAGCGTGGAGAAGAAGTGCGCCTCCTCTGTGAATTTTTGGTGTCTCCGGGCGCTGCCAATAGCCAGCGCCGGCTAGCGCAGATGCATATCACTGATGGCACAGATCTGATCCAGCATGACATTATCGGTCAGTACACCAACGATGCAGTCAATCCACCGCCATCACTGATCCCAACCATCACGCGGGCAATCATCGCCCGACTCCATCACCGCGCTACCGTTGCCCGCCAGCGAGGTGATCTGGCAGCCGCCGGCCACGCGCTTACCCAACTTGCCGGCTATCTGCGCGCAGTGGGCGAAGGTGAACTTGCTCGACTCGCGCTGAGCGAGGCAGCATCACTCCAGCAAAACCCGCATCCTTCGTTTGGAGCTAAAGAACTCTCCTACGCTACCCGGCGATTGGGCACCGAATAACGCGAACCGGCTCCCATTCCCTGCGCGTCAATTCATACACTTTGCTATAATCCAGGTGAAGCTTTGACAACCGCACCAGATCAAGGAGAAGGGCAGTGGCGAAACAGTGGAATAGCCCGCCAGCAATGGCTATCGACACGAGCAAAACTTATCGCGTCACGATGGAGACGACGAAGGGGACAATCGAGATCGATCTCTACCCACAGCATGCTCCGCTGACCGTTAACAACTTCGTCTTTCTGACTCGTGAAGGGTTCTACGATGGTCTGACCTTCCACCGCGTCATCAAGGACTTTGTGATCCAGGGTGGCGATCCGACTGGGCGAGGCAGCGGCGGCCCTGGCTACCGTTTTCGCGATGAGGTCATGGGCAACCCGCTGAAACACGAGGCTGGCGTTATCTCGATGGCTAATGCCGGCCCCAACACGAATGGCAGCCAGTTCTTTATTACGCACACGCCTCAACCCCATCTCGATGGTCGCCATACTGTATTCGGCAAGGTTGTGGCGGGCATGGATGTCGTCTACGCCATCCAGCAGGGTGACAAGATGACTAAGGTGACGGTGCGCGAATTGTAAGGTGATATACGGCTAAATCTTTTCGCAGTAAGGGCACGTTTTGTAGCCGTGCCCTTGCTGCTTGTTGCACTATCACTTCGCCGCGCGCGACAGCACTTCACACCCGTCAGCGGTAATCAAAACCAGATCTTCAATCCGCGCGCCGCCCCATTCCGGCAAATAAATGCCCGGCTCAACTGATGTGACCATACCGGCCTGCAACGGCGGCGCGGGTGGCGCATCGGGCGCAGTGATCCGCAACCAGGGCGCTTCATGGACGACCAGTCCGACCCCATGGCCAAGGCTATGCGCAATCCCACGGGCATAGCCAGCTTCTTCGATCTGCCGGCGCGCAATCAGATCGGCTTCCGACCAGGGCAGACCGGGGCGCAGAGCGCATATTGCCGCTTGTTGCGCTGCCAGGGTTGCCGCGTAGACGGCGCGGAAGGTATCGTCGGATTGACCAAGCACAATTGTCCGGGTCAGATCGGCGTGATAGCCATCAAACCGGGCACCCATATCGATAATGATGGGCTGCCCCTCTCCCAATCGATCGTCACCCGGCGCGTGGTGTGGACGAGCGCTGTTGCGACCGGCGGCAACGATGATCGGAAACGATGCCCCCTCCGCTCCCAGATCGTGCAAAGCCACTTCAAATCGCCACGCCGCTTCACGTTCGGTCATATCGGGAGAAAGCACCGGCAAGACTGCGGCAAATGCGGCATCGGTGATGGACGCTGCCCGGCGCAACCGTTCAATCTCATCAGCATCTTTTATAATCCGCAAATCTTCAACGAGATTCTCAGTTGCGACCAGCTCAACCGCTGCTCCCAACGCTTTGGCAAACTGCCGATACTCGGCCACCGTCATTGCCGCCGCTTCAAAACCCAGGCTGGTCACCCCTAACTCAACCGTAAGTTCGGCGACCAGCTTCGGCAGTGGCAACGCTGCTGACTGCACTTCGCGGAGAGTAAAATCTGGCGCCTCAGCGGCGGCGCGCACCGTGTAACGAGCGTCAGTTAACAAGAAAGCCGCCTCAGAAGTAATCAACAAAGCGCCGGCGCTACCGGTGAAACCGCTAATGTACCGGCGACTGGTTGGCGCCGTCAACAGGATCGCCGGTAACGCGCGCGCTGCCATAGCAGCGCGCAGCCGCTGCAATCGGGCATTCATCATTGATGTCCTTTCAGTATGCATAGCTATTCAATTCGCTTCCGTATGCTACCACAACCTGACCGCTGCCCTATGACACAGCGCCAGCCACTCCTGGCGGAGTATGTTAGCCTGAGCGTGACGATCATCTTTCCTGCGCGCAGACCGATCAAACAACTTTTGCGGTTCACAAATTCAACCAGGTGATAGAGGATTGGAACTGTCAATCTGGCGCGGTTGACAGATCGGGAAATACGCTTCTGAGCGAGACAGCTCCCGGCCAGATCTGGCGCGCGGTGAAACTGACATCGCATCGTGATACGGCCAGCCCGGCCTGGTTGGATGACATCAACGCTGACCCTTCATGCCACTCACGCCTCAGGCAAGACGAGAAGATCTCTCGATCATAGCAACCCGCTCGCGCCTACGGCAGTGGCGTCAGCAGCAACGACTCCAGGCGCCCTTGTCGCCAGCGACCGATAACTTCAACATAGCCAAATTGAATCGAGCCGCTGGTGCGCAAATGCGCCAGCGCTGCCGGATCTGGTTCACCAAAGCTCACCTTGATCTGGCGCGCGCTGGCTGCCGGCACGCCACCGGGACCAATCTCCTCGACCAGCAGATGAGTATCACCATTGGTCAGCAAAGCGGCTCGCACCTGCACTATCTGGCTCTCGTACCGATCGGTCGCCAACAAGGTCGCCAAATCGACTATTGCCGGCGCAAATGGGCTGAGACGAGGGGATGCAAGCGCGCGCGACCATAACCCATCCGGCCCGTACTGACCTTCAGGGAGCCAGTCACCCTGCGCAACTACCAATCCATACTGTACTCCGGCTACCTTGACCAGACTCAAATCGGTCGGCAGCTCAAGATCACCCAACCAGACTTGCCGATCAAGTGGATCAAGTGGCGCCGGCGGATCGCGCGCAATGCTGAGACTGTTGACCAGTCGCGCCCCGCGTTCGTCGCGGTAGAGAAAGGCTATTACCCGCTGATCTCCACGCGGTGATGTAACTACCAGATCGGCAGGCAACGGCAATGGCGTCGCTGCTGCGCACGCCGTCAATCCAACCAGTGTTATACCAATAAGAAAAACGAACAAATGTTTGCTCATCACGTCTTTTATTCTACCACAAGCGGGCTTCATGCCGTTCAGAAGCTGCCATGACAGCCGTAAGACAGGCTCATGATAGGTTTTGACAGTCATTTTCAACTGTTCTCAGCAGTGATCGTGGTATCGTAGTAGGCGGAAGAGAAGAATCTTAGAGTGAAGGAGGAGTCCTCGTATGGGGACCAAGAACTCTCGCCTGCAAGGATTTTACCAGCTTAACCCATTTGAGCGCCTGCAAATGGTCAGGTCGTTTGATGGTTTAGTTGATGAAGATTTGCGCGCGCTCCACGGTGGCAGTGGGGGTGCCCTCACGCTTGAGCGCGCCGATAAAATGATTGAGAATGTGGTTGGCACTTATAACCTGCCGCTGGGTATTGCAACCAACTTTCGCATCAATGGTCGCGACTACCTCATTCCGATGGTGGTCGAAGAGCCATCGATCGTAGCCGGCGCGAGCTATGCTGCGCGTCTGGCGCGCGATGGTGGTGGGTTCGAGACGAGCAGCACCGAGCCGCTAATGATCGGGCAAGTGCAACTGGTCAATGTTGCCGACCCCGATCAGGCTCGCGAGACGATACTGTCGCGCAAAGCCGAGATTCTGGCCCTGGCGAATGGGCAAAGCCGCTCATTGGTGACGCTCGGCGGCGGCGCGCGCGATGTTGAAGTGCGGTTCTTCCCTACCAGTCCAATGGGGCCGATGCTGGTTGTGCATTTGATCATTGACTGTCGCGATGCAATGGGCGCTAACGCCGTCAATACGATGGCTGAAGCGGTTGCCCCCTTGCTGGCCGAGATGACCGGCGGTCGGGTCTACCTGCGCATTCTCTCGAACCTGACCGATCGCCGGTTGGCGCGCGCTCGTTGCGTGGTGCCGGCAGCTTCACTGGCGCGCGACGGGCTGAGCGGTGAAGAGGTCGTGGAAGGTATTCTTTGGGCATACGCCTTCGCGGCAGTCGATCCTTACCGGGCAGCTACTCACAACAAAGGCATTATGAATGGGATTGACCCGGTGCTGGTCGCTACCGGCAATGACTGGCGAGCCGTTGAGGCCGGCGCTCACGCTTACGCCAGCCGTAACGGTCGCTACACTTCGCTCTCGCATTGGGAGCGTGACGAGCACGGGAATCTAGTCGGTACCCTGGAAATGCCGCTGGCTGTAGGGATTGTTGGCGGCGCGACCAAAGTTCATCCAACTGCGCAGGCCGCTCTGAAGTTGCTGGGTGTGCGCAGCGCCAGTGAACTGGCTGAGGTGTGCGTCGCCGCTGGTCTGGCCAACAATCTTGCCGCGATGCGAGCGCTGGCCTGTGAAGGTATCCAGCAAGGTCATATGAGCCTGCATGCCCGCCAGATTGCCTTAGCCGCTGGCGCTAGCGGCACTCTGGTTGATGAAGTAGCCCGCCGTATGGTGGCCGAACGCAATATCAAGCCAGCTCGCGCCGAAGAGATTATCGCCGAGCTGGAAGGCCGGCGTACCGTTGGCAATCCCATGAAGAACTAAATGCAAACGCCTCTGGCGGCCTGTTGAAACCGTAACAGGCCGCCATCTGTGTCACTGGCGACACAGAAACGCAGCAGGGTTGCCTTTGCCGCTGCCAGGCGGAGAAGTTTGTGCTGTCTTCCTGAGCAGAAACGGTTATAACCTGTGGCTTATTAAGCTTCGTCGCGCCGCGACGAGGGCAGGTTTGTATACCGTCTTTATTGCGCCATAACGAAGGAGAGCAATTGCCCATGATGAAACCTCAACAACCGACTGGTATCATCGGCTATGGCGTCTATATCCCGCGTTACCGCATTGCGGCCCGCGAGATTGCTCGTATCTGGACCGATGGTCAAAATGGGGTTCCGGTAGAAGCCAAGAGCGTGCCCGGTCCTGATGAAGATACGATCACGATGGCGATTGAAGCTGCGCGCAATGCGCTGGCCCGCGCAGCCATACCCGCCGAAGCGCTTGGCGCAGTCTGGGTGGGTAGCGAGAGCCATCCGTACAGCGTCAAACCATCAGGTACCGTGGTGGCCGAGGCGCTCGGCGCCGGTCCTTGGGTCAGTGCCGCCGACTGGGAATTCGCCTGCAAAGCCGGTTCAGAGGCGCTGACGGCGGCAATGGCGCTGGTGGGCAGCGGCATGCAACGCTACGCGCTGGCGATCGGCGCCGACACTGCGCAGGGTCGTCCCGGTGACGCGCTCGAGTACACCGCTTCCGCCGGCGCGGCAGCGCTGATCGTTGGACCCGCCGAAGAGGCGCTGGCAACAATTGATGCCACCATCTCGTATGTGACCGACACACCTGACTTTTACCGCCGCGCCGACCGGCCCTATCCGGTACATGGTAACCGCTTTACCGGTGAGCCGGCTTACTTCCATCAGATTCAGTCGGCAGCCGGCGAGTTGCTACGCAAGCTCAACCGCGCTCCCGCCGATTTTACCTACGCCGTTTTCCATCAGCCAAACGCCAAATTCCCTCAGACTGTCGCCAAACGGCTTGGTTTCACCGACAACCAGATCGGGCCGGGTTTGCTCAGCCCGAAGATCGGCAATACCTACTCGGGATCGGCCTTGCTTGGCTTGTGCGCCATCCTTGATGTTGCGCAGCCGGGCGATACCATCTTTGTCACCAGCTACGGGAGCGGGGCCGGTTCTGATGCCTACGCGCTCACCGTCACCGAAGCGATTCGCGACCGACGCGAACGAGCGCCATTGACGGCGGCATACCTCGCCCGCGCCGTGATGATCGACTACGCCATCTACGCCAAATGGCGCGGCAAACTGGTTATGGGATGACCGAAGCAAGGTGCGATACGAAACGACAACGACTTATCACTTGAGGAGTCGCTATGACCAACGTCTACATTATCGGAATGGGCGCTACCCCGGTTGGCGAGCATTACCAGCGCAGTCTGGCCGATCTGGCCAGCGAAGCGGCGCGCGCAGCGCTGGCCAGCGCGCCGGGAATTGCGCCCCACCAGATCGGCGCGCTCTATGTGGGTAGTGCCTTTAGCGAAGAGCTGTACGGGCAGAGTCAGCTTGGCGCGTATCTGGCCGGCGTATTGGGGCTGGCCTCCTCGGTACCGGCCTTCCGCATCGAAGCAGCCGGCGCCAGTGGTGGACTGGCGATCTATCAGGCCGTACAGGCCGTGCAGAATGGTTTACCGCTTGCGCTGGTCATCGGAGTCGAAAAGGTCACCGATCAGCTTGAAGACGCAATTGAAGCAGCGCAGGCAATGGCCAGTGACAGCAACGAAGAAGCGTTCCATGGCGTTACCCTGACAGCCCAATGGGCGATGCTCATGCGGCGCTACATGCACGAATACGGCTATAGCGCCGACGCCTTCGCGCCTTTCCCAATTAATGCCCACGCCAACGGGGCAAAAAATCCGCTCGCGCTCTACCGGTTTGCAATTGACGCTGCCAGGTATCGGAAAGCTGCTATGGTAGCTTCCCCGCTCAACCTGCTCGATTGCAGCACGCTGGCCGACGGCGCTGCCGCGTTGCTGATCGCTAGCGAACAGTTGGCCCGCGAATTCACCGGCCCGCGCATTCGCGTTGCCGGCTCGGCAGTGGCAACCGATCAGCCAGCGCTGCATCGCCGACGCAACCCGCTCGACCTCAACGCCGCTCGCGCCAGCGCGCACATTGCGCTGGGGCGCGCCCATCTCGGTGTTGGTGATGTTCATGTCTGGGAATTGACCGATCCGCATGGCATTGCCGCCACGCTTGCGCTCGAGGCGATTGGCTGCTACGAGCCGGGCACTGCCCCCCGTCACGCCGCTGAAGGCGCGATCGCACCCACCGGGAAAACCCCTATCGCCACCGCAGGCGGCTACAAGGCGCGCGGCGATGTGGGTGGAGCCAGCGGCGTCTATCAGGTGATCGAGATCGCGCGCCAGTTGAGCCATACTGCCGGCGCTACCCAGGTTGCTCATGCCCGTGTCGGCCTGGCCCAATCACTTGGCGGTATCGGCGCGACAGCGGTCAGCCATGTCTTGCTACGAGAGTCGTAATTCACCTCTTTACAGCGATAGTTGCGTAAGCTACAATAAGGCTGCCTTTCTCATTCTTGATAACAAAGGAGCATTACAGTGATCCAGGAAATGGTCAATGGCAGTATTGCTGTCCTTACGCAACCGTCGGTACAAACGTTCGAGCGCCACGAGCGCGACAACCTGGTGTGGGCGCTGATCTATGCTGTGATTGCCAGTATTATCAATGGTATCATCAACGTGCTGACAATCCCGCTTCAGATGAATGAGATGCGCGCTAGTTTGGAACAACTCGGTTTCGATAGCGCAACAATCGAGCAAACAATTGCCCAACAAACCAATCCAATCAGCCAAATCTTTGGCGGTGTTTTCGGCACCATCATCGGTTCGCTGGTTGTCTGGGGATTCATCTATTTGCTCGGGCGCGCGTTCGGCGGCACCGGCAGCTTTGGCGAGCTGGCGTGGGGTCTCTCTCTCTTCTCGTCGCCATTGTCTGTCGGGCAATTCATTGTGAATGTCATTCCGTTTGTCGGCCCGATCATCGCACTGGGTCTTGCCTTGTACGGCGTCTATTTGACCTATCTGGCAATTCAGTCGGGCATGAATTTGCCCGCGAATAAAGCGCTCTATATTGCCATCATTCTGGCAGTGATCAGCATTATAGCGGTTTGCTTGCTTTCAGGAATACTCGCACTTGCTGCTATTGCGCTTGGCGGAGGTTTTGCACCATGAGCATTGCGCGACACTGGCGCGAACGAACTGTTCGTTATCGTCTCGAAGGTCAGCGCCATCGCCACACCGGCGAAGTGCGCTTCCCGGTCCGCCCCCCTGCGCTGGATGAAGATCCCAATGACTGGGAACCTTATCAGCTTAGCGGTCTTGGCGAAATTTACAGTTTCAGCGTTATCCGACAGGCGCCAGCCGGTTTTGCCAGTCTCGGCATCTACCCGGTTGCGCTGGTGCGGCTGGCAGAGGGGCCGCTGGTGACGGCTCAGTTGACCGATTGTGACGAAGCCGATCTCGCGATTGGGATGCCCGTCGAAATGGTTACACGCCGCCTGATGGATACTGGCGAAGACGGCGTGTTGGTGTACGGCTATAAATTTCGCCCTTGCTTGCGGTAACATACTTTGAGTGAACGATCAGCCATGACGAGACGCCTGAAATGGCGTCTCGTTTGCATTACCAGAACGATTTTCCTTCAGACAAGCGGTTACCAACCAGATGGTGCGGGATCATCGCTTGACCAGATCTGATCGCTCAAATATCGCCCTCCCTCTTGACGCTTTTCGGTCTGGTCGTTAGGATACTCTCAGCATCGCTAATATGGGCACAGGAGAACCGCATGGACAATGCAACCGTGAACCGGCTCGCCACCGGAATCCCGGGTCTCGACGAAATTACCGGTGGTGGTCTGGTTCAGCATTACGCGTATCTGGTTCGCGGTGGGCCTGGAACAGGGAAGACAACACTCGGCCTCCACTTTCTGGCAGCCGGCGCAAACAACAACGAAGTGTCACTCTTCATCAGTCTGGAAGAGGCTGAAAACAACATTCGGCGGAATGCGGCCAGAGTTGGTATTGACCTCAGCCGCGTCCACATTCTCGATCTCAGCCCTTCCTCCAACTTTTTTGCTCAGACTGAAATCTACGACATCTTTTCTCCGGCAGAAGTTGAACGCGAACCTCTCACACGCCAGATCGTTACCACTATCGAGCAACTGCGTCCCGAACGAGTCTTTCTCGACCCGATTACTCAGTTTCGTTACCTCACGCCCGATCTCTTTCAGTTTCGCAAGCAGGTCATTTCGTTCCTCCGCTTTCTGGCCGAACAGCGCACGACAGTTGTGTTCTCGGCGGAAGATAGCGCCGCTTTCCCTGACGATGACTTGCAATATATTGCCGATGGAATCATTAATCTCGAATTAACTGAGAGCGGACGCTATCTCAATGTGAGCAAGATGCGAGGGTCAGCATTCGTGAGTGGCCGCCACGCAATGCGACTATCCGATCAGGGGCTTCAGGTTTTCCCGCGCCTGATCCCATCTGCTTTGCCGCCCGACCATAGCTTTGACCTGATTCCGGCAGGTGTGCCTGAACTGGATGAACTGCTATACGGTGGCATCGAGCGGGGTACCATTACGATAATTACCGGTCCTTCTGGAGTAGGTAAAACGACGCTCGGATTTCAATTTGTCAAGGAAGCCGCCAGTCGCGGCGAACGCTCGGTCGTCTTTTCGTTTGAAGAAGAGGTCTCAATCATGCTGCGACGCTGTGAAGCGGTTAACATTCCGGTCACAGCCATGCAGCGTCAACATCTGTTATTCGTGGAAAAGATTGAACCGCTGCGCTACAACCCCGACGAGTTTGCCCAATACGCGCGCCATGTCATTGATCGAGAGCAGATTAAAGTGGTGATGATTGATAGCGTCACCGGGTATCGCCTTTGTATGAAAGGCGAAGACCTGATCAGTCAGCTCCATGCGCTCAGCAAGTATCTGCAAAGTCGCGGCGTCACCGTGATTCTCATCATGGATACGGCTGATGTGGTAGGAAATTTCCAGGTGACCGACATCGGCGCCAGTTATCTCGGCGATAACATTATCTTTCTCCGTTTTCTTGAGATCAATGGCGAATTGCGCAAAGCTATTGGAGTGCTGAAAAAGCGTCTCGGTGATTTTGAAAAATCGTTGCGTGAATTTGCTATTTCACGATATGGCATTAAAGTGGGGAAACCACTGACAAATCTGCGCGGTATTCTGATTGGCGTTCCTACATGGAATGATAAAACCTGACGATACCTGTCAGCTCCGCGCAAGGCAGCACATTTTATTACATTCGCAACCGCAAGGCCATCATATGGTAAAAGATACCATCCTGCTCTTCCTCGCCAATTCCTCTAACCGGCGGCTACTCGGCGAGTGGTTGCAGCAACACTACATGGTCACGTATGGGCAGAGTGAGGCAGATTTGAAGTCGCCTTTTCAACTCTGCATTCTTGATGGCCCCATCCTCGACCGATACGAAGCAGCCATCCAGGAACGACGCGCGGCGGCTCATCCCATCTTTCTCCCCTTTCTGCTCGTTACGGGACGCAGTGATGTGCATCTGTACACTCGCCATCTCTGGCGCACAATCGACGAACTGGCGATCAGTCCCATTCAGAAAGCGGAATTGCAGGCTCGAGTCGAAATTCTGCTGCGCGCGCGGCGACTGGCGCTAGAGGTCAACCGGTTGCAACAAGCGCTTTTGACCAATGCCCAAACCTGGTTGCAACTGGCGGTGCAGGCCGCGCAGATTGGGTTGTGGGAATGGGATCTGGCCACCGACAGGGTCTTTTTCTCACCAGAATGGAAAGCCCAGATCGGGTATGCCGCCGATGAGCTGCCCGACACTTTCACCACCTGGGAAGAGCAACTCCATCCAGATGATCGAGAGCGTTGTCTTGACACCTTGCGCCGATACCTCAACCAGCCATGGCCAAATTTTGCCCTTGAATATCGGTTTCGCCATAAAGACGGGAGCTACCGCTGGATCCGGTCGCAAGCTGCGGCTATTTATGACCAGCACGGACGGATCACCCATATGCTTGGCGCTCATCTCGATCTGACCGAGCGCAAACAGATGGAAGAGGAACGACAACATCTCAGTGAGCAGCTTTTCCAATCACAGAAACTCGAGGCAATCGGCGCGCTGGCCAGCGGTATTGCGCACGATCTCAACAATCTGCTCGTGCCGATCATTGGCTTCGCCGAAATGGGCCTCCTGGAAGCGCCACCAGAGAGCGAGTTGTACCACGATTTCGACCAGATTCGCGCTGCCGGTATTCGGGCCACTGCTCTGACCCGCCAGATTTTGGCTTTTAGTCGCCGACAACAGCTTGAGCTGAAACCAGTTCATCTGAATCAGATAATCAGCGAGTTTGGATCGATTCTTCGGCGACTGATCGGCGAACGAATTCGGATCCTGCTCGATTTGAATCCGGCTTTGCCGACAATCCTGGCCGATACCGGGCAAATTGAACAGATCCTGCTCAATCTGGTGATCAATGCTCGCGATGCGATTGAAGGGCAAGGCGCAATTACAATCGCTACCTCGCCCGTTCAGATCGATCCAGAACAGATCCACCTGTTACCCAATCTTGCGCCAGGCACCTATGCCGCTTTGCAGGTCAGCGACACCGGCTGCGGGATTGACCCGGCGCTCTTGCCACGCATTTTCGAACCCTTCTTTACCACCAAACCACACGGGAAAGGCACCGGTCTCGGTCTATCGACCGTCTTCGGAATAGTGAAACAGCACCGCGGTCATATCGATGTGCAGAGCAAGCCAGGCCAGGGCACTACCTTTACCATCTATTTTCCGGCTCCTGGTGAAGACCAGCCTCAATCGGAAATGACACCTGCTATTGGTCACATGCCGGGTGGACACGAAACGGTACTGGTCGTTGAAGACGAACCGGCAGTTTTGCATCTGATCAGCAGCGCGCTACGCCTCCATGGGTATCTTGTGCTGGAAGCGATTGAACCACAGCACGGTCTGGCGCTTGCCACCAACCATGCTGGCCCGATCCATCTGCTGATCAGTGATTTGATGTTGCCGGTTATAAGCGGCTTAGAGCTGTATCAACGGATGCTCGACCTGCGTCCTGAATTGAAGGTACTGTTCATTTCAGCGCACACCGGTATCGAGCCGACAATTCCAGCAGATATGCCACTGCTGGCTAAACCGTTTACGTTGCAACAACTACTTCAACGCATTCGCGCGCTGCTTACCGCAGTATAACCAGCAGCGATGCTGCCGATGATGCGCAATCAGCGCATCATCGCTCTGGGCGCAAACCGCTTATGTGACATCGTGTCTTGCTACGATGGCGATCACGGTCCGACCACGATCGGATACCCGGCGGCCCGCCAGGCCCGCATGCCTCCCGCGACATTCACCGCCTCGAAACCGCGCGATCGAAGCAAATCGCAAGCAACTTCACTTCGATTCCCCGACCGGCAGATGCAGACAATCGGTTTATCGTCAGGCAACTCCTGCAAGCGCTGTTCCAGCTCTTGCAATGGAATGAGCGTCGCTTGCGCGATCCGTCCATCCTGGACAAACTCTTCCGGTGTGCGCACATCAAGCAAAAAGAAGTTCTCGCTGTTATCGAGCATTGTCCTGAGCTGACCAACGTTGATGTCGGTCGGCAGCGTAGTAGACGCAACCGGTGTCGTCGTTGTTGTTGCGCTACAGGCAGTTAATCCGCCAATCAAGACGATCATTGCCAGCAGGAAGAAACGATACATCGTTTTACCTCGCATTCAACGACCCATATGATGCATGCGTGATAGCAAATGGCGGCAGCGGTACGCCGGTCCGGGCCTGTCTGCCAGATGAAACCCCTTCTGCCCAAACCGGCAATCCCGCTTAATCCCGGCAACCTAACGCAAGCATAGCGGCATGGGTCGTGATATGAATATGATCCTGACCGATCTTTGTCAGCAACTCCGACTGACTTAGCCGATCCATAACCGGGCCTTTAATATCGGCCAGATGGAACTCAACACCGGCGTCACGCAGCTCATCGATCAGGTGATCGAGCGTATGCAAGGCGCTGGAGTCGATAAAATTGATTGCGGAACCAATCAGAACCAGATGCTTCACTTCAGGTCGTTCGGCCACGATCCGCAACAGCGCCTGCTCGAGATAGCGCGTATTAGCGAAGTAGAGGCTCTCGTCAACCCGCACTGCCACAACGTGCGGCCACGTCTTGACCGGATGCCGCTCAACATTGCGGTAGACTTCGCTATCTCCCAACCGCCCAACAATCGCGATGTGAGGTCGGCTGGTGCGCCAGAGGTAGAGTACCAGCGCCGTGGCGACACCGATAAAGATACCGGTCTCAATCCCGAGCGCAAGCACGGAAACGAAGGTGATCAGCCACGTAAAAGCATCGCCGCGATTGGTGCGCCAGATACGTTGCGGTTCCCGCAGATCAACCAGGCCGATCACGGCGACGATCACCGTTGCCGCTAGCACAGCCTGCGGCAGGTAGTAGAAGACCGGCGTGAAGAAGAGCAGGATGAGCGCGATGCCTGCCGCTGTCACCAGCGAGGCCAGACCGGTGATTGCGCCAGCCTGCGCGTTGACGACTGAACGGGCGAAGCCACCCGTCACCGGATAGCCACTGAAGAAGCTGGCGGTGATGTTAGCGGCTCCCAATGCCACCAATTCCTGATCGGGATCGATGGCCTGGCGGCGCTTGCTGGCCAGCGCTTTGGCCACTGCAATCGACTCGACGACGCTCACCAGCACAATCGTCAGCGCCGTGGGCAGCAATGCCTGCGCATCAGCCATTGTCATCGCCGGCGTACTGATCGGCGAAAATCCCGCCGGAATTGCGCCCACAATTGCCAACCCTGCCGTCTGATCGAGCTGGAAACTCAACGCGACGATAATGCCAAGCATGACGGACAGCAAGGGAGCGCCGCTGACAATCAGAGTCACGGCCAGTGGCGGCAATCCGGCCCGGCGCAACAATGGCCGCAGCCCTTGGCGGAAAAAGATCAGCAGGCCAATACTGGCCAGGCCGATCGCGAGCGTCACCGGATTGGTCTGACTCAGCCCAGCGATAGCCTGAGCAATCGTTTCGTACAGATGCTCGCCGCCAATAGGGTAGCCAAGAATATATTTCAACTGGCCGATAGCGATAATCAGCGCCGAGGCGCTGGTAAAGGCAGCCAGCACCGGGTGCGAGATGAAATTGAGGATAACGCCTAACCGCAAAACACCCAGCGCAAGCTTGATCGCGCCAACCATAAAAGCCAGCAAGAGAACGAGCTGAATATACCGTTCACTCCCCGGCGTGGCCAAAGCGCTGACACCGTGGAAGACCAGGAGCGATGTGATCGCTACCGGACCCACCGAGAGCTGACCTGAGGTGCCAAGCAACGCATAGACGATCAATGGCGCAACCGAGGCGTAAAGGCCGATCTGCGGTGGCAGACCGGCCAGTTGGGCATAGGCCATGCTCTGCGGAATGAGCATGATGGCGGTTACGATACCAGCCACCACGTCGCTGGGTAAATGCTCGCGTCGATAGTAGCGCAGCCAGCGCAGAGCAGGCAAATAGCGATAGATCATTGCCAGCAGCGCTGTCTGCACCTCAGGATGACGGGCAGAAACGGGCGCCATACATCACTCCCTAGATCTGGTCACCGGCGCGATCGAAGAAATCACCGGCGCAGAACTCAAAGGTCTCCATGGCATCTTCATCATACCCGGCAGCGCGCAGCTCAGCTTCAGTCTGCTCGCGCGTCCAGCCTTGATGCACGATCCGGTAAAGCATCCAGATCAGGCCGACCCGGGTAGCGCTACGGCAGTGGAAAACCAGCTTACCCGTTTCCGGATCCTCGACAATGCGAGCAAACTCGGCCAGATGCTCCGGCTCAAGCTCGTAGGCCGGCCAGGGCGCGTGAATGTAGCGCAACCCGGCGGCGCGCGCGTTGGCCGCCTGCACTGCCGCCCGTTCGGGATCGCTGCGAATATTCAAGACGGTTTTGTAGCCGGCCTCGGCGAAGCGTTGCCAGTCTTCCGGCTGCGGTTGCGCAGCCAGCAAGACCGTATCGGTCACCGCGTAGCTGCGCAGTGGCGCGACTTCGGTCTGGTGTTGTAGAGCATTGCAAGATGTCTGCTGTTGCATAGATGTATCCTCAGAGAAGGCAGCGCGCTGCCCTCCACTTAACGCTGACGATTAACCGGATAACCGGCGCGCTGCCAGGCAATCATCCCACCCACGACATTGGTTACGTTGGTAAAGCCATGGCGCTGAAGCATCTCGCACGCAACTTGACTGCGATTCCCCGAACGGCAAATGCAGACGATAGGCTGATCTTTCGGCAATTCATTCATGCGCATCGCCAAAACCGGCAGCGGCAGCAACCGCGCGCCAGACACGTGGCCATCGTAGGCAAACTCTTCGGGCTGGCGAACATCGACCAGCACCATTGAGGTATGCGCATCCAGTTGAGCTTTCAATTCCTGCACGGTCATCGTGCCAATCTGATTTGATTGCACTTCACGCACATTACGAAACAGTTGTCGAAACATGGTCTCATTATCCTTTCACAATAAATGACGGCGCGTTCATCCCTGCGTGAGTGATCGCGCCGTCGCCGATCAACCTTTCCTCTTTAGTCGGCTCTGACTTTTGCAGATTTAAATGAACAGAGTTACCTTTGAGCGAGCGGCATCGCCGAGGAAGGTTGCCACGCCACCCGTTTCCAGCCCTTCCACCAGCTCTTCGTCTTTGATCCCAAGCAGCTCGCGCGACATATCGCAAACAACCATGCGCACGCCAAGCTCGCGCGCCATGGCAAACAACTCCTCTGGCGAAGCGACATCGTGCTTCTTCATCAAGCCACGAATGATCTGCGCGCCAGCGCCAAAGAAGTTCATCTGCGACAGGCCCAGTTCACCCAGCTTGCCCGGAAGCATTGCCGTGAAGCCCTGTTCGAGCAGATTCTTGCCGCTGAAAACCTTCTGCTTCTTGACCGCGCTGATGCCCCAGAAGGTAAAGAACATGCTCACTTCGAGACCCATCGAGGCGGCGCCGGTGGCGATGATAAAGGCGGCAATCGCCTTGTCGAGATCGCCGGAGAAGACGACCATCGCCAGCCGATCTTCAATCCCCTGCGCCGGTGACTGCTCGAGCGCGGCTACCCGCTGTTCGAGTTCAGCAATCCGTGCCAGCAGGGCCTGCGTATCAACGGCTTCCGTCATCGGTGTTGTCATTGCTTTTCATCCTTTACTTGCCAGTTTTACCATCCGGGAGCCATCGGTTTATCTTACGCCGTGCGGCGCAGATAGTGAACGTAGAGTTCCTGACCGTTTTCTTGCACCGTCTCCTGCGCGATCAACTCTACATTCTTAGCCGTCTTTACCCAACCCTGAAAATCGGCCACCGAACCACGATCGGTCGAAATGACCTGCAAAACCTGCCCAACCGGCAGCTCGCTAATCGCCTTGCGGCTCTTAACCAGCGGCATCGGGCACTTGGCGCCTTTCACATCCAATGTCTGATCAAAGTGAGGCATATCAGGTTCTCCTCCTTATTGCTGATGGCGGCAGCAGGAAGCTCTGCCGCCATTCCTATGCTCAATCTTACTATATTTACTCGGCCAATGCGCAGATATTCTTGCCCAATTCAAGCTCGCTTGCCTTGCCTTCACACGGCTCAACCAGGCCGATATTCACCCGCTTGATCTCAACGTACTCTGGCGGGAAGACGGGCAGATGGCTAAGCACGAAGCTGGTAAACTCTTCCAGCGAGCGCGGCTTGAGGCTATCATTCTGGCTCAGCACCTGCTTGTACGGAGCGGCAAAGATTCCGTTACCGGCATCCTCATCGAGCGTGCTAAAGTGGGCAGGCAAGATAACCGTCTCATCGGTCAGGTAGCGGGGCAATCTTTCGAACATGCTGCGGTACAAAATGGGCGTCCACGCTTCGCCTTTGCCGCCAAGGTCGGGGCGTCCAAACGAGCGCAGGAAGATACCGTCACCGGTGAACAGATAGCGCCCACCATCCGGCGTTTCGGCGAGGAAATTGACCTGACCGAGGGTGTGACCGGGATACCAGATGGTCGTGATCCGCACCTGTCCGATCTGGAAGACCTGCCCGTCGCGCAGCGGCTCGTAGGCAATCACAGCCGGCAACATATCGATCGGGTGAATGGCGTCGTAGGGATGGACGTAGTAGGGCGCGCCGGTCTCTTTCGACAACGCCGGGCCACCACTGATGTGATCGGCATGAACGTGAGTATCGAGGATAGTGGTCAGTTTGGCGCCAGCGCTTTCGATTAGTTCACGGTAGACATTGATATGGCGGAGCGGATCGACCAGCGCTGCCTGACCATCGCTGATGATAGCAAAGCTGAGATCGCCACGAGCGGGACGAGCAATCTGCACGATCCGGCCCCAGCTTGCGTTCACCACGTCGCGCGTATCGTAGTAGTTGCCCCAACCGATCATACCATCCGTCAGTGAGACCGCGCGGTAGCCGTGGTTGTTGAGCACCTCAGCCACGTACTGCGATGCGCCCCCCTTGGCGCAAATCACGACTACTTCCTCGACATCCTTCGGCAAGCGGGCCAGCGCTGCCTCTTCGTCTTCGATGAAGTCGTAGTAGGGCAGGTTGAGCGTGCGGAGCGTTGCATGCCCCTCAACAGGCATGCGCTTGAACTCGTCTTCGTTGCGCACATCGAGGATGAAGAGCGGCTGCGCACTCAACAGGCGGGCATACAGTTCGCGGGGAGAAATCTCAGTGACAGTCGATTGATCTTGTGTGAACGTCATTGCTCGTAAACCCTTTCGTTTTTTGTGAACCACTACACTTTTTTGGCTCACCTGTAGCATACCTGACAAACGTTAGGGTCATACGAGGGTTTTGTAAGGGTTTGGTAAGGAATGTGGATCGGTCATTAACCTGGGGCGCGGTGGTGGTGAATGCGTCCACTCACCGGGCAACACAACCGGCAATGGCGCGCGCCATATCGAGTGGCGGACGATCAGGGTGAAAGAGGGCGAGAAATTCAACATTTCCTGCCGGGCCAGTAATCGGCGAGCGGGTCAGACCGGCTGGATTGAGCTGGAGAGTTGCGGCAAATGTGAGAATGTCGCGGATGACCTGCTCGTGAATGGCCGGATCGCGCACCACGCCACCTTTGCCTACATGCTGTGGGCCGGCTTCAAACTGAGGCTTGATCAGCGCAACAATCCATGCTGTTGGCGTAATCAGGCGTTGCACTGCCGGCAAGACCAGCCGCAGTGAGATGAAACTCACATCGATCACGGCGCAATCGGCCAGCACTCCGCCGGGTAACGCCGTGAGATGGCGAATATTGGTGCGCTCAAGCGCAATCACGCGCGGATCGTTCCGCAGCCGCTGATCGAGAATGCCGTACCCCACATCAACCGCAAAGACGCGCGTCGCGCCACGTTGCAACAGCACATCGGTAAAACCGCCAGTCGAAGCGCCTGCATCTAACGCCGTCAGACCGGCAGGATCAAGCGCAAACTGATCAAGGGCATGGGCCAGTTTGAACCCGCCGCGACTGACGTAGGGCAATCCACTCCGTAGCTCAATCTGAACGCCAATATCGACCATCGTGCCGGCTTTGGTCTGCACATGACCGTTGACCAGTACCTGCCCGGCCATAATCAACGCTTGCGCTCGCGCTCGCGTTTCGGCCAGGCCACGTTCTACCAGTAAGGTATCAAGCCGTTGCCGGGCCATACTACGCTTCTCGCCGCAGTTCAACTTCGAGACGGGTAATCTCTTCTTCCAGTTCGGCGACCATTGCCTGCAACCATTCGGGTGGAGGATTGTGAGGATCGTGCAATTGTGAGCGTAACGCGCGTAACTGGCTCCGCCGGATCCGCAACTGTTCCCGAATCGTCGCCACTCGATCTACCGGTTGCGGCGCCGGCGGCAACGGCTGACCGGACAAATAATCGGTGACCAGCTCGGTGAGCAGGTCATCCAGCTCAATCCCACGCTCGCGAAGCAACCAGTAAAGGTGCTCGCGCTGCGCTTCGGTCAGCCGAATACGAGTTGGAATGGTGTAGTGTCCGCTCATAACAAGCGCATTATATCGTATGGCAACAATTGCTGTGAAGCAGGTAACGTATAATGTTAAGAGATCTCCATCAGAGAGAGTTGATTATCATCATTTGAACCATGGAGAGGCTTTGTTATGTGGTGGTACTGGTTGGCGGAACATCTCTCCTTAGGGTTGCACATCCCCGATGGCTTTTTGCATGCACCGATTGCATTGCTCTGGTGGGTACCGACGGTGATCGCGATCGGGGTTGCCACCCGGATCGTGCAGCGTTCATTCGATGAGCGAACGGTACCATTCATGGGTGTCATGGCGGCGTGCATCTTCGCCGCGCAGATGCTCAACTTCCCCATTGCCGGCGGCACCTCCGGTCACCTCCTCGGTGGCGCGCTGGCGGCCATCGTGTTGGGGCCGTGGGCCGGGATGGTCGTGATGACCTGTGTGATTGCCTTGCAAGCGATCCTCTTTCAAGATGGCGGAATTGTCGCAATGGGCGCAAACATCTTTAACATGGGAGTTGCCACGGCAGCGATTGGCGGATGGCTGGCGCGGCCACTCCTCATCCGCAATGGGGAATGGACGACAAACCGGGCGCGCATCGGATTGGTCGCCGGCATTGCCGGCTGGCTTTCGGTGATGGTTGCGGCAGCCCTTACCTCCGCGCAGCTCGCGCTCTCTGACCTGCCTGCCACTATCGTCTTTCCAGCGATGATGAGTGTGCATGCCATCATCGGGATCGGTGAAGGATTGATCACAGCGGCAGCAGTGCTCGTTTTGGTCGGCGCTCGACCCGATCTGCTCACCGCCGGCACACCGACCGCCGATACCGGCAGGCGAACGATCGTTGTCGGCACGATCTTGGCCGCAATCCTCGCCACGTGCGCGCCGCTTGCCTCATCGGATCCCGATGGCTTAGAGCGGGTTGCTGAGGATACCGGATTTATCGAACGCGCAACGGATGCGCCCTATCAGCTATTGCCCGATTACACCATTCCGTGGCTCGGCGAAACGTCGCTCTCGACCATCATTGCCGGTCTCATCGGGGTGATGGCGCTGATCGGGCTGATCTGGGGTCTGGCCATCATCCTGCGCATGCAATCAACCCAACGCTCGAATGGTTGAGGAAGTCGTCATCGAACCACCGGCAAGCGTAACCGGCTTTGCGGCCCGCGATGGCCGGGTCAAAACATGGCTGGCACTGGGATTTGTGTTTACCCTGGCCTGGATTCCGGCGGGAGCCTGGGACGCGCTGCTCGGCGCTGCACTGGCGCTCTGGCTGGCGATAAGCTGGGGTGGGCCAGGATTGATTGCCATCTGGAGGCGATCACTGGTGGCATTCCCCTTTATGCTTGCCGCGCTCACCCTGACCATCGCCCGCCCCGGCACGCCACTGGCTCAGATCACCATCGCCGGCCAGGAGATTGCGATCACCGATGCCGGGGTCGTCGCCGCCGCGACTGTACTGGGGAAAGCATGGTTATCAGTGCAGGCCATCGCTGCCCTGATCGCTACCACTCACTTCAGCGAACTCTTGCTGGGACTGGCCGCCTTGCGCGTGCCAAATGTACTGATTATGATCCTCGGTGTCGCTTACCGATACCTCTTCGTGTTGCAAGACGAAGCGATCCGGATGCTACGCGCGCGCGACAATCGCCGCGCGGCCTTACCGGATCGGCGCGCCGGACGCAGCATCGCCTGGCGGGCGATGATCACCGGACGCATGGCGGCGACACTCTTCCTTCGCGCCTACGAGCGAAGTGAACGGATCTATGCCGCAATGCTGGCCCGTGGCTACAACGGTCACCCAACACTTGCCGCGCGACCACCGCTCCAGCGCGCTGACTACCTGCTTTTGATTGGCGGCGGGGTCTGGTTTGTCATTCTGCTGATCATTGCCGCCACTTGAAACACGCATCGCAACGTGTCACCAATCAGTTATGCTTACCATCGCTAAACTCATCTACCACTATCCCGATGGCACTCCGGCACTGCGTGGCATCGACCTCACCATCAACGCCGGGGAAAAGGTTGCCCTGCTCGGCGTTAACGGCGCCGGTAAGAGCACACTCCTGCACCATCTCAATGGCACGCTGCGCCCCACCAACGGCACGGTGGTTGTTGATGGTCTGCCGGTCATCCCGCGAAACTTGCCAAGGATTCGGTCACTGGTGGGAGTTGTCTTTCAAGATCCCGATGACCAGCTCTTTTCGCCAACCGTATTTGAAGATGTAGCCTTTGGGCCGCTGCATTTGGGCCTCGCCCTCACCGAAGTCGAGCAGCGCGTCCGGAAGGCATTAGCGGCAGTGGATATGAAAGGCTACGAACGGCGTCCGCCCCATCGGCTCAGTCTTGGGCAACGCAAGCGTGTGGCGCTGGCGACCGTGTTGTCAATGCAACCCAAACTGCTTGCGCTTGATGAACCATCAGCCGGTCTCGATCCGCGAGGGCGGCGCGAATTGAGCGAACTCCTTCAAGCATTGCCGCAAACAATGCTGGTTTCCACGCATGATCTCACGTTTGCGCAGGCCACCTTCCCCCGCGCAGTGGTGCTGGCCGAAGGTCAGGTCGTGGCCGACGAAGCAACAGCAACGCTGCTCGCCGATCATGACCGACTGACCCGCTTCGGACTGGCATAAAATTATGTCAATGGACGCCACTGGCGAAGCTGTGAAAAGAAACGATGCACCATTTCAGTGTGGAGGGGAAAGGCCAGCTCAACCGGCGCATTGATAATCACGCGCTCGGCGGCTTCACTGTTGGGAAGAAAGACTGGTAGATCCTCGTTGCGCAGGTGTGGACCTATCCCAAACACTAGCAGATAGCCATCCGGCGTGCTCCGAGCAGCAAAATCGCTGATCAAATCGGGATCAACCTCGACTCCAGCCTCTTCGTACAACTCACGAGCCGCAGCATCTTGCCAGCGTTCTCCCATTTCGATGAACCCACCGGGTAACGCTAACTGTCCACGTCGAGGATAAGCAGCCCGCCGAATCAACAACAGTCCTTCATCAACCGGCTGTAACAGTAAGACTACCGGCAAGGGATTGCGATACGTGGTACTGCCGCAATGGGTACATATACGCGGCCACGACTGATGTTCGACAAAGGGATGACCGCAGAATGAGCAAAACGAGTGTTGGCGATACATGACTTCCCGGGCAACGAGCAACGGTTCCAACAAGTATTGTAGTATAACATAAATAGCGTGCGATACACCGCATCCAGCGCATAAACCAACTCGGAAGCTCGACCGGGCAATCTCATCGAGTCAGGAAGATCAAAAGCTTCACGGCAAGCGCGCAGATCTTTACTGGCATTAAGGTTCTGCTTTTGCCGGTCTTCCATCGGCACGTTGTATTTCTGCCGGATTATGACCGGCTGAAATGTGGGCAAACCGCGCAATTGCGTCCTTGTTCAATTTGGATTTTGCAGTCATAATACATGTGAAACTTACCATTCCATACGTCAGGGAGCTGCCAGTATGCCAGTATATCAATTCTCCGCCGAGCGGATCGATGGTACCCTCCAATCACTGGCCGACTATCGCGGTCAGGTGCTGCTTATAGTCAATGTGGCCAGTATGTGTGGTCTGTCACCGCAATACGCCGGGCTAGAACAACTCTACCGTCGCTACCGCGATCAAGGCTTCGCCGTGCTTGGTTTTCCGAGCAATCAATTCCTGCAAGAACCCGGCAGCAATGAGTCGATAGCCCAATTCTGCGAGCGGACGTATCAGGTCACGTTTCCGCTTTTCGCTAAAGTTGATGTAAACGGTCCCAACGAACATCCGCTGTTTACCTATCTCAAAACTCAGCAGCCGGGTCTATTCGGCAGCACAGCGATCAAATGGAACTTCACCAAGTTTCTGGTTGACCGCAATGGAAAGCCGCGCCGACGCTACGCGCCGACCGATCTGCCATCGCTGATCGAAGACGATATTGTCGCTTTGCTTCGCCAGAAACCTGCCACTGTCAGCTAGATCCACCCCTCGCTGACAGGCGCGCAGCCGGTCTATCGTACCGTACCGGGCGATAGACCGGCTCTGCTTTTCCCAACACACACAACCTGAACGTTATAGTAATGATCACTTCAGTAGCCAGCTTAAATGTTGTATGATACTGGGCAAAATTCATGACAAGGCTAACTTGAGCCTGTGAAGTGAAAGCAGGCGCATATGAAAGCTATCCGTGGCGTTGGCGCCGTGGTATTCCGTCTTCGCCCCGATCAAACCATCGAGATTCTGCTCATCCGTAAACGAAAGGGCTTTTGGTCATTGCCCAAAGGTAAGCTAAAACCGGATGAGTCGCCACTCTCGACAATAGTGCGCGAAGTTTATGAAGAGACCCGCGTCACTGCTGAAGTGATTGATATTATCGGAAATGTCGATTATTTGATAAATGGGCCACGTGGAAAGCATCGCAAGATGGTCGATTACTATCTGCTGCGAGCGACAAAAGGTCACGCTCGACCTACTGGCGGCAGCGAACAGATTGTGGCCGTCGAGTGGGTGCCCCTGGCTGAGGCGATTGAACGTCTCCAACGTCCACGTTTGCGGGCGATTGTGCGCGCAGCGCAGTCTTGGTTTAGCGGCTAAGCATTAAAACAGGCCCGGCAACACATTGAATACCTGATGAAAGTTCGATGCCTCAACTGCTGCACGAAAGATGCCCGGTCAATTCATGTCTTATGCACAGAACTTATGTCAAAACGGCGTGCTATAATATCCTTGTATTAACGGGAAGGAAGGCGGGCTATGGATGAGATTTCCGCTACCGAACTTGCGCGCCAGATCGAACAACACCGACAAACCATTGCCGAACGAGTTGCCGGTCGCCTTTTACGCGCATTTCCCGAACTGGCTCATACTCTGCGCCTCGAAGAACAGTACGGCCCGGTTGAGCGGATGGCCGAGGTATCGGTTCGTCCGCTTAGTGATCTGATTCGGGCAATGCTTTTGTTCAACGCGCTGGAGATTGCTGAAACTGAACTGCGCTGGGCGCGCGGCGTGCTGCCCCGCTGGGGTGTATCTTACGAACATACCACCACGATGATTCGCTGGTACTTCGAAGAAGTTGGGCGGCTGCCGCTTTCACCCGCTGCTCGCGCCGTGGCTGCTGAGGTTGAGCAACATCTTCTCTCCTTGATGATCCGTCTCTACCGTTCGACAGAGTCGCACCAGCGCACTGTTGCCGTCTAATCCCAGAAGCGAAACGGTAAAGGGCGCGACAACCCGCGCCCTTCGATCATTCACCTGCTGGACTATGCCTGAACGACATCAGAGGCGCAGCAAACTGTGTCTCCGAATACAGGCATAGCTCAACTTTTCCGCGTTTAATTAACAATCAGCTTGCCCTGCATCAACGGATAGTGACCCGGCACGGTGCAGATGTAAAGGTACGTGCCGGCAGCCGGCGCAGTGAAGGTCACCTCCACCGTCTCATTGCCGTTAGCCAGCGGTGACTCGGCAATGATATTGCTCTTGTCAGCCGGCAGGTAGTTAGCCGCAGGCCCGGCGCTCATGCCAGCATTGGCAATCGCGGCTGCCTCAGCATCGCCACCGCGCACCAGGATCCAGTTGTGCTGCTGCACCGCCGAGTTGTTCTTAAACCGCAACGTAACCTGCTGGCCGGCAGCAACAGTCAGTTCAGTCTTGTCAAAAGCCAGTTCTTCACCCTTTGAGCCGATCTCCAGCGTTACCGGCCCGCTGCTTGCGCCACCACCTGCACTACCACCACCACTGCTCGAACCGCCACCGCATGCTGTCAGCGCCATTGCCAGCGCAGCCAGTACTGCAAGAGCCATTAGTCGAAACCAAATCTTCATCATTTTGTCCTTCCTTGTGGCATCTATCACAAGATTGTGTCGCAACATTTATACCACTATCACAAATCTTGTCAAGCAGCTCAGGAAGGCAGATGAAGACCTTAATCTGATTGAAATTATTCCTGATCTTTATTACGGCGCGGTCGCTCTGTTCGCGGCGACGATGTGGCTCGATCCGGTCGCGTCGAACTACGTGAAGCTGAGCCGCGCGGCTGACTGACGCCCTGTTTCGGCGTTGGTGAGGTTCGCTCACGCCCTCCACGTCCTACCCGACCCTCGCTCCGCTCCCGCGCCGGACGGCTCCCCTCCTCGCGCCAGCTTCGCCCTTCGCTCCGCTCCCGCGCCGGACGGCTCCCCTCCTCGCGCCAGTTTCGCCCTTCGCTCCGCTCCCGCGCC
>NZ_CAKZNK010000019.1 GCF_937129525.1 uncultured Chloroflexus sp. | reverse complement strand
GCTGCCGGTTTGACCAATGTTGAGGTGCGCAAGGGACTGATCGAAGAGCTGCCGGTCGCTGACGCAAGCATCGACTGGATCATCTCAAACTGCGTTATCAACCTTTCGCCGGAAAAACCAAAGGTCTTCGCCGAAATAGCCCGGGTGCTTAAACCCGGTGGCCGAATGTTGATTGCAGACATTGTCGCCGAGGATCTACCCGCCGAGATCGCCAGCCATCGCCGACTCTATTCGTCGTGTCTGGCCGGAGCAGTGTCAGCGCAGGCCTATCTGGAAGGCTTACAGCAGGTTGGGCTGGTTGATGTGGAAATCACAGACCACATCATCTACGACGCGGCACAAATTGCGACGCTGATCGGTTCCAAATCCCTGGAAGGAGAGAGCGGTGAGGGCAACGGTTCGGATGATGACTTTGCCCGGCAGTGGGCAACACAACTGCAAGGGAAGGTTGCCAGCGTGAAAATCGCCGCGCGCAAGCCATGACAGTCGCCAACCATCGCGCGGCTCATATCCGAACGCGCGCATCGCACTGCTAACAGTAACCGATGGTGGCATTGGTAAAGCCATTGACACCATCGGTCGCCAAGGCAATCAACGTGTGAGAAGCGGATCGGATTCGCAGATGACACTCTCACGTTATTGACCACTTCCAAGATTGCGCATGTTTGTGTCTATGTAACACGCCATAATCCTAGAGCGAGCCGCAACAATTATGATGATATGATGAAATTCATCCTGAAATTCCTCCAGCGGCAGCCAACGTGCCCAAATTGCGACCAGAAACTACCAACCAAACCAATTCGCAAACAGGCATGCCCTCATTGTGGCAAATTCATTTTCGCGCGCAATGGAGCGCTGGTTACGCATGATGAGGCTATGATTATTGACTGGTTAGCCCGCCTTGAAATCTTTGGTATTGCGCGAAAAGATTTTGATATATACATGAGTGAGCTTAGTAAGCAGTTCGGTAGTCAAGCCAGCGTTACTGATACTTTGTGGCGGATTCTGAATCAGCTTGTCCGTCGTTCTGCGCGCGATGCTCACATGCTCGAGCAAGTTTATCGAGAAATGGCCGGACTGGCATCGAGTGAAGGAAGAGATCCGACCGCCTTTCTTATTGAGGCCGAACGCATCAGAGGGCGTCGCCTGAATATTTCCGCTACCTCGCCAGAGCGAATAGCTCTGGGCGACGACGAGCTCAAATATGTGCGACAACTCCGCAAGAATGGGAATCTTGAGAAGGCAGAGGAGCTGCTGCTGAAAGCTTACCCATCGCCGGCTGTATTAGACGAGCTGCGCAAGATAGCCAGCGCCAGAGCCAAAATTGCCAGGAAAAACAAAGACTGGCAGGCCGTTGTGCAACATCTGGAAGGATATACTGACTATGCCACGCAATGGTGGGATTATTGCCTGCAGACAGTGAACCAGGAACCGCCACTACATACAGAAAGTGATCTTAAATTGCTTCGGGAAGCCAGAGCAAGACTTGCCGGTAGCGTCGATACCTGATCATCGAGATGACCAGCCTGCGCGCGCTGCCAGTGCAGTGCATACACGTCATGTCAGGCAGCTTCAGGTTGCTTCCACCAGCACAAAGACCAGATCATTCACATTCGTGCCGGTTGGGCCGGGCAACAGTAAGTCATCAAGCGATGCAAACAACGTATACGAATCGTTGCGCTGAAGATAGTCGCGCGGCTCGTACCCCAATGCGTGCGCGCGCGCTACCGTATCGCCGGTGGCAACCGCGCCGGCAGCATCAGTAGGGCCGTCGCCGCCATCGGTCGCCAGCGCCGCCACCAATACCCCATTCAGGCCATCGAGCGCCAGCGCCGCGCTGAGCGCCAGTTCCTGATTTCGTCCACCCCGTCCTGTTCCGCGGAGCGTCACCGTCGTTTCTCCGCCAGCGATCAGACATGCTGGCGGCGCCAACGGCTGCCCTGTCGTCGCCATCTCGCGCGCGATCCCGGCCAGCACGCGCCCAACCTCACGGGCCTCGCCTTCCAGATAGGTGGTCAACAGCAGGGCATTGAAACCGGCAGCGCGCGCCGCGGCCAGCGCCGCCTGCGCCGCCTGCGCATTACTGCCGATCAACACATTCTGCACGGCAGCCAGTGCCTGATCGCCCGGCTTAGGAGTCTCTGGCCGCTCACCCCTCGCTCCCGCCTCAAGATACGCCACAATTGCCGGTGGACATTGGGCGCGCAAACCATACTGATCGAGCGTGGCTATCGCATCGGCAAAGGTCGTTGGATCGGCCACCGTCGGGCCAGAGGCGATAACATCAAGCGGACTGCCAACCACGTCCGAAAGGATCAGGGTAACGAGCGTGGCCGGCGCTGCCAGGCGAGCCAGACCACCACCCTTAAGCTGATCGAGATGCTTGCGCAATGTATTGATCGCTCCGATCGGCGCACCGCAGGCGAGCAGCGCCGTTGTCAGGGCCTGAATATCGGCCAGCGTCACTCCGGGTACCGGCAGATTGAGCAGCGCCGAACCACCACCAGAGATCAGGCCGATCACCAGATCGCGCGCGCCAGCCTGTGCCAGAAGCGTCGCGATGCGTTGACCTGCCACTACGCTACGCTCATCGGGAGTGGGATGGGCAGCGCGCAACAGCGAGACACCGGCCACATCCGGCAACGGCGCGCCGTCATCCTTCACGACCACCACGCCACCACTCAACCGGTCAACCAGCGCGGCTACGGCTGCGGCAGTCATCGCCGCGCCAGCCTTGCCGGCCCCTACCAGCCAGGCCCGCTCGAATGCGCGCAGATCGTAGCGGCGATCACCGACAATCAGCCAGTCGCCCTCGCGGCGTAACGCTGCCGCCGTAGCCTGCGCCGGATCAGCCGCTGCCAGCGCCGCCGCCATCACGCCAGCCAACGCCCGACCGCCAGCGGAACGGCGCAGCGACGCGGTCAACAACCGCTCAGACATTGAAGAGGAAGTGGCAGATGTCACCATCTTGCACAATATACTGCTTCCCTTCCATGCGCACCAGGCCGGCCTTTTTGGCCTCGTGCATACTACCGGCGGCAATCAGATCGTTGTACGCCACAATTTCGGCCCGAATAAACCCGCGCTGAATATCAGAATGAATAGTGCCTGCCGCTTCAACCGCCGGCGTCCCTCGCGGGATCGGCCAGGCCCGCACTTCGTCATGACCGGCTGTTAAGAAGCTGATCAAACCCAGGAGTTCATAACTCAGCGCGATCACCCGTTCGCGCGCCGGCGACGCGATGCCAAGATCGTCCATAAACACTCTAGCCTCGGCATCATCAAGCTGGGCCAGCTCGGCTTCGATCTTGCCGCACAACGACACCACTGCGCTCTGTGGGTGAGGATAATCAATCTGGGGCGGATTCGCCAGCGCCTCTTCACCAATATTCAAGGCAATCAGCAACGGCTTGGCGGTCAGAAACTGATAGCCGCGGATCATGCGCGCCTCATCATCGGTCAGGCCGAGCGCGCGGATCGGCGTTTCGGCCTCTAGCGCTTCTCGCAATCGCTGCAACAGATCACGCTCGGCGCTGCGCAGCTCCTTCTCTTTGGTCGGCAATTTCGGAATTTCGGCATTGAGCCGGTTTAGCCGGCGCTCGATAATCCCCAGATCGGAAAACGCCAGTTCGAGATCCACGGCGGCAATATCGCGCCGTGGATCGACCGAACCGTTTGGGTGTGGCACTGCCGGATCATCAAAGGCGCGCACCACGTGCAAGAGCGCATCAGCCGAAGCAATATAGTTGAGCAACACAGGTGGCAAACCGCCGCCGGCCCGACCGCTCCCGCTCAGGCCGCCAATATCAACATATTGCACGTCGGCGCAGGTCACCTTGCGCGGCTTAAACATCTGCGCCAGCACTTCAAGACGCGGATCGGGAACCTTTACCGTCGCGATGTTCGGTTCCAGTTGCCCGGATGAATAGGCCGCCGTTTCGGCGTGACCGCGCGTCAATGCATTAAAGACGGTTGTTTTTCCACTGTTTGGCAAGCCAATGATAGCTATCTTCATGCCTGTTTCCCTCGGCACTGTTCATCGTTGTCTTTCACTATAACACATCATCGCCGTAACCCCATCACGAGTGCAGGCAGGTTCGCTATAATTGCACTATTTGTCACATAATTGTCGAATGTTTGCACAAAAAATTGTGGTACTATATATAGAGACTAACCAACAAGGCCAGACAACTCCGGAGGAAAAAAGACGCATTGTCAGTTCAGATAATGCACAATATGCAAAAACCTTCCACTTAAACCACGTTGTAGAAATCGCGTTTTCGGCTTCATACTGAGACAAACAGGTATAATCGCGCCCAGGTATTTGACGCAAAAGCAAAACGGTTCTATAATACCGTCTAGACTGACACCGTGCAGATCGATTCCTGAACAGGGTAATGCAGCATGGCACAGATTTTTCCCCGCAACGCCAACCTTCTTGCCCGTCTGAGCATCTTCGCGCTCGTCTTGCTCGTCGTCGAAGGAATCCTCATTCTTGGCGTCTATTTCCGCTCCAACTACTTCCGGCAGGTGAATATAGCTATTGAGCAGCCGGTTGCATTCAGTCATCAACTGCACGTCAACATCGTCGGTATCGATTGCCGCTACTGTCATACCTCGGTTGACCAGTCCTACTTTGCCAACATCCCGGCAACCGAAACCTGTATGACCTGCCACTCGCAGATCAAGACCTACAGCCCCCTGCTAGAGAAGGTTCGCGAGAGTTACGCGACGGGTAAGCCGATTGAGTGGGTCAAAGTGTATGACTTGCCCAATTTTGTCTACTTCAACCACTCGATTCACGTCAACAAAGGCATCGGATGTTCGACCTGCCACGGGCAGGTGAACAATATGCCGGTGGTCTGGCAACAGCAGGCACTCTACATGGGCTGGTGTCTCAACTGTCACCGTAACCCCGAACTGTATGTGCGACCTCGCGAAGAGGTATACAACATGGATTACGTGCCACCGCCTAATCAGTTGGAGATCGGGCGCCAGCTCGTGGTGGAATACGGCATCATGCCGCCAGACCAGTTGACCAACTGCTATGTGTGCCATCGTTAGAAATCGCCCTGTGTGTTGCCTTGTCAGACAACACGCCTGATGTGCCCGCTGGATTTCGTTAGTAACGGTAGTGGTAAACAACCATGACACAGCAGCAACATGACCTCGAAGCCATTCGCGCTCAGTTGCGCGACGCGCGCGGACCGCAGTTCTGGCGTTCGCTTGATCAATTGGCCGACTCGCCGGCGTTCCGTGAACTGGTGGAGCGCGAATTTCCGCGCGGCGCGAGCGAACTGGGCGATGGGATAAGCCGGCGCACATTCCTCAAGCTGATGGGAGCGTCGCTGGCACTGGCGGGTGTGACTGCCTGTACCTATCAGCCGCGCCAGTACATCGCGCCGTTTGATCGCCAGCCTGAAGGCCGCGTGCCCGGCGTGCCGCAGTTTTTCGCCTCTACCCTGACGCTTGGCGGCTATGGCGCTGGCGTGCTGGTGCGATCAAACGAAGGGCGACCAACCAAGGTCGAGGGTAACCCGCGCCATCCGGCCAGCCTTGGCGCTACCGACCTGTTTGCCCAGGCCGAAGTACTGACGATGTACGACCCTGATCGCTCAACGACCGTGTTGCGTCAGAGAGTAGCCAGCACATGGGCCGATTTTACTGCAACGTTGACCAATGCTTTGACTGCTGCTCAGGCCAATCAGGGCGCCGGCGTCCGTCTGCTGACTACAACCGTTACCTCGCCGTCGCTGGCAGCGCAAATCGAGCAGTTTTTGCAAGCCTACCCGCAAGCGCGCTGGTATCAGTACGAGCCGGTGAATCGCGATAATGTCGTCGAAGGCGCGCGCCTTGCGTTCGGTCGCGACGTGACCACACGCTATGATCTGTCAGCAGCGCTGGTCATTGTCAGCCTTGATGCCGATTTCCTCGCTCCTGGCCCCGGCTTTGCCGCCTATGCGCGCGCGTTTGCCGAAGGTCGCAAGGTGCGCAAGGGAAGCAGCGAGATGAACCGGCTCTACGTCGTCGAGGCCAGTCCTTCGACTACCGGCACGGCTGCCGACCACCGGCTGGCGCTGCGAGCCGATGCAATCGCTGCCTTTACCGGCGCGCTAGCCCACGAATTGGGCATTGGTGGCGCGCCAGCATCACTCGGCGGCAAAGCGGAAGAGTTCTTGAAGGCGATTGTCAAAGACCTCGAAGAGCACCGCGGCCGTTGCGTTGTAGTTGCCGGCGATCAGCAGCCGCCCATCGTGCATGCGCTGGCCCATCTGATCAATGCTGAACTGGATAACGTCGGCAAGACGGTCTTTTACCACGAGCCGGTGGAAGCGCGCCCAACCAATCAGACCAACGATCTGGTAGCGCTGGTGAGCGAGATCGCTGCCGGTCGAGTTGAAACGCTGATTATGATCGGCGGCAACCCGGTCTATAACGCGCCCGGCGATTTACGCTTCGCCGACCGGATGGCAACCGTTCCGCTCACGATCCACCTGAGCCAGTTTGTCGATGAGACTTCTGTTCGGGCTACCTGGCATATTCCGCAGGCCCATCCGCTCGAGAGTTGGGGTGACGCGCGCGCGTTCGACGGCACCGCCAGCATCGTTCAGCCCTTGATCGAGCCACTCTACGGCGGCAAGACGGCTAACGAGCTACTGGCAGCAATGCTCGGCCAGCCCGACGCCGATAGCTACGATTTAGTGCGCGGCTATTGGGAAGAGCGAATCGGAAAAACCGGTTGGGAGATTGCGCTCGCAACCGGCGTGATTGCCGATACGACTGCGCCAGTCATCCGCCCGACACTGAACGAAGCGGCAATTCGGGCGGCAGCCATCCCTCAGCCCGGTGAGGGTGTTGAAATCGTTTTCCGGCCAGATCCATCAGTTTTCGATGGGTTCTATGCAAATAATGGTTGGCTGCAAGAGCTGCCGAGACCGCTCACCAAGCTGGTGTGGGACAACGCAGCCCTGATGAGTCCGCGCACAGCGATCAAGTTGCTGGGCCTTCCCTTTAGCGCCGACCGACTGATTGGCAGCGAAGAAGATGACCGTGAGCGCCAGCGCTACCTCGAACAGCTCTCAAAGGTTAATGGTACTATTGCCCGGATCGAGTATCGAGGCGGTGTGGTTGAAATGCCGGTCTGGTTGCTGCCCGGTCACGCCGAAGACTCGATCACTCTCAATCTGGGATACGGTCGTACCAATGCCGGACGGGTAGGTAACGGCGTTGGGATCGATGTGTATCCGATCCGCACCAGCGATAGCCCCTGGTTTGGCGCAGGAGCCAGAGTAACCAACACCGGGCGCACCTACCTGCTGGTCAGCACGCAAGACCACTGGACGATTGAGGGGCGCGATATTTATCGGGTCGGCGAGTTTAAGAAGTTTAAGGAAGACCCGAAATATATCGCCAAAGAGGTGTACAAAGAGGAATACGGTCGTGAATCGCCCGGGTACATCTCGTTGCAACCGGGAGATGATTACACCGGTCGCAATGCCTGGGGCATGACGATCAATCTGAATGCCTGTATCGGCTGCAATGCCTGTGTCGTTGCCTGTCAGGCCGAAAATAACATCGCGGTGGTCGGCAAAGACCAGGTTTCGCGTGGTCGCGAGATGCACTGGATCCGGATCGACCGCTACTTCGCTGGCGAAGACCTTGACAATCCTGCCATCTACATGATGCCTGTCAACTGTATGCAGTGCGAGAAAGCGCCCTGCGAGGTTGTGTGCCCGGTTGCGGCCACTGTACACGACTACGAAGGCCTCAACAACATGGTGTATAATCGCTGTGTCGGCACGAAGTATTGCTCGAACAACTGCCCCTACAAGGTGCGGCGGTTTAACTTCCTGCAATACAGCGATACGACAACCGAGACCTTCAAGCTCGCGTTCAACCCAGATGTGACGGTGCGCATCCGAGGTGTGATGGAGAAGTGCACCTACTGCGTGCAGCGAATCAGCGGCGCGCGCATTGCGGCCAAACGGGCAGCAGTGCAGGCTGGCCAGGCATCATATGTCATTAGCGATGGCGCCATACAGACAGCCTGTGAGCAGGCATGTCCGACCGGCGCAATTGTCTTTGGTGACATCAATGATCCTAACAGCCGCGTCGCCAAATGGAAAGCAGAAGGTCACAACTACGGCCTGCTCGGCTTCCTGAACACCGTACCACGCACCACATATCTGGCCCGGGTCCGCAATCCGTCTGAGGATCTAGAAAAGGTGGAAGGCTAGCAATGGCACAGGCGCAACCACTCCGAACCCGGCCCCACGATGATGGCGAAGCCTATTTGCTGCCGGGTGAAACCTTCTCGTCGATCACTGCTAAGATCGGCGATGTTCCGTTGACGCCGCCGCTGAAGACTCCTAAAGGCTGGTTGGCCGGCTTCAGCGTGGCGTTCTTCATGCTCATGATCTTTTTTGTATCGGTGACATGGCTGTTCATCCGCGGCGTTGGTATCTGGGGTATTAACATCCCGGTCGGCTGGGGCATGGACATCATCAACTTCGTGTGGTGGATCGGTATCGGTCACGCCGGAACGCTGATCTCGGCAATCTTGTTGCTGTTGAATCAGGGCTGGCGCAACTCGATCAACCGCTTCGCAGAGGCAATGACGCTGTTTGCCGTGGCCTGCGCCGGTCTCTACCCGATCCTGCACCTCGGTCGTCCGTGGCTGTTTTACTGGCTGATTCCTTACCCCAACACCCACGGGATGTGGCCACAGTTCCGCAGCGCACTGGCGTGGGACGTGTTCGCAATCTCGACCTACGCCACTGTGTCACTGATCTTCTGGCTGGTGGGTCTGATCCCCGACTTCGCCACACTCCGCGACCGGGCCAAGAATATCTGGGTCAAGCGCCTGTACGGTATCGCAGCCCTCGGCTGGCGCGGCTCGGCCCGCCACTGGCATCGCTACGAGATGGCCTCGATCTTGCTGGCCGGTCTCTCGACGCCGCTGGTCGTGTCGGTTCACTCGATCATCTCGCTCGACTTCGCCATCTCGCAGGTTCCGGGCTGGCAGGTAACGGTCTTCCCGCCCTACTTCGTGGCCGGTGCTGTGTTTGCCGGATTCGCGATGGTACTCTTGCTGATGATCCCGGTGCGCACCTTCTACGGGTTCGAAAGCTATATCACCATCCATCATCTCGACGTGATGGCTAAAGTGATGCTGGCCACCGGCATGGTTGTGGTATACGGCTACTTCATGGAGGTCTTTGCCTCGCTCTACAGCGGCAATGAGTACGAAGAGTACCTCCTCTATAATCGTATGTTCGGGCCAAGCTCGTGGGCCTATTGGGGTCTGCTCTTCTGCAATGCGGTCGCGATTCAGCCCCTCTGGTTTAAGAAGGTGCGGCAGAATATTCCGGCTCTGCTGATCATCTCGCTGATCGTAAGCGTTGGTATGTGGCTTGAACGCTACGTGATCATCGTGATCTCGCTCGAACGCGACTTCTTACCCTCGTCGTGGGATATTTATATCCCGACTATTTGGGACTGGTCGCTCTATATCGGCACCTTTGGTCTCTTCTTCACGCTGCTCTTCCTCTTCATCCGCGTCTTGCCGATGATCAACATCTTCGAGATGCGGCTCTTCCTCCATCAGGAAACAGAGAAGGCGAAGCGGCGGGCAGAGCATGGCGCGCATGGGCATGGACATGATCACAGCGCGGCCCACGGCGCAGCGACGGCAGACTAGAGGAGAATAACGATGCGCAACGATATTTATGGCGTGATAGCTGAATTTCCAACGCCAGAAGCCTTGATTGAGGCGACCCGCAAGGCCAAAGCGGCTGGCTATACCAAAATGGATGCGTTTTCGCCCTTCCCGATCGAAGAGGTGATCGAAGAGATTGCCCACGGCGATACCGGCGTGCCGCGACTGGTACTGCTCTTCGGCCTGATCGGGGCCGCAACCGGGTTTATCTTGCAATACATCGGCAATCTGGTCGATTACCCGCTGAACATCGGTGGTCGTCCACTCGATATTACCAACTGGCCGGCGATGATCCCGATTACCTTCGAGAGCGGGATTCTCCTTGCCTCGTTTGCGTCGGCGATCGGGATGATTGTGCTCAATGGCCTGCCGGCGCCATATCACCCGGTCTTCAATGCGCCACGGTTCCAGTATGCGTCGCAAGACGCCTTCTTCCTGTGTATTGAGTCAACGGATCCGCTGTTCGATCGTTCGCGCACTTCGCAGTTCCTGCGCTCACTCAATCCGATGCAGGTCTCTGAAGTCGCGTACTGAGGGAAGCCCATGCAGACGCCTCGCTTAACATCGCGCATGATTCGCTTTGGTTGGGTCGGCCTGTTGGTGTTGCTGCTTACTGCCTGCCATCAGGACATGTACGACCAGCAAAAGTACACCACTTACGAGCCGAGCAGCTTCTTCGCCGATGGTCGTTCGTCGCGCCCCAATGTGCCGGGCACGACCCCTTACGAAGTGGTGAAGACTGATGAGTTTCTTTACACCGGCTTGATCGATGGTCAGGAAGTGGATGCCATGCCCTTCCCGGTGACAAAAGAGTTACTCCTTCGCGGCCAGCTCAAGTACAACATTTATTGCGCGGTGTGCCACGGCGAATCAGGGTACGGCGCCAGCATGGTTGCCGAGCGTGGTGGCATTGTGCCGGCAAATTTCCATCAGCAGCGTCTGCGTGAAGCGCCGCTCAGCCATTTCTTCGTTATCATTACCAATGGCGTATACCGTGGCGATCCTGAAAATGGCGGTTATCAGTCGATGTATGGCTATGCATCGCGCATTACGCCAGAAGATCGCTGGGCAATCGCCGCATACATTCGGGCTTTGCAGTTGAGCCAGAATGCAACCATTGAAGATGTTCCTCCCGCCGAACGCGCGCGGCTGGGTAACTAGGCTGGAAGGTTGACGATACCATGGCGACGACAAGTCTTTCCCAAACTCGTATCCCGCAGCTCGGGCAGGTGCAGGTGCTCGGTCTGACCGCTGCCGTGCTCGGCATCGGCGTACTGGCTGCCGGCTATTTTCTTAACCCGACTTCGTTCTTCGAGTCGTATATCTACGGCTACTATGTGGCAATGACCATCCCGCTCGGCTGCCTCGGTTTTCTGATGGTGCAGCATCTGACCGGTGGCGCCTGGGGTGTTACGGTGCGGCGGATGCTGGAAGCTGGCGCGGCGATCCTGCCAATTATGGGGTTGCTCTTTATCCCCATCGCGCTAGGTTATTTTGACACCTACAAGACGCTCGGTCTCGAACACCCCTTGTACGAGTGGGCGAATCCGGAAGTGGTAACTCCGGGCGGCGCCGAGTTCGATCCGATTATTGCCCACAAGGTGCCATGGCTCAGCCCAATCTGGGTGACGGCCCGCATCGCCATTTTCTTCGTCATCTGGACGATCCTGGCCTACACGCTGCGCGCCTGGTCGCGCCAGCAGGACGCCGGTGGCGATCCGAAGGTGCTGGCTCGCCGGATGCGGCGACTGAGCGGGATCGGAGTAGCCCTGTTTGTCATTACCGTTACCTTCTTCTCGTTCGATGTGGCGATGTCACTCGATCCGCATTGGTTCTCGACCATCTACGGCGCCCACTATATGGCGAACGCCGGCCTGATGACCCTGGCCTTCCTGGCCCTGATGATGAGTCGCGTTCGCGATGCTGCGCTCTTCCGTGAATATGTGTCGGTGAAGCCCATCCACGACATTGGCAAGCTGATGTTCGCCTTCACCGTGCTGTGGACGTATATGTCATACGGCCAACTGGTGATTATTTGGTCGGGCGATGTGGCCGAGTTTACACCCTGGTATGTACACCGCACTCAGCACGGTTGGGTCTTTGTGGCGCTGGCGCTGATGCTCTTCGCCTTCGCCCTGCCCTTCTTCGTCTTGCTCTTCCGCGGCACCAAGCGCAATCTCACCACACTGGCCACTATTGCCGGCTGGATCGTCTTCATGCGCTTTGTTGATATGGCCTGGATCGTGCTGCCTGAGTTCCGCGAACATCTGTGGGACATCACCATTACCGACGTGGCCGCGCCGATTGGCTTGATCGGGCTGGTGCTGGCCCTCTTTGCCGCCAATGTTCAGCAAGCGCCACTGCTGCCGCTGCGCGATCCCAATATGGAACAGTTGCAAAACAGCGGTCATCACTAACGCCGAGGAGAGACAATTATGAGCTATCGCCCGAATTACGCTGCTCCGCGATATACTGCATCACCGGTTAGACGAACTGCGTCTGAACCGCCACTGAGTCGCCTGATGATCGCTGGTCTGGTGGTCTTCATCATGCTCAGTCTGGTGGTATTGCTGGCCGGACGACTCCCCTTTACGCCGCAACCGGCGCCGGTCACCGGTAATACCTATCAACAAAGCTATGTAAAAGAAGCCCGCAAATTGCTCAGTAACTACGGTTATACAATGGAAGGCAAGGTTCATATCCCCATCGACCGGGCGATGGATCTGATTGTCGAACGCGGTCTACCGGTGCGTCAGTAGGCAGTTCCAGGTAGTCTGGTGTCGGGCGGAGGTATCCCTCCGCCCGATTTGTTATCTTTTCCTCCAATGCGCGCCTGCCGGCGACGGCACAGCCGCGCTCTGCGCTCGGCGCGTATTCCCCTTGCTCAAAGGGGCTACAACGGGGAGCGGGTCGCTCTGCGCTCAGGGCGCGCCTGCCGGCGACGGCACAGCCGCGCTCTGCGCTCGGCGCGTATTCCCCTTGCTCAAAGGGGCTACAGCGGGGAGCGGGTCACCCGAATAACCTTCCTTGCTATCTGGACTTACGCCTGAGCCAGAAGTTCGGTTATACCGGCAATGGCAGTCACCGTGTAAAACAGATGACCACCGCAGCCGGTGTCAGAAGCGCCAAAGCCGGCAATAGGACGACTGAACTCCGGCTGCGCAGCTATCTTGCGACACCAGCGACACTCGCGCCGATTGTGATCGATGGCTACCCAGATCGTTTGCAAATCGAGGTAGGGGCGCAGATAATCGATATGCCAGCGCTGACGTTTCTCGACCGCAAGATGTCGCCGCAGGCGCGCGGCCAATCCGCCAGCGCCAAAGGCGCTGCCCACGTAGTAGTAGTGCCCGGCAGCCAGGTCAAAACGTCCCAGTCGCCCGACCACAATCTGGCGCAAGGGATGGGCTAACCGGAAGTGTAAGAGGTAGGTTCCCTTCTGCTGCAAAGCTGGTGTACCGGCAATCGCCGTCGGCAACACAATGGAAATCGACACTTTATCCCTCACTCGTTGTTTAATAATCTCTCTAACCATGCTATACTTGAAGCCGCTGAATAAGATAAGATGCCCGATGGCAGTGACCAAATCCTATGAATGTACTTCTAATTGGTTCCGGCGGACGTGAGCACGCGCTGGCCTGGAAAATCGCTCGCTCACCTGACTTTACCAGACTTCTCACCATTCCCGGCAATCCTGGCACCGGTCGTTATGGGCAAAATGTTCCTTTTCCCCTGAACGATCACCCGGCCTTGATCGATCTGGCGCGCCACGAGCGGATTGACCTGCTCGTTGTCGGTCCCGACAATCCGCTGGCCGATGGTATTGTCGATGCGTTTCAGGCTGCCGGCATCCCCGCGTTTGGCCCCACCGCAGCGGCAGCCCGGATCGAGAGCAGTAAGTCATTTGCCAAAGAGATCATGGCTGCTACTGGCGTGCCAACTGCCCAAAGTCACGTCTTTGACTCGGCGCAAGCAGCGGCTGATTTTGCCCGCGCCAGCGGCAAGGCCTGGGTGGTAAAGGCTGATGGCCTGGCATTGGGGAAGGGTGTGATTGTGGCCGAGACGCTGGAAGAAACGCTCGACGCCATTGCCAGATTGAGCGCCATCCCTGCCGGCCATCGCCTCTTGCTCGAAGAGCGTCTGTATGGGCGAGAAGTGTCGGTGCAGGCGCTCTGTGACGGCGAGCGACTCTGGCCGCTGCCGCCGGCGCGTGACCACAAGCGCCTGGAAGAGGGCGACCGCGGCCCGAATACCGGTGGTATGGGCGTGATCGCGCCGGTTGACGAGGTGACGCCGGCCCTGCTCGACGAGATCGTTAACCGCTGTATGCAACCGGTCGTTAATGAACTGGCCAATCGCGGCACACCCTTCCGGGGGCTGCTCTATGCCGGCATCATTTTGACTGCCGACGGGCCAAAAGTGCTGGAGTTCAATGCCCGCTTCGGTGATCCGGAAGCGCAGACCGTCTTGCCGCTGCTCGAAGGCGACTTTCTCGGCGCGCTGTACGCCTGCGCCACCGGTCAGCTTAAGCCGGATATGCTCCGCCGGCGCAAAGGGTACGCGGTATGCGTGGTCTTGTGCGCTGCCGGCTACCCTGGTCGTCCGCGAAAGGGCGATCTGATCCGCGGCGTCGAGGCGCTTGATGAGGATCAGGTGCTCGTTTTCCACGCCGGCACGGCCATCGGCCCCAACGGGCTTTGCACGGCTGGCGGAAGAGTGTTAGGCGTAACCGGGCTTGGTTCGAGCCTGCGCCAGGCGCGCGAGCGCGCTTATGCCGCTGCCGATCAGATCCGGTTTGAAGGCAAACACTTCCGCCGCGACATCGGTCAGGAGTAGGCTGTGCCAGCTATTGCGGTGTTGTTGAGTGGCAGCGGCAGCAACTTGCAGGCGCTGCTCGATGCGCAGGCTGCCGGCGAGCTGGCCGGCGAAGTAACCCTCGTGGTGAGCGACCGCGCGCAGGCCTACGGATTGCAACGCGCACTCAACGCCGGCATTGCCGCCGCATATGTGCCGTTGGCCACCCCTCGTGGCCCGTTGCGCCAGCAGTGGGAAGAACGCCTGGCCGGCGTGATTGCGGCTTTTGAACCTGACCTGATTGTGCTGGCCGGCTTTATGCGCGTGCTCTCGGCCCGGTTTCTCGAGCGATTTCCTGATCGAGTGATTAACCAGCACCCGGCACTCTTGCCGAACGATGGCGGTGATACGGTGACGACCAGCAGTGGGATTGTGATACCGGCCTTGCGCGGCGCTCACGTGGTAGCCGATGCGCTGCGCCTTGGCCTCCCGGTAACCGGTTGCACGATCCATCGGGTGACGCCGCGAGTTGATGATGGCCCGATTCTGGCCCGCGCCGAAGTGCCGATTTTGCCCGATGATACGGTTGAAACGTTGCACGAACGCATCAAAGCGGTTGAACGGCGCTTGATCGTGGCAACAGTTAATCGGTTATTGCAGGGATAGCGACAGGCAGACCACTGGCGCTATTCGCGGCGCAATAGCGCCAGGGTCAGCAAGATGCCGCCGGTCACAACGCCGCCGATCCCGACAAATAAGAGCGTCCAGGGCAACAGGCTATACCATTCAAAGGCCCGCATCGCAATCACCAGCGCCGCCACGCCGAGGATGAACGCCGCCACAACCAGCGCCAGCGCCAATCGATTAGCCGCGCCGATCAACGCCATCGCCACACGCCGCAACTCCAGTTCGCGGGTTTGCAGGCGCAATTCGCCCTCGTTGAGGCGTTGCAAACTCTGGTTCAACTGCTCAGGAATTTCCAGGGCCAGTTCCCCCAACTCGCGTCCGCTGGTCAATGCCTGCGCTCCTAACGCAGCCGGCGTGAACTGTTCTTGCAACGCGCGCTGAATGTAAGGGCGCGCCGCGCTGAAGACATCAAGAGTGGGATCGAGCTGCATTCCCAACCCTTCCATCATCACAATCGTTTTCAGTAGTGTGGCCAGCGGGCCGGGAATTATCAGCCGATGACGGCGTAAAAGCGCCGTCAATCCGTCAAAGGTTTCGCGCGCCGAGATCTGGCCCAATTGACGGTCAACGAAACCTTCAACGAAACGTTCCAGATCGCGCCGGAGCGCGAGCGTCGCCGCCCGGCGCGTAATCACACCTAACCGCTCTAGCGCGCGCAGTAACCCATGGCTGTCGTAATTGATCAGGGATCCCATCATCCAGAGCAACCCTTGCATGGTGGTCTGATCGAGGATACCGACCTGACCGAAATCGACCACGCCCAATACCGCGCCATCGATGACGAAAAAGTTGCCCGGATGGGGATCGCTGTGAAAGAAGCCATGCGTAAAGATCTCTTCTAGCGTAATATCAACGCTGGCGCGGGCAAGGCGCGAGAGATCAACGCCAGCGGCGCGGAGCGCCGGCATGTCGTTTAACTTGATGCCGAATATTCGCTCAGTTGTGAGCACGCGGCTATCGGTGTATTCCCAGTAGACGCGGGGAATGTAGATGTGCGGATTGGCGCAAAACATCTGACGAAAGCGTTCGGCGTTGCGACCCTCGCGCACGTAGTCAAGCTCGGCGCGCAGGGTGGCGCTAAACTCCCAAACAATTTCGGTCAGGTTATACTGCGCCGCCACCGTTATCCGCTCTTGCGCTAACGCTGCCAGATCGGCCAGAATGGCCAGATCGGTCTGAATGCGGCTGGCGATGTCGGGCCGTTGCACCTTCACCACAACCGGCGTGCCGTCGGGCAAGACCGCCGCATGCACCTGCCCCAGCGAGGCGGCGGCAAACGGTTCGCGTTCGAATGCACTGAACAACCGGTTGATCGGCTGACCAAAGGCAGTTTCGATCAGCTTTACCGCCTGCTCGCCGGGGAAGGGTGGCACCGTATCTTGCAGCTTGCTCAGTTCGGTCACAACATCGACCGGCAGCAGATCAGGCCGCGTGCTCAGGGCCTGGCCAAGCTTGACGAAGGTAGGGCCAAGCTCGACCAGCGCCTCGCGGAGCCGGGCCGCATTGCCCGGCGGCGGTGGTGCCGGCGCGCGCATGATCAACCGACGTGGCAAAGACAACAGAGAAGTCAAACCGAGCTGATCGACCAGATAGCCGAACCCGTGATGCACCAGGACCTGCGCGATTTCACGGTAACGCCCCAGATAACGCGCCTGCCGAACGAGTGGCCACATACGATGCCTGTCCGTCTAACCGCTGACAGCGGCCATACTCTGCTATTTCAGTATACCGTATCCGCGCCACTGTCGTGATTATCTTCTCAAATATCATCCCACTCAGAGCGCGCTCTTAATGATAGATGTTTATGTCAACATTTGCCATAACAGCCACAGGCGCGGGCCAAAGATCAACACCCCCACCACTATCGCACCCAACGCGCAGAGCAAGACCGTGCCGGCAGCCACATCTTTGGCGACGCGCGCCAGCGGCTGATACTCGCGGGTAACGAGATCAACTGTCGCCTCGATGGCGGTATTTACCCCCTCAGCCGCCAACACGAGCGTAATGGTCAGACTCAGAGCAATCCATTCCCAACGGGTAATCTGCAATGCCACTCCAAGCGCAATGGCAATGGCCCCGATCAACAGATGGATCTGGAAGTTGCGCTGGGAGCGAACAAGATGGCCAATCCCGGCGAATGCGTAACGAAACGCAACAAAAAAACGCCGGGTACTGCGATCAATCGGCTCCGCCATAGCGGTTGTTCCTGTTTAGGGTCATACCGGTTACACACCGCGAATGATACCATCTCGGCTATAATGACGCTGCAACAACAGCCTGATCTGCGTCAAGGGTATCGAAACTATGCGACTGATTATTGTGCGCCACGGCGAGAGTGAATGGAATCGGATTAACCGCTATCAAGGCCAGCAAGACGCTCCCCTGTCAGAACTGGGGCGCAAACAGGCGGCGGCTCTGGCTGAGCGCCTGCGCCACGAGAAGATTGATGTTGTCTACAGCAGCCGGCTACAGCGAGCAGCCCATACTGCGCAAGCGATTGTGGCGTATCACCCCGGCCTGGAAATCATCTATGATGACGCGCTGCTTGAGATCAACCATGGCGAATGGGAGGGCAAATACCTGCACGAGATTATGGAACGCTACGCCGATGGGTTGCGCGAATGGCGGAAACATCCGACCCGCTCGCAGATGCCGGGTGGCGAGAGCTTTTCGAATGTGCTCAAGCGGGTGCTTGATTTTCGCGAGCGCATCTGCGTCGAGCACGCCAATCAGACGGTGTTGATCAGCACGCACGATGTGATTGTCAAGATTCTGGTGGCTGATGCGCTCGGTATGAATATGGATCGAATTAATCGGATTTGGGTGACCAACGCCAGTATTAGCGTGATCGAGTATGGTGACGATTTGCCTTATCTGGTCAGCCTAAGCGAGGCCTGTCACCTCGGGCAACTGGCTACGACTCGCGAACAGCAGCATGCCCTCTAGCGACCGGCGCTGCTGTGCGCGCGCACAGTAGCGCCATCGCCACACGCCATCAACAATTGATGGTCAGGCGGCAACGATTGAAGAGAATATCCCCCAACCGGCTTAACACCTGTAACGGCACCTGAAGCTGATAGTAGAGCATATCCTCCCAAATCAGCCCCTTGCGCAACTCTGGCCTGACAAACGTCCATTGCGCAATCAGGCCGATATTCCAGGCTACAAAGAGCGCTGCGCCGATGACGAGCGGCTTCCAACCAACCCGCGGTTGCAGCCACGCCAGCAACATCGCCAGCCCAAGGACAAAGATGGGTGTACCCTCAATCAGGCGGCGAAAGCCGAACGAGCCGCTGAGATGCCATGTCGTGCCGAACGCGCCGTTGATGTAAACCTGACCGAGAAAACCGACCAGCAACAAGAGTGCCAGGGGGCCATCGCGCCGAAACAGGAAGAGGAGACCGCACAGCGCCACTACCAGGATGGGACTCCAGAAAAACGCGCCGTGCGCCGGATTGATGAGGGTATCGAAGAAACGCGGACTGATCAGCACCGGCAGCGGTCCCAGATTCACTACCGCCAGTTTACTGCCAACGGTGGTTGAAGGCCCGATCCGACCGTTCAGCACCCAGTACGCTACCAGTTGTGGGGTGAGCGCCAGCGCAAAGACGCCGAGAAACACGGCGTGACCGATCAGCAAATCGCGCGCCACTGTCCATTGACGGCGACGTAACGCGCCGGTATACGCGGCCAGCGCCTCCAGCGCCGGAATCAGCAACAGCAAGCCCAACTGCTCGCGGGTCATAACCATCAACCCGGCCACCACACCCAGCGCCAGCCAGACACTCGGGTGACGCCGACCATCGCTCTGAGCGATATTTCCCTCGCGCCCACGCAACCAGATGGTAAGAAACAGAGCAAACAGGAAGAAGCCGTTTGCGTGCGACCAGGCCATCGCCAGATAGGTGTAGAAGACCAGCGGTGTCGCCAGGAAGATTGCGAGGGTTGCCACCAGGGCCGGAACCTGGCCGGCATAGATCCGCGCTAACCGATAGGTCAGCAGCAGACCCAGCAAGCTATACAAAGCCGACATCATGCATACCGCTGTGATGTAGGGCTGGCTATAGCCATCGCGTGGAATGGTTGCCCCGTTGGCATTGGCTACCTGCACCCACAGATCGGCGAGCGCAAAACCAGGCGCCCAGAGCAGCGCCGAACCAACCGGGGCGACATTGCGCAACTTGCCGGTAACCGGGTTGGGATTGGCCGCATCGGGACGCAACAGCGCATTGAAGATTGCCGGATCGTTGTTGCGCAGGCCAAGCGCAGCAAAATGCTGATATTCGTTGTAGAAATCGAGATCGTGATCGAAATAGAGCGAGCGCAAATAGGCGTAATATTGCACTTCATCGCTGAGCGCAATGCGCGGCAGGCTGAGCGGCAAGAGGGCCGCAAAGACCAGCGTGATGAGCAGTGGCCCGAATTCACGCCCGGCCAGGAAGCTCCGAATCCGTTCATACATCTCATGTTTCACACTGACAGTGAATGAGGACATAGCATTCCTCAACGATTAGCAATGGTTACTCGCCTGAGCAGACAACCGGTTCAGGCAAACCACTTCCCAAAAAGCCTGACCGCGATTGCGCGCAGATGCTTCGTTATTGTATGACGAATCGCCATCGACATTGCGCATCGCTCAGGCAACAAATCGCCACCGGAATGAAAGCCGTGGTTGGATCGGCTGTTATCCCGGTGGCGCAGATCAAGAAGGGGCCACGCCGTTTATCGATTGATGATCGGCAAAAACATCTGCGGGAAGGTGACCTCATCGATCGAGATTTCGGCTACCGGCAAAACCGTCGCGCTGGGATTGCCGGCGCCATCGAGCACGCGAGCGTAGATGTAGTATGTGCCCGGCGTCAATTGATCTTCGGGTAGACCGGTAGCGAGACTCCAAATGACGGTAAAGCTATTGCCCTCTCCCGGCGCCTCGACCGGTGTCCAGACCAATTGCGGATCGGTAGCCGGATTCGTCCTGGCCGCGCGACTGTTCGCCAGCCAGACTCCCCAGAACCCGCGATCGGGGTAGAGATTGTCAGTGACGGAGAGATCGGTAAATTGCAGGCTTACGATCATCTTCGCCGCGTCACTGATCGATTGCGCTTGCAGATTCCCGCTGTTTAAAACCGGCGCTGTCCTATCGTATATGAAGGTACGCGATATGATAACTGAATTATTCATTGCATCACGTATCTGAATAGCTACTGGCATAGGGCCTTCGGGTATCATATGGGGGTATGCTATGATATTTGCGAATCGACCGCCCCTAATCTCGTATAAGGGGTAAGGACCAAGTGACGTAGTATTGGGCGCTAGTCTGAAGCTACGTAAACCACTGCAATCGCCAGCATCGCGGATTTCAGTGAAAATAAATCTCTCCCGGCTATAATCAGGGTGACCATCACTTGCTCCCCCTTCTGCAAGCATATCGATCAGTGAAGCACCGGTAAACGGTGACGTCTTGATTCGTGAAAAGGGGTTCCCCATGATAACAGTCACATTAACACCCAGATCCAAAATCACCGTATCAGAATATACCTGATCGGTGAAATTGTTACTCACATTACGCAACTGAGTATACAGTGTGCGTTCAACGCAACCGGCATCGGTACGCATCGCTTCCGGGATAGGCACGGAGAGTGAGGGAGCGAAGGGTACCCAGCCGTCGGAATCGGTTTCGGTGTCGGTCGGCGGCGCGCCCCAGCGCCAGCGCACCTGATCGGGTAGAAAGGATGAAGTCAGGTTAGGGAACTTGACATTTATCGTCGTTCTTCCATCACCACCAACTATAATCGTATCATCCTCAATCACTGGCGGGGAACTAAACCGAGCAGGTCTCGGGCCGCGAAATTGCGCGTAACCGAGTATGGGGATTTGTGATTCTCCTGTAAAGATCTCATAGGCTACATGCATGTAAGGGTATAGACCCTCCCTGGCTTTGCCAAACGCACTGAACACTCGCCAGACTTGCGAGGCAGTAGCAATCGGCAGGAATGCATTTCGACCTGCTGGTTTCATCGTGTAGTGTATTTGATTTGTGCGCCGATTTCCAGGAATATTCGAGCGAATCCATGAAACGTGCAGATTGCTATTCTGATCGTAGTCAACGGAGACACGGCTATCACCTTTACCGCTAGCCAAAAGCACGGGATTCCATGGCGCACTGAACTCAGATACCGGTTTCTCAATAAGGAAGATACCTTCGTCAACATGACGGTATCCAATCACAATCCTAGTATTCGGTGCGGGCTCGGGCGTAAAGGTAGCGCTGGCATCACCATACGCTTGTGAAATTTGCGACGGATCACTATTGATATCGCGTGGAGGACCGAAGACAGTTCCACTCCAGAATGTAGCCATCACGTGAATCGGTCGCGGATTATCACGAATAAACAGCAACACTATTTCACCATTTGGTCCTGCAGCCATTGCTGTCTGCTGCATCTTATAGGCGGGTGTAGAGATCTCACGAACGGGTGCCCAGGTCAGTCCACGGTTATTCGAGTACGTATAGTTAATTCTCCCCAACGCGGCTTCTCGCCAAGCCGCCACAATTTGTCCATCAGTACGCCGCACTGCGAGCGCTGGCTCTGCTGCAAAGTTATGACCACGCATAACCTCGAAGACAACAGGATTCCAGCTACCATCTGGTTCACGGCGGCGTAATTTAATAGTTTTAGCCACCTGATCAATCCACATCACGTATACTTCGCCAGTAGGTGCTGTCGTTACTGAAGTTTGGACATGATCATGGATGGTACCACGTGTTACACTTCCCAACACCAAAGGACTTTGAAAAGCTTCGTCCTCCTCACCTTTGATCCAGAGCTTCGCCTTGCCGTCGTTACTGGCAGATATTTCATCAACTGCACTGATATAAACTCCTCTGTCATTTACTGCCAATTGCGGATATTTTGCATTACTGGCACCTATATTACTGATGTCACGCACCAGAGCGGTTGGTGGTTCCTGAGCATGAGAAAGAAACGGAAACAGCGTGGCAATAAACCCGATGATACAGATAACCAGGAGGTAGCGTAATGTGCGAATTGCGACCATATGATCAATCTCCCAATGCAGAAACAATGATCGTCACTGTCAAGCGAAAGAATAGGACCAAACTATCACTGACCAACGATGAAATCATCGAAGAAAATACCACCGATTGCAAGAGTATAAACTCCTACTTTACCAGCCGGCAGAGGTTCGGTATCGGTTGCATGCATCAGAAGTTTCCCGTTTAAACGGGCTAATAACGTGCCATTACGAAATTCGAGTTCAATAACGTTCCATTGCTGCGGCACAAATCCTGGTCCTTCGACGGTACCCAGCTCGAAGACAACCCCTTCAACCACCTTATCGAGCCTGTACTTCGGAGTTGCCTCGTATTCGTTTTTCAGCAAACGCAATCGGTAATAGCTAGATTCGTAGCCAGGCTCCCCCTGATAATGAGCAATGAGACCCACAACACCGTTTGCTTCATCGTAGAAGCTGACTCGCACAACACCGTTGGAATACACACCAGGCGCAAGTGCTGCCACTTCATGCAGCAGACTACTCCGTAACTCACCGGTAAAATCTTGCCGTAATCGGCCATTGTCAATCACCCAATTAGCATTCTCACCGGGCATGGTAAAATCTAGCTCGACTAGTTGCCAATCACTTAAGCTTTCAGCAGTAGTGAAATCAGCTACAAATAGCGGTCCAGATGCTAAGCCAGCCGGAAGCGTAGGATTAGGACCAATCGTGGGTGCTGGCTGTTCAGGAGGATATTGTAGAAGTGGCCCACTTTCCTTTGCTTGACCTGGGCGTAATATCAAAACAAGCGCAGCGAATAAAGCAATTCCCGCAACCATAACTGCTAGCAGTGGCATTAGTTTCGTTCGACGAGCCATGAAGACCTCCTGGACTAACTGACGGTTACTGATCCAACGAAGCAAGAACGTTACTAAGACTAAAACAAGACTGAATCAGACTTATAATCTCCGCGCAATGCTGCATAGTACAGATGCGCCAATTCGGTAGCGACTTGAGTCGACGTAAATTTTGGCGCTAGCATCACTCCGTGCGCACTAAATGTCTGCCAGGTCGCAGAATCACGGAGAAGGCGTATAATTGCCTCACCAATTGCTTGACCGGAACACGGCTCAACAACAATTCCAGCTTGGGCTGCTGCAACGTATACACTGGCACCGGTAGTACTTGTAACCACAGGCGGTGTACCTACCGCGCAGGCTTCAATAACCACTCGACTGAAAGCCTCAGCAACAGAGGGAACAACAGCCACATCAGCCGCTGCAAGATACTTTATCGCCTCTTCTTGCGGAATGGCACCGATCAACATTACCTGATCGGCCACGCCTAACTCTACAGCCCGTCGGCGAAGGAATGCCGCGTAATCACCAAAAGTGGGAGTAACACGATTGGGACCAATGATTAAGACTTGTGGCCTCAAACCTGCGGCGCGCACAGTCGGCAAGGCCTCGACAAGATATACTATTCCTTTGAAAGGGTGTAGTCGATTCAGGCTAATGACAATTGGTTGGTCAGGCGTAAGTTGATGCCGTTTGACAACCATTTCTCGACAGTGAGATCGAAAGGAGTCTATTGGCACGTCAGGCGGTGGCAAACTACTGTTAGTGATGTTATACGGAATAGCTTTTACCTTAAAAGCGGGTGCGCCAAGATGAATAGCACGATCTCGAATCATTGGTGAGTCGGCTCTGATAACTAACGCCTGTTGAAAGACCTTTGGCAAAATTACGCGAACGGAACGGAAGCGAGCATACCCGTAGTCGAATTTCGGTTCAGACATCACATCAGCACCAGGCAGGGTTATCGCCAACGGAGGCATGTGACGTCCAGCAAGTACGGCTGCCCACCCTAAAGGAAATGCAGTTTCCACATGGCAAAGATCGAAAGGTGCTACAGCAGTCAACAATCGATGCATTCCTTCGATGAGACTGAACAGAAATGGGTATGGGAAAAGAGCGTACAGCAATCGGTTGGCAATTCGCTTTGGCAAGGAACCACTAGAAGGCCAGCGATGGACTACGACTCCGTCTTCAACGCTTCGTAATGGCGAGCGGTATTGAGACGAGAAGCTTAATATTTCTGCCTCGATGCCAAACGAGCGCCAAGTGTAAATTATTTCAGTATGTATTTGATTGGCTATCGCCGTGCGGTCATAGCGCGGCAATATATACAAAACTCGCATAAGTCAACCTGAAATAAGTCTCTCGAACGAGAGACGCATCTGGAACGGATTTTGTTCCCATGATAATACACGATAACAAATTTGATAACATCGATCTTCACGCAACATATAGGGAAACGAGGAGGTGCCTGAACCAATATCGACAACCAGATCGCCGCGACGGACATCGAGGGCTTTCGCTGCCCAGGGATATTCGATTAATCGCCAGAGGCTAAAATCATTGACGGTGCGGCGGAGAATACGCCAGCCATTGAGCGAGATTTCGTAAGCGATACAGCGCAAGGCACTCAACCGGATCGGTCGATGTCGAGAACGATTCATGGAAATCACCGTACATCATCTGGTTCGCTGCCCGGGAATGCAGCACTACAGTATAGCATGAGATCGCAAGGCGATGTGATCAAGCACCAGAGACCAGCTTCATTCGCGAGAAAAACACTCATTTAAGATTGCGCTTTCGCAACGAATTCAGCCGCTTGCGCGGCAAACCATCGCATTCTTATACGGAAAAATGGCTTTTCCCATCCGCTACGAACTAATTGCTCGAATAATCAAACAATTGACTATCATGCTACAATCAGAGTTGATCATGCACTTTTTGGCACATCATGGGGTTAAGGTTTTTCGTTCTTTCCGTAGTTTGAAAACCAAACTACGCCATCCGCCGCCAAGAGGGGTTGCTATGACTATCGAGATCAGCCACGCAACGATTGATCGTTACAACCGTCCTGGCCCACGCTACACCAGTTACCCCACCGTACCGCATTGGAGTGCCAGTTTTACCGCCGCAGACTATCTGGATGCGCTGCGCGATGTCGCCGCTACCGACGACCCGATCAGCGTCTACGTTCATTTGCCTTTTTGCGCCGAACGCTGCGCCTATTGTGGTTGCAACGCGACTTCGACCAAACGGGCCGACGTAGTTGACCACTACCTTGACCGGATCGAGCGCGAACTGGCAATGGTCACTGCGGTGTTGAACCGCGGACGGCGTGTCACGCAACTCCATTGGGGTGGAGGCACCCCTAACTTTCTCGATGAGGCGCAGACACGGCGTTTAATGGGCATGTTGCGGGCTGCTTTTACCATCGATCCTGAGGCAGAAGTGGCGCTGGAGGTTGATCCACGGATCGGCAGTCGCGAGCAGGTCTTTCTCTTCCGCGAACTGGGTTTCAACCGGATCAGCTTTGGCGTGCAGGACATTGCCGAGGAGGTGCAGATCGCAATTGGCCGTATCCAGCCGTTGAGTCAGACTGAGACGGTGGTTACAGCAGCGCGTGATGCCGGTTTTACCAGCATCAACATTGATCTGGTCTACGGCCTGCCGTACCAGACTCCGGCCAGCTTTGCCGCCACTTTGCAGGCGATGATCGATCTGCGGCCCGACCGGATTGCCTGTTTCAGCTATGCCCATCTGCCACAGGCCCGGCCCAATCAGAAGCGGGTTGATGCCCGCCAGTTGCCAACCGGCTATGAAAAGTTTCAACTCTTCCGGCAAGCTATTGACACCTTGACGGCAGTCGGCTACGAATGGATCGGGATGGATCACTTTGCCCTGGCCGATGACGAACTGGCAATAGCGGCGCGTGAGCGGCGGCTGCAACGCAACTTTATGGGCTATACGGTCTTGCCGGCGCCGCATCAGATCGGCTTCGGCATGAGCGCCATCGGTGACATGGCCGGTCGCTATGCGCAAAATGACTCGCATTTGGGCCATTACCAGCGCGCGATTGACGCCGGCCAGTTGCCGATTACGCGCGGGATGCGGCTGAGCGATGACGACATTCGGCGGCGCAAGGCGATTATGCATCTGATGTGCAATCTTGAGGTACCCTTCGATCTGTCGCTGCCGCCTGATGGTCAACGTCTTGGCGACGTGTTCGCCAGCGAGATCGAACGGATTGCCGCCTATGCCGACGATGGCCTGGTCGAAGTGGAGCCGCGCCGGTTAAGGGTGACAGAACGAGGACGGTTTTTCATCCGCAATCTGGCGATGGAGCTTGATCGCTATTTACAACAGGCCAGCGAGCGGCCACTCTTTTCAAGTACGGTATGATAAGAGCAAACCCAACCAGAGCGCGTTGAATGCGCTTGCCACCAACTTCACCTGCCAGGGAAGGGCCGAGGAGGTTGGTCAGGCGCGCGAATGGGCAGAACACCGCTTTCGGCGCGGTCAACTCCTGCTAAAGGGAGACCGGCAAACAATCTGGTGAATACGGTGCGTTACCGATCAGCAAGAAGAGAGGCGGAGTATGATGCCAGGCTATGACAGTGTCGTGATCGGCGGCGGCATTGGCGGATTGGCGGCAGCGTATACCCTGCATAAGCGGGGCTATCGCGTGCTGGTCATCGAAGCGGCCAATCGCGTAGGGGGAGTCATCCATAGCATCAAAACGCAGGATGGATTTACGCTCGACTGTGGGCCGAATACCCTGGGCACAAAAGACACCCGACTCTGGAATGAATTGATCGATCTGGGGTTGCGCGAGCGCATCACGCCAGCCGCGCGCTGTGGCAAGCGACGCTTCATTCTGATCAATGGCCAACCGATTGAGATTCCCACGTCGCCGATTGGGCTGGTAACGACCCGCCTGCTCTCGTGGCGCGGCAAGCTGCGGGCGCTGGCCGAACCGGTTGCGCCACATGCCGCAACCGGCACTGAAGAGAGTGTGGCTGCTTTCTTTAGCCGCCGGATCGGACCCGAAGCGACGGCGCGCCTGCTTGATCCCTTTGTGGCCGGTGTGTATGCTGGCGACCCGAATCAATTATCGGTTGCGGCGGTCTTTCCATCCCTATGGGAAGCGGCGCAACGCAGCGGCAGCATCGCGCGCGGCATGTTGAGCGCGCCCAGACCGAAGCCTGCCGTGAGCGAGCCGAAGATGCGGAGTCGCACCTTTAGCTTCCGCGATGGTCTGGCCGAATGGCCGCGGGCATTGGCCCGCGCGTTGGGGGCAAACAATGTCTGGACGGGACGGCGAGCGGTGGGGTTGCGCTATCGCAACAACTCCTGGGAGGTAACCATCGATGGCACTGGTGAACTCGAAACGGTAACGGCGCGCAGTGTGATTATTGCCACGCCGGCCTACGCCGCTGCCGATCTGATCGAGACACTCGATGCGACGGCAGCCGGGGCGTTGCGCGCCATTCCGTATGCGCCGGTGGCCGTCGTTCACCTTGGCTTCCGCCGCGATCAACTCTCGCGCGAATTGAACGGGTTTGGCGTGCTGGCGCCGTCGAGCGAGCGGCGACACTTCCTTGGCATTCTGTGGGCTTCGAGCCTGTTCCCCCACGTCGCACCCACCGACCGGGCACTGACGATCACGCTGGTCGGCGGAGCTATTCGACCCGAACTGGCCGAACAGAGCGAAGAGGCCCTGATCGAAGCGGCGATTCGCGACAACCAGCAGGTGCTTGGGATCAGCGGACAACCGCTGCTCACCCATGTGACACGCTGGCGTTACGCCATTCCGCAATACACCTTCGGTCATCGCGAGCGGATTGCGGCGCTCGAACGGCTGGAACAACGCTGGCCAACCCTGCAATTGACCGGCAGCTATCGCGGTGGTGTCGGCGTGCCAAAGACCTGGGCCAGCGGCGCGCAAGCTGGCGAACGAATCGCGGCTGCGCTGGACGCTCAGGGAACAACGACCGGTACGCTGGAGCAGGCCCTGGGGTAGATAACAGTGCTGCTCAGACGCAAGGGCGGGTTGAGTACCCGCCCTTTTTTTGTTGGTGCAAATATCTGCCGGACTCGATACAATGAGCACAGATCATAGGCACCGTCATGAAACGAGGAGCACACCATGGAGCGATCCGAACGCATTGCCGGCGGACTATTCGGATTACTCATCGGCGACGCGCTTGGCGTGCCGTATGAATTTCATTCCCCCACAGAGCTGCCACCATTGGCCCAGATCGACATGGAGCCGCCGGTCGGCTTCCAGCGCAGTCACCCCGGTGTGCCGCCGGGCACCTGGTCGGATGATGGCGCATTGGCGCTCGCCCTGCTTGATTCGTTGCTGGCGTGTGATCGGCTCGATCTGAACGATTTTGCGCTCAAGATTCGGTCCTGGTACGAGCAATGCGCGTACACACCCGATGGCGTGGTATTCGATGCCGGCATTCAGACAGTCAAAGCCATTCATGCGTTGCAGAGCGGCATTCCCCCCAATCGTTCCGGGCCGGCTGGCGAATATGATAACGGGAACGGTTCGCTTATGCGAGTGCTCCCGCTGGCGTTATGGCATATCGGTAGTGATCACGAACTGGTAGCCGACGCGCATATGCAATCGTTGCCGACACATGGTCACCTGCGAGCGCAGGTCTGTTGCGCCTTGTATTGCTTGTGGGCGCGCTATGAGCTGGCCGGCGATCCGGCAGCCTGGGAGCGAGCCACCAACCGCTTGCGTGAAATCTACGGCGACGGGCAGGCCAGAATAGAACTTGAGCGCCACATTCGTCCAGACGATCTGTCACCAGGAGAGGGCAAGGGCTACGTCGTCGATACGCTCCGCTCGGCGCGGTGGGCCGTTCAACAAAGCGCCGATTACGCGCGCGCTGTGCGGGTAGCCATTGCGCTTGGCCACGATACCGATACCACGGCCTGTGTTGCAGGTGGCATCGCCGGGATTCGCTACGGATTGAGCGGGATTCCCGAACACTGGCGCCGACAACTACGGGGGCAGACGCTGGTACAAGAGCTGTTAAGCCGGCTGTTGCGCCAGGCAGGAAGCGGCGCAGAGTGAAACGATCCGCAATGGAGCAGTCGTCAGCGCGCGCCGGGTATTGCCAGGCTGATGGCACCGGGCATCACCCGCGATCATCCGGTGGGATCGGCATCACAATTGTGCCAGCGCGTCGCCACAGCAACACGCAATTGCCGATCGCTCGCTACCCATGACGACGCTGCGACTGCAACGCCAGGCGCTGATGGATAACGCGAGCAATTTGCATTGCGCCATCGCGGGGAACTGCATGCTTCAGGCGCTCGACAGTGGCTGCATAGCGCGCCGGGTCTTCGAGACTACCAATCGCCGCGACGATACGCTCGGTCGTCGGGCAAAAGAATCCCAGCTCGTAATTCAGCACAAAGTCAATATTGCCGTGTTCCTGGATCCCAACTGCTTCGGTCACGATCACCGGCTTGCGCATCACCAGGGCTTCCATCAACGTACCGGGGCCGGCTTTGGTCACCACCACATCGCTGGCAGCCATCAGCTCTTCCATATTATTGACAAACCCAAACAGATGGGTATAGGACGAGCGCGGCCCGCGTTGCAATTCCTCGAACAAAGCCCGATTCTTGCCCGTTACGACCAGCAACTGCTTATCGGGTAGTTGTTGCTCGAGCGCCTGCACCAGCTCACCGAGGCGACCCGATCCGACACCGCCGGCGGTCAACAGGACGGTAAAGCGATCGGGGTCAAACCCCAGCGCGCGGCGAACAGTGACCGCATCGCGGTTCTCGGCGGCAAACTTCGGATGTACGGGAAAGCCGCAACGCTGCAACTGACTCGGCTTCATGCCACGTTTGTGCATCAGACGATAAGCCTCATCGGTTGGCGTCAGGGCGAGATCGACACCGGGATAACTCCAGGAGGCGTGGAGTGTCACGAGATCGGTCACAACCGTCACCACGCCAAAAGCATTACGGCGCCGTCGCCGGGCCGCGCAGACCAGGCGATGAACCAGTGGATGGGTCACCACGACCAGGCGCGGTTGGCGTTCAGCCAGCAAGCGTTCAAGATTCTGGCGAGCGATCAGATAGACCACGCGCGAGAGAAAACTCACGGTAGAGCCGGAATTGGTCAACTGAAACGAGAAGTTATACAACTTCAGCCAGCGGGTCGAAAGCTGATCATACAGACCAGGGGCGCTGCGCACGCCGGGCACATTAGTGGCGCGCAAAATATCTTCGATAGCCCAACTGATTGCGTCACCTGACATCTGTTCGAGCGCCGCGCTGATGGCGACGGCTGCGCTGCGGTGACCGCCGCCGGTATCTGAAATAGCAAACAGGACATCGATCGGTTGTCGATTCATAAGATTGTCAATCGTAGCGGTGCCGTTCGAGATCGGCGATCACCTTTTCGGCAATATCGAGCGCTGCCCTTGGTCGCGCCGCCGCCTGGGCACACTTGCGCATCTCGCTCAGCATAGTGGGATGATTGAGCAGGTTCAACACTGCGCGCGGGGTCGACTCACACATCCGCAACTGAATGCCACTGCCGGTACTAACGACGTAATCGGCATTCCACTCTTCGTGACCAGGGATCGGGTCGATGATAATCATCGGGGTGCCGCGAGCCAGCACCTCGCTGACGATCAGACCGCCGGCCTTGGTGATCACCAGATCACTCGCCGTAATCAGGTCATCAACATAATCGATAAAACCCAGAACCCGCAGATCAATATTCGGAGTTGAGATAAAATCGCTCAACGTCTCAACCAGGGTTGTATTCCGACCGGCGACAACGACCAGGGTCGCTTTCAGCGGACTTTGCATCAAGCCGCTGACAATCTGGCGCACGTGGTCATCATCCACGCCACCGCCAAACAGGGTAATAACGGTGCCTTGCAGGGGTAGATCGCGGCGGATACGAGCCTGGCGACAATCGTTGGGCTGGGCGAGAGCGGGATCGATGGGAATGCCACTCACCACAATCTGTTGGGGGCTAATTCCCCGTTCGATCAGTTGCGCGCGCGTTTGCTCATCGCCAACGAAATAGCCATCAATTTCGGTATACGTCCAGAAGGTATGGGCGGCATAATCGGTAATCACACAATAGATTGGCTCGGTCAGACGAGCGCTGCGCTTATAGCCGACCAGCAACTCCATCGGCAAGAAGTGGGTGCAGATGATCACTTCGGGCTGGAAAGCGCGCAACACCTCTTTCAGGCCGTTGGTGCCAATACTTTCGACCAGCTTGCGAATGTTGTTGGTAATCTCAGCCAGGTTCGGATCGGCGTTGGTCTGCGTGTAGAAATAGCCCCACACCAGCGGCGCCCGATCGGTCAGTTCGAGGTAGGAACGAGCATAGGCGAGACGAAACAGGCGCGACGTATGGTCAAGCACGTCTTCCACCCGAACTTCGCCGGGTTGGCGACGACTGAAGGCGGCAGCCAGTGCTTCGGCAGCACGTTTGTGACCGGTGCCGACCGATGCATGCAAAATCAGGACTCGCGGCATAACTATATCTCCGGCGAAGCGCCTTACGGCGCGCAGTTGAGTCTCACTTGAACGTATGGTACCATGTTTCGCCATTATTTGTTGCGCGACAAAGAGATTACGCAGTCTGACGGGAATTGCAAGCTGGCAAGGATGGCATCGCGCGATTGGAAGCCGGTCAGTCGCAATTCCCGGCTGTCGTGAGGGAACACGATCAGGCAGAGACAGGGCCAGGCATCGCAGCAGCCAATCTGAAAGAACCCCTGAACCCGGATTGATGTGAAATGTGCAACCGTCAGGCATAGCGATCAGCAGAGATGGCACACGCGACGAGCAGGATTGACATTGACGGGTAGTTGGGGATGTGATACGATCACGACACCTTTAATACAGTCCCGTGAGGCTGTGAAGGAGTCATTCGATGAATCTGAATTCAACCCGGCCTGACATGCCGCTCATCCTTTGCCCCACTATTGTGGGCAAAGGCTTTTTTGTTTGCGCGGAAGGGCTGATGCGGAGGAGGGCATGAGTAACGAGAAACAGATCCTTTCCGCCGACGAGATTCGGCGCGCGCTGGTGCGGATTGCGCACGAGATCGACGAGCGCAACGGCGGCCTGCGCGATGTGGTACTCGTCGGCATTCGGAGCCGCGGCGTGCCGCTGGCTGAACGCATCGCCGCCGCAATCGCCGATTTTGAAGGCACGCGAGTGCCGGTTGGTCAACTGGACATTACCCTCTACCGCGACGACCTGAAACTCCGCGGCCCGGCAGCGCGAGTGCGGAAAACCGATCTGCCGATTGACATTACCGGCAAGACGATCGTCCTGGTTGACGATGTCCTCTTTACCGGGCGCACGGTACGGGCTGCGCTCGACGCCATTGCCGATTTTGGTCGGCCTGCCCGCATTCAGCTAGCCGTGCTTATTGATCGTGGCCATCGCGAATTGCCCATTCGCGCCGATTTTGTTGGCAAGAATGTGCCAACTTCACTCTCTGAGCGAGTGATGGTGCGGCTGCGTGAGACCGATGGCATTGATGAGGTGGTAATCCAGCGAGGTGGAAGCAATGACTGAACGACGCCGCCACGCGATTGATCTCGATGATTTCAGCGCCACCGAGATCGAAGAGATTTTAGAGACTACCGAGAGTATGCGCGAAGTGCTTGAGCGCGAGATTAAGCAGGTGCCAGCGCTACGAGGCAAAACGGTGGTCAATATGTTTTTTGAAGAGAGCACGCGCACTCGCATCTCGTTTGAACTGGCAGCCCGCGCCCTCTCGGCGAATGTGGTTGCTTTCACGGCGCGCGGGAGCAGTGTCGAGAAGGGTGAGTCGCTGGTTGATACGGTGCGCACACTCCAGGCTCTCGGCGCCGATATTATCGTGATGCGCCACAGTCAATCAGGCGCGCCGTATCTGGTTGCCCGCCATTTTCGCGGCGCAGTGATCAACGCTGGTGATGGCCGCCACGCCCATCCGACTCAGGCCCTGCTTGACCTTTATACTATGCGCAGCCGATTCGGTCAGATCCGCGACCTCAATGTGGTGATTGTGGGCGATATGCTGCATAGCCGCGTTGCCCGCTCGAATCTGTGGGGTCTCACCCGGCTGGGAGCGCGGGTGACTCTTTGCGGCCCCCCCACCCTGATCGGCCCGGCGGCATTCTGGACAGCGACTTGGCCAACGGTGCGGATCAGCTACGATCTCGATCCGTTACTGGCCAAGGCGGATGTGGTGATGGCGCTGCGGTTGCAGAAAGAGCGCATGCAGAGTGGTTTGCTGCCGGCGTTGCGCGAATACACCAGGGTGTACGGCCTGACTGCCGAACGACTCGCCCGACTGCCCGGCCATGCGATTGTGATGCACCCCGGCCCGATGAACGAAGGAATTGAGATCTTCCCCGAAGTTGCCACATCACCGGCGGCAGTGATTGAAGAGCAGGTGATGAATGGCGTTGCTGTGCGGATGGCGTTACTTTACCGAATGGCCGGTTAAGGGAGGTTCCGATGCGATATCTCATCAAAAATGGCACCATTATCGATCCGGCCAACCGGGTAGCTACCATTGGCGATATTCTGGTTACCAATGGCAAAGTCGAACGATTATACGACCTCGCCGACCTGCACAGCGAACGAGAGCCGCCGGGTCCAGATGTGGAAGTGATCAACGCGCGCGGTTGCGTCGTTGCGCCGGGATTTACCGACTTGCATACCCATCTGCGCCAGCCCGGAGAAGAGCACAAAGAGACGATTGCCAGCGCCAGCGCTGCCGCTGCCATTGGCGGATTTACCACACTCTGCGCGCGGCCTACCACTCGCCCAACTCCAGACAATGCCGCCACAGTTCGCCAATTACGTGAACTGGCCGACCGTTTCGGCAAGGTGCGGATCGATCTGATCGGCGCGCTGACGCTGGGCAACGAAGGGCGCGTGCTGAGCGAGATGCGCGAACTGGCTGAAGCGGGTTGCATTGCCTTCAGTGATGGCGGACGAACAATCGCCGACGCGGGGTTGATGCGCAACGCGCTGGCCTATGCTGCCGCGCTGGGGCTGCCGGTGATGGTTAGTTGTCAGGATCCACAACTGGCTGCCGGAGGGGTTGCCCACGAAGGCGCGGTCAGTACCCGCCTGGGATTGCCTGGAATCCCTGCTGCCGCCGAAGAAGCAATCGTTGCCCGCGACATTGCCCTGGCCGAAGCAACCGGCGCTCACCTGCATATTAGCCGGGTCAGCACTGCCGGCAGCGTGGCGCTCATCCGCGCCGCGCGCGCGCGCGGCGCACGGGTAACAGCGGAAGTAACACCTCATCACCTTACCCTGACCGACCGCTGGCTGCTAGGCTGGCTGGAAGAGCGGAACGAGATTGAAACCAGCCGACCTGGAGCGCATCCTGATCTGAGTCTGCCGTCGTGGCTCAATCCGGCTTTGCTCCCGCCTTACGACAGTTGTACGCGGGTCGAGCCACCATTGCGCAGTGTCGAACATATTGAGGCGCTGGTTGAAGGGTTGCGCGATGGGGTGATCGACGCCATTGCGGTTGACCACGCCCCTCAGGCGCTGGTTGATCGCGAGTGCGAATATGGCATCGCGCCACCCGGCATTAGCGGGCTTGAGACGGCGCTGGCATTGACCCTTACCCTCGTTCATCGAGGTGAGATGGATATTGTTAACCTGATTGCAAAACTAACTGAGGGGCCAGCGCAGGTCTTGAACCGTTCACCTGCTAACCTGCGCCCGGGCGCGACTGCCGATATTGTGATCTTCGATCCCGAACGCAGTTGGGTGGTCGAACCGGAACATTTCGTGTCACTGGGGAAGAACACGCCGCTGCGCGGCCAGCGGCTGAAGGGACAGGTAATGCTGACTATGGCTGCCGGCAACATCGTCTTCCGCCGCGACAATTTTGGTCGGCAGACGCAGGCAGCGCCGCAACCATCACGGCTGGAAGGGATTTTAGAAACGGAGTGAGACGGCACAGAGAGCCGGCACTGGTCACAGCTTCTTCGCCAACAACGCAACTGAGCGAGAAAACGCAGACCTGATCCGTTTCCCACGCCCACGTTGATGCGCACAACAGATTGCCCCGTTCGCCAGCGCGCCATCACCCTGCCGGACGCGCCGGCTTTTGGCATTTGATGAAGCTTCCATGGTAAGATGCATGACAGATACTTTGTTCAGATAAACCTGTGCATGCAGGTTGGAGGCATTATGAACAATGCGATAACGATCCTTATCGCTGATGACCATACAATGTTCCGGCAAGGGTTACGAGAAATCCTCGAACGCAAAGGCGGCTTCCAGGTCGTCGCCGAAGTGCGCGATGGCGCGGCTGCGGTTGAAGCGGCCAAGGCCACTCAACCTGACATCGCCCTGCTCGACGTGTCAATGCCGGTGATGACCGGCATTGAGGCCGCGCGTCAGATCGGGCAGGTCAGCCCTAACACGCGCTGCGTCGTGTTGACGATGCACCGCGACGAACAGACAGTGCTCGAGGCCCTGCGGGCCGGCGCTAACGCCTATCTGCTGAAGGATGCCGATGCGACTGAGCTGATCGAAGCCATTCACGTGGTTTACCGCGGTGAAGCAGCGCTGGCCGGCAGCGCCGCCGCGCGAGTGCTTGATCTGCTGCGCCGGAATGATAATGCGCCGTCACTGAATGAAGTGCTGACGCCACGTGAACGCGATATTCTCGCTCTTGTTGCTCAGGGTGATGATAATCGCGCTATTGCCCTCAAGCTCAGTCTAGCCGAGAAGACGGTCGGCAACCGTTTGAGTGAGATCTTTCAGAAGCTCGGCGTTAGTAACCGCACTCAGGCGGCGATTGTCGCCGTACAGCGCGGGCTGGTGCCGCCTCCGGAACTCCGTTGATGACCAGGACAATCATGCCATCGCACCATGCAATGGTGCGATGGCGGCGAAGGAATGTATCATGCTCTCTCTGACCGGTATTCACCACGTTACAGCCATCTCAGCCGACATTCGCCGTAACTACGATTTCTACACCCGCGTGCTCGGCATGAGACTGGTTAAGCGCACTGTAAATCAAGACGATACCAGCGCCTACCATCTCTTCTACGCTGACGGCGTCGGCACACCCGGTAGCGACCTGACCTTCTTTGATTGGCCAGTGCCACCCGAACGGCGCGGTACGCATAGCATCATTCGCGCAATGCTGCGGGTTCATGGAAGAGCCAGCCTGGAATGGTGGGCCGAACGACTCCGCGCAGCGAACATTGTAGTTGGCGAGGTGAACGAACGCGATGGCCGGCTGGCGCTGGATTTTGAAGACCCGGAAGGGCAACGGCTGACCCTGATCGATGATGGTGGCGCCGGCGAATTTGTGCCGTGGCAATACAGTCCGGTGCCTGCCGAACACCAGATTCGCGGGTTAGGGCCGGTGATGTTGAGCGTAGCCCGACCCGGTCCGACCGATGCCGTGCTCCGCATGGCGCTCGGCATGCAATTGCAGCGGAGCTATGTGCATCCCGATTATCCCGGTGACACGGTGTACGTCTACACGATGGGCGAAGGCGGGCCGGCAGCCGAGGTACACGTGATCGGGCAACCGCAGTTACCGCCGGCTCAGCCAGGCGCCGGCGGAGTCCATCATGTAGCCTTCCGCGTGCCAACCTTTGCTGAACACGAGGCGTGGGCACGGCGGTTGCGCGAGTTACGCATCCCCAACAGCGGGATTGTTGACCGTTACTACTTTCGCAGCATCTACTTCCGTGAACCGAACGGCATCCTCTTTGAGCTGGCAACCGATGAGCCAGGATTTGCGGTCGATGAGCCGTTTGATGCCTTGGGTGAGCGGCTAGCATTGCCACCTTTCCTTGAACCATATCGAGCTGAGATTGAGGCTGGATTGAAACCGTTGTAGCGGTAACGTTATCGTGCCGGTCAATGGTGGTAACACAACCCTGACAGGTACACCAGCCTGTCAGGGTTTAGACTCCGCTTTACGTCGCGATCAGGCGCGTCGGGGTGATCAGAGCGTAGCCAGTCAACCCAAGCCAAAAACCCCGATAGCAATCGCGCATTGCCCAATCTGCCATCGAATGAACCGATCACGCTGGTGATAGGGCGCGGCACTAGCCGGACTAAGGGTACCATCTGCGGCTCCTGCTCGACGCAACCCACTCGCTACCGGCAGCATCCTCTCGGCGGCTGCGCAGAGACCATGCGCGCCATCCGAACGGGAACTTCTTCCCACTCCAACGGGAAAGGCAACCCCTTGGCTACCTCCACCCGCTTCGCTATACTGATAGTGCAATTACAACAATACGCATTAAGCCTCTGTTCATGCTGTGGAGGAGACCACATGACGATATTCATAAACAGCTTGAAGACAGTCGGCCTGCTCGGATTGCTCACCGGTCTGTTTATCGTGATCGGTGGCGCAGTTGGCGGTCAGATCGGTATGATCATCGCCTTCGTTCTGGCCATCATTATGAATATGGGCGCGTGGTGGTTTTCTGACACCTTGGCGCTCAAGATGAGTGGCGCACAAGAAGTATCGCCTGACGAAGCGCCTGAACTGCACACGATGGTTGAAGAGCTATCGCGACGGGCCGGCATTCCAAAGCCGCGCGTTTACATTATCGACACCGATGCACCGAATGCGTTCGCTACCGGTCGCGATCCGGAGCATGGCGCTGTCGCGGTGACAACCGGCATTGCTCGCCTGCTGACGCGCGAGGAGTTGGCCGGGGTGATTGCGCACGAGCTGGCGCATATCAAGCATCGTGACACCCTCATTTCATCAATTGCGGCTACCATCGCTGGCGCGATTGGGATGTTGGCCGACATGGTGATGTGGGGTATGATCTTTGCCGGACTGGGAGGTAGTGATGAGGAGGATGGTGGCCTCGCCGGGATGGTTGGCGGCGTGCTTACGGCGATGCTGGCGCCGATCATGGCACTGATCATTCAGATGGCGATCTCGCGCTCGCGTGAATATATGGCTGACGCTGGCGGCGCTCAAATTCTGGGTAATCCGTTGCCACTTGCCAGCGCGCTTGAGAAGCTGGAGTGGGCAGCGGGGCGGATGCCGATGGAAGAGGCGCGTCCGGCAACTGCACACCTGTACATTATCAATCCGGTATTGGGTGGCCTGGCCAGCCTGTTCCGCACCCACCCGGAGACGCACAAGCGAATCTCGCGCCTGCGCGCGATGGCCAATCGTAGTGGGAACACTGCCATCGCCGCGTAACAGCCATGCCCGCAGCGCGTTGACATAGATTATCCCCTTCCCCCCTTTTTTATGGGCGTCACTCGATGGCGAGTGGCGCTCTTTTTGCGGTACAATGCAGGGGAAGGCATGACGGCGTTTGGCGGATAGCGCAAAGGCGTAAGGATAATGAAACGCGCACTTCATTCCCTGATCACAATCATCGCTGTGCTGACCGTTTTGACAGGCTGCATGCCGCCGGCTGAACCGACGCCTGACAAGCCTTCCAGAACACCGATTACCGGCTCAACCGATGCGCCGCCGGCCCCACCAACTCCGGTAGCGACCGTGATACCGGAACCGATCGGCAGTGTTGACGAAATTGCCCTGATCGACGCTGCTGCCAGATTGCCGCGCGATCAGGTTGAACTGGCCCGCCAGCTCGGCGCCTGTCGTTCGGCGCCAGACGCATGCCCCTACATAGCACGCAGCGAGCCACTCGATGTGCAGGTGGGTGAACGACGCACCTTTTTCGTGACCGACTTTAGCGACGATACCCAATATGAAATTACTGCTGAGCTGCGCTACGTCGGGCCGATTGTGCTGATGTACGTGGAAACGGGTGTGCCTTACGACCAGCGGGCGCTCGAACGCGCTGCCCAAACCTTTGAGCAAGAGATCTATCCGCGCACTCGCGAGATCTTCGGCAGCGAAGCGCAACCCGGTGTTGATGGTGACAACCGCATTACCATCCTCAATGCGGTTGAGCGCAGCCGCCAAATCTTAGGCTACTATTCCTCCAGCGACTCGCTACCCCGACAGATCAATCGTTACAGCAACGAGCGCGAGATGTTCTTTATGAACATCGAATTGATGCCGTTTGATAGCGATACCTACCTTGACGTGCTGGCCCACGAATTCCAGCACATGATCCACCAGAATGAGCAGCCGGGTAGCGCGCTCTGGTTGAATGAAGGCATGTCGCAGTTAGCCGAAGACCTCAATGGCTTCCAGAGTGAAGGTTTCATTCCGCTTTACCTGCGCAATCCTGACATCCAGCTCACCGGATGGGGCTTCGCGCCCGGTCAGTCAGGCGTACATTACGGAGCAGCTCACCTGTTTATGCGCTATATCTATGCGCAGTATGCCGGTCGCGATCAGTTGCGCCCCCTGATTCAGGCTAATGCCGGCCATAATCTCGAGGCATTTGTCGCGCTGACTGCGCGCACCCGGCCCGACATTACCCATTTTCGCCAGATTATGGCTGATTGGGCTGTCGCCAATCTGATCAATGACCCGCGAGTCGGCGATGGGCGTTACACCTACGATACCGGCACTGAACTGAGCAACCTGTTGCCACGAAAAATACGACCCACTCCGATTGACAGTCGTTACAGTGATGACATCATCCAGTTCGGGGTAGATTATCTGGAACTGCCACGCAACACGCGCGCGGTGACCTTTCGCGGCGATACAACAACGCGCATTGCCGGACAAATGCCGCGTGGTCGCTATGCCTGGTGGAGCAACCGGAGTGATGATAGCGTAGCAATGCTCACGCGCAAGGTCGATCTGCGCGCTGTAAGCGCAGCAACGCTGACCTTTGATATGTGGTTTGAAATTGAAGACGACTACGACTACGCCTTTGTCACCGTTTCCACGGACAAGGGTCAGACCTGGGAGACATTGCCCGGTATGTGGACGACAGACTACGATCCGCAGGGGGTGAATTACGGGCACGGTCTGACCGGTGTTTCAGGACGACCGGAGGCGAATGTAGAGGATGGTTTGCGAGGGCGCTGGGTGACCGAGCAGATGGATCTCACTCCCTTTGCCGGACGCGAGATCCTCTTGCGTTTCTGGTCGATCAACGATCAGGGTGTGCATGCGCCGGGTATCATGATCGACAACATCGCAATTCCTGAGATCGGCTTTCGCGACGATGTTGAAGACGGCCCCGGCGATTGGGAAGCGATAGGGTTCGCGCGGATCGATGGCGATCTTCCACAACAATGGGAATTGCGCCTGGTGCGCGCGGCAGCCAACGGACAGATAACCGTAGAGGCGTTAACCACCGATAGCGACGGGTTGGCAACGGCCACACTCAACAACGGAGAGCGTGGCATCCTGGTAGTCATTGCCGTGACTCCGCATACCAGCGAGCGCGCGCAGTATGAAGTGATCAGTGAGTAGAGTTAGAGAGATGCCAGAGATTGCGTAAGCGCTGGCGACAACCGTTTGAACCGTCAACGGCAATCTATCATTGGCACGAACGTCAGTAGCGACCTGCCATCACCGCGATCAGGGCAAAGGCCACTCTATGGCGCTACCGCACAAGAGACACTGGTGGCTGATCGCAACCGTTTTGATCATCATAGCCGGCGCGATTGCTTTCCATCGGGTCAACCAATCTGAACCGTACATTTCGCCAATCGTTGCCAGTATCGGCAATGTTGAGCAGCCGCAGAGCCTCAGGGCAACGATGATGCCGGTGAGCGCGGCGACACTACAGGTTATCGTCGCAGCAAACGCGCTGCCCCCGGGCACAAGCGACCAGGCCATCACCGCCGAACTGTACGCTGCGCTGGCCTACGTCAGCGCGCGCACGGCAACTGCGCCAACCGGGCCGATTACCGTAACAATTCAGGCTGAACCGAACTGTGCCCTGCACGGGGCAGCCTATACCAGCCGACGCGAAGCGCAGGTCTTTACATGCGCGGACATTCCAGCGGCCCGCGCTGTGAATATTCTCGCGCACGAATTTGTTCACCAGCTCGCCCACGATTACTATGGTGATGCCCATCTTCAGAGTGACCCGATTCTGCTCGAAGGCTGGGCAACCTGGGGTGCGGGAATGTACTGGCTCGGTCGCTCGCCTGACTTTCACGCCTTTCTCGGCGGGCAAGCGCCGATGCCGCTAGTTGCCAACCATTTGGGACGATCCGCCGCCGAAATGAATACCCTCTACTATCAGTGGGCCAGTTTTGTAGAATACCTCTTGAGTCAGTATGGACGTGACGCATTTGACCGGCTCTATCAGAGCGGAAATGGCGTTGCGGGGAGCGCCGATTACTACGGCATATACGGTGTTGAGCTGGCAACACTCGAAGCCGAATGGCGGGTATGGTTGACGCAGAATCGGTGATGCCGAAACGCGCGATCGGGGTGAGGTGGCGTTTCGGCATCCTGGAGCGAAGCGTCGTTATCCGCCTCGCTACTGCGCTCAATCACCCGGCGTGTAAGCGCGCCGAGCTACGCCATCGGTAATAGCAGCGCGCGCCACAGCAGCGGCGATCGCCGGCACGACCTGGCGATTAAACACACTGGGCACAATGTAATCCTCGTTCATCTCTTCTTCAGGGATCACTTGCGCCAGCGCTTCGGCGGCGGCGAGGCGCATCGCCGAAGTTATCTTGCGCGCATTGACATCAAGCGCACCGCGGAAGATACCGGGGAAGCTCAGCACATTGTTGATCTGATTGGGCTGATCGCTGCGACCGGTCGCAACCACACGAGCGTACTGACGCAGCATATCGGGATCGCCTTCGGGAATGGGGTTGGCCAGAGCGAAGATGATCGGATCGGCGCTCATTGCGCGCACGTGGTCAGGCGTTAGGATATTCCCTCTGGAAACGCCGATAAAGACATCAGCTCCTCGTAACGCAACCGACAGATCGCCGCGACGGCGTTCGCGGTTAGTCAGAGAAGCAATAATCCGCTGCATTGGGGTCTGGCGGGCATGATCACCTTCGACCAGAATCCCAAATCGATCAACTGCCGTAATCTCACCCACACCGGCCTCGATCAGGGCGCGAATGATCGCGGTACCGGCAGCGCCGATGCCATTCACAACCACCCGCACATCGGACAACGTTTTACCGGTGAGGCGAAGCGCATTGCGCAAGGCAGCCAACACTACCACAGCAGTGCCATGCTGGTCATCGTGCATGACCGGAACATCGAGACTCTCTTCGAGCCGACCTTCAACCAGAAAGCAGTTAGGAGCGGCAATATCTTCGAGATTGATGCCACCGAAGCTGGGAGCAATCTGCTCAACGGTTTGCACAATCAGATCAGGGTCTTGCGAGCGCAGACAGATCGGCACCGCATCAATATTCGCCAGCTCTTTGAACAGGATCGCTTTGCCCTCCATCACCGGCATTGCCGCTTCGGGGCCGAGGTTACCCAGACCGAGGATCGCCGAACCATCGCTGACGACAGCCACGCTATTACCCTTCCAGGTGAGCGAATAGACCTTTTCGGGGTCATCGGCAATTGCGCGGCAGACACGAGCTACACCTGGCGTGTACGCCAGCGAGAGATCATCGCGGGTTTTGAGCGAGACGCGGCTCTGAGTGGCGAGTTTGCCGCCAAGGTGGGTAAGGAATACACGGTCGCTGACCTGAAGCACTTTGATGTTCTGAAGCATGTTGATCGCGGCTACCAGTTGTTCACCGTGTTGTTCATCTTGCACGCGCACAGTGATGTCACGCACCAGAATGTTGCGTTCGGCGCGGACAATATCGATGGCGCCGATGTCGCCGCCGAACTCGCCGATCAGCGTCGTGAGCCGGCCCAGCATACCGGGCCGGTTCTCGATCTGACAGCGCAAGGTCAGCGTGTAAGCCACCCCAACGGACATACCCTTCACCTCGTTTTCTGGAATGAAACGCACAAAAATGCCCGTCACGATGACGGGCAGCATTGCCTTATTTTTGTATAGTACCACAGGTAGCAGCAATCGCGCGCAGGAAAGTGAGCAATACCGGTCGCGACACTGGCTGCGTGGCACGTGTTATCAGCCGATCAGGTTACGTCGCCCCGATCAGAAGGATGGCGAAACAGCGCCACCACTGCCGGATATTCAGGCTGTTGGATTGGGATAGGCTTGTTGGGTTAACAGTCGATACGCGCGCGGCGCGACGCCAATCTGGCGCTTAAACGCCTTGCTGAAAGCGGCTTCGGAATCGTAGCCAACCTGCGCGGCAATGTCGCTCACCTTTGCGCGCGGTTGCTCGGCCAGCAGACGAACAGCCAACTGCGCGCGCCAGCGGTTCAGGTAGGCGATTGGCGATTCGCCAACCAGAGCGGCAAAACGCGCGGCAAATGCCGAACGCGAACAGGCAACGGCTTGCGCCAGCGCCGCAACCGTCCAGGGATGTTGGGGATGCGAGTGGATCAGGCTCAAGGCTTTGCCAATCAGCGGATCGTGCAGCGCGCCCAACCAGCCGCAGCGTTCGACACCTTGTAGCGCCACCCAACGCTGAATGATCTGAATGAACAGAATGTCGGCCAGCCGACGCAGAATGACCTCTTTGCCAGGCCGTGACGCCTCGGCTTCAGCAGCCATCAGCGCCAGCACACTGTTAAGCGAATCGGCTTCGCTACGCGGAATATGCACGAGACGAGGCAACTGCGTCAACAACGGAAGCAGGACTTGTTGCTCAAGGGCGAACGTTCCGCACAGTACAACAGTCGTTGGTTGATCACTCCAGCGCATCAAAGCGCATTCCCCCCATTGATCCAGCTCGATATTGCGGAACAGCGGCGCCGTTGGCGTCTCTTGCAGCGTATGCTCATCTCCTCCCGGCAAGAGGATCACATCGCCTTCGCGCAACGGCAGCAACGCTTCTTCATGAGACAGACGCACATAACCATTACCGCGGTGCAATACATGAAAGACCGCACACGAACGCGGCGCGAAGTGCAAACCCCACGGCGAACCCAGCTCAGAACGGCAGTACACGCTGCTTTTGAGGCGCAGCGTGTCGAGAATGGAGGTGAATGCATCCATAGAGTGTGGACGATTGGCAAAGCAAAACGGATGAATCAACATAGATCATCCAGACGGTTGCCATTATAGTCAACGTATCGTCTGCTCGTCAAAGGAGGAACAGCTATGCACCCACCACCAGACGGCGCGCATCCATTGGGATACACGCTCCTCGTCTTCCTGCACATCTTTACCACAATGACGGCGGTCGGCCTGAACGCCAGCTACGCGATCTGGATCATGCGTGGCTCGCGCGATCCGACGCAGCTCGCTTTTGCGTTACGCGGGGTGAAATGGATCGATGATTACGTAGCCAACCCATGTTATCTCATCGGTGGCGTCACCGGGGTGTTAATGATCGTATGGGGAAAGAGTGTTGCGCCGTTTCTATGGGTAGCGATTGCGCTCTACCTCATCGCCATGAGCATCGCCTATGGCGTCTACACTCCGCTGCTCAACCGCCAGATCAACACCCTGGCGGCGAAAGGCGCTGACGATCCGGAATATCAGGCTTTGGCGCGCCGTTCCAATCAGGTTGGCATGGCGATGGGCATCCTGGTAGTCATCATTCTGGCGCTGAAAATCTTTGAGCCACCGCTATGGTGAACGCATTACGATCAGGAGAGCGTATGCTGAGCATTCGTATCATTCACCTTATCTTCACGTTCGCGATTGGGCTGTTTGCCGGCCTGCTCTACACCTTCGAGCAAGGCGTTATCCCCACTCTGATGACTCTGAACGCTGGCGAATACACCCGGATCGAGCAGGGATTGATTCGCGCCCTCGACGCTTTCCCGACCGGCGTGATAGTGGTGGCCAATCTGGCCATGTGGCTGCCATTGTACCCGCTGGTTCGACTCTGGCGTGAACGTCATACTCTGTATTGGCGGCTAACTGCGTTGGGATGGATCCTCTTCTTTTTCGGAGTCGGTGTCTTTACGATTGTACTGAATGTGCCGATCAACAACGCCGTACTGGGATGGGATCCGACAGCGCCGCCAGCCGATTGGACGCAGGCCCGCGACACCTGGAATCAATTGAACGCGCTGCGCACTCCGATCAACTACGTCAGTTTTGGCCTGCTGATCTGGGCAGCTTTCAGGATCGGGGATATTGCTGTTCGGCGCACAGTGCCTGAACAACCGCGTTAAGCTAAACCGAACCGGCGTAGCTGTGGTACAATGCCGCCAGGAACATACCACGGGAACGACAATATGAGTCCTGACATCATTCGGCTAATTGTGGCAATAGTCATCGCCGCGCTGCTGATTGAGCAGTTTCGGCGCAGCGCGCCCGGCTCACGACGGCGGCGCGCTTTTGCGTTGGGCGCAGCAGCGATGGTCGTGATTGCCACTTCAAACGTGTTTGCCGCAGCGCTATTACCGCTGATGGTGATCGGAGGCGGGCTAGTGCTGGCTGCTGTATGGTTACTCTGGCAGGCATACCAGAAGGGCGAACTCGACGACCGCTTTGAGCGTGCCCGTCGTTATCTTGAGTCTGAACGTCGCCGCTACGACGAATACGATCAGGGAGGCTCTCGCGATGACCGATCTTGAAACGATTGGCCGGCGCGCCAAGACGGCGGCGCGGGCGCTGGCCAAATTGACGACTGAGCAGAAGAATGCGGCGCTGCATGCGATTGCCGATGGCTTGCTGGCCCGACAGAGCGACATTTTGAGTGCCAATGCCGCCGATGTCGCCGATGCCGAACGGAACGGTACACCACCGGCGATCATTGACCGGATGCTCTTGACCGAAGCGCGGCTTGCCGCCATCGCCGAGGATTGCCGCAAAGTTGCAGACCTGCCCGATCCGGTTGGCGAGATCTTTGATCAACGAGAATTGCCGTCGGGATTGCGCCTGTATAAGCGACGGGTGCCGATTGGCGTGATCGGCGCGATTTATGAAGCGCGCCCGAACGTAACGATCGACATTGCCACGCTCTGCCTGAAGGCCGGCAATGCGGTCATTTTGCGCGGCGGCAGCGATATTGCCCGGAGTGTGGCGGCAACGACAACAGTGATTGCAACTGCACTGGAACAGACCGGCTTGCCCGCTTTTGCCGCCCAGAGTATTACCGATCCTGACCGCGAGCTGGTGCGGCAATTGCTGCGCCTTGACCGCTACGTTGATATGATCATTCCGCGCGGCGGCGCCAGTCTGCACCGCTTCTGCGTTGAGAATGCTACCGTGCCGGTGATTGTAGGCGGGATGGGGGTCAGTCATATTTATGTCGAGCCGAGCGCCGACTTTGCCCGCGCCGTGCCGGTGATCGTCAACGCCAAAGTGCAGCGACCGGGAGCATGCAATGCGCTCGACACATTGCTGGTGCATCGCGCGGCAGCGCCTGCTTTCCTGCCGATGGTCGCGGCGGCGCTTGCCCGTCACGGGGTAGAGATGCGCTGCGATCTCGAAGCGCTAGCGATTCTGGCCGATACGCCCGATCACGAATCATGGAACTTAAAACCGGCTGATCCGAGCGATTTTGGCCAAGAGTTTCTCGCATTGATTGTCGCCATTAAGGTGGTTAGCGATATTGACGAAGCGCTTGATCACATCGCCCAATACGGTGGCCACTCCGAAGCCATTCTGACCGGCGACCCGACCAGCGCAGCCCGCTTTACCCGCGAGGTTGATGCCACGGCAGTCTTTGTCAATGCCAGCACACGCTTCAACGATGGCGGCCAGTTTGGGCTAGGCGCCGAGGTAGCGATCTCGACAAACCGGTTACATGCGCGCGGGCCAATGGGTTTGCAAGAGTTAACAACGTACACCTGGATCGGCGAAGGCGATTATCTGGTGCGCAAGTAAAAACGGCGCGACGCTACCACCTGACAGGCTTATGTTCACATTGCGGTTAGCCCATCTCTATCCTGACCATATGAATGTCTATGGCGATCGCGGCAATGTGATCGCATTACGCCAGCGATGCGCGCGCCGAGGCATCGAGCTTGAAGTCGTCGCTGTAAATCCCGGTGATACAATTGACTGGACGACAGTCGATCTGGCGTTTTTTGGCGGCGGGCAGGATAGTGGGCAGGCATTGATCACCACCGACCTGATTGAACGGCAGGGGCCGGCCCTGCGCGCTGCAATCGAGGACGATCTGGTTGTGCTGGCGATCTGCGGCGGTTATCAGTTGCTTGGTCACTACTTTCTTACCCATACCGGCGAACGATTACCCGGTCTGGGTGCGCTCGATGTGCATACGATCGCCGGCAAGCAACGCATGATCGGCAACATCGTGATCGAGGTCGATCTCGGACAAGGGCCATGGCGGTTGGTCGGCTTTGAAAATCACAGCGGGCGCACATTCCACGGCGCAGGGGTCAGGCCATTGGGTAGAGTATTGATCGGCTATGGCGACAACGGTCAGGATGGCTGGGGTGGCGCAATCTATCGCAATACCTTTGGTTGCTACCTGCACGGCGCATTGTTGCCGAAAAATCCGCAATTGACCGATCACCTGATTGAGCTGGCTTTGCGCCGACGTTATGGAACACAGATTGAGGTACCGCCATTACCCGCCGAACGCGAACTGACAGCGCAGCGGGTGATGGTGCAGCGGTTGGTTCGGCGATAGAGATGAACACATTTCACAACGAGATTGACGCAACGATGAGAGGCAGTTCTATGCATATCATTACTGGCTCGCCGACTGAAGAAGAAGCAGCGGCAGCAGTGGCGGCAATCACCTTGCTTCTAGCCGAAGAGTCTGCGCAGAGCGGGGCAGAAGTGGGAGCATTACCGGCACGCTGGCGGGACTCGATGCGCCTGATCGCGCAGGGCCTGCCACCAGTGCGAGTGCCGGTAGCGCCACGCTGGTCAACCATTGAGCGATTGCGCCGCGCCGGTCGTGGCGGGATGGGAATTGTGGGGATGTGATTCGGTGTGAGGGTGTCGAACAGAACGCTATCAGCCTGTCTCTTGTTTTGGTGAAATCGTAGCAATCGCTGTCAGCAATATCATTGCGCCTGAAACCGGTATCAGCATGCACAGCCCGACAGTTTCGCCCTCTCGTGTGAGAGAGGGCGAAACCGTTAGACGAAGGGAAGCGATCAATTTCGGCGTGAGCGTAAACGGCAGCGAACGCGATCAGTTCAGCGTCGGAAGGTCAACTATTTCGATATTCTCCAGACCACCGTAAATCGTCCACCACGGCTTTGCGCCCTTGGCCAGCGTCTCATTCAGAGCCATAATATTGGCAACACCGCGATCTTCAAGCCAGGACTCAAGCGCAGCCAGACCGTGCTGGGCGTAGACTGGAATACCATCTTGCCAGGTTGCGCGACCACAGAGCACGCCGGCGAACGGTGTACCAGCCTCGGCGGCCAGTTCGAGCGTCTCGCGGAAGACCTCATCAGAGACACCGGCGCTGAGGTAGATGAAGGGCTTGCGAGCAGCATCGGCAGCCTGGCGGAAAAATTCTTTCGCTTCTTCGCGGCTATACGCCTTCTGGCCGCTAAATACCCGCATCCCCTCGACAAACTTGACATTGACCGGCACTTCAACCTTGAGCACATCGACGCCGTACTGGGGCTTCGAAAACTCGGCCATGTAGGCGGTCACATACCTGGGCTTGACCAGCGCAAATTCGAAGCTCTTCTCGTCGCCGACGGTATCATCATAGGCAATCGGTTCGAGGAAGAAGGGAATATCATTCGCCGCGCACTCAGCGCCAATCCGCTCGATGAAGGCATGCTTGATGTCATTGATAGCGGCATCGTCAAACGGATTGTAGTAGAGAAGAATCTTGATCGCATCAGCGCCGGCTTCTTTCAACTTGCGCACACTCCAGACATCGAGCAGATCGGGCAAACGACCGCGCACCGACGCATCATAACCGGTCTTCTCGTAAGCGAGCAACACACCGGTACCGGGAGCGCGTTGAGCGATAGCGGGCAGGCCATATTCTGGATCCATTAAAATCGCGCTGGCGTAGCGAGTCAAAATGCGGGTTACTGCCGTCTTGAATGCGGTCAGATCTTCGTTGGTTGCATCAGCGCCACGAGCTTTGGCAATTGCTTTCTTGAGCGAACCGCGCTGATCCATTGCCGCGGCTGCAATAATACCATTAGCATCAGCGCAAGCCTGGATGCCATTGAACTTTCCCCGCGTCATTTTCACTTTAGCCATTGGACAACTCCTTGTTCAGATCATCGAGCAGCAACCAGTGAAACAAGACTGGTAAAATAAGTGGACGAATAACATATGGACACGTATTGGGAAGGAGCAGAGCGGCAACACCTTTATTATACTCGATCCACTTCCAGAACCGGTAAAATATGGTACAATCGATATGTATTCCCCCAATGCATATGGGATATAGTTACGGGGAGGTTATATGAAACAGGTGATCGGAGTCTTCACCTTTCTACTTGGACTGATTATTGGTCTGATTGGCGGCGCAGCGCTGCTCGCCTACGCTTATCAGGCAGCCGGATTATATCCGCCGGACGATGCCACTATTAAATTCATTGCTCGCGAACGGGGCTGGCTCCGCGACGATGTATAGTCACGATTGGATGCGGTGAGAGCGTTGGAGTTGCTTTCACCGCGCAGCAGTACAGGCGCTTATTCCCGACCCACTTAAGCGCACAAGGAGGTGCAAATTGGACAAAGTCTGGTTGTCGTACTACGAACCGGGTGTGCCGCCATCGCTGACGTACCCGGACATAACGCTCAGCGACATGCTGCACAACAGTGCCAAGACCTACGCCGACCACACAGCTACTAATTTCGTCTTGCGCTACCTGCTAGGCGGACGATTCACCGTCGGCGGCAAGATGACGTACCGGCAGTTGAACGAAAAAGTTGATCGGATGGCGACGGCGCTTTACCAGCTTGGCGTGCGCAAGGGGGATCGGGTAGCGGTGATGTTGCCTAACTCACCACACTACATCATCACCTTCTATGCCTGCATGCGACTGGGCGCGATTGTCGTCAATACCAACCCCACTTATACCGGGCGCGAATTGCAGCATCAGTTGCACGACTCGGGCGCCGAAACGATTGTGCTGTTGAACATCTTCTGGCCGCGTCTGCGCGAGGTGCGGGCCGAGACTCCGGTTAAGCGGGTGATTGTGGCGCATATCTTCGATACGCTCGGCTTCCCATCGAACCTGCTGGTGAAGAGCGCGCAGAAGAAGACGCCAGAGTGGGTGGATGTGATGCCCGAGCAGGACATCTTCTTCTTCCAACATCTGCTGGAGAAGTATGGTCCTACGCCGCCCAAAGTAAACGTTAGCCCCGATGATGTGGCGCTGTTCCAGTACACCGGTGGCACGACCGGCCTGCCGAAAGCTGCTATGTTAACCCATCGCAACCTGATCGCCAATACGGTACAGGTTGCGGCATGGCTGACCCGCGGGCAACCCGGCGGCGAGAAGATGATGGCGGCTATCCCCTTCTTCCACGTCTATGGGATGACCGTAGCCATGATGTACAGCATCCACATCGGCGCCGAGATTGTGATTGTGCCCAGCCCGCGCCCGATTGACAATGTGATGAATGTGATTCAGCGCGAACGCTGCACGCTCTTCCCCGGCGTGCCGGTAATGTACATCGGGATTATCAATCATCCCAAGGTCAACGAATACGATCTGCGCAGCGTGAAGGCATGTATTAGCGGATCGGCGCCGCTACCGATGGAAGTTCAGGAGAAGTTCGGTCAGCTTACCGGCGGTCGCCTGGTGGAAGGTTTTGGCATGACTGAGGCCAGCCCGGTGACGCACTGCAACCCGGTTTTTGGCGAGCGACGGGCCGGCAGCATCGGAATTCCGCTGCCTGATACCGAGGCCAAGGTGATCGATCTCGATACAGGCCGGGAGATTGAGCCTGGCAGCGATGCGACCGGTGAATTGTGCGTGCGCGGGCCGCAGGTGATGAAGGGGTACTGGCAACGGCCTGAGGAGACGGCGCAAACGATTGACAGTGAAGGATGGCTGCACACCGGCGATATTGCCCGTGTCGATAAAGATGGCTACTTCTACATTGTCGATCGTAAGAAGGACATGATCAACGTTGGCGGTTTGAAGGTATTGCCGCGCGATGTAGAGGAAGTCCTCTTCATGCATCCAAAGGTGATGGAGGCGGTGGTGGTTGGCATTCCACACCCACAGCGCGGTGATGATACGGTGAAGGCATTTATTGTGCCGAAGCCGGGCGAGCAGCCAACCGTTGAAGAGATCAAGGAGTTCTGCAAGCTACATCTGGCGCCGTATAAAGTGCCGCGCGAGGTCGAGTTCCGCACCGAGCTGCCAAAGACGCTGGTAGGCAAGGTGTTGCGTCGCGTGCTGGTGGAGGAAGAGAAGGCGAAACAGAAAGCAGCAATGGCGACGGCGTAAATCGGGTTCTCGTTCCCAACGAGCGGAAGATCTCCCTGTTCGCCTGTAGCCTATTCATTTACCGCAGAGGTCGCAGAGTGCGCAGAGAAACGATTGGTTATCGCCTATCGCCTATCAGCTATCGCCTATCCCCTGGCGACATACCACGCCACAACCAACCAGCCCCTCCAGGCAGGGGGGGAAACGTCTGTAGGGGTGGGTTTGAAACCCGCCCCTACTCGCGGAAGATGATGAACGCCCGCGACCGCAGAGACCACCTATCACCTATCACCTATCGCCTCTCGCCTCTCGGCTACCCGCTAGCAACAACAGAAGGGCGCAGCACCGCTGCGCCCCTACCCCCGGCTA
>NZ_CAKZNK010000018.1 GCF_937129525.1 uncultured Chloroflexus sp. | reverse complement strand
GGGCTGGGGACACACCTGCGCGATCACGGCGGCCAACACCCTCCGCTGCTGGGGGGATAACGAGGATGGGCAGGCGTCGGTGCCGGCCGACCTGGGGGCGGTGGTGGCGGTGAGCGCGAGCTATGTTCACACCTGCGCGATCACCACTGAGAATACCCTGCGCTGCTGGGGAGCGAACTGGTCAGGACAGGCGGCGGCACCACGCCATCCGCTGAGCGTCTTGCCGGTGGCGCAGGCGATCACCCGCCTGGACGCCAATCCCACCGGCGCGGCCAGCGTGGCGTTCCAGGTGACCTTCTCGCAACCGGTCATTGAGGTAGACGCGGCAGATTTCACCCTCGCCACCAGCGGCGGGATCAGCGGCGCGCAGGTGGTGGCGGTCAGCGGCGGGCCGACCGCCTACACGGTGACGGTGGCGACCGGGAGCGGCAACGGCACGCTGCGCCTCGATGTGCGCGCCGGCGCGAGCATTTACAACAACGCGGCGCGCAACCCGCTGTACGGTGGTTTCACGAGCGGCGAGGCGTATACGTTAGACCGTTCAATACCAATCGTGCGCTCAATCACCCGCGCTGATTACAGTCCGACCAGCGCCAATCGCGTCGCATTCTTCGTTTCCTTCTCAGAGGCGGTGACTGGCGTCAGTCCTTCCTCCTTCAGCCTGACGACCGACGGCAGTCTGAGCGGCGAGAGCGTGGTCAGTGTTAGCGGCGGGCCGATCACCTACACGGTGACGGTGGCGACTGGAAGCGGCAACGGCGCCCTCCGGCTCGACGTGCGCTCCTCGGGCACGAGCATTCGTGACCTCGCCGGCAATCCGCTTGCTGGCGGTTTCACCAGCGGCGAGACTTATAGCATTGAAGGCCGCCCCGATACCGTGATCAATCTCAGTATCTCGATGCATGACAATCCGCCGCCTGATCGACGCCAGCGCTACGAGGAGATGATTCGCTATTTCGCCGATGCCGTGTTTGAAATGTCGAACGGCGCGCACACCCTCGGCACGGTGACCTTCTATCTCAACGGCGCGTGGCATGACAAGGCCGACATCGTGTGGGTTAAGGAGTCGTGCCATCCCAATGCGCACGTTTCCGGCTACGGCAGACCAGGGCTGCGCATCGAGATGTGTGACCAGTTCCGGTCCTCGTCAGTGAACTATCTACAGCGCATTAAAGACGGCGGTTACACGCTAGCGCACGAGTTTGGCCATTACTTCTACGGTCTCTATGACGAATATGCTGGGAAGGATGTGTGCAATTCCAAAAATCCATGGTTGCCATGCAAAGACGATACCGCAGTCGTTCATTCCATTATGAACAGTCAATGGAAGGCGACAAATGGCAATTATAAATGGCTAAACTTTTCCGTGGCGCAGAACAACACCCGCAACACGGCCCAGCATCGGATGTACGAGGCCAGCGGCTGGGAGACGCTGGCGCGCCCGCCTGAACGCGACCCTCGACACAGTGCGTGGGTGTTTCCCACGAGACGGTTCTGCCCGAACCTCGCCGCCGTCGCGCCGGGGCCGAATCAGTTACCGCGCATTGACTTAACGAGGCCGGAGGATCGCGATCGCGCGCGCAGCAATCTGCGCATTGTCTGGGCTGATGCAACAGCGCAGGCCGTGCCGGCCACGCCGACGTTCACTGTTACGCTGCACGCGCTAGACGGCGAGACCGTCAGCTATCCGATGCCGATTCGGGTGATCGCGATGCTCCAGCGCGCGCATCCCATCATCGGCGCGACGGTGGAGGCCGAACTGCGCGCGCCCGATGGCAGCCGCCAGCCGGTGCTCCTGCGCGATGACGGAGTCGCTCCTGACTGGATCGCGGAGGACGGGATCTATAGCGGGCTGACCGGTTATGCTATGGACGGGACGCACGTGCTGCGCGCCCGCTTCACCAACCCGAACGGCGCGGCGCGCGAGCTGCCGGTGAGTGGTCAGCCGGCGCCGCCGCCGCCAGACGAAGACATTCCGCTGCCGGCGCCGATCCCGGTCGGCGAATCGTTCGACGTGGTGTCCGAACTCAGCATCGAGGTGCGCAATGTGCGGCCGGACGATCACGGCGATACGCCGGCGACGGCCACCTGGATCATGCCGACCAACCACGATGTGGTCGGCCGCGTTGACCGCGCCGGGGATCGCGACGTGTTTCAGGTCACGGCGGAGACCGCCGGTTCGATCACCTTCCGCGTGACCGGGGCGGCGGGCGCGCAGCCGCGCCTGCGCCTGCTGTCCGCCGATGGGACGGAGCTGGCGCGCGGGACGAGTGACGGTGTGTCCGGCGGGTATCCGGTTGTCACGTATGCGTTGCGGGCGGGGGAAACGGTGTATCTGGAGATCAGTGACGCCAATGCCGGCGCCGCTGGCGGCTTCTATCAGGCCAGCGCGGGGGAGGCGCTGGCCAGCGACCTGCCTGACAGCAGTGGCGGATCTCGCAGCATCTACGTGCCGCTGGTGACGCGCTAGCGGGGCGAAGTGGTTGGTGAGACTAGCGCGGCGCGCCGATGCCTGGCGCGCCGCGCTGATTTGTGACATGGCGCGAGGCGCTGGCTGCAAGCGAGATCCATTGCCAGACTATTCGCGCGATGCGCCAGCTTTGCGGATCGCGGTGGGCGTTGTTTACCGTCGATTGCCCGGTCAATGCGGCGACAATGAACCGTCCCCCTGACCGGGGTAGGCGGCGCTGCGTGTCGGCGCAAAGCCGACTCGGGTCGCTCGCGAATATTGAGCGCTAATAGCAGCGCATTGGCTGGTCGCGAAAAGCAGCCGCTGTCCGCTTTCTCCATGATCTGCGCGTCTTTCCTCATCAAGGCAAACAGTACGCCTCAGCTTCGTGGTATACTCCAAAAGAAGGAGCAGGTTAAAGATTCGTATGCAACTTCGCACTGACCTGACAAATCGCGCCGAACAGGCCGCATACCTGGCCGAGGCGCTTGCCGGCCTCTACAGCGGCCCGCCAACGCCTTCGCCGATTCGCGGGGGGCGGCGAGCTGCCTTGCGGCGTCTCCGCGCATTTGACGCCCGCAATTATGCCCGCGCGCGCAACGACGTTGCGCCGCGGCGCAACGTGTCGGCGCTCTCGCCATACATTCGCCACGGGGTGTTGACTCTTGCCGAAGTGCGTGACTCGATCATAAGCCGCTTCGGTCTTACGCCTGACACGGAAAAGTTTGTCAATGAGCTGGCCTGGCGCGCGTTCTGGCAGCTTGTGTATGCCCACCTCGGCGATCAGATTTATCAGGACATTGAACCGGCAAAGCGCCGCGCGCGCGCGCCGCGTCGTTCGTTGCCGCCTGAGGTGGTGTCGGCGCAGACCGGTCTGGTTTGCATCGATGAGTCGTTGCAAGAACTTTACACGACTGGCTACATGCACAACCATGCCCGGATGTGGGTGGCGGCTTATGCGCAACACTGGCTTGGAGTTGACTGGCGGGAAGGGGCTGAACTGTTTTATCGCCATCTGCTCGATGGCGATCCGGCCTCAAATAGCCTGTCGTGGCAGTGGGTAGGCAGCACCTTTAGCCACAAGCCATACATCTTCAACCGGCAAAATGTCGAACGATTCAGCGGCGACGCTTTCTGCTCCAGATGCGCGCTGGCGTCAGGCGGGTGCCCGTTCGATGACAGTTACGAGAATCTGGCCTGGCGCCTGTTTGGGGTGTCGCTCGCCGAACTGGAGGGACGCTGATGAGCGCAATCGTCTGGCTCCACGGCGATAGCCTCAGTCCGAACGATCCAGCGCTGCTGGCCAACCCAGAGGCGCCAGCCATCTTTGTCTTCGATGAGCCGTTTCTGGCTGCGGCTCAACTCAGCTTCAAACGCCTGTTTTTCCTGTATGAATGCGCATTAGAGGCGATAGCCGGGCGGGCCGGTAGTATTCGGCGCGGCGTGGTCGTCGATGAGGTGCGCGCTTTTGCCGCCGAACATCGCGCTCTGACGGCGCATGTCACCGCCAGCGTGGCGCCGCGCTTTCAGCGTTACGTTACCGGGCTACGCGCAGCCGGATTGCAGGTAGTCATCCACGAGCCGCAGCCGTTTGTGTCGTGGCGCGGTGAGCCGCCGCGTCGTTTCAGCGCGTTCTGGCGACGGGTAGCCGCCGAGGCGCTGCGGCCAACCGGCCCGGGGCCGGCATTGCCCTCTGAGCAAGAGGTGGAGTCGTGACTATGGAGTTTCAAGGCAAGGTTGCCATTGTGACCGGCGGCGCGCAAGGGATTGGCCGCGCCACTGCGCTGGCGCTGGCTCGTGAAGGCGCGGCTGTGGTTATTGCTGACCGCGATGAAGCGGCAACGACGGCGCTGGTCGCCGGGATCAATGCCTGGGGTGGCCGCGCTCTCGCTGTAATCGCCGATGTGAGCGACGAGGCCGATGCGGCCCGCATTGCTAACGAAACAGTGCTTGCGTTTGGCGGGATCGATTTGCTGGTTAACAATGCTGGTATTCAGCAACCTGGCACCATTGAAAGCACTACGTTACAGCTCTGGCAAGAGATCATTAATGTAAACCTCACCGGCGTCTTTTTGGTGTCGCGCTTTGTGATGCCGGAATTGCGTCGGCGTGGCGGTGGCGCAATTGTGAACGTCGCTTCGGTATACGGTTTGCGCGCCGAGGCGGGTTGGGCTGCGTATTCCGCATCGAAGGGCGGAGTCATTGCGCTGACGCGGGCAATGGCGCTCGATGGCGCTGCCGATGGCATTCGGGTAAATTGCGTCTGCCCCGGCTTGATTGATACGTCGTTGTTGCGCGCCAATGCGACCCTGATCAACGCTCAGCGTCCTGATGAGGCGTTGCGCGCGTTTGCCCGGCGGACGCCGCTCGGTCGGTTGGGCACTCCTGAAGAAGTGGCCGGTGTCATTCTTTGTCTGCTTAGCCCGATTGCGGGCTATGTGACCGGCGCAGTGATTACTGCCGATGGCGGCATTGAGGCTCGGCTGTAAGCGATTGGGAGTAAGAGGGAAGCGATGATTACCGTTACAGTGCGGTTTTTTGCCGGACATCGCGATATTGTCGGGCGGGCAAGCGCGCAGTATACGCTGGCCGCAGGCACAACACTCGGTCAGTTGTGGGAACAACTGGTGACGGAATACCCGCGCCTGGCCGGCTATACCGGGCGGTTGCTCTTCGCGGTGAATCAGCAGTTTGGTCAGCCGAGCACGATCCTGGCTGATGGCGATGAAGTGGCTTTTATTCCGCCAGTAAGTGGCGGTCGGTAATGGATAGTCAAACCACGGCGAGCGTCTGTAGCTGCTTTTTAACGAGAGTCGCAAATCGCGCGGAGAAGCCGACGATGGTTGAACCATTTGTGATTACAACCGAACCGCTCGATCCGGCGCCGCTGGCAGCAGCGGCACAGACCCCAGATGATGGAGCGGTCGTGGTCTTCAGTGGTGTCGTTCGCAACAATTTTGGTGGTCGTCCCACCGCGTTTCTGGTTTACGAAGCCTATACCGAGATGGCTGTGCCGGTCTTGCGGCAGATTGCCGATGAGGCGCGCGCGCGCTGGCCGATTGGGCGGGTTTGCGTTCATCATCGGGTGGGACGGCTAGAGATCGGCGAAACGGCGGTGCTGGTTGTGGTGGCAGCGCCCCATCGCGATGCGGCATTTGCCGCCGCTGCCTATATCATGGATCGGATCAAAGAGATCGCGCCGATCTGGAAGCAGGAACATTGGGCAGATGGCGCGGCAGAATGGCGAGAGTAGATGAGGGCGTTATGCCAGAATTGCCTGAAGTCGAGACGGTTGCCCGATCGCTGGAACCGCAACTTGTGGGGCGCGCGATTGTGAGACTGGCAAAACTCGACTGGCCGCGCATGCTGACGCCGCCAGCCCCGGAATTTGCCGCTTTGGTGGTCGGACGACGTATTGAGGCGATTGGTCGCCGCGCTAAGTGGTTGTTGCTCTCGCTCGATAGCGCGTGGACAATGGCGATCCATCTTCGCATGTCAGGTCATCTGCTGGTTACCGAACCGGCGGCAGCCGCAGCGCCGCATGTCCATTTTGCCCTCGATCTTGACGATGGTCGATGCTTGATGTTCGACGATCAGCGGAAATTTGGGCGGGTTCATCTCCTCGATCCGATTGGCCTGGCTGCGCTTGACGCTGCGCACGGCCCTGAACCGCTGATGGATACATTCACGCCGGCGATACTGACCGAACAGCTCCGCGACCGGCGCGCGCCGATTAAGGCGCTGTTGCTCGATCAGCGACTCGTAGCCGGTATCGGCAACATCTATGCCAATGAAGCGCTCTGGCTGGCTCGTATCCATCCGCTTACGCCGGGTGGCGCGTTGACGGCGGATCGGATAGCCTGTCTTCACCAGGCGATTCGGACAGTGCTGATGGAAGCGATTGCCAATCAGGGAAGTTCGTTGCGCAACTATCGTGATGGCTATGGGCGACGCGGCACTCAGCAAGAGCATTTCAACGTCTACGATCGGGCCGGTGAGCCATGCCCGCGTTGTCAAATGCCGATTGAGCGCATTGTTGTCGCGCAACGGAGTACGTATTTTTGCCCGCAATGTCAGACGATGGGATAGAGGTAAACATCCCGGATAAGGCTCGTTTTGTTGTCCATCTCCGGCGTAATTATGGTTATAGAGAGGGCACACTGTGCAAGAACCAATCCTGTTAGTCGAAGATGACCAGATTCTGCAACTCTCGCTGACCACGATGTTACGGCGCGAGGGGTATGCGGTAGATACAGCGCGCAATGTAGCCGAAGCGCGCCTGGCAATCCTGAACCGGCATCCGCGGGTTATTCTGCTCGATCTGGGCTTGCCTGATGGTAGTGGTTTTGACATTCTCACCGGGTTATCGACTGAGATCGATCGGCCATTAGTTATTGTCACCACCGCCAATGACTCGCCAAAGGCAGCGATCGAAGCGCTGGCGGCGGGAGCGTTTGATTATCTCACCAAACCGATCAATCACGAAACCCTGCGTTACACGCTGCGGCGCGCAGTCAGTTACGACCAGCTTCGCCAGCAGGTGCGCGAATTTGAGCGGTTGCAAACCGCGGTTGATGAGGCGCAGTTGACCGTCCGTTCCGTCACTCACCATATCAGTCAGGTGTTGACAGTAATCGTGGGCGAAGCGCAACTGGTACGCGAAGAGGTGACTGATGCGTCGTTGCGCGGAAGTCTCGATCGTATTGTGCGTATGGCTGAAGATGCGGCGCAGATGATGGCAACGTTGCGGGCAGTGCGCTTATTTGCGCCACGCGAAACGAGCGTTGGTTCAGGGCTTGACAGTGGATAGTAAAATCTGAGATAGAACGGTCACCAACAGAAATCTGATCGGAATTCGCAAACGTTGTTTCACAACGCCGGCCCGGTACGTTCACTATGCGGAAGGGAAAGGTATGTGGATCTGCCTGAATTAAACGCCTTACTCCCTCGATTGTTATCATTAAAGCTTTTGCCGCGCACCGGATGGCTTCAACGTGGCGTGCGCGAAGTTGAGAGTATTGCCGGGCATTCATATAGCGTGGCCGTCCTGTGCTTGCTGATAGGCGATCTCATCGAAGATATCGATCGCGGTCGTTTGCTGGCAATTGCGCTCTTGCACGATCTGGCCGAGTCGTTGCTGGGCGATCTGCCGGCTTCAGCCACAAAGTTGCTGGGGCAGGAGACAAAACGCCGGGCTGAGCGTGATGGGTTGGTTAGCCTGATCGGCAATTTGCCGCGCGGAACTGAATACCTTGCGTTATGGGAGGAATACGCCAGTGGTTCGTCGCGCGAAGCGCGCCTGGTGAAGGCAATCGACCGGCTCGAGTTGATGGCGCAGGCGCTGGCCTATGAGCGCGCTGGCGCGCGTGGTCTTGATGAGTTCTGGCCATTGAACGATGATTGGGCTGCCGAATTTCCACCGGTCGAAGCGCTGGCTGCCTGTCTACGCGCCGAGCGGGCGCAGTTGGGGTGAGGCGGCGCTGGCGCGGCAACCCGGCATCGACAGGCAATGTTCTGTCCCGCAGAATGCGGTCTATCTCGCTGCGGCTGGCAGTGATTCTGCCAAAGGTCAGCGGCACCTTGACTCCACCGCAAGTGCGCGCCAACGGCGCGCATTCCCAGGTTGAGGCGGCGCTGGCGCGGCAAACGCGGCCTTGACAGGGCTTGCTCTGGCCCGACGAAAGTGGTCTATCCCGCTGCAGCCTGCATCGCGCTGACAAGATCCTGCCACAGATCATCAACATCTTCGATCCCAACGCTCAACCTCAAAAGGGTTGGCGGCAGATGCTCTTGACCAGGAATTGCCGCTCTTCGTTCCATCGTCGACTCAACTCCGCCAAGGCTGGTCGCATGACGAATGAGGCGGACGTTACGGCATACAGCGTCGGCGACGCTAGCATCGCCAAGCAGATCGAACGAGATCATCGTGCCGAAGCCCTTTAAAACTCGCCGGGCCGTCTCGTAAGTTGGGTGCGAGGGCAGACCTGGATAGCGCACACAGGTCACCATAGGGTGTTGAGCAAGTCTGTGAGCCAGTTCAAGCGCATTGCGTTGCGCGCGTTCGAGCCGTAACGCGAGTGTGCGCGCGCCGCGCAGGGCCAGGAAAGCTTCGAGTGCGCCGGGAGTAGCGCCGTTCAGTTCGCGCGAGTGGCGCAGTTGGCGCCAGATCTGCTCGTCGCGAGTGGTAACAACGCCTGCCAGCAGATCGGAATGACCACCGATGAATTTAGTGGCAGATTGCACTGCTACTGTGGCGCCGAACGCAAGCGGTTGTTGATTAAGTGGAGTCGCGAAGGTGTTATCAACCGCAACGATAGCGCCGGGTTTGCGCGGCGCGGCGCAGATTGCGGCCAGGTCGGCGACAATGAGCAGCGGGTTTGACGGCGACTCAAGCCAGATCAGATCGGCTTCGGCGCAGGCCTGTTGCCAGCCGGCAGTGTCGGTGAGCGCAATCCGTCGCACTGCCCAGCGTCCGCGGGCTGCGCCGGCCATTGCCAGCCCAACTACGCCCTGGTAGCAATCATCGGGTAACGCGACCAAAGCGCCTGCCGGTAACTGATCGAAGACTGCCGCAATGGCTGCCATGCCCGAAGCGAAGGCTACAGCGCGGCCAGCTTCGAGGCCGCCGATCACTTCTTCAAGCGCTTCCCATGTGGGGGTGGCATCGTTCCGCGCATATGCGCGATCCTGACCGATAATGAAATTAGATGCCAGAATCGGCGGCACATTTAATGGCGCTCCGGGATCCGCTGATCTACCGGCAGCGACGAGCCATGACTCTGGTTTGAGATTGGACAGATGTGGCTGCATGAAAACCTCGCGATGCATCAACCGGGTCATTTGAGGAAGTGCGATTGTCGGGATACTATAGTACGGCGAAACAGCAATGTCAATCGGCGCAACGGTTGGTTACAATTCCGCGAAGATCGGCTATCATTAGAAGTGACACACCCGCCTGTTATCCTCCTGATCCTCGCAGCTTGTTGAGGAGTCCAGTGTGCAGATCATTATCAATGGTAGCTTTTGGCTCCAGCCGGCAGTAGGGATTGGTCAATATCTGCGCAATCTGTTGCCGTGGCTGCATCGGCTTGCGCCGCAACATCGGTATGTGTTGCTGCTGCCAGCCAGCGCGGCGCTGCCGGAAATACCGTTTGGTGTTGAAGCTATTCCAATCAAGATCGGCGGTCCACGCCAGCTTGCGAAGGTGATCTTTGAGCAGGTAGCAGTGCCGGTTATTGCAGCCCGATTGGCAGGTAATGGCCAGCCAACGGTGATCTTTGTGCCCTATTTTGCCCCACCGTTGCGAGCGCGGCAGCCGGTGGTCACGACCATCGGCGATTTAATCCCACTCCTCTTACCGGCCTACCGCGGAAGCTGGAGTGTCCGCCTTTACATGGCACTGGCGCGGCGGGCGGCGCTGCGCAGCGCGCATGTGCTGACCTTCTCGAATTTCAGCCGGAGTGCGCTGCTCAATTATCTCGGCCTGCCACCTGAACGGGTCACGGTATCCTATCTGGCGGCGGGCGAACAGTTTTGTCCACCGGCTGATCAGGCTGCGGCGCAGGCGCTGGTGATGGCCCGGTATGGTGTGCCATCGCCGTTCATCTACTATGTGGGTGGGCTTGATGAACGCAAAAATCTCCAGACACTGCTGCGGGCATTTGCGCTAGTGCGTCGTCGCCATCAACACGTAACGCTGGCGATTGCCGGGCGCGCCTTGGGCCGCGACGCGCGCCTCTTCCCCGACATCGACAAACTGATTGCCGATCTCGATCTTGGCCCGGCGGTGCGCCGAATCGACGTGCCGGTCAGCGATGGGCCGCTCCTCTATCAGGCTTGCGCCATCTTTGCTTACCCTTCGCGCTATGAAGGTTTTGGTTTGCCGCCGTTAGAAGCGATGGCCTGTGGCGCGCCGACAATCGTGAGTGATGCCAGTTCGCTCCCCGAAGTGGTGGGTGCGGCAGCGCTGCGGATTGCGCCGGATGATGTCGCCGGCTGGGCGACGGCCCTTATTCGATTGCTTGAGGATGAAGCATTGCGCCATGATTTGCGCGCGCGCGGACTGGCGCGGGCAGCCAGCTTCTCGTATCGACGCGCGGCAGCAACGACGCTGGAAGTGCTGGAACAGGTGGCGCGAGCGCGCGCACCGCGCCCTGCATAAGGCGTAATGGCTGCGCGAGAAAAAGAGAGTCGCGCCACAGCGCGACTCTCTGATCAACCAGGTATTTACCGGGTAGTGGCTGGCACAACCGGCGTATTGGGTTCGATACCGCGCAACGCTGCTCCAATCAGATCGCGATTGAGCTGCGCGATAGTATCAAGGCTAATCTCCTTGGGGCAGACAGCAGCGCACTCACCGATGTTCGTGCAGTTACCAAAGCCCTCAAAATCGGCCTGCGCTACCATATTAACCACGCGCTGATACCGTTCAGGTTGACCTTGCGGCAACAGAGCCAGATGAGTCACCTTAGCAGCGGTAAAGAGCATGGCCGAACCGTTGGGGCAAGCCGCCACGCACGCGCCGCAGCCGATGCAGGCTGCCGCATCCATCGCGCGATCGGCAGCAACTTTAGATACCGGGATTGTGTTGGCATCAGGAGCCGAGCCGGTGCTAACGCTAATATAGCCACCAGCCTGGATGATACGGTCGAACGCGCTGCGATCAACGACCAGATCTTTAATGATCGGAAACGCCGAGGCGCGCCACGGTTCGACCGTAATCGTGTCGCCATCGTTGAAACTGCGCATGTGTAACTGACAGGTTGTAATGGCGTTCTTGGGACCGTGGGCCACGCCATTGATCATCAGCGAGCACATACCGCAGATGCCTTCGCGACAATCGTGATCAAACGCAACCGGCTCTTCACCCCGCAAGATCAGTTCCTCGTTAAGCACATCAAGCATCTCGAGAAACGACATATCGGGATTAACGTTATCCATCACATACGTCTTGAACTCGCCGGGTGTCGAGCGGTTCTTCTGCCGCCAGATCTTGAGCGTGATCTTCATCTTCTTCATACGTTATCTCCAGCCGCCAGTTGCGAGCCAACCGGCGGCAGTAATGCTGTCTGACCTGGTCGCTATCATCCACAGTGACTACTTATAGCTGCGCTGGCTTGGCTTGACATACTCGAAGACCAGCGGTTCTTTATGCAGGCGCGGCTTGTCCAGATCGCCGGTAAACTCCCAGGCCGCCACATACGAGAACTCTTCGTCGTTGCGCAGCGCCTCACCATCGGGCGTCTGATACTCTTCGCGGAAGTGGCCACCGCACGACTCTTCGCGATGCAGCGCATCGATGCACATCAACTCAGCTAATTCGAGGAAATCGGCGACCCGTCCAGCTTTTTCAAGCGCCTGATTGAGATCACCCGCCTCGCCGGGCACATTGACATTTTCCCAGAACTCGGCCCGAATCTCTGGGATGCGCTGAAGCGCTTCGCGCAGACCCTGCGCATTGCGCGCCATACCGCACTTATCCCACATCAGCTTGCCCAGCTCACGGTGGAATGAATCAACTGTGCGTTTGCCGTTAATGCTAAGCAGGCGATTGATTCGTTGGGTCACTTCAGCCTCAGCCGCGGCAAACTCAGGCCGGTCGGCAGTGATGCCACCCGGCTTAACCTGAGCCAGGAAGTTGGCAATGGTGTAGGGCAGGATGAAATAGCCATCAGCCAGACCCTGCATCAATGCCGACGCGCCCAGGCGATTAGCGCCGTGATCTGAGAAGTTTGCTTCACCGATCACGAACAGACCGGGGATGGTGCTCTGCAAATTGTAATCGACCCACAGGCCACCCATCGTATAGTGGACGGCGGGATAGATGCGCATCGGCGTTTCGTAAGGATCTTCGCCGGTAATCTGCTTGTACATGTCAAACAGATTGCCATAGCGTTCGGCGATCTTCTGGCGGCCAAGACGCTTGATTGCATCGGCGAAGTCGAGATAGACCCCCAGGCCGCCGGGGCCAACGCCACGACCCTCGTCGCACACCTGCTTGGCGGCGCGAGAGGCGATGTCACGTGGCACCAAATTCCCGAAGCTAGGATAACGTTCTTCGAGATAGTAATCGCGCTCAGACTCAGGAATATCCTGCGGACGGCGGGTATCACCCTTCTTCTTCGGCACCCAGATCCGACCATCGTTGCGCAACGACTCCGACATCAGGGTCAGCTTACTCTGGTAATCACCGCTGACGGGGATACAGGTCGGGTGAATCTGAGTAAAGCAGGGATTGCCAAAGAAGGCGCCACGGCGGTGCGCGCGCCAGATCGCAGTAGCGTTGCAGCCTTTGGCGTTGGTGCTGAGATAGAAGACATTGCCATAGCCGCCAGTTGCCAACACCACTGCATCGGCGACGTGGCGCGAAATCTTACCGGTCACCATATCGCGGGTAATAATGCCGCGCGCGCGCCCATCGATCACCACCAGATCGAGCATCTCGGTGCGGGCAAACATTTTAACCGTGCCAGCGGCAATCTGGCGACTGAGCGCCTGATAGGCGCCGAGCAACAACTGCTGACCAGTTTGGCCGCGAGCGTAAAACGTGCGGGCTACCTGCGCGCCACCGAACGAGCGGTTATCAAGCAAACCACCGTACTCGCGGGCGAAAGGAACGCCCTGGGCAACGCATTGATCAATAATATTGACTGACACCTGGGCAAGGCGATAGACATTGCTCTCGCGGGCGCGGAAGTCTCCACCCTTCACAGTATCGTAAAACAGGCGATAGATACTGTCGCCATCGTTGCGATAATTCTTCGCCGCATTAATTCCACCCTGCGCGGCGATGCTATGCGCCCGACGTGGACTATCCTGATAACAGAAGCAGAGCACATTATAGCCAGCCTCGCCAAGAGTCGCCGCTGCCGATGCGCCGGCCAATCCTGAACCGACCACAATAATCGTGTATTTGCGGCGGTTGGCCGGATTCACCAGCTTCATCTCGAAGCGATGCTTATCCCAGCGCTGCTCAATCGGGCCACCCGGCGCCTTCGAGTCGAGCGCGCTCACAAACTCGACCTGCCGTGTGCCGGTGCGAACCGTCGTCTCATTCTTGATCTCGCTCATGCAGCGTTCCTCACTCTTCTAGCGTTGGGGCGGTTGTTCAGGCGACAAAACCGAAGTAGACCGCCAACGGGAAAGAGACATTACCGATAAAGACGGCTGCCGCTACCAGGATGGCTAATCCGCGTAGTAGCCGATCGTAAGTGCGGTTATTCCAGCCCAGGGTCTGGAACATGCTCCAGACACCGTGGTAGAGGTGCAAACCGAGAAACACCATGGTGAGCAGGTAGAAGCCAACGACGAAAGGATTCTGGAAGCCGTAGACAACGTTGCTGTAGGTTTCGTAAGTATCACCATGAGGATGGATAAACTGGCCCGGTTCGTAGCCAACGACGCCAAACGTCAGGTGCATAATGTGATAGATGATGAAGAAAAAGATCAGAATGCCACCGAAGCGCATCGTGTAGTCGGCATAGCTGGAATGGCGTTTGTGTTGACCGTAGCGGCGGAGCGCAGAAACGCTACTGGCTTTCAAACTGCGTCGGCTTTGTATGGTCAGGCTGGTCGCGGCCCAGATGTGCAAAAAGACCGATGCCAGCAAGACAAAGCGCGCTACCCAGAGCAGATGTTCGTGCCCGAAGACAGGGTAACCCAATTCGCGCAGTCCAGCGGCATAAGCATTGTAGACTTCCGGACCCTGGTACATTTTCAGATTGCCGTACATGTGGAAGACAACGAAGCCAACCAGAATGAAGCCGGTCAACGCCATTATCACCTTTTTGCCGACCGACGTTCGGGTGAGGGTGAGGACTCCTGTCATCGTTTCATCCTTCTCGCAGCCAACTTCTACGCAACAATACGACAATGAACTGCCAGCTCAGGCTGGCAGCGGCGAAATAGCTGTGATTTACGCTACAATATACTGCTCTTCTTCAGAATTATAACGGAATTGCGATCAATTGTCTACCGCGCGCAACGATCATTGCTTTATTTGTGAAGAAAGACGCGAGGCATCAGGAAGCGGTTGTTCGCCTCATAGTCGGCAAGCGTGGGCGTTAAGAAGAACCAATTGATCTTGAATAAATAGCAAAAATGTCTGTTACCGCAGCGGGAATATGGCGCAAGAGCGGGTAGATGGTCAAAGGTGTTGGGCAAGTGGCAGAGTAACGGTCTGCGGCAATCGGACTGATTATCGCTGGCGAGAAACTGCGCCGACTGCCGGATGAGGCAGGCAAACAGATGTCGATCGGCGCAACGAGCCAGTTTGCTTCTGAGAAGCGTTGCGCCAGACGACAACCGGGAGATGGCAGGCATACCGCCGGGGTGAATGACC
>NZ_CAKZNK010000017.1 GCF_937129525.1 uncultured Chloroflexus sp. | reverse complement strand
CGGAAGCGCCATCGCCGGTATCGTCTCCGTCGGAAGCGCCATCGCCGGCGCCCGATCAGGTTCATCCTCCACGCCGCGCTACCCCGCGATCGACCCGATCCAAAGCGACGCAAATGCTGAAGCATCCTTTGACCGAACTTGATCTCGATGCCCGGCTTGATCAGATTGCCGGTGTTGATTGGCGACTGGTTGCGGGTTTTCGGCGACTTGGTGTGGTAACGATCCGCGATCTCCTCTACCACTTTCCGCGCCGTTACGATGATGTCAGCAGTCGGCGCTCAATTAGTGAGTTGCAGGTCGGCGCCGAAGAGACGGTGATCGGTGAGGTCACCGATGTGCGCTCGGTGGGGAGTGGCTCGAAGTTGCGGGTGCGGGTTGAAGTCAGCGACGAGACCGGCTCGATTGAAGCGATCTTCTTCAATCAGCGCTGGATCGCTCAGCAAATTCGAGTCGGTCAGATGATCGCCGTGAGTGGTAAGGTGACGGTTTTTAATGGCAAACGCCAGTTTAACAGCCCGCGTTGGGAGCGTTATACGCCCGATCCAGACGCGCTCTTGCATACCGGTCGGCTGGTGCCGATTCATCCACTCACGCAAGGTCTCCACGAAAATCAGGCCCGCCGCTTGATCAAGCAGGTGGTCGATGCAATCGCGCCGCGCGTCCCCGACCATCTACCGCCGGAACGGCGGGCACAGGCACACCTGTTGTCGCTCGGCGAGGCGCTGGCTCAGATTCACTTCCCTGCCAGTCCTGATCAGTTGGCTGCTGCCCGCCGCCGGCTTGGTTTCGACGAGTTTCTCTTCATCCAGCTCGGCGTGTTGCAACGCAAGCGGCTTTGGCAGCAAGAGCAGGGATTGCCTTTCATTATCGATCAGCAGGTTCACGCCGAATTGCAGCGGTTGTTACCGTTTCAATTGACTGCCGCTCAGCAACGGGCAATCAGCGAAATCTTTGCCGATTTGCAGCGCCCTTCGCCGATGGCTCGTTTATTGCAGGGTGATGTTGGGAGCGGTAAAACCGTCGTGGCTGCCGCGGCGCTGTTGCAGGCAGTTGCCAACGGATTGCAGGGCGCGTTGATGGCGCCTACCGAAATTCTGGCCGAACAGCATGCCAGAAATCTCAAGCAATTGCTGAGTCGAGTGCGGGTGCCGCGCAAGGCAACCGTCACCGATACGGCAGAGCGGTATCAGCAGGCTGACTGGCGATCATTGCTCGACCCTGATGAGGCAGCGAAACTGGCCGAGATCACGCAAATTCTCGGCATGACACCTGATGAGGATATGGGTGGTCAGGGGGTACGGGTAGCATTGCTCACCGGCAGCCTGGGGACGCGCGAACGACGGCGAGTGCTGGAGGGGATTGCCCGCGGTGAGATCGATTTGGTCGTAGGTACCCACGCGCTGATTACCGAGACAGTGCAGTTTCATCGTCTGGGACTGGTGGTTGTCGATGAGCAGCATCGGTTCGGCGTCGAGCAGCGGTTGCGGCTGAAGAATAAAGGCCACAACCCGCACATGCTGGTGATGACAGCCACTCCCATCCCGCGTACACTGACGCTCACCATCTACGGCGATCTCGATGTCTCGGTGCTTGATGAGCGACCACCGGGTCGGCAAGAGATTCGTACCCGGCGTGTCGGTCGCGCCGAACGCGATAAAGTGTATCGCCATATTCGCAAGCAGGTGGCGGAAGGGCGGCAGGTCTACGTGATTTGTCCGCTGGTTGAGGAGAGTGAGCGCGTCACGTTGCCTTCGGCAGAGGAGATGTATGAGCGCTTGCAACACGAAGTCTTCCCCGACTTGCGGGTGGCACTGTTGCACGGTAAGCTGTCAGCCCGTGAAAAAGACGAAGTGATGCGCGCATTTCGCGATCACCAGTACGATATACTCGTGGCGACAGCGGTGATCGAGGTCGGGATTGATGTGCCTAACGCGACAACAATTGTGATCGAAGGCGCGGAGCGTTTTGGACTGGCCCAGTTGCATCAGTTTCGCGGTAGAGTCGGGCGCGGAAGCCATCAGAGCTACTGCATTTTGCTGAGCGATAGCGACAATCAGCAATCGCAAGAGCGCCTGGCAGCGCTTGAACAGACCACTGACGGATTTAAGCTGGCCGAAATCGATTTACAATTGCGCGGGCCGGGTGAATTTTTTGGCACCCGCCAGAGCGGCACACCCGATTTGAAGATGGCGCAGCAAGGCGATACCCGCCTGTTGGTTGAAGCGCGCCGGTTGGCCGAGGCAATTCTAAACGATGATCCAGAGCTGGCCCATCCTGAGCACGAGCTGTTGCGCCAGAAAGTCGATGCTTTTTGGGCTGCGGCAATGCAGGCCGGATGAGGTTGCGTCTGCGTGTTCTATCATGTTCTTGCCGTTTGTCGCATAGTGAGTCTAACCGGATCTAAAGCGATGGAGCTTGCTCATGCCGACACAGACAATCGTCCTTCCGCTTGCGTTCGGCGCGGCCAGAGTGCTGGAGTGGTTGGTTGCCGCTGGCGATACAGTAACGCCTGCCACGCCAGTAGTGCGCATTCTGGCTGGCGATGCTGAGTGGGTGTTGCCGGCGCAATGCGAAGGGGTAGTGACCGGGCCATTGGTGGAGATCGGCGCGCAGGTTGTTGCAGGAACGATCCTGGCTTATTGTAACGCGCCCCGCCGCATGCGAATGACTCCGCTGGCACGCCGGCTGGCGACCGCGCTGGGTGTCGACCTCACCACACTAACCGGTAGTGGGCCGGGCGGTCGTATCGGGAGAGCTGATGTGCTGGCTGCAGTCGGTTCAGACGCCATTCCCGGCAGGTCACAACCGGCGCCGGAAGCGATCACAGAATCTGCTCTGATTGAGGCGACTCCCATTCATTCCGCAGCGCCGGTTTTGCCTTCAGAGAATCCAATCGCATCGGATCGCGACTCCACACCTGCCGTTGCCACCGCCAGCCGACTTCAACTGTTCTTAACCGACCTGATCCCACTGGCCAGCGCCACCATTGCAATCGATGTCCAACCGCTCTTGCGACACCGCGCAGCGCAGGCCGCCGAGTTTGCGGCGCGCGGTCTCGAGTCCACTCCATTGAGCGCCCTGATTGCGGCGGCGGCAGCCCTCTTTCCGCGCCATCCGTTGCTCAACGCTACCTGGACGGATAGCGCCCTCGTGGTGCGGCATCGCTACCACGTGGCTGCCGGTTTGCCTGATGGGCGCTGGGCGCTGATTCCTGATGCTGGCGATCTGACCGAGCGCGGTGTGGCGCGCGCACTGACGCGCGCTGACGCGGATCTTCGTCTGGCAACCTGTGCCATTACCACCGCGAACGATTGGTGGCAGATTGCGCCACCGCTGCCGGGCACAGCCGCGGCCTTGACCCTGAGCGCCGCGCATCCGCAACCGATTGCGCGCGATGAGACAACCATTGTTGTCGGAGCGGTTGCTCATCTCAGCCTGTGCTACGATGCGCGCGTTCTCGATCATCTGGCTGCGATGGCTTTTCTCAACGATCTGTGTCGCCGGCTAGGCTTGGCTATGCCGGGATCTGGCGTATTGTCGGGTTGCCACTAAATATAAGATTGCAACCATCCACTCGCTCATGGTTGCCTCACAATTACGAAAAACCGCCCGATTTTACCGCTACGCTATAGTTGCAGGTGGTATAATCTGGTTGTCAGGCAGGCAAACAGTTAGAACGGCAACAAACCCGAGGGGGTGAGCCATGGCGAGTAAGAAGCAACGGATCGGCGTGCTCACCAGTGGTGGTGATGCGCCGGGTCTCAACGCTGTCATCCGTGCAGTCGTCAAGTCGGCGTCCAGTCTGGGTTGGGAAGTGATCGGGATCCACGATGGATTCGAGGGTCTACTGGGGACGAAGAGCTATCGGGTGCTGACCAACGCCGATGTCCAGGGATTGTTGCCGCGTGGCGGTACGATCCTGCGCACGACGAACAAAGGCCATTTCGGCCCGCGGCGCAGCGATGAGCTTTCCGAGGCTGATCCGTATGTGCGCGCGGTGAAGTCGATCGAAGAGATGGGTCTGCGCGCGCTCATCACGATCGGCGGCGAGGGTACGCAACGCATTGCGCTCGAATTGCACAAATTGGGCGCGCCGGTTATTGGGGTGCCAAAAACCATTGACAACGATCTCGCCGGCACCGACCGCACATTCGGTTTCGATACTGCGCTCCAGGTGGCTACCGATGCCATCGATCGTCTGCATACCACTGCGGCCAGTCACAATCGGGTAATGGTGCTTGAGGTTATGGGTCGGCATACCGGTTGGATCGCGCTGCATGCCGGTTTGTCAGGCGGCGCCGATGTCATCTTGATCCCAGAAATACCGTTTTCAATAGAACGGGTAGCCGAAAAAGTGCATGCCCGCGACGCGCAGGGTAGCGCATTCAGTATCATCGTAGTGGCCGAAGGCGCGCGACCGCGCGGCGGGCAAGAGATGTATATTGCTGATGGTCGGTTGGGTGGTATCGGACATTGGGTAGGCGAACAGCTCGAGCATTTGACCGGCAAGGATGTGCGCGTCGTTGTGCTGGGTCACTTGCAGCGCGGCGGTTCACCCTCGCCATACGATCGCTTGCTCTCAACCCGTTACGGGGCTGCCGCAGTGCAGGCAGCCGCTCGCGGGATCTACGGTGAGATGGTAGCGCTCCGCGGGCAGGATATTGTCACAGTGCCGTTGGCCGAGGCCTGTGGCTATTTGAACCGGGTGCGACCACATAGCGATCTCGTTCTCTGCGCGCGCAGTTTGGGAATTGTGTTTGGTGATGAACTCTGATGCCGCCCTCGCTATCGGCAGCAGAGCAAGAGGTGACGCACTGATGATTCGTTATGAGATCGCCGCTACGACGGTGACCACCGCGCCGCCGGAGCGGGTGCTGGCTGTGCTGGATGATTTTAGCAATTGGCCGCGCTGGATGCCATCACTGGAACGGGTGCGGATCGAGTTGCCGCCGCATGATCGCCCGCGACCAGGTTATCGCTTCAAGCTCCACGGTATGTTCGTGCATGCCGAGATGGAGGTGATTGATTATACTCCCTTAAGCCGGGCGACTCGTTTTCGGATCAGTTTTCCGCCGTTTCAGGGTGTCAACCGTTGTCGGTTGATCCCGTTGGAGGATGGTCGTTACCGTATCGAACGGCTCGACCAGCTTGAATTGCCAGATCTGGTTGCGCATATCATCGATGCAACCCAACGTCAGCGCTTTGAGAAGCTGGCCCTGGAGTTTTTGCACGCTTTGCGCCGTGTTGTAGAGCAGACACCAAATGGAGTCGTCTCACCCCCTTCATCAACTGGCTGATCGGATCGAACAGGCCGGCCTGAGCGTGCCGGCTGCTCTGATGTTGCAAATACTGGCCCCGCTCGACGTGGTATGCAGCCAGGGTGCCCAGGTACTGATGCCGTTGACGCGCGGCACGCGCTTGGCTGGATTGATAGAACCGTTGACAACTCCGGCGCACTGGCCGGCGTTGCGCGATCTGTTGTTACTGCGCTTGCAGCAACGTCGCTAGCCAGAAGCACTCAATGTTCGCGCCTCAACTCGTTGATCAATACGGAGCGTTGCAGGGTAGCCGGTCTCTTTTCCCGGCGGTGAGCCGGGTTTGCCCTGTCAGTGCGCTAATGTCAGGGGTTTGGTCATTGTATGCCACGCGCAGCAATCTTCCGCGGAATTGGGAGACCTCCGCCTCCCTGGCGTATCCCGTGCTCACGAACGAGATACGGCGTTGTGTAGCGGCTATGTGTGAATGGTTGTAGGGCTTCCTGACGCTTTTTTGTGTCTTAAACAATTGACAAAGCCGATCTGGTAGGTTACACTCAAAAGAAAATTGACGGTCTGATTGTAAAAGATTGCTCGCTGCCAGCAAGAAGGGTGCATCTTTAATGACTCTGCCGGTAATCTTCTTCATCATTGCCCTTGCGGTGGTCATTGCTCTGGTTTGGCTCCATCACGCGCAGGTCATCGCCGGTCGTTTGCCCGAACGACGGCCATTGCCGGCGTTGACCGTATTGCAGGCAGCGTTAGCGCGTAGCGCCGAAACGGGTCGTCCGGTGCATCTCTCGCCAGGCGCCAGTACAATCGGAGCCGGTGAAGGGCAGCGGGCTACTACCGCTGAATTGCTGGCCGGGTTAAATGTTGTCCGCCAGGCGAGCGAACAGGCCGCAGCTAGCGGATCAATCATCAAGATCAGTTCGGCTGATGCCGTCGCGCATCTGGCTCTCCGTGGCGCCGCGCGGCAGGCGTATCGCGTCACCGGTCAACCGCAAGCGTTTGATCCCCGTCAGATCGAGTTGTGGGCGCACGCCGACCCGATGGCTTATGCAGCGGCTGTTGCAGCTCAGTATCGCCGCGAGCCATTGGAGGCGAGCGCGATGATCGGCGCTTTCGGTCAAGAGGTGCTGCTGGCAACCGAGACGGGCGTTACAGAGCAATTGCCGCAGATTTTGGGTAGTACCCATCCCTCGGCGCTGGCAGTTATGGCAGTGACGACACCGCATCTGCTGATCGGTGAAGAAATCTTTGCCGCAGAGGCACATTTGTCGTCTGCGCCGGGGCCGCAAGCGCGTCTGCGCACGCACGACACCTTGCGTGTTGCTATAATCTGGTTACTGATATTTGCTTTTGGATATGGCCTGATCCGCGCGGCGCTTGGATGGCCAGCCTTGCCGGGATGGTGAGTGCATGTCGTCTCCGTTACGCAATCCTCGTCAGTTAATTGCTGCGCTGATTGCCGGTGTCAGCGGCTTGATTGTGCTGCTTGATTTTGTCGGCGCCGGTCCTGCCGTCGCCACACTGGCGGCAGTGTTGGTGCAGTGGGCAGCGCTGATCACGGCAATCGCTGTTGTCATCGGCGGGTTGAGTGTCTTGCGCGCGCATGTGAGTCGCTTGCGCGCGCGCGTGCCTGACGCCGGGTATAGCGTTGTGCTGATCACCGGTATGGTGATTGTGATTGTAGCCGGGATCTTCTATCCGACCCGCGCGGCAACCGGGTTGTCGCTACCAGCAACCCTGGCGGCGCCGACAATCCGCGCGGTTTTTCGGTTGGTTTACGAGCCGCTTGCCGCTAGTTTGCTGGCATTGCTCGCCTTTTTTGCGCTGAGCGCTATGTTGCGCGCTTTACGCAGCGGACGCACCGAGGCAGTGATTGTGGTGATGGTAGCATTGTTGGCGTTGATTATTCAATTGCCTCCGCTGACGCTCATCCCGCTGATCGGGCAGACAGTGCAATGGCTCAACGATTACCTTGTTGCCGCTGGCGCGCGAGGTCTTTTGCTCGGTTCGGCAATTGGTGCGTTAGTGGCTGGTGTGCGTCTGCTCATTGGCTTTGATATGCCGTATGCCGATCGCTGAGTGGATCCGCGCCGGCGCCTGATAATGCCACTATGGAACACTTACCGCCATGGCTTCGAAATGTGCCGTTGCCGCCACCACCATCCGATGATGATACGCCAGAATGGCTGCGCGGTATCGATAGCATATCTCCACCACCGCCACCGGCAGTCGAAGCGCCGCCGGACTGGTTGACATCGCCTGAACCGGAAACTGGATCAACCGATGTGCCTGATTGGCTCGCCGAGCTACAGGCGGAAGTCACCGATCCGCTTGCTCAACCTGAGTCGGCAGCATGGCTTGGTGACGATTCGTCAGCCGCTCCCTTTGATCGCCCCTCAACCTTTGGCGCGACAGGTTGGTTGCAGAGCCTGAGTGGTCAGCCATCCGATAGTGAGTCTCAGGTGGAGCCTCCAACGACCAGTTCACGGATTCGAAGGCCGGTCGGCCCAACTGACTGGCTGCGCAGTATTGGCCACGAAGAGGTTAGTGAATCGTCACAGGCCGCCGCTGCTCGAGAACCGACACCGCTTGATCCGGAAACCGGAGTGCCAGATTGGTTGCGTGAACTGAGTGAAGAGGAGATTTCTCAGGCTTTTACGGCGACGCCAGCGGAGTCGTCGTTGCTACCTGATGAACCGGTTGTGTCTGCGGCGACGAAAGATGAACCGGCACTTGATAGCTGGCTAAAAGAGCTGGAGTCGCTTGCGCCAACCGTCTCTGCTTCTGAGTCTGATTGGATGGCTGATTTAGCTACAAACGATGAGACAGTTGTGGCGCCCAATTTGCCGGAGTGGAGGGGTGCGGATCAAGTGCCACCCGATCGTCCTGTTCAGCCTGATCTGCCGGCATGGTTGCAGAATGTTGCTGGTGATGAACCTCCGGCTGCATCTGCTTCAGTGCGTCTCGACCTGCCTTCCTGGTTGCTTGATGATGACCTGATTGCGCCACCCTCAACGACAACGCCGCCAGTTGCTCCCGATGCGCCAACATTGCTGGCTGATAGCAACGCGGCGTTGCGCTCTGCCGATACACCTCCAACCGATCTTCCGGTCTCGTTGAGCGATAAACCGGAGGTGACTGAGCAGCCGCCTGCACCCGACATTGATAATGTGCCGGATTGGTTGCTGGAAGCAGAACGTCAGTTGAATGAGGCAGCAGTATTGCCAGAGCCGGTATCGACATCGCTTCCGTCAACAGGTGATATTCCAACCTGGCTGCGAGAAGCTGATGCCAGTGATCTGAGCGCATGGGAAGCTGCCGACTCAGAACGTGAGCCATTGTCAGCAACCGCAGCGTCGCCAGCGGCGAGCAGCGACGTGCCGGCGTGGTTGCAAGAGGCAGAGGCCCCGGCGGGAGGTGAAGCGCCGGATTGGTTGCAGTCAGCGCCAGCGGCGAGCAGTGACGTGCCGGCGTGGTTGCAAGAGGCAGAGGCCCCGGCGGGAGGTGAAGCGCCGGATTGGTTGCAGTCAGCGCCAGCGGCGAGCAGTGACGTGCCGGCGTGGTTGCAAGAGGCAGAGGCCCCGGCGGGAGGTGAAGCGCCGGATTGGTTGCAGTCAGCGCCAGCGGCGAGCAG
>NZ_CAKZNK010000016.1 GCF_937129525.1 uncultured Chloroflexus sp. | reverse complement strand
GCTGGCTGCGTTGCTGGTTAGCCAGGTGTTACCGCGCGTTAGCCTGATTGTCGCGAGGAAGGCAATAGGTGAAGTGCGCTGAGCTGATTTTGAAGAAAAATGACCTGTTGCAATTGCTGAGGAGTGGTCTTGACATATTCTGAAGAGGCAGCGCAGACGAAACCGGTCACGATCTGGTCTTCGAGCCGGGTGGTGGATCGACTGGCATGGCCGCTGGCATTGGTAGTGGGCCTGAGCTTGTTCGCAGTATTGTATCGCCGCGGCTATGATGATCCCTATATCACGTATCGCTATGCGGCAAATCTGGCTGCCGGTTATGGTTTCGTCTACAATCCCGGTGTCGCTACACTCAGTACCACTGCGCCGTTGTTCGGCCTGATCCTGGCTCCGGTGGCGCTTATTGGCTGGTCAGTGCCATTGGTAGCCAATCTGATCGGATGCCTGTGCCATGCGGCAGGCGGGCTGGCACTCTACCGGTTAGGCCATCTCTGGCGCGATCCGTTGATCGGCGCGACGGCTGCGCTGCTGTATCTGCTGTTTCCACTGCCGTTGACAACCCTGGGGAGCGAAACCTTGCCGGCAATGGCGCTTGCCCTCTGGTCGTTTGTCGCTGCCGTTCAGGGTCGGCAATGGCTGACAGGTTTGCTCACCGGTATGCTGGTCTGGCTCCGTCCTGACGGTATTCTGGTCGGCCCGTTTGCGCTGTTGATCGCGCTGCTGACGGATCGGCGCTGGCGCGATTGGCGGCGTTGGCCCTGGCGGGCTGCGCTGCTTTGGGGCGCGATTGTGGTCGCCGGAATCGGTCTGGCCTGGCTGGTGTATGGCGCGCCACTGCCATCGACCCTGTATGCGAAACAGCGGCAGGCATTGATTCCCGGTTCGTATGATTTTGTTGACCGTCTGCTGGTGACCTTGACCGGCTATTTACGCCAGCCGTTCTACTGGTTTGTCTTCGCAGTCAGTGCAGTTGGTATGGTGGCAGTATGGTGGCGGCGCTGGTGGCTGGTCCCGATCGGGTGGGCTTTCACGTATGGATTAGCGTACACTGTGTTGGGTGTCGCCGGTTATTTCTGGTATGTGGCGCCGTTGCTCATCGGCCTTGCTCCGGCATTCGGTCTCGGTATTCGGGTCTTGTTCGATGGTCTGAGCAGGATCGGTGGTCGGCGTTTGGCGTTGATCGGCCTCGCTGTGGCGCTGATCGGGTCAGCGGTCTGGCTCAGTGGTTCGGTTATGCGGATTGGTCAGCAGATCGATCAACGCCTGGTCGTCTATCGGGCCGCAGGCGAATGGCTGGCTGCTTATACCGCTCCGACGGCTACGGTGGCGACGCTTGAGATTGGGATCGTTGGCTACTATGCTCAACGGCCAATGATCGATTTTGCCGGTTTGGTTCAGCCTGACATTGCCGGTCAATTGGGGCCAGGTCACTATATTGCTGCCGCATCATATGCCATCGACCGCTACCGTCCAGATTATCTGGTTTTATACGAACACATCTTCCCTCTCCTGGCAGCTCGTCCCGATCTGGCTGAACATTGTCCGGTGGTGGCAGAGATTCCCGATCCGCGTTATCCTGCTCCGCTGACCATCCATGCCTGTCGCTGGTAAGGAAAGGCGTTGGGGGCTGCTCGTAGCAGTGCGATCTATCGGCTGGCAATGCCTTGTTAATGCTGCAGGCTGTCTGCGCTGTGATATGGGTAGCAAGTGCCTGATCTGACCTTCAGGATTGGCGTTCATCCGGCAAGCGTTCGATTACTGCTGGCGGAATGGCGTTGAACGCAACGCTATCGGAAAGATTAACCCTACCTGCCAACGAATGAACTGTGCTTCCCAATGGGAACGCCATGGTAGCCGAAGTCTGGTGAGGGCTTCATAGCTGCGCGTGAGATAAATTGCCAGCGGTGGCTTGCCCTGAATTTGTTGCAGTGCCTGTAAGGCCAGTTCGCGGGCCTGATCGGTGTCACCGTTGATCTGGGCGATGCGAGCAGCCAATACGGTATGCCAGATCTGATCGGCCCGGCTGATCCGGCTGGGGTCGGTAAACAGATTACTGGCCAGTTGCCATTCGTTTACCGCTGCCGATACATTGCCAGCGGCCAGATGGATCTCAACTGCGCTGAGACGGCCCCAGACTTGCGCTTGATGATCGCGCGCGCGTTCACCACGCTCAACTACTTCGGCTGCGCCAGCCAAAGCGTTCGTGAAGTTGCCGGTGCGTGTCTGCGCCATGCAGAGCAGGGCGCGGCATTCGAGCCAGCGTCGGGCGCTACCAGTCTGGTGAGCCAGCGTTAATCCGAGCTGCAAAGCGGCTGCTGCCCGCTTCCAGTCACCGCGCCCCAATGCAGCCAGCCCTTGCAATTGCGCCACCCGCGCAATGAGGTCTGGATCGCCTGAAGCGCGCGCCAACCGCATTGCCTTGCGTCGGTACAACGTGGCCAGAATCGGCAGCCGGTTAAGTGCCACTTCCATCTGGGCGTAGGCCTGTGCGCGCGCTGCCGGTAATCCGGCTGCTTCAGCCAGATTCAGCGCGCGCAGCGCGCTGTGCAGCATCGTTAGCGGATCGCGTTGATAATAATCGAGTTGCGCCAGAATTGTTGCCGTGCCGGCGATTTCCATTGCGTTGATGCCAGCCGGGATCATTCGGAGTCGCAGGCCAACGAGCGCAAGGAGTTGACGACCAAACTCTGCTACCACTGGCTGTAGGAGTGCCCGGCGCGTGGTTGGCAGTGGCAAGCCGAGATGCGTAAATGCGCGTTGCAGGCATTGATAGCTTTCATGCAGTCGTCCCTGACAATAGAACGCTTCGGCCAGGAGTCGTTCGCGCCGTCCCATCGTTTCGGGTGTCTGATCATCACCGATCTGTTGAGCCTGGCTCAACAGATGGATTGCGTTGCTATAATCGCCGGTATGAAGCGCAAGTTCACCGGCCCGGTCGAGATAGGGTCGAGCGCGCTGCAGTTCGCCAGCCGCCTGCCAGTGATACGCAATGGTGGTGGCGCGCGCCGGATCGTGTCCGGCAATTTGCTCTAAGTAGGTAGCCAGACGGGCATGGAGCTGTCGACGTTGGGCAAAACTCATTAGATTGTAGATCGCCTCGGCAACAGCCGCCGGTCGAAAGGCATAACGCAGACCCGGTTCGAACTGTTCCAGCGTAATCAGACCTGCCTGTTGCAGCACGAACAATTGCGCGGTCAGTTGTTGTTCGGTCAGATTGGCGGGATGAATGGCAGCCAGGATGTCCGGATCAAAATCAGTTCCGATCACGCTGGCCGCTTTTAATGTCAATTGCTGTTCAAGAGTTAATTGATCAAACCGGCTGGTAATCAATCCCTGAACAGTCGCCGGCAATCGAACCATTTGCAACGCGCTGTTGGCTGTTCCTGGCACCAGTCGGCATGTCTTTTGCTGTCTCATCAACAATCCGGCATCGCGCAGCGCTTTAGCCAGCTCAATGCTGTAGAAAGGGTGACCCTGGGTCTGCTCGGCAATCATGCGCCAGATTGCTTCATCGACCTGCTCAACTTCAAACAAGAGCGCAAGCAGATCGTGAATAGCCAGTGGACTCAGGCCCTGTAATTTGAGTTGAGTCATCGATGGATGGTAGAGCAGGCGGCACTGGGTGTCATTCTGGTTCAATGGTGGCCGTCCAGTGAGCACCAGCAGGATTGGCGCCTGCCGATCAAGCAATTCGGTCAGCAGTGACCATGTTGTCTCATCGAGCCATTGGATGTCTTCCATCACGATGACCAGAGGAGCGCGCTCAGCTACCCGGATCAACAGGTTGATCAGGGCATCGCGCAACCGTTCGGCGCTGGTTGGGCCAGGAACAGGCGGCGACGGTTGACCGATCAGCGTTGCCGGCCATAGCTCATGGGCAATTTCATACACTGCGTCGGCAAGACCGGTCAGACGCGGATCGCTGAGGAGACCGGGCAGGCCGGCTCGCAAGGTGTTGTATGGACTGCGATCGATCAACCGCGCTGTACCGCTGAGCAGGATTGCGCCTTGCGCGCGGGCCTGGTCGCTAAACGATTGCGCCAGTTGCGATTTGCCGATCCCGGCTTCGCCAGTGATGATGAGACCGCTTCCCTGACCGCGCTGGAGCCACTCGAGACGCTCGCGCAGCAATGCCATTTCACTGGCGCGTCCAATGAGCGTCTCGCTCTGCGGTTTGACGAATAGGGCAGGTTGATCGTGACCAGAGGCAGACGTGAATAGGGGCTGGAAGACGTTTACCGGCTCGGCAATGCCGCGCAGTCGCAGTGGGGGTAAGGCGCTAAAACTGAGGTAGTCGCGGCAGGCCGCTGCGGTTTCGCTATCACACAAGATCGGGCAGCCTTGCTGACGCGCCGCCTGCATTAGCCGCGCCGCCCGGTTGACGACCGATCCCATCATCGTGTATTCGCGTCGTTCTTGCCCGCCGACCGAACTGCACAGCGCCTGACCGCTGGTGACGCCAATCGTGCAGTTAAAGCCTAAATCGGCGAGCGTATTGACAATTTCATGCGCGGCTTGCAGACCGCGCAGCGCATCGTCTTCATGGGCGAAGGGCGGCAAGCCAAACGCGGCCAGCAGGGTAGGGCCTTTGTTGTCGGTGCCGAGCCGATTGATGCTGCCCTCGTAACGGTAGAGGCAGGTTTGGATGGCCCGCATTGCTGCCTGAGCGGCTGCCAGTGGTGTTTCGGCGGTGAGATCGGCTAGATGAATGAAAAGTACCGTGACATAACGTTGCTCGGTTAACCATGCCGTTTGACCGGCGTCGATCCGGGTCAGGATTGCCTTTGGTACATAAGCGCGCAGCAACTCGATCTGGTCGAGATCGAGCTGTGCCAGATTGAGCGCTTTCATCGGTACATCGTCGAGCAGGGCAGCGAGTCGCCAGTGTCCATCAGGCAGGGCGGTTGCTTCACACCAGGGTTGAACCAGCTCCCAGGCGGCAGTGGTCAGAGCGACTTCACCGGGTGGGGCTGTGGCTTCGGCAGCGCCGGCGGCGCGCACGGCTGCGCCAACGATGAGTAGTTCCCAGCGCCCAAACACCCCTCCCAGGTGCATAATCGTCACATCGCCCGCTCCGATACCCACGCGCGCGCGCAAGCGACGGGCTGTCTCGTCAATGACTTCTGTGCTCCACACCGCTGGCGACATGATCATCTGAATGGCCAGACCGCATTGCACTGCGCGTCGGGTGAGCATTGTCAATGGTTCATCGCCGTACCAGAGCGCAATCAAGCCATCACCGGCAAATTTGATTACGTCACCACCGTGGGCAGTCACGATCCGCACCAGATGGCCAAAGTAGAGATCGAGAATTTGGGTCAGTTCTTCGGTACCGTCAGGCTGAGTGTGGGTCAGATGTTCGGTGAGCGCGGTAAAACCGGAAAGGTCGGCAAACAGAATCGCTGCGGGGAAGGTCTCTTTGGCCGGTTTGAGTTGACCGTCAGCGCCAACATTGTGTAACCGGCGTCGAATCAGGCCGGGCAGATAACATGCCAGTTCAGTCAGGTTGGCCAGCATCATGGCGGTTGACCATGCGCGTTGTGATTGTTCGGCATGCGAACAATGGCAATCAGGTTTGGGAACGGTTGCGCTGCGAACATCTATCTCTGTATGCTCGATTATTGATCATGATAGATTTCTCTGCAAGTGCGTGTTGAAGCTACCTGATCAGTTCGCAACCGATCCGCTCAAGTTCGGCGCAGTGTTGTTGCCAGGAAAATTCAGCTACCACGCGGGCACGGGCGCGTTGCCCCATCGCAAAGGCTGTGACCGGATCGGTCAGCACTCGCGCAATGGCGTTGGCGAGATCGACGACATCGCCCTCGCGGAAGAGGGCGCCCTCTTCGCCTTCGCGGATGATTGTGGTCAGCGGTGGAATAGCAGTAGTGACAACCGGCAGGCCGGCGGCCATATATTCATAGATTTTGAGTGGCGACCAGAAGAACCCGGCGGCGCGCAGGGCCGGGTGAGGCGCAGTGTTAAAGGGGGCGACACCGAGGTGCGCGCGCGCCAGTAGAGCGGGTATCTGCTCGTGTGGGACAGCGCCGGTGAAGGTGAGCCGATCGCGATACGGCGCAGCGAGCGCTTCAGCGGTGGAGCGTTCCGGGCCATCACCGATCAGCGTGAAGCGGTAGTTGTTGCCGCGTTCGATCAGGATCCGCGCAGCTTTGACAAAATCACTCACTCCATGCCATGCCCGGAAGGAACCCATAAACACGATATTGGGTGGGCCCGGTGGTGGCGCTGGCGGTGGTGTAAAAGTCTCGATATTGGCGCCCCAGGGCAGCTCGACAATTTTGGCCCGCGGAATGTTGGCCGGTACCGTCGTGTGTAGTGGCGTCACGATCCGATCTGCCCAGCGGCATTGTTGTTCCGCCCAGCGCCGGAATGGCCCTCCCAGCGCATCATCGATCCGTCGTTTAAGGACTTCGGGAGGATCGACTATCAGGGCATTCACTTCGAGAATGGCCGGAATGTGCAGTTTGTGCGCCACGATCATCGCTGCGCCGGCAAAATTGTAGTAGCGCTCTATAATCAGATCGGGGCGCAACTGGCGGGCCAACCGCCAGATTGCCCCCAATCCTGATAGACTCAACGCTTTAGGGAGGTCTTGATGGTACAGAGTGAAGCCGGCATACGGCTGCCCGATCAGCTTGATCAGAGGCCGCAGACGCACATGGGTGAGCGGTAGCTCGCGACTGGCAGCGACAACATGCACTTCATGGCCGCGTTGGGCAAGGCCGCGCGCAACTTCGAGGGTATGAATGCTGCCGCCCAGGGCGCCCGGTGTTGGAATACCGGAAGCTACGTAGAGAATGCGCACAGCTACCTATAACCGTTCATAACGATCCAGATCCATTGTGATGGCCAGGGTGCCCGGCGCGGCACGTTGCATAATTTCGTGCGCCCGATCGACCTGAGAGTCCTCGATACCCACCAGCAGGGTTGTGTTGCCCCGGCGCAGAAATCCGCCGGTTGTTGCCAGCCGGGTTACCCGGAAGCCGGCGCCGACCAGTGCATCGACTCCCGCATCAGCGTGCGCATCCTCGACGACGAAGATGATAAGCTTCATACGCGCCCTTTCGCTCTCTGGTAGCTATTGCTGCCGAGATTATACGGAGAGGAGGCCTTGTCGTCAATTGTTTCCCTATTGTTGGGCAGAGTCTCGTGTGCTATGATCGAGGCAGGTAGTCTACCTGGTCAGCGGCCTGTTTCTGATTGTCGCGCGCTGGGTGGGAGGGGTGGAACGCAATGGAGCTGTTTGGAAAGGGGGTGGTCACTATGCCGGCGCCAGTCGTAACTCATCGATTTGCCGATCGGCGGGCCGCCGGGCGTGCTCTGGCCTGGGCGCTCAGTCACTATGCCGATCGTCCGGCGTTGCAGATTCTGGCTCTGCCGCGGGGTGGGGTGCCGGTAGCTTATGAAGTGGCGCAGGCGTTGTCGGCGCCGCTCGATGTCTTGTTGGTGCGTAAACTGGGTGTGCCCGGTCAGGTAGAATTGGCGATGGGCGCTATTGCCGAGCATGGGGTGCGCGTGTTGAATGATGATATTATTGCCGAATTAGGCATTCGTCCGCATGTGATCGAAGAAGTTACCGCTCTCGAACAGGCAGAGATTGCCCGTCGCGCTCGCGCCTATCGTGGTCAGCGCCCGCCGCCGGTATTGCGCGATAAGACGGTGATCATTATCGATGATGGTCTGGCTACTGGCGCAACGATGCGTGGCGCAGTTGACTGTGTCCGCCTCCAGCAGCCGCGCTGGGTTGCGGTAGCTGTGCCGGTAGCCAGCAAAGAGGGGGCGTGGTTGTTGCGCACTGTCGCCGATGATGTGATTGCAGTGATGACGGTAGAACCGTTCTACGCGCTTAGTTACTGGTATGACGATTTTCGCCAGACGAGCGATGATGAGGTGCGGCAACTGTTGCAGGCCAGTTTGCCGGCGAGCGCCGCACCCGGTGATGAGGATGCATGATCGTTGTTCGTTGCTTTGGCCCGCCTCAAATTCTGCGCAACGATCAGCCGTTAACGTTGCCACGGCGACGCAGCCGGGGCGTTCTCTTCTACCTTGCTGCCCACGATCATCCCGCGCGGCGTGAGCAGGTGTTGTCTCTTTTCTGGCCGGATCACGAGCGGAGTGCAGCTCAGCAGCTTCTCCGCTCCACCCTCTACGCTATCCGTCGGGTAGTAGGTGAGGCACTGGTAGCCGATGAGGAGTGGCTGGCACTCAACGCAACTGTTGATCTGCGCGCTTTGCGCGCAGTGATGGCCGATCCGCGCGCAGATGCTACAGCGCTGGCATCGGTGTTACCCGCTGGTGACGTTGAGCTTTTGGCCGGGTTTGGATTGCCCGATTGTGAGCCGTTTCAATTCTGGCTGGAGGGTTTGCGCGAACAGACCCGGTCGCTGGTCGGTCGGGGATGGCTGCGTTTGGCCCGTCTGTACGAACAGCGCGGTGATATATCGGCTGCGTTGGCTGCGCTTGATACGACGCTCGCGCTTGATCCATTGCAAGAGGATGTTCAGCGTGATGCGATGCGCCTGGCTTATCTGAAAGGTGACCGGGTCGGCGCAATTCGCCGTTTTGAACGCTTGCGCGATCTGCTCGATCAGGCATTGGGTGTGCCGCCAATGCGCGAAACGCAGGCGTTGTACGATGCCATCATTACCGATACGCTGGTAGCGCCGGGGCAACCGGCAATGCGCTTCCGTCCGGCGCTGACCAATGGCGGGTTGCCTTTCCTGGGTCGTGATGACGAGCTGGCCCGCTTGCAGGCAGAAACTCGCCCTGGTCGATTGCTCTTGATCGAGGGGGTTCCCGGTATCGGTAAAACCCGGCTGGCCGAAGCATTTTTGACCCGGCGCGGTGGGTTAGGCATAACCGGTATTGCCCGTGAACTTGAACAGAATTTACCCTATCACCCCATCCGAATGGCGCTGGCTGCGCTCATCTCGCGACCAGAATGGCCGTCGTGGCGCCATTCGCTCCACCTGGCGGCGATCTGGTGGGGCGAGTTGGGGCGGCTGTTGCCCGATCTGGCGCCACCGCCGGTCGAACCACCCGATGAGCCGCGGTTGTGGGAGGCAGTGACGCGCTTTTTACTTGAACTGGCCCGTCAGATGCCGATCACTCTGCTGATTGATGATCTGCAATGGGCCGATGCCAGCACCCTGGGGCTGCTCGGTTATCTTTTGCGGCGTAGCGCAGAGTCTAACCTCGTCTTGATTGCAACTGCTCGCCCACCAGAGCCGCGCAGTGCGCTTGCTCGTCTCGTTCAAGCACTGATGCGTGAAGATCGGCTGGCGCGAATAGTTATCGATCGGTTGGCGCCATCCGCTATTCTGGCTATTTCGCATCATCTCAGCCCTGCGTTCGCCCATCCACTGGCCGATTGGCTGGAACAGAGCGCAGAAGGCAACCCCTATATCATTGCTGAACTGGTGAGGTATGCGCGCGCTTCCGGCTGGTTGACCGCCGATGGGATGGTTGATCTCAGTGCGTTGTCTGCCCAGCCGATTGTGCCGCAATCGGTGTACCATCTGATTGCGGCCCGTTTGAGTCGCCTGTCAGAGCAGGCGCGGCGTATGCTTGATGCTGCGGTGGCAGTGGGCCGCGATTTCGATTTCGCTGTGGTGGCCCGGGCAGCGGCTCTCTCGGAAGAAGCGGCGCTGGATGCGCTCGACGAATTGCTAGCTGCTCGTCTGGTGATACCGATTGCCGATAGCCGGTTTCGTTTCGATCACAGTTTGACGATGGAAGTAGCGTATCGTGATGTGGGTGAATTACGCCATCGAATGCTACACCGGCGAGTTGGTGAAGCGCTGGAAACGCTCTACCGCGATCGGCTTGACGATGTTGCCGGCCAGATCGCCTTCCATTTTGCCGAAGGTGGCCTGCGCGAACGAGCGTTTACCTACGCGCTTCGCGCTGCCGAACGAGCAGCGGCACTGGCAGCCTGGCCTGAGGCGGCTGAGTTGTACTCACAGGCATTGCGTGGCGCGCCAGCAGCTCAGCGTTCGTCAATCCTGATCAAATTGGGTGAAGTTCGCCTGCAATCGGGAGCGGCGACGCTCGCTGCCGATGCGTTCCGCGAGGCGATGGCTGTGGCGCAAACGCTGCGTGATACTCTTCTGGCTCGCCTGGCGCTGGCCCGCGCACTGATTCCCCAGGGACGCTACGCCGAAGTTATTGAACTGGTTCATCGCCCCGATCCATCCGCCCATCCCAAAGAGCAGGCGACGGCCCTGTTTCTCTGGGGAACGGCGCTCTCGTTGGAGGGGGCCGATCTCGATGCCGCTGCCGAGCGACTGTTGGCTGCCGAACAGGTGTTGCGTTCCTGTCCGGAGGCCGATTGCGCTGCGCTGGCGCAGGTCTATTTCGAGTTAGGGAATATCGCCGCTCAGCAAGGCGATCTCGATGTGGCGATTGCGCGTTACGAAATGTCCCAGCAGATTGCCGACGCCGCCGGTAACGAAGCAATGACATGGCGAGTGCTGGCGCGTAACAATCAAGCGTACCATCGTTTGTTGCGCGGCGAGATTGCCACAGCCGAAACGATCATTGCCGCTGCGCTGAATCTGGCCGAAGAATGGGGATTACTGGCACTTCAGCCCTATCTCCTCTCAACTGCTGGCGAGGTGGCGCTGGCGCAAGCCGATCTGGTGACTGCAACCACACGGTTTCAGCAAGGATTGTCTCTGGCCAATCAACTTGGGATCCCCGAGCGGGTGGCCGGTTTGACCGCCAATCTCGGCCTGGTGGCATTGCGCCTTGGTGATGCGACTCGCGCCGTACATTATCTCTCGACGGCGCTGGCTCAGGCCGATAATCTCGGCGCGCGCCATCTGGCGGCGCAAATCCGCATCTGGCTGGCGCCGCTCTTGCCGGTAACTGAAGCGCAGGCGATGCTGGCTGCGGCCCAGGCTCTGGCCGAAGCTGGCGGACGGCGGCGTTTGCTGGAGGCAATTGCGGAAGTGCGCAATGCCTTGACCGGGCGTGAAACAGAGACACGGGTGGTGTAAG
>NZ_CAKZNK010000015.1 GCF_937129525.1 uncultured Chloroflexus sp. | reverse complement strand
CGGCGCAACTGCCGGGGTGGGCGCTGGCGCGGCTGCCGGCACCGGGGTTGAAGGCTGGCGCTCCCGTTCGGCGAGAAAGCGGAGCACATCTTGTTTCGTGATCCGTCCACCCTGGCCGCTGCCACGGATCTGGGCCGGATCGAGATTGTGTTCGGCGAGCAGACGAGCAACTACTGGCGAGAGGTAGGTGTTGCGGCCATCAGCAGGCGGCGGCGCAGACACAACCGCCGTGACCGTAGCCGCTGCCGACGCGGTTACGGTCGCCGCTACCGGACTGGCCGCCGGAGCCGGCGCTGCAACGGTTGAACCGGCTGGAGTCAGCCGGGCAATCACCGTGCCCACGCGCACCGTTTCGCCTTCAGGCACCAGAATTTCGTGGAGGATACCGGCTTCAGGGGCCGGCACCTCGGTATCGACCTTATCAGTTACGACTTCCAGCAACGGCTCGTACTTTGCTACCGGATCGCCTGGCTGTTTCAACCAGCGACCCACTGTGCCTTCAGTCACACTCTCGCCAAGTTGGGGCATTTTGATGTCGATCATGGAATTCACCCCTATCAGCCCTCAATATGCCGCCAACCGCCGCATCGCGACAGCAATCGAAGCTGGCGACGGCATAAACGCAGCTTCCAGTGAATGGGCAAACGGCATTGCCGGAACATCAGGCCCACCGATTCGCATCACCGGCCCATCGAGATACTCAAAAGCGTGCTCGGCGATTAGCGCCGCCACTTCGCCGCCAAACCCGCCAAACAGGTTGTCTTCGTGGACGATTAGCGCTTTACCGGTGCGGCGGACACTCGCCAGGATCGTGTCGGTGTCGAGTGGGCGCAGTGTGCGCAGATCGATGACCTCAACACTTACTCCTTCGGCAGCCAGGGTTTGCGCCGCTTCAAGGCAGTAGTGCAGCATCAGGCCATAAGCAAAGACCGAAAGGTCTTCGCCGGGGCGCTTGATGTCAGCCGGCCCAATCGGGACCCGGTAATCCTCTTCTGGCACAAAGCCCTTGATCAGGCGATAGGTCTTTTTGTGTTCGAGAAAGAGTACCGGATTGGGGTCTTCGATCGCGCTCTTCAGCAAACCCTTGGCATCGTAAGGGGTTGATGGCGTGACGACCTTCAAACCGGGAACATGAGCGAAAAAGGCTTCGACGCTCTGGCTATGGTAGAGCGCGCCGTGAATACCACCACCATAGGGCGCGCGAATCACCAGTGGCACTTCCCAATCACCGTTAGAACGGTAATGGATGCGAGCCGCCTCTTGCACAATTTGATTGAATGCCGGAGCAATGAAATCGGCGAATTGAATCTCAGCAACGGGCAGCGTATCGTTCATCGCTGCGCCGATGCAGGCACCCACTATCACACTCTCGGCCAGGGGCGAATCGATCACTCGCATCGGCCCATACTTGTCGTACAGACCCTCAGTGACGCGAAAGACCCCACCGCGCTTACCAACATCTTCACCAAAAATAAACACGCGCGAATCGGCAGCCATCATCTCGTCGAGACCTTGCCGGATTGCTTCGAGGAGATTCATCTCAGGCATTGTTTCCTCCCTGGAGGTTGATGACATAGAACGGCCCGGTTGCGGTAACCGGAAATCTACCGGCACATCGACCACAAAGGCCAGACAAGCTCACCCAACGGCATACAGGCAGCCTGGCATAGTCTCTGCATACCTTTGCATCTTGTCTTAACGCCGCGGACGCGGTGGCGCGTAGACATGGTCGTAGAGCGTTTCCGGTTCTGGCATTGGCGCGCGTTCAGCCTCTTCGGTAGCCTGGTCAACAATTGCCGCCACCTCGGCGCGCATTGCTTGCTCTTCGGCTTCACTGAGAATGCCGTGCTCGCGCAACTGAGCAACAAAACGCACAATCGGATCCTGGTGGCGCACCAGCGTAATCTCGTGCGGCGGTCGATAGGTGCGGTCGTTGTCGTCACTGGAATGAGCAGTCATGCGCACTACCCGCGCTTCGATCAGGGTTGGGCCGTCGCCTCGCCGGGCGCGCTCGACAGCGCGACGGGTGACTTCATAGACAGCCAGTACATCGGTGCCATCAACACTGATGCCGGGAATGCCGTAAGCTACGCCGCGGTCGGCTACGCTGGCTACGGCCATCTGTTGGCGCTGATGAACACTGATAGCATATTCGTTGTTCTCGCACTGAAAAATGACCGGCAGCCGATGCACGGCTGCCAGATTGAGGGCTTCGTGAAAATCGCCCTGGCTGGTGGTTCCCTCGCCAAACGATACCCACGCTACCGCATCGCCGCCTTTAATCTTTTCGGCCAGCCCGATCCCCGCCGCGTGGGCAATCTGTGTGCCAACGGGCGACGACTGGGTGACAATCTTCAACCGCCGACAGCCATAATGAGCCGGCATCTGCCGTCCACCTGAACTGGGATCGGTCGCGCGAGCAAAGAGACCGAGCATGACCTCGGTTGGGGTCATACCCATAACCAATACCATTGCCAGACCGCGGTAGTACGGCAAAATAAAATCTTTGCCGCGACTCAGCGCAAAGGCTGCCCCGACCTGCGCCGCTTCATGCCCCTGGCAACTGATCACAAACGGCGCTTTCCCGGCCCGGTTCAACACCCACATCCGCTCATCGAGCGCGCGCGCTAACATCATGTACCGCAGCATGTCACGCAGGGTGTGCGCTGGCAGGTCATGTCCAAATCCCGGACTGGCGCTAATTTCATTGATCGAGACGGTCATCAGTCATACCTCCCTCTTGTGTAGATGCGCCAATACCCATGCCCCGCCACGGTTCGCCGTAGCGGGGCGCGACAACGCAGAAACGCGATCACAGCGCTTACGTTCCGTCCCCATCGACGGCGATCGTGAGATCGGGTAACCATGAATAGTATAGCCGAAAATTGGGTTGCAGGTTGAGGAATGCGCGCCCGTTTCACACCCAGCAGTCGCCACTCTCACCGACTAACAACAAACGGACACCTTATCTCTATCGCGGCGTCAGACCAAACCCGATGAGGCGCGTGTTACAGAGCGTCTTGCCGTCCATACGGCGCAATGGTTGCTATTCTCGCACTAACAACGCCACCGGCCAGCGACGCAACATCTCGGCCAGCGCCAGACCTGGGCCATTTGCATGGTTCGTGACAGTCAGGCTTTCATCGGTGAAGAGATTGCGGTAGCACACCCCTGGCGTCGCCTCTGGGATCGGCAGCCATGTTTCACCCCAAAGCTCACCGATCGGCGGCTGTTGTCTGCCACCGCTGAGTCGCGCAGTCAACCTTGGCGTCACCGTTATCGCTTCACCACCATCGGCGTGACGGCGGGCAAAGGCGATCACGTGATTGGCAGCCAGACCAGCAGCAGACAAAGGTATATACGCGCCGGAGCAGAAGAGGTTAGGCCGGTTTCGGCGCAATTCAAGCGCCATAGCGATGATGTAGAGCTTGATCCGACCATCGGCAGCAGTCTCCAGCAACTCTTCGGCCAGAACTGCTGCGCCACGCGCCGCGCGTTGGGCGCGTAGTTCAGACAGCAATGCGATCCGGCGCTGAAAATCGACTGGCCGCCGGTTGTCTGGATCAACCAGACTAAAATCCCATAACTCGCAGCCCTGATAGAGATCGGGAACGCCGGGGGTGGTCAGGCGCACCAGCGTTTGGGTCAGGCTGTTGAAACGACCAAAAAAGGCGACCCGATTGGCAAATGCATCCAGACTTTCGAGAAACCGGCGCGAGCGGCGCGGATCGAGGATACCGGTCACAAACCGCTGAATGGCAGCATCATACTCAGCATTCGGATTAATCCAGCTCGTATTGACTTTCGCTTCACGGGTTGCCTTTTCCATGTAAGCGGCGATTCGCGCAGTGAAATCCGGCAGATGCTCCATTCCTTCCCATGTTCCAATCAGCGTCTGATACAGCAAATACTCATCGTTACGACTCGGCGCCATGCCACTCTCGATCCGGCTACGTTTAGCCGCATTGAGCCGACTCCAACGCAAAACATGCTTGCGCCATTCGTCGGGTAGCTCGCTCAACACGCTGATCCGAGCCCGCACATCCTCACTACGCTTGGTGTCGTGGGTCGAAGTCGTGACCATGCTGTGCGGCCAGCGCTGTTTACGCTCTTGCGCCGCCTGATGCAGCTCGGCCACGTCGCAACCAAAGAGTTCAGGATGTCCACCCACCTCATTAAGGGCTACCAGGCGGTTATAGACGTAGAATGCCGTATCTTCTACGCCTTTCGCCATCACCGGGCCGCTCAACTGTTGAAACTTCATCACAAATCGCACCACATCATCGCGCACCTCAGGGGCAAAGTGATCGAGATTGCGCAAGAGCAGCGTATCTTCGAGAAAGTCAAAGATTTGGGCTGCTGTGCGCGGATTGCGCCGTTTCGCCTCGCGCGTGGCGTAGCGGATCGCCTGCTCATCACGTTCGCTGACAATCCCATCGGGACCAATGTAGGTACGGTAGACCGGCATCCCGGCAATGACTTCGCGAATGGCGAATGTGAGACTGTTGAGCGTAAAGTCACGGTAGCGGCGCGTGCGTTCTGCCAGCCGGTCGAGGAGATGGCTCAGCGTGTTGACCTCACTGGCCAGTGAGACCAGCATAATCTCTTTCTTTTTGCTGTTGACCAGATTGGCGAAGGTTGGCTGCGGCCCGGCAAACTGGCTGTAGAGACGGTTGAGCGCGCGCTGGCTGCTGCGGTCGATCAAGACGCCACCAATCTGGTTGAGAAAATCGTAGCCGGTTGTGCCGGCCACAGCCCAATCGGCAGGCAGTGACTCGCCGTGACTGAGGATCTTTTCAGCTACCACGTAGAGCGGCCACATCTGCTCGCCACGTTCGCCCAGCGCTAACCGTTGCCGGATTTGCGCATCGAGATCGGGCGGAACACTACCGCCAAATCGAACTGCTGCGGCATAGCGGAGATAACTCTCCTGGAGCTGGCGGAAATAAGCCACCGGATGCCACAAACCATCTGGATGATCGATCCGCACGCCAGTGGCAATACCCTCGGCCAGCAAGCGCAAGATCAGATCGTGAGTCGCCTGCAAAACTTCGGGAAGCTCAACCCGAATGGCCGCGAGTTCATTGATATCGAAGAAGCGGCGGTAGTTAATCTCTTCGGTCGCTACGCGCCAAAAAGCCAACCGATATGATTGGCGCGCGATCAACGCATCCATCAGATCAAAACTTTTCGGGTCAGCGGGATCACCGTTGTAATCAGCCAACGCATGCTCGATCATGCGACGCACCGGCGCACTGGCCGCCACCAGCGCTGCAATCCGGCGTTTAATTACCTCTTTCTCCCGGTTGCGCTCGATCACCCGTTCAGGAGCGGTCTCCTGGCGCGACGGCAGGTAGCCGATAGCAGTAATGATGCTCTGCAACTCAATGGCATCAGGGTGATCAGAGCCGAGTTCGGTCAACAGATCATCGAGGCGGTGCGCAAGAATGTCGGCATAACTGCGTGGATTGAGCGGGAAGCGATGATCCCAATAACCAATGCTAAAACCGCCATCGTCATCATAGTACAGGCGCAACTCACCTCGTTCGAGAATGACACCGTACTGATCACCCAGCACCGGCAATAACACTTTACCTTGCAATTCGGGCGGAACCGGATCCCAGTCAATATCGAAGTAGGGGGCATAGATTGAGCTTGGCCCATTTTCGAGCACATCGCGCCACCAGGTATTGCGCAGATCGCCGATCCCCATGTGGTTGGGCACCACATCGAGGATCAGGCCGAGTCGATGCGCGCGCAATACCTCGGCCAGGCGGGCAAAGGCTGCTTCTCCGCCCAATTCGGGATTGAGTTGAGAATGATCGGTAATATCGTAACCATGCCGGCTACCGGCGCGAGGGGTCAGGATCGGCGAGAAGTAGAGATCGCTGATCCCGAGATCGGCGAAGTAGGGAACCAGGGTGGCTACATCGGTGAAGGTCAGGTCGGCATTTAATTGCAACCGATAGGTTGCGCGAGGAATGCGAGGTTCAGGGTCAATCATGGCTCTCCTGCTGGCAGACGAAAGCGCAATTTCGCGCCGAGCGCGCGGAAGAGCCGCATCCAGGCATAGGCGTCGGCGAATCCCGCATCGGCTTCGGCTTTCATCTGCGGATAAACCGTCTGCAACAACTCGTAGTAGACGTTTTGGGCGTGCCAGACATCAACTTCAAACGGCAGATTGCGCGCTAAACCCACTGCTGCATCAAGCTGGGTTAGCAGCGCGCGATCCTCCGGCGTGAGATGAAAAGTTTGGCTAATGCGCCGAATGGTGCCGCTCAACGCATAACTCAGCCCGTCAGCATCGAGCGTTACCCCTGAACGCTGCGCTTCGCGCAAGAGACTGTTGATCCGGTCGAAATCGAGCGGCTCGTGTTCGAACAGGCGACGCAATTCGGTATTGATGGCAAATTCAGCAGCGATCTGAAACTCGCGCGGAACCGGCATACCCATACTAGCCAGGAACCGCATCAGTGGAGCATGATTCTCATAGATCTGACGGTACGCCGCTTCAGCATCGGCAAGACTGGAGGTAAGAATACGGTTGAGGATCTGGCGTTGCTCATCACCAAAGAGGAGTTTGAGCGAATACTGCTCCTGACCGAAGTTGCGGTCAACCATGCGAATAACACCGGGAATATCGGCGCGCAGGAAGAGTTCACTCAGCTCGTCGATCAATTTTTGATACGGTTGCTCACCTTGATATTCACGAACACCACCGGAAATATTGTGATCACCGAGATGCAGCACTCCGAAACTCAGCCGGGTTGATTCGCCGGTGATGTTCGACTGAATCCGAATTCGCCCCAACGCTAGCCGCGCTTTACCGGCCAGCAACAGATGATAATCCTCTCGATCAACCGTGTAGGCATAGATCTGCTCACGCTCGCCGACGCCGTTGAAGAGCGAGGTCATGGCGTAATGCGCGCCAACCTTGCGCAGATCAACCATCGCCGGACGAACGTGGCGCTCATATAGATCACGCCCATTACCCCGAATCGGTACATTGCTGCGCGCCTGCGCAAGCCGGTCGAGGAATTCACTCTCAAAATCGTCACCAAACAGATCATGCGCCAGTTGAATGGCTCGTCCGGCATACATCATCACCTGGATGGTCTCGATTCCACCCAGATCGTCAAAAAACCAGCCGCACGAGGTATACATCAGCATCAGATGGCGCTGCAACTCCATGAGCTTCAGCACCGCGATGCGTTGACCATCATCGAGGCGGCTGCGACCATGCCGCCCGATGAACGCAGCAACGTTTTCCGGTGAGCGATCAAGGATCACACTGATGTAGTCGTTGCGCGCCGCCCATGGATCAACCAGTAAACGGCGGGCATACCCTTCAAAGCGTGGGGCAATCGTATCGCGCAGCCAGTCAAGCGCCGCGCGCAAGGGTGCCCGCCAGGTCTGGTTCCAGCCGGGGTTACCGCCGGTGTTGCAGCCACAGTCCATTGACCAGCGCCCGACTCCGTGCGCGCAGCTCCACGAGGTGCGCTCGATAATCTGCACTTCGTGAGTTGGACGGTATCGCTGCAAATATGCTGCATAGTTCGTCAATCGGGCCAGGCCGGTCTCTTCGATGTAGTGCAAAGCATACGCCAGTGCCATATCGCCGTAACGATGATGATGACCGTAGGTTTCGCCATCGGTCGCAATATGGGCCAGTTGTGGCCAGGGACGCTGATCGTTAAAAATGCTGGCCAGGCGGTTGGCAAAACCGATGCCACTACTCAAGAGACGTTCAAACGCTACCGCTCGCGAGACCGGGCCATCGTAAAAGAAAACAGTGATCGATCTCCCACCCGGTAATTTCACCAGATACGGCTGAGTTGGATCAATCCGACCACCACTTACATCATGCCAGATCATTTCACCGATCTTGCGCGTGTGGCTGGCCTGAGTTGGCGCAAGAACAGTGAAGAGAATTCCGTGCTCAGCCATTATGTCGAGCGTTTCGAGATCGACCGCCGTTTCGGGTAGCCACATTCCTTCAGGTTTGCGACCGAAGCGATGGACGAAATCCTGGATACCCCAGATCACCTGCGTCTCTTTGTCGCGTCGCGCCGCCAGCGGCATAATGATATGGTTGTAACACTGCGCCATCGCCGAACCGGCGCCAAAATAGCGCTGGCTCTCCTGATCGGCGGTGAGAATGGCCTGATAGACCTGTGGCGCATGAGCAGCCAGCCAGGTCAACAGGGTGGGGCCAAAGTTAAAGCTGATCCGACTATAGTTATTGACAATGCGGACAATCTGATTCTTGCTGTCGAGGATGCGCGAGGCAGCATTCGCTTCGTAACATTCGGCAGTGATGCGTTCATTCCAGTCGTGATATGGATAAGCCGAGTCTTGTTGTTCAACTGCCTCCAGCCACGGATTTTCGCGCGGCGGTTGGTAAAAGTGGCCGTGAATACAGATCAGCCGCTCGGCCATAATGACAACTCCAATTACAGTTCAAGCCGGTCGCAAGCGACGCATAGGTCATCGCCAGAGCGTGCATCGTTATCTCGCGCCGCATGATGTTAACCTGGCTGGTCTACCGTCAGTAGCACGGCACTATGTCCGCCACACGTCAGACTGGCGCCGCGCACCATCGCCATTGGCGGATCAGCGCTATCCAGTTGTATCTGCCATGGCTTCTCAGGTAGCGTAACCTGAGCCGGATCGGCGCCAAAGTTGAGCACTAACCGAATTGCCGGCCATTCGACAATGATCGTTTTCCCCTGCACCCGTGTGCGCGGTCGTTGTCGCAACCCGGGCAATTCGCGCCGTAGCCGTAACAAATCCTGGTAGAAAGCCTGATGCGCCGCGTGCCGCCCCACCGCGCGCAACGAGTGATTGAGCTTCGAGCGCTGGAAAGTCGCCGGGTCTTGCGGGTCGGGCACCTCTTGACCGGGTTGGAGGAAGTAAGCAAATTCGCGCTTTCGCCCCTCGCGCACACCGGTAATCAATGCCGGATCGCTGTGATCGGTAAAGTACTGAAACGGCGCCGGCTCATTGTACTCTTCACCCATAAAGATCAACGGTGTATACGGACTGAGTAGCACGGTTGCGGCGGCCAGGCGCAATTGAGCCTCGATCAGCGTGGCACCCAGCCGATCACCAACTGCGCGGTTGCCAACCTGATCGTGATTTTGGGCGAAGACAACAAACTGCTCAACCGCCAGATCAGCCGGATCGCGGCCAAACCGGCGGCGGGCGTGGGGCGAATACTCCCCGGCGAAGACAAAACTTCGCTCAATCGCCGTCGCCATCTGTTCGATGCTGCCAAACCCTTCGTAATACCCATTGCGCTCACCGGTCAGCAACGAGTGCAGCGCGTGGTGAAAGTCATCCGACCAGATCCCGCTTAGGCCGTATCCACCCAATGCTTTCACACGGGCAAAGCGCGGGTCATTGAGCGGATGCTCGGCGAAGAGGTAAGCGGGTCGGCCCAAACGCACTGCCTGCTCTCGCACCCGGTCGGCCAGTTCTTCCAGGACATGGTACGGCGACGCGTCAAAAATCGCTTGGGTGGCATCGAGACGCAGTCCGTCGATGTGATATTCGCGCAACCATTCGAGGGCATTTTCGATGATTAGCCAGCGCACCAGGTCGCTCTCAGGACCATCGTAATTGATCGCTGCGCCCCAAGGCGTCCGATAGCGATCGGTAAACGCTGGCGGCGCGATCTCCCACAGATAGTTTCCTTCGGGGCCGAAATGGTTGTAGACGACATCGAGCAATACCGCCAGACCGTGGGCATGGGCTGCATCAACCAGGCGCTTCAACCCATTCACACCGCCATAAGCAGAATGTGGCGCATAGAGGTAGACTCCATCGTAACCCCAGTTGCGCGTGCCAGGAAAATGCGCTACCGGCATCAATTCGATAGCGGTAATGCCCAGCTCACAGAGCATGGGCAGATAGGGGATGATCGCTTCGAAAGTGCCTTGCGGGGTGAATGTGCCAACGTGCAGCTCGTAAATCACCAGATCAGAAAGAGGTATTCCACGCCAGGATGCATCACTCCAGTCAAAGCGATGATCGATGACGGCTGACGGGCCGTGAACACCGGCAGGCTGACAACGCGACGCCGGATCGGGTCGTTCGCGAGTGCCGTCAAGCCGATAACGATAGCGAGCGCCGGGAGGGGCAGTAGTCACCGCGTGCCAGCAACCGTAACCAATCGGCTTCATTGCTACCGCATGCGGCGTCGGATCGAGCACAATTAACTCGACTGTCATTGCTGCCGGCGCCCACAGGGTAAACTCTGTCATTCCATCTGTGCGATACACTGCGCCAGGTCGAGGAAGATTGAACATAAGCTTTTCAGGTTGGTAGGGAGGGCAAGACAGCGAGCCGGTTCCCCTGGGCTCCTCCCTATCCGCTATGCTTGAAGTACAATGCACCCAGTGGTGGCAATCGCAACCGCAATGAGAACGGACGGCCATGCAATGGCATCTCTTCGGCCATCACCCCACCAGCATTGCCTTGTCCGCTCCCCCAATAGTATTCCGAGTCGCTGTTGAGCAACTCGCGCCACCACCCGCCCGCCGGCACACCGATCCGGTAATCCTCCCGCACGACCGGCGTGGCATTCAGCACCACCAAAATCGTCTCACCATTCCGGCTCTTGCGCAGGAAGCTATACACGCTTGCATCGGCATCATTTGCATCTACCCACTCAAACCCGCGCGGGTCGCAATCGGAGTCGTGCAAGGCCGGTTCGTCACGATACAGTCGATTAAGATCGCCGATCAAACGCATTACTCCCTGATGCGATGGGAACATGAGCAAATGCCAGTCGAGACTGGTATCGTGCGACCATTCACGCCACTGACCAAACTCGCCTCCCATGAAGAGCAACTTCTTGCCGGGTTGCGCGAACATGTAACTGTAAAGCAGGCGCAGATTGGCAAACTTCTGCCAGACATCACCGGCCATCTTGTCGAGCAATGAACCTTTACCGTGTACCACTTCATCGTGGGAAAGCGGTAACACGTAGTTCTCGGTGAACATGTATAGACCGCGAAAGGTTAGCTCGTTGTGATGGAAGCGGCGATAGATGGGATCGCGGCGGAAATATTGCAACGTATCGTGCATCCAGCCCATATCCCACTTGAAACCGAACCCCAACCCGCCGACGTAAACCGGACGCGAGACCATTGGCCAGGCCGTGCTCTCTTCAGCGATAGTCTGCACATCGGGATAGTACTTATAGATCTGCGTATTCAACTCGCGCAAGAAGCTAATCGCCTCCAGATTCTCGTTACCGCCATACTGATTGGGGATCCACTCACCGGGCCGGCGCGAGTAGTCGAGGTAGAGCATGCTCGCCACCGCATCAACGCGCAGCCCATCGATATGGAACTTGTCGAGCCAGCAGAGCGCCGAGCTGATTAGGAAACTGCGCACTTCATTGCGACCGTAATTGTAGATGTAGCTTCCCCAATCGGGATGGTAGCCCTTGCGCGGATCAGCATGTTCATAGAGATGTGTGCCATCGAAATATGCCAGCCCATGACCGTCGGTCGGGAAGTGGCTCGGCACCCAATCGAGAATGACGCCGATGTTGTGCTGATGCAGATAATCAACGAAGTACATGAAATCTTGCGGCGTGCCGTAACGGCTGGTCGGCGCAAACATACCGGTTGATTGATAGCCCCAAGAACCATAGAAGGGGTGTTCGGTCACCGGCAGTAGCTCAACGTGGGTGAAGCCGCACTCTTTCACATGCTCAACCAGCTCGTGAGCCAGCTCGCGATAATTCAGGGGCCGGTTATCTTCCTCCGGCTTGCGTCGCCACGAACCGAGATGAACTTCATAAATTGAGATTGGCGCATCAACCCGATGACGCTGCCCCCGCTCGGCCATCCACTGCTGATCTGACCAGGTATATTCGCGATCCCACACAATGGCTGCCGTTTGCGGTGCGACTTCAAAGTAGCTGCCGAAGGGATCGGTCTTATCTTCACGATAGCCGTAGTAGCGCGAGGCGATATGAAACTTGTAGCGCATACCCTTGCCGACGTGGGGGATGAAACCCTCCCACACCCCGGAAAAACCGCGCTGACGCAACGGGTTGGCGCCGGCATCCCAGTTATTCCAGTCGCCGATCACAGCCACATATTCAGCATTTGGCGCCCAGACGGCAAAATAGGTACCGGGAACTCCTTCAATCGTCACCGGTTGCGCGCCAAATTTGTCGTATAGGCGATAGTGGGTGCCCTGATTGAAGAGATAAATATCATCTTCGCTCAAGATGCTGGTCATCATCGCTTTGGTTGCGGCTGAAGGCTCCTCTGTCACCGCCGTTGGCGTCTCGGTAGCAGGTGTAATCATCGGCGCAGTCGGCTCTTCGACCGCGGTCTCCTTCTTGCGCCGGGTACGGCGTGGTTTGTCGGTATCACTCATAGCGATTTCCTCTAAATAGGCGGCTGCGGCAACCACGCGCCACAGCGATGTCGATCACAACTGGCCCTAAGCACGGCGGCCATGTCAGCGAGCATGCCTGTCTGACCTCGATCATTTGCCCGCTTCCGAATCGAGCTGGCGCAAAATACCATTGATCGGTATCGGCAACCAGTCGGGACGATTATTCATCTCGTAGTTTAGCTCATATACCGCCTTCTCGATGAAAAATGTTTCGAGCAACGACTCGAGATCGGCGCGATTGACCGGCACAAATGGTTCATTGCGCGCCGTGTTCAGATAGCCGTGCAGGAATGAAACACTGACCCAGAAGTTCCAAAAGTCGGCCCACTGCCGGAGACGTTCGAATTCATCGGAACTGCTGGCGGTATTATCACGAGTAAAGAGCGCAGCATAGGCCGCATACTGATATGAGCGTAACATGCCGGCCACATCGCGCAACGGTGAACGTTTGATCCGTCGTTCGCTGATCGGGCGTAACGGTTCGCCCTCGAAGTCAATGATCATGTAGTCTTTGCCGGTGAAGAGCACCTGCTCAAGGTGGTAGTCGCCGTGAATGCGGATGCGCACCGTCTCAATTTTATCGCCGGTAATACGGCGTAGCCGATCCAGCAATGTCGTCTCGCTCTGAGCTACCCTTTCCGCGAGCGGACGCACTGTCGCAGGCAGCGAAGGCAACAACTTCCGTAAATCCTGCATGGTCTGCCCGATCAGGCTGCGAATGCTCTGGTAAATCGAGCGCTGATACAGCGTCGAGAAGGGTTCTGGCGCCAGCGCCGGCCCACTACCCTTCGCCAGGGCTTGATGCATCTCAGCAGTGCGCTGGCCAAGCAAACGCGCCGCTTCAAGGTAGCCACCGATCAACTCTTCGGCCAGCGCCAGCGGCGGCTGATCAACAGCATCCAATAGCTCGCGAATGCTACCATTCGCCTGCGGCGGAGTCAGGTCAACCCGCGTCAACACCGTATCGTAATACCGGCGCGCCACATCCAGCGCATAATCGAACGCATCACCCTCATTCTGAACATACCCCTGCACAATTGCCAGCGTCAACGGCTCTTCCTTGCCCCGAGCGTATTCCAGATACCCGGCTACCGGCGGAGTATGGGGAAAACCAACCTCTTCCGTCAAGTACCGTCCCAACTCGAGATCGGGGTTGCGGCCCGCATCGATCTTGCGGAACAGCTTCATAATCAATCGACTGCCGAAATTGATTGACGAGTTGCTCTGTTCGCCGCGCATCAAACTCGGCTCAAGTCCATCGCTACCGCCGAGTAGCCGGCGCAAAGCGCGCGTGGTGCCGCCGAGCAATTCGCCGCCAGCTTCACCACGCAGCCGCCGGCGACCGATAATCATTTCGAGCAAGACCGATGCAAATCGACGTTCTCCGATCGGATCGTAGAGAATGCCCGCTTCAGGCCGGCGACCGACCCGCAGACGGGCAATGACTACATGACGCTGATCGGCCAGAATCTGATCGGCCCGTTCACCCTCAGCATACGCCATTGGGAGCAGATACGTTTCTGGACTGCCTTCGACATACTGCACATTGAGCAGCGTCAGGTATGCCGGCCCACCCCCGTAATCGAGACGGGCAAAATCGCCGATTGTGACCTGCTTGATCTTGCGCGTCTTGGCGCCAAACCAGCGTCGGTAGCGTAGATATTCGGGCAACACTCGTTCGAGGCGAGCCTGGCGTCCATCGTAAAAGATGGCATCCCACTCGATGGCATCAACCGGAATCTCCTCGAGTTCAGCGCCGGGTTGCGGCAACAATACACGCACCCCTTCCACCCGCTGTGGCACCAGCGTAAACCAGTAGAAACTGTGTGGCCCCAGAGTCAGGAAATAGGGATGATCACCGATGGGCGGAAACTCAACCTGACCAAACAACTCAACCGGCATCAGACCGCGGTAAGGAGAGAGATCTAATTCAACACCCTGCACAAACCGCGAGAGATTGAAGACGGCGAGCAGAATCTGATCTTCGGTCTTGCGCAAGAAACAGAGCACCTTACGGTTTTCAGGGTAGAGAAACTCGAGCGTGCCACGACCAAATGCTGTATAGCGCTTGCGCAAGGCAATCAGGCGCTTCGTCCACCAAAGCAGCGAATGCTGATTGGCGCTCTGCGTCTCAACGTTCACCGTCTCGTAGTGGTATTCGGGATCGGTAATCACCGGTAGATAGAGCTGCTGCGGATTAGCCCGCGAAAAACCGGCGTTGCGGTCACCGCTCCACTGCATCGGTGTGCGCACGCCATTGCGGTCGCCGAGATAGATATTGTCACCCATGCCGATCTCGTCGCCATAATAGATGACCGGCGTGCCCGGCAACGAAAAGAGCAGGCCGTTCATCAGCTCGATCTTGCGTCGGTGATTACCGAGCAAGGGCGCGAGGCGACGGCGAATGCCAAGGTTGATGCGGGCTTGCGGATCGCGAGCGTACACCCGGTACATATAATCCCGCTCTTCATCGGTCACCATCTCGAGCGTCAGCTCGTCATGATTGCGTAAAAAGATCGCCCACTGACAGTTATCGGGAATGGGAGGGGTTTGGCGCATAATATCGATGATCGGATAGCGATCTTCCAGATGCACCGACATGAAGAGGCGCGGCATCACCGGAAAGTGGAAGGCCATGTGACATTCGTCACCATCACCAAAGTAGGCTACGGCGTCTTCCGGCCACTGATTGGCCTCGGCAAGAAACATCCGACCATGATACTTCTCATCCATATGCCGGCGCAAGCGTTTGAGAAAAGCATGGGTTTCGGGCAGATTCTCGCAATTGGTACCCTCAGCTTCGTAGAGATACGGAATGGCGTCTAATCGCATGCCATCAACACCAAGGTCAAGCCAGAATTCCATTGCCTTGAACACTGCCCGCTGCACGGCAGGATTCTCAAAGTTGAGATCAGGCTGATGGCTGTAGAAACGATGCCAGTAATAGGCTTGCGCCACCGGATCCCACGTCCAGTTACTGGTCTCAAAATCTTTGAAGATGATGCGAGCATCTTTATAGCGGTCAGGCGTATCCGACCAGACGTAAAAATTGCGCGCTGATGAGCCAGGTTTGGCGCGCCGGGCACGCTGAAACCATGGATGCTGATCGGATGTATGATTACAAACCAGCTCGGTGATCACGCGCAAGCCGCGCCGATGCGCTTCCCGAATGAAGACTTTGAAATCGGTCAGTGTGCCGTAGTTCGGGTGAATGTTGGTGTAGTCAGCAATGTCGTAGCCATCATCCCGCAGCGGCGAGGGATAGAAGGGAAGCAGCCAGATCGCCGTTACTCCCAGATCCTGCAAATAATCAAGCTTGCTGGTCAAACCGGGAAAATCCCCTATCCCGTCACCATTGCTATCACAGAAGGCTCGCACGTGCAGCTCGTAGATGACCGCATCTTTGTACCAGAGCGGATCATCGGCCAGAATCGTCGGCGACTTGGCCGGGCGGGTACGGATCATGGCGCTTCCTCATCGTTCGTTTCAGTCGATCACCAGAGGCGACGTTGTCGGCAAGACTGAGTGGCTGCCAGATACTGCGATCCCGGCAACACCGCCCCTTTTGCTCCACAGCCTCTTTGCGCAATCATTACGCGAAATACTCAAATCCGCGCTCGTCACGCCGCAGGCGACGAATGCAAAAGATGTGAACCGGCGCCTGCGGGTGAAGTTCGACATAATTAAACTCTCCCGACCAGGTATAGCGGGCATCGGTCAACAGATCATGGGCCTGGTAGACACCATTGAGTTGCCAATCTGCTACCGGCACCTGAACCCAACCGCTATGTGACCGATCGGGATCGAGATTCACCACCACCAGGATAATATCCTGCCCATCAAGCGAAGTTTTGCTATAGGCCAGCAACCACTCGTGCTCGCGGAAATCGATATCAACCCGATGGAAACGCAGAGTATCGTTGCGATGCAGCGCTGGATGCGCGCGCCGGATGCGGTTAAGTTGGGCAATAAAGTTGCGCAGACTATGCGGCGCGTCGAGGTTCCAGCACCGAATCTCGTATTTCTCGTTGTCGATATATTCTTCTCGCCCCGGCACCGGCGTATGTTCCATCAACTCGTAAGCCGGCCCGTACATTCCCCAGCTTGCCGTCAGCGTCGCTGCCATAGCGGCTCGCGTAATAAAGACCGAACGCTGCCCGCCGTAAAACTGCGGAGTAAGAATGTCTGGTGTATTGGGCCAGAAGTTAGGAATAAAGAGATCACTCACCGGCGGCGTGGTTAGCTCGCGCAGATATTGCGTCAGCTCATGCTTTGTCGTGCGCCACGTGTAGTAGGTGTAGCTCTGAGTGAAGCCGATCTTGGCCAGATGATACATCACCTTTGGCCGAGTAAAAGCTTCAGAGAGAAAGATCAGATCAGGATACGTCGCTTTCAGCGAATTAAGGCACCAATCCCAAAACCGAAAGCTCTTGGTATGGGGATTATCGACCCGAAATACACGCACTCCCTGCTCAATCCAGAACAAGAAGATCTGGCGCAATTCACGCCATAACCCCTGCCAATCCTCCGACTCAAAGTCGAATGGATAGATATCCTGATACTTCTTCGGCGGATTTTCGGCATACTGGATCGTCCCATCTGGACGCGCACGAAACCATTGCGGATGCTCGCGCACATACGGATGATCGGGCGAGCATTGGAACGCAATATCAAGCGCAACCTCGATCCCATAGTTCCGCGCTTCGGCAACCAGCGCGCGAAAATCGTCGAGCGTGCCCAGTTCGGGATGAATGCTCATGTGGCCGCCATCGGCATTGCCAATGGCCCAGGGGCTACCAGGATCATTCGGGCCGGCAGTCAGACTGTTGTTTTTCCCTTTGCGGAATGTATAGCCGATAGGATGGATCGGCGGCAGGTAGAGAATATCAAATCCCAGTTCGGCCACATATGGCAACCGCTTTATCACATCACGGAAAGTGCCGTGGCGTCCCGGCTCATCGGCGGTCGAACGGGGAAAGAGTTCGTACCATGCCGAAAAGCGCGCTCGCTCACGCTCGACCGTCACCGGGTAGATCTCAGATTCGGTCGCAAAACGGCGTGGCAAATGAGCTACCATCAGCGTGTAAATTTCGCTGGCGAAGGCCGTATCAACATCGCCGGCGATCAAAGCGGCCTCAGCCACGTGCAACACCGCCGCATCCGCGCCACTGGCATTGCGCGCCGCTTCACCGACCAGCGCCGCGCCGATCTGTAAATCAACCCGCACGTCTTGCCCGGCAGCCAGCCGCTTCTCGAGCTGATGAACCCAGGTGGCAAAGCGATCGATCCAGGCCACGATCTGAAACTCGTGGCGACCAATACTGTTGAGGGTAAACTGCCCTTCCCACCGATCGTTGACGAGTGGACGCAACGGCGCTTCGTGCCATTGTCGCGCCCCTACCGGACGATGTCGCACCACTGCGGCTATTTCGTCGTGACCATCGGCAAACAGATCGCAGCGAACAATGAGTGGATCGCCGACAATCCGCTTGACCGGATACCGCCCGCCATCAATAATCGGTTCAACCGCCTCGATAATAACCCGCCGCCGCCCCTCACCAACTGCTGCCAGATCGGGAGCGACTGCCGCTGCGCGGCGAGAGCGTGGCGCCTTGACGGTCATGGAGCCTCCTCAACACAACAATGGCTGGTCTTTGATCTTGAAATGTTGACACACTCAATCTCGTCCATTGCGCTACTCGCCCGGTTGGGGTTAACACGGATGAGATTGAACGTCACAGGCGATGCGAGCTACATCTTGGGGAGACGAAAGCATCACCCCTACGATTGTACGTTGCCAATCAGGATGTGTCAAACTGGTTGCATGCGGTACCGATTACACGGCTATTGCCAGAACGACAAGGTTAGACCTGCGCTCTCTAGCGCAGGTTTGCCGGGTAATGGCAGCTATACCCCGCATGGTCTGGCATTTCAGATACAGATCACCGGATCCTGTTTGAACACCACTTACAATCTCGTTACCGACGTATCTGGTGACCAATCGAACAGCATCCCGACTACGATGTATGACGCACCAGCGTATAATATCCGTAGAATCGATCAACCCGGGCAAAATCGACCGCAACGTAGCCAGCAGCAAACGCCGCTTCGGCACAGGCGCGGAAATGGTAACGCCATTCCTTGGCAGTGGCAGGATCCTGTTGCTGCATAGCCTCAAAATCAAGCGGAATACGCAGGCGCGCGACCGGTTCGGCGGGGATCACCGGCGGCACGTCGAGCGCCGGATTGATAAGCGGAGCCTCGGTCACCTGATCGGCTGGTGGACGAGCCACCGGTGATTGCACCAGCCACCACTCGACCTGAAAGCGATCGGTCGGTAACTTACCATCGCGCAGCTCCGGTTCTGGGCCGTACACATTTCGCATATAAGTGCGACAGATCGCACCTAGCTTGCGCAGATTGAGATGCGCATTGCGGGCCAACAAGGGGTCATACGTCCAGGTCATCAATTCAAGGTCTTGCGCCAGCGCAAATTCGCGTTGCGCCCGCTTCAGCCGCTCACCAATACGCGCATCGCGCAAATCAGGTCGCACTGCCGCCATATGCGAGGCATGTTTCAACCGTCCATCAGAAGTACGGGCCAGAAACCCGAAGACGAAGCCAACCAGTTCGTCACCGTCAAACGCGCCGAGCACGAGGCCGCCATTACGTTGCGCGGTCACAAGCAAGTTGACCGGCACTGCAAACTCCGCGCCCCATACCAATTGCTGAAGCTGATAGCATGCCTGATATTCGGCATACGTAGCGACTGGTCGGATGGTGATCTGCATGGTATCCTCATGTGTGCGTAAACTGGAAATCAATTGCGGTGAATAAGTGCTGCTAGAGGTCTATTATACGTGGTAGCGCCTCGCTCTGCGACAACGCTGGCCGATCTGATTGACGATTTTCTGGCCGAATATACCGCAGCGCATCCGGCGCAAGCGGCTGCCCTGGGATTGCCACCGCCAGCATCAATTGGCGAACACAGCCCGGCGGCGCTGATTGCGCGCCTGGCGCGTTATCGGGCACTTGCTGCAGCATTACACCATATCACGCCCCAGACAATCGACGAGCAACTCGACTGTGAATTGTTGCGCTGGCAGCTTGAATGGGCAATCTGGCAACTAGGCCAATGGCAGCCACAACGACACGATCCTCGTTATTACGTCGGACTGGTATTTCTCGATCCACGCCGCGCGCGGAGTACTGACGCTGTTGAACAGGAGGCAGTGCTGGCCGAGTTACGCGCTATTCCCGGCCTGTTGGAAACGGCTCGCGCCAATTTACGCCGACCATTGAGCCGGCTGGACATTGAAGAAGCCCTGATCGCATTACAGCTTAATGCAACAACCCTCAGCCACGAACACCTGCCCACGCGCGAACTCCGATCTGCCGCGCGCGCAGCGTTGACCAGTCTCGCGGCATTCAGTCACTTTTTGCAGGTCGAACATCTGCCTGCCGCAGTTGACGAAGTTGGTCTCGGTCGCGAACACTTCATCGGCTGGTTACGTTTCGCCGAGCAGATCAACCTCGCGCCGGAACGGCTGCGCGCATTGGGTGAAGCCGAGATTCGCCGGCAACAAGACCTCCTCACTGCGCTGGCGCCAAACCGTGATTATCGTCACCTCCTCCGCGCGCTGGCAGCCGATCATCCACCGTCAGAACAGATCCTTGATGAATTACGCGCAGCAATTGCGCATGCGCGCAACCTTGTCGCCCGCCATGCCTTGGTGAGTCTGATCGATGCCGAATTACCGCTGGCTACGGTCGCGCCACCATTTGCGCGCTGGGCGACTTTGAGCCTGATTCCGCCCGGTCGAACCGGTCGAGCAGAAATAGCGGTGAGCCTGCCCGATCCGACCTGGCCAACCGGTGAGCAGGCAGCCTGGTTACGCGGATTTGGACGGACAGCCTTGACTATCGCTGCCTTCCACGAAGCCTACCCCGGACACTACCTTCATCTGACCTATATCGCCCACGCGCCGGGGCGATTAGCCCGTCACTTCTGGAGCAGTTGCCACCTGGAAGGATGGGCGCACTACAGTGAGCAGATTGCGCTCGCTGCCGAATTCGGTGAACGCAATCCACACCTGCTGGCAGCAGTTGCCGGCGAAGCACTATTACGCGCATGCCGGCTGGTTGTAGGGGTTGAGCTGCATACCGGCGCAATCGATCTTGCTACCGCCACCGAACGATTTCGCGATGAAGCCGGTCTTGATCCGCTGCTGGCACAACGGGAAGCGCGGCGATCGGCGCTCGATCCGGCGGTGATCTGCTATACGTTGGGCCGACTGACTATCGAACGACTGGGTGAGCGGATGCGGCAACGATGGAAAGAAACTTTTTCGTTACAACGCTTCCACGATACCTTGTTATCGTTTGGTGCGCCGCCGCTGCCTGTGCTTAACCGTCTGTTAAAGACAGTCGATATGCTATAATGCGGAGCTACAATCGCGTCTGCGGGACAGGTACGTCTAGCGTGCCTGCCGGGGGGTTGTGTGTGCCTGCGCGTCCGTTTCTAAAGTGGGCTGGCGGCAAAAGTCAGCTTTTGCCAGAGCTATCACAGCGAATTCCCGAGCGCTTTGGTCGCTATCACGAACCATTTGTCGGCGGCGGCGCGCTCTTTTTCTATTTATGGAATCAAGATCGCTTGCGGCATGGCGCCATCTTGAGCGATCTCAATCCTGAATTGATCGATTGTTATCGCGCTGTACGCGATCATGTTGCCGAACTGATCGATCTTCTCCAGAATTTGCGCCCATACGCGACCGACCGTGACTTTTTCTACGAGATTCGGGCCTGGGATCGCCAGCCCGACTTTGCCCAACGATCACTGGTAGAACGGGCAGCGCGCACTATCTTTCTCAATCGCACTTGCTATAACGGCCTCTATCGTCTCAACAACAAAGGGCAATTTAATGCCCCGTTCGGCTATTACAAAAATCCCCAGATTGTGGATAGCGACAATCTGCGTGAAGTGAGCCGGGCTTTAAGCAGCGCCGAACTGTGTGTTGCCGACTTCGCCACCGTACTTGAGCGCGCATTACCGGGTGATTTCATCTACTTCGACCCGCCATACGTGCCGGTCAGCCCGACAGCATCGTTTACCAGCTACACGCGACGCGGCTTTGATGAAACCGAACAGCGTCGGTTAGCGACAGTCTTTCATCAACTGGCCGCGCGAAATTGTTATGTCATGTTGTCAAACTCATCAACGACACTGGCCCATCAACTGTATGCCAACGCCTGCGAAGTCGATGTCGTGCTGGCCAGTCGGAAAATCAACTGCGACGGCAAACGGCGTGGGCTGGTCAAGGAACTCATTGCATGCAGTTTCCCGGTCGATGCCCTGAATCGCTACCAGATGGCCAGCGACTGAACATCGCCACGCCACCCTGATTGCGCTGAACACGGGTTACTGCTGTAACGTGAACACCATCTGGTCTCGATCAAGTGCCATGATTGCTGAACGGGCAATCGACCGGCGTGATGTTACCGGGCAGAGCTGACCACGTCACCAGAGCCAGCTATCGCCAACCGGCAATTCCGTCGCTTGAACTGTCAAACGTTTCGTCGCAGCCTTTGACAGATCAACAAAGCATGAAATCAAGCAAAGATCAATACCATGTACAGCTTTTGCACAGACAAAATGTTTGACAGTTCACCGATCATTATGCTACTATGCCCAAAGTTATTACGTCCAGATCTCATCAGGTATAGCTGTATCTGAACGACACACAAAGCCTGCAACGGGCAGCGGAGAACTGGCATGAAGTTGCATGAATATCAGGCTCGTGATCTCCTGGCACGCTACGGTATTCCGGTCACGGGCGGCGGAGTAGCGGTAACTTCGGCGGAGGCGCGCGCAATTGCTGAGCAGATCGGTGGGCCTGTGGTGATCAAAGCGCAGGTGCATGTAGGCGGGCGCGGCAAGGCGGGCGGTGTTAAACTGGCCCAAAACCCGGCTGAAGCCAAACAGGTTGCCGGCCAGATTTTGGGCATGGATATCAAAGGTTTGACCGTCGAAAAGGTACTGGTTGCCGAAGCTGTCAGCTACGAGCGCGAGTTCTATTTGTCGGCCATTCTTGATCGGGGCAGCAAGCGGATTACAATGATTGCCTCGGCTGAAGGTGGCGTCGAGATCGAAGAAGTTGCCAAAACCAAGCCAGAAGCGATTATTAAGATTTCAGCTCACCCCACCATGGGTTTGCTCGATTTTCAGGCTCGAGAACTGGCATTTCGCATCGGATTGCGCGACGGCAAGCAGGCGCGGCAGTTTGCCCAGATTGCCAGCGCACTCTATCGAGCATTTGTTGAGAATGACGCATCGCTAGCCGAGATCAACCCGCTGGTTGTGAAGGCCGATGGCAGTCTGCTCGCGCTCGACTCGAAGATACTGCTTGATGAGAGTGCGCTCTTTCGCCACCCCGATCTGGCGGCGCTACACGATCCCTCTGCCGAGCCAGAGGCCGAACGGCGCGCGCGCGAGGCCGGCATCACCTACATCAAGCTGGATGGCAACATCGGCTGCATGGTCAACGGCGCTGGCCTGGCCATGGCAACGATGGATGTCATCAAGCTATCGGGTGGCGAACCGGCCAACTTCCTTGACATCGGCGGTGGCGCCGGCAAAGAGAAGGTCAAGACAGCATTACAGATTATCCTCTCGGATCCGAACGTCAAGGCAGTGCTGTTTAATATCTTCGGCGGTATTACCCGCGTCGATGAGGTAGCGCGTGGCATTATCGCCGCGCTCGAAGAGGTGCCAACCAATGTGCCAATGGTGGCGCGCCTTGTGGGCACCAACGAAGAGGCAGGACGGGCTTTGCTGGCCGAGTCGAAACTGATTCCGGCTGCCACCCTGGCTGAAGGCGCGCAAAAAGCGGTCGCCGCTGCCCACGGTGAATTGTAGTTATCCATCAATTTCACGGCGAGCAGCGGCGATCAACGCCAGTTCGCGACGGTCGAACGTTTCGCGTTCGAGACGTTCGAGCCGCAAACGCCACTCGTCAAGCACGACGGCTGCTCGCTCCGTAGCAACGGCACCCATCTGTTCGATCCACGCTCGATCGCGCGCTAACAATGCCAGTTGCAGCTCGACTTCGGTATAGCGACAGGCTACAGATGGCAAGCGCTCGGCGCGCGCAGGTGGATAATCGGTGCCGGCCACAAGCTGCCACGGCTCACATTTGAATAAACCGGCCAGCAGCGTAATGGTGCGCTCACCCGGCACTGATAGCCCCAACTCTATGTGCGAGACTGCAACTCGCGAAATAGCCAGCCGCTCAGCCAGTTCCTGTTGCGTCCAGCCACGCTCGTTACGCAGGCGCGCAATTCGGTGCCCAATGGGTTCGTTCATAGTGACAAGATACGCAGTAACAATGGTAACTCGCTTAGCAGACACGGATCGCCACTCATTGTATAGTAGCATTGTTTTAGTTTAGTGCGCCGGGGCATAGTGCGCCCACTGGCGTTTCGCGCTGCTAAAGTGAGAGGATAATGAATCATGGCTTCCAGACGCGCGTTGATCACCGGTATTACCGGGCAGGATGGCAGTTATCTCGCCGAATTCCTGCTCGCCAAAGGATATGAGGTGATCGGTATGGTGCGCCGCTCGAGCACCGTTAACTTCGAGCGAATTAAACATATTCAAGACAAGATTACCCTGGTTAGCGGCGATCTGCTCGATGAAGTATCGCTGATCCACATCTTGCGCGAGCATCGCCCGCATGAGGTGTACAATCTGGCCGCCCAGTCGTTTGTGCAAACGTCGTGGCCGCAACCGGTCTTCACCGGCGAAACAACTGCCTTAGGCGTCACCCGCTTGCTGGATGCGGTGCGGATTGTTGACCCCGATATCCGGTTTTATCAGGCGTCGAGCAGTGAAATGTTCGGCAAAGTGGTGGAGGTGCCGCAGAAGGAGACAACGCCCTTCTATCCACGCAGCCCGTATGGGGTCGCCAAGGTCTATGGGCACTGGATTACAGTAAATTATCGCGAAAGTTACGGGATGCACGCCACTTCCGGCATCCTGTTTAACCACGAGAGTCCGCGGCGCGGGCTTGAGTTTGTCACTCGCAAGATTTCGCACGGTGTGGCGCGGATCAAGCTAGGCCTCGACGAGGAGCTGCGGTTGGGTAATCTTGAAGCCCGTCGTGATTGGGGCTTTGCCGGTGATTACGTCGAAGCAATGTGGCTGATGCTGCAACAAGATCAGCCCGAAGATTATGTCGTTGCCACCGGTGAAACTCATTCAGTTCGAGAGTTTTGCGAGCTGGCGTTTAGTTATGTCGGTCTTGACTATCGCGATTATGTGGTGATTGATCAGCGCTTTATGCGTCCGGCTGAGGTTGATCTGCTGATCGGCGATTCGACCAAGGCCCGCCAGAAGCTCGGCTGGCAACCACGCACCACGTTCCCCGAACTGGTGCGGATGATGGTCGAGGCTGACCTCCAGTTAGTGAAGGAGCAGATGCGATGAATCAGTCTGAGACCCGGTTGATCGAGGAAGGATGGATGGCATTGGTTGAGCGTTTGGGAGTGGTGAACGCGAGTCGCTTTGTGATGTTACTCGACCGACGCACCGGCGGCGCGCTCCAGCATCTTCAGTCATTGTGGGGCACGCGCTCGTTACCCGGGCGACGCCCGCAACCTCCAGCCGCCAATCAGCCTGACGCTTAGCGCCTCGCGTCCGGTCTCACGATACCGCCCTGCACGGATGGCGTGCAGGGCGGCGTTTTGCATAACGGCGCGTTCTCATCCACCGATCTCACATCTTTGCCGCGCGACGAAAATCGCGCACCAGCAAACGCATGCGCCGCTGGCCGTTCCATTCGTCTACTGCAAGCTGATAGGCCAGGTCGATAGTTGAGTGGCGCTGGAGCGCCTCGGCAAAACGACCAAAATGAAAACCAATCGCTTCGAATACAGATTTGCCAACCTGCGCGCGCATACGGAGATGCGCGCCATTGCCGGTTGGTTGCGGATCGAGCACCTTGACATTCGGCGCCATGAATACCGGTTGTGGGTTACCCTGCCCAAACGGTTCAAGCTGCTGGATACCGGCATATAGCTCCCACGATAGCTCATCGAGCGGCACAATCGCATCAAGCATCAGTCGCGGCACAAGTTGCTCTTCGCTCAGATGCTGGTGACCTAACATCAGCAACCGTTGTTCGAGCGCCGCCAGTTGCGGCGTGGCAATCGTAAAGCCGGCGGCAGCGGCATGACCACCGTAACGCACAAAGAGGTCGGCGCACTGATCGAAGAGATCGATGATGCTGAAGCCGGGGATCGAACGGGCCGATCCGCGTGAAGTTTCCGTACCCTGCTCGATCACAACGACAGGGCGGTGATACGTTTCAACCAGGCGCGCGGCAACCAGACCGATCACTCCGGCGTTGAAATGCGGACTGGAAAGCACTATCAATGGCTGTTCGGCTTTCCCGCTCTGCGCTACCTGCTCTTCGGCCATCGTCTGCAATTGACGGGTCAGCGCCTGCCGCTCGCGGTTAGTCGTGTTTAATCCAATAGCCAGCTCTTCAGCCTTGCTGCGATCATTTGTAAGCAGTAGTTCGTAAGCGCGCCGCGCTTCATCCAGCCGACCAGCCGCATTCAGGCGCGGCGCCAGCGCAAACGCAATGGAACCACTATCGATTAACCCCGGTGTCAGTCCGGCTGCCGCAATTAATGCGCGCGCGCCGGGGCGAGAGGTTTCGTTGAGCGCTATCAGGCCGGCGCGCACCAGCACCCGATTCTCGCCCTGCAATGGCCCCATGTCGGCCACGGTTCCTAACGCCACCAGATCGAGCAGATCGCGTCCGCGCAAGTGAGCCGGACGCTTGCCATAGCGGGCCAACGCCTGCACCAGCTTGAAGGCGATCCCAACCCCGACCAGTTCTTTGAAGGGGTAGGCGCAATCAGGTTGTTTGGGATTGACTACCGCCAGCGCCGGTGGCAATTTTGCTGGTGGATGGTGGTGATCGGTAACAACGACATCCATCCCCAACTGATTCGCTTCCGCAACTTCGGTATAGTTAGAGATACCGCAATCAACGGTAATCAGCACGCGCACCCCATCGGCAGCTAGCTGGTTGATGGCGAGATTGTTAAGACCATAGCCTTCCCGGGCACGATGAGGAATGTAGGGTCGAATCTTTCCACCCATAGCGCCAATCGCCTGGGTTAATAACGCAACTGCCGTCACGCCATCAACATCGAAATCGCCATACACTGCCATCACTTCGCCGCGATCGATGGCGGTTGCGATCCGCGCTGCGGCTGCCGCCATCCCGCGCATTTGCAAGGGATCGTGCAGGCCAGTACTGTAGTCGGCAGTGAGAAAGGCGCTGGCTACCGCAGGTTCACGCAGGCCGCGTTGATAGAGTAGTGTAGCCAGCAATGGCGGTAAGCCAAGCTGTTCGATAAAGGGAGCAGGCGCCGATGGACGAAACTCCCAGCGCTGACGGCGAGCAGACATATTCCTCTCTCTCCTTTGCCGGGTCGGACAGGCGACTTTCATTATACTCTGCTTTTGGGCGATACCGATGCATCGCTACGACAAAAACTGGTAATACAACTATGCTATGATCTAAACCGCGTGAGATTATCTGGCGTTACACGAAAATTTTATACCTTCTCATGATGCTGCTTCCTGCACAACATCTCCGCCTGCACTTCATCATGATCGGATGGAGGCCCTCTCTGTCGCGCGCTTCCAACCATCAGCAAACGACGCTGCGTGTTTTCGCCAGCGCTGACATAAAATCTGCTGGCCTGTCGATTGTCGCGCTACTACTGTATACCCAGGTTCTTATCAATCACAAAGGCACTCAGTGTGATGACGCACAACCATTAGTTACACGCTGTCTGCTTGCTTCTGCAATCAGCCATTATTCGCTCGATCTGACCGGACAGCGTTCACAGAGGCGCCAGCGAGACCGTTTCGGCGCGGGATATCGTCAGCCCGCGCCGGATTATTTCAGGCGCAGGTGGAACAAGCTGCTCGATGTCTCAAGAAACCGCCCGAAGACGAGGCCAGATCAAGCTTCCAGAGCGCAGATCGCGCGTATCGACGAAGCACTCTGCGCAATTCATAGCACGTTGACTGCGTGTGATTGCCATCACGGCCCGGTTTCGACAGAGGTGCAGCAATGACACCAGCTACGCCAAAACTTCGTCGTCGCCTGGCAGCCGGCCTTATCAGCGTCATTGCATGCGTTCTGTTAGTTTCGATTGTGATCTTTTGGCGTTATGCTACGCTCAACCAACAGGCCAATCACCGCCTGCAACAGGTAGCGCAAGCGCTTGAAGCGACACAACAATTGAACATCGCTCTGCTAACTGCGCAGCTTCATGACCACCTTCTCATTGAGGCAGCAGCTCATCATCGGTCAGTTGATCCACAAACGATCGTTAACTACACCACATCAATCCTCAACGCACTCCAGGCGCAAGCAAAACTCAGCGCGCTCAGCGCTGACATTCCCTCGCTAGCGGCGTTAGAGCAACAAATTGCCCACCTGATCTGGCAGTATCAAACTACTTTCTACCAGATAGCGTTTCAGCTTGAACAACGCCGGCCCGATCAACTGATCGAGCGCCTGCAAGCGGCGCGACAACAGCTTGCGGCGATCCTGTCTCATAACGAACCTGACCTGCGAGAACTGGAGCGCAAGCTTGGATTGGCGGAGTTTGCATACCTGACTGGCAGACAGCCGGAACACATCGACGATGTGCTCGACCTGCTCAATCAGTTAGAGGCTGCTGCCACCAACGCGCTTGCTGCTGAAAGCTTTACTGCGCAGCAGAGCATTGCCGATTACCGCAACACCCTTTTACAACTGATCGAGTTTGAGCGCGAGCTAGCGATCTCTTCTGGCAATCTGCACAAACACCTTGATACGTTGTTACACACCATCGAGGAGGCGGCTCTGATAGCAGCCACAGAGCAGGCACAGATAACGGTGCTGCTTGAACAAGCAACATTCATTGCATACGGCCTGATCTTTTGGATGATCGGCAGCAGCGCGGCTATCTTTATCGCGTTGGGCTGGTTGATTCACCGCTACTTTACCCGCCCATTGATAACCCTCACCGCCGCAGCCCGCCGGGTATCCAGCGGTTGGCGCGATACACCAATTCCTCTTATCGGCACCGATGAGATCGGTGAACTGGCGCGCGCCCTGGCGCGACTAACTGCCGACCTGAATGATACGATTGCCCATCTTGAAGAGCGGGTTAATCAGCGCACCGCCCAGTTGCAGCGCACGCTGGCCAACAATGAAGCACTACTGGCGCGCGAGCGCCGTCGTAGTCGCGGCGAGCAGGTTTTGATCGATTTGAGTCTGGTCTTGAGTGGACTGAATGATGAAGGCACCATTTACCGCAGACTGGTTGAAACCCTGGCAACCGGCAAAGAGCCAGATGATCGAATTGGAGTTTACGTCCGTGATTCAGATGGTTTCTGGTCGCCGCGCGCGACCGATGGCTATCGGCACAATCCGCTGTTGAAACTGTCAGCGCCACCGCTTCTGATGACCGGGTCGGGTAGCCCATTCTACATCGACGATCTCAGCCAGCATCAGATCAAATCCCTGCCCTACGCGCAAGGATCAGCTATTGTTGCTATCATTCACTGCCACGAGCAACCGCATGCCCTGCTGGTGATCTACCGTCCGCAGCCTAACGCTTTTACGAACGATGAAATTGCCAATCTGAATATTGCTGCGCAACTGGCCGGACATGCCATCACGCGCGGACATTTGATGGCATCGTTGCAGCAGGCTAAAGAGATTGCCGAGTCTGTCAACCGTGAACGGATGGCTTTCCTGGCGCGATTTGATCAGGTTGTTCGCCATCGTCTCAATATTATCGTGTCGATAGGAGAAGTGCTGCATGAAGCGCTCGCCGGTCAACCGGCAGCGGCAGAAGATGCAGCAAAGATTATGCGCGCCGGTCGGCAGTTGTTGGCGCAGTTGAACATTCTGCTTGATAGCGCCAAGATCGAGGCCGGAACGCTTGCGTTACAACCAGAGCCTTTCGCAATTGATTCGCTGCTTGATGATGTGCTGAATGAAATCAAGCCTCTGATCGACAGCAATTACAACCGGCTGGTCATCAATCGTTCTCCGCATTCAGGCATGATTGTTGCTGACCTGCAACGATTGCGCCAGATATTGATCCATCCGTTACGGTTTGCGGCTGCTACCACTCATCGTGGAGTCGTAACTGTGCAGGCCCGGCGGTTCACTGTCGCCGACCAGGGTACGTTCTTTGAACTGGTCATCAGCGATACCGGTCCGGCGCTGAGCGAATCACATCTACGCGCTCTGCTCACTCCCTTTGCCCTGTCGCCTGCCGAACCACGTCGCTCAGACGAAAGCACAGGAGTGGCTCTGAGTTGCCGATTGTGTGAGTTGATGGGTGGAACGTTGTCGGCGCGATCAGAGCATCCGGGCGGTCTCACCTTCACAATTCGCATTCCAATCACCTTTCCACAAACATCAGAAGATGGTCCCATATCGACGAGCGCCTTGCCGCAACCTGATCTGGTGCTGATAACTGCAACTGAGGCACATACGTTGCAATCCGCGCTCGAGCAGGTTGGCTGGCACGCGCGACAGACTGCCAGTCTTGAGGAGGCAATTGCCCATCTGCACCGTCCACCGGTTGCGCTCCTGATCGATCTCCCGCCGGATCGCGCGTCAACCGAGGCGATGTTGCACGCAGCCGGCTGGTTGCAGGTGCCGATTGTCTGGCTTGCGCCGACTGATGAAGGTGAACCTGGAACAGGACGGGCAGTCTGGCCCGGCGAAGCGACCGCTGTCGTCGAGACATTGCATAGCTTGATTGCCCGATCACAATCGACAGCCTCGTCAATTCTGGTCATTGAAGACGAAGTATCAACTCGATTGATGATCCGGCGTGTTCTGGAAAGGGAAGGATGGAATGTGATCGAGGCTGGTAGTGTGGCGGTGGGGGCTATGTTGTGGCGCAACGCCCGGCCTAAGCTGGTCATCCTCGACCTGATGCTGCCCGACGGCGATGGGATCGATTTACTCCGCGAGCTGCGGTCGGAATTATCAACACCGGTGATTGTTGTCACGGCCAGGTCATTACAAGCCGATGAATTAAGTGTGCTGGCCAGATGTGGAGCGGTTGTGTTGTATAAGGGTCGGTATCGACGCGACGAATTGCTGGCGTATGTGCGCAAGCTGGCGCAGTGAACGGCAGGAACTGTTCTGACCAGCGTATTCCCATTTCCTCTCACGGTGACACCTGACCTGCATCCGTTTGCCGCTGCCAGCCCGGTAGGAATGCGCATTCCTACCGGGTCGAAAACGGTCTCACAGCGCGAAGCATACTACCCTTTGGCTGGCAGAACTATTGTCGTCGCGCGATCAGGCTCTGGCCAGTCATGTCGGCTGCTGGCGGCAATTCCAGTAGCTCAAGCAATGTCGGCGCGACATCGGCCAGGCGACCGCCACTCCGCAGACTGATCTCGTCTTTGCTGTAGCCAGGACCACCGATCAAGAAGCATGGCACCGGATTGGTCGTGTGGGCAGTATGCGGCCCACCCGTTTCCGGGTCGATCATCTGCTCGGCATTGCCGTGATCGGCGATGACCAGCGCTACGCCACCTCGTTCCAGAATCGCCGGAACCACTCTCGCCAGCCCGGCATCGACCGCTTCACAGGCTTTGATCACGGCAGGAATACTGCCGGTATGACCAACCATATCGGGATTGGCGTAATTGACGACAATGAAATCGTACTGATCACGTTCAATCGCCTGTAAGAGCGCGTCGGTCACTTCTGGCGCACTCATTTCCGGCTTGAGATCATACGTGGCGACTTTCGGCGAGGGAATAAGCTGGCGATCCTCGCCAGGGAATGGTTCCTCACGCCCGCCATTGAGGAAGAAGGTCACGTGAGGATACTTCTCGGTTTCGGCAATATGGAACTGACGCATTCCTGCCTGACTAATCACTGCTGCCAGTGGGTCTGTAACATACCGCGGCGGGAAAGCCACCAATACCGGCAGACCCTCTTCATACTGGGTCATGGTTACAAAGCAGAGATCGCGCAACTGACGTGGACGCTGCCAGATCTGCGCCGGCAGTGGCTGACCTTCGGCGCGCTGACGCTCATAGTGCTGGGTAATTCGCTGATTGAGTTCGGGATCGACGAAAGCACGGGTCAACTGGCGACCGCGATCCGGGCGAAAGTTGGTGAAGATCACCGCATCGCCATCGCGCACTGTTGCCACCGGCGCGCCCTCGGCATCAACAATAACTGTTGGCAACACGAACTCATCGCTGACATCAGCAGCGTAAGAGGCCTCGATAGCTGCGCGCGCCGAAGTCGCTTTTTCCCCCACTCCATCAACCAGCGCGGCATACGCGCGACCGGTGCGCTCCCAACGCTTATCTCGATCCATGGCGTAATACCGACCCGACACCGAGGCAATCTCACCCGTGCCCAGCCGAGCGATAACTCCTTCCAGGGTGTCAAGGAAACCGAGCGCGCTACGCGGTAACACATCACGCCCATCAAGGAACAGATGGAGATAGACACGGCGAAGATGATGGCGATGGGCTAATTCGAGAAGCGCGTGCAGATGATCTTCGTGAGCGTGAACACCCCCTGGCCCAAACAACCCCATCAAATGGAGAGCCGAGTTGTGCTGCCTGACATGCTCGATAGCCTGGAGCAAGGCCGGGTTGTGGAAAAAGTCGCCATCGGCAATAGCTTTACTAATCCGCGTGAGTTCCTGATACACCACAAATCCGGCGCCGATATTGAGATGGCCGACCTCAGAATTGCCGATCTGCCCTTCTGGCAGACCTACATCTAAACCGGATGCTCCCAGCGTGGTAAAAGGACAAGTCGCCATCCAGGCATCAACGCGCGGTGTATCGGCCAGATCGGCTGCATTGCCGGGGCCGGGTGGGGCAATCCCCCATCCGTCCATAATAATCAACACCACCGGACGTGGACGAGTCATACACATTTCTCCTTTATCCAAGACCGAGGGCCACCTGGAAAATGCGCCATGCCGCCAGCAAGCCGAGCAGCACAGCACCCAACAACGGCACCACGGTTAAGAAGAGGCTCCAGAGTCGTTCGACAGTTGAAGGATTGGCACTTACAAACCCGCGCACTAATTCCCGTCGCACTGCCTGCCAGCCACCCCAGAGCGTTGCAACCGCGAGCGCGGCGAAGACCAGGGCCGCGCCTAACGCAATCAGAGAACCGAGCAGCGCCATCATTTTCTCCTTCAGTCAATATTCCAACGCAGATGCCGAAGTCTCCTCCAGCTACAGGTGTCGGTATTGTCCTGGTCAGGCTACCATCCAGCGACCCGGATTGAGAATACCTGCCGGATCCCAGCGCTGCCGCAGCGAGCGCATCAGATCGATGTTTGGCGGCGGCGGACCCCACCGATCGATTCCGACCGGGCTATGTTCAACAACGACATATCCACCCGCGATAGCCAGGGTTTGACGTAATGTCGCCAGATTGTCTACTACCGTGACTGGCCATCGCGCTATCAGCAAGCCCAGGCCGGGAAAGATGGCCAGATCGGGCGGCGCGGCAAGCCGCACCGCTTCCACCGCAGCAGCCAGTTTATCATCAGGCACGCCAATGCGTAGCAAAAGATCGTCAACCGCCGGTATGAGATAGAGCGACTCCCATAGGTGTTGATCATCTGCGCAGTTCGTTACCTCACCCGTTTGGGAACATATCGCTATCGCCTGCGCTAATTGACGTTCCACTGCAGTCGCCACACCGGCAAATCGAGCGATCAGCTTCACCGCATCGGTGAGCCGGATGGTGAGCGCCACCGGTTGCAATGGTGGTTGCCGGATGGCTGCTGCGGCCTGGAAAGCGGCGGCCAGCGTAGGAAAGGTTGCCTGCAACGAAGCTTTGTATTCCGGCAGTGGGGCCACTTTGAAGGTTGCCGCCACGATCACGCCTAGCGTGCCGCAGGCCCCCAGGTGCAATTTATGAGTGTCATAACCGGCGACATTCTTGACCACTCGTCCACCGCTATGCACGATCCGGCCATCACCAAGCACAACTTGCATGCCGAGCAACCACTCACGCGGCCCACCGTAGCCGAGCCGCAACGGCCCCCATGCCGCTGTGGCCAGCAGACCACCGATAGTGGCCGTTGCCGAAACTGGCGGATCCCAGGGCAACCACTGCCCGTGTTCGGCCAGAACTGCCTGCGCAGCTTCAAGCGGGCACCCGGCTTCGAACGTGACCACCAGATCGGCAGGCTGGTATTCAACGACCCGAGTAAGACAGCGCAGATCGAGCGCCAGATCGTAGCGTTGCGGCGGATTGACGACAAACTGCCGGGTACCAGCTCCCCAGATCGCCACTGCGGTTTGAGTGCGAGCCGCTTCGGTCACGATAGTGGCGACATCAGCAATTGTTGCCGGTTGGGCAACTCGCTGTGGCGCCTTCCCACCCAGCATGTAAGCAGTTGGCGACAGCATTGACGGCGTCTTCATCTGCGCGTCATATCTCTGCATCAGATCCAGGCTCCTCGATCCACTGCCCGCAACGCGCCACGGGCGTAACGAATATCGGCACAACTACTACCGTGAGGCAACAACTTACAGGGATTCATCACGCCAGAGGGATCAAATACGGCTCGCAGATCGGCAAAAGCGGCCAGATCGGCTGAGTTGAAGATCCATCCCAGATAATCACGCTTCTCGATCCCGATACCGTGCTCACCGCTGATGGTACCGCCAGCAGCAACACAGGCCTGCAAAATCTCTTCACCGGCGGCAATGGCTCGTTCTAGCGCACCGGGATGGCGCAGGTCGAAGAGAAGGAGCGGGTGAAGATTACCATCACCGGCGTGGAAGATGTTAACAATGGTAATCTGGTGACGATTGGCAACCGCTTCGGTCAGGCGCAGCAGTTCAGGCAAGCGCGAGCGAGGCACAACTCCATCCTGGATGTGATAGTGTGGTGCGATCCGGGCACAAGCGGCCAGGGCGCCTTTCCGCCCGGCCCACAATTTTGCCCGCTGCGCTTCATCGCGGGCCGCGCGTAATTCACGCGCGCCGTACTGACGGCAAAGGGCATCGATCTGGACTGCCTGCGCTGCGACCTCTTCCCGCAGACCATCGATCTCGATCAACAACACTGCCCGCGCATCAGCCGGGTAACCGGCGTGAACTGCCGCCTCAACTGCTGCAATCCCCTGACCGACCAGCATTTCAAGCGCAGCGGGAATAATTCCACGCGCAATAATCGCCGAGACTGTCGCGCTAGCGGCGTCAAGATCGTCGTAGATGGCCAGAAAGGTTTGAATTGCTTCCGGGTTGGGGGTAAGCCTGACTAAAGCCTCGGTGACGATCCCCAGGGTCCCTTCACTTCCGACAATCACACCAAGCAAATCATAGCCAGGCGTATCGAGAGCAGCGCTGCCCACCTCGATCACGCGGCCATCACTCAACACGACTGTAGCGGCCAGAACATGATTGGTTGTTACGCCATATTTGAGGCAATGTGGCCCGCCGGCATTCGTCGCAATGTTGCCGCCAATCGTACTGGCGCGTTGACTGCTTGGATCAGGGGCGAAGTGAAGGCCGTAAGGCGCCGCTGCCATGCTCAGATCGGCATTGATCACACCGGGTTGAACGCGAGCTGTGCGGGCAAGGGGATCGATGGCGAGAATGCGGTTAAGCCGGGTGAGAGAAATGACCAATCCCCCTTGTTCGGGAACTGAACCACCGGCCAGGCCGGTACCGGCGCCGCGCGCCACAATCGGCGCGCCAAGCTGCGCTGCTACCCGCACACATGCAGCAACTTCAGCCGTAGTGCGCGGCACGACTACGACCTCTGGCATGCCCTGATCGAGTGCTGAACCATCGTATTCGTAAAGGATTAACTCTTCGCGACGTCGCAGTACGATGACGGGATCGACGACGCGCAATAGTGCAGCGATCAATTCATCTCTCATTATCGGTTATTATCCTGCCAGACAGGTGAGCGAACACGCGATTGGGCATTTTTTGCCTGAGCGGGCATCATCAGGCATGCCGTGGCGGCAGCGCAATAGCAGCTACTTGGTGCGCACGCGACGTTTCAAATCGAACACGGGCCGCCGAAACGCCAGCAGATCGAGGGTGCCACGCGGGTACGAACGCAGCACCAGAGCCAGACCGCGCGGATGTCGTCGCCAGATCCCGGCCAGCGCCAGACCGATCAGCAACGGCGCCATCACCCATAACAGCACCGGCGTACCGTTGGTGATAATGATCGAACCAAGGCCGATCCCAACCAGCAACCACTGCGCCACCGGCAAAAACAACATCCGTTCGCGTAGATAGTAAAACGCGACCAGATATGCCACTACATACCAGATCGAAAGCAGGATCATCATGAGCAACAGCCATGAGAGAATGGTTTCCATAAACGTCCTCGCTCCGCCACGCGCCTGTTACAGGCATGATAACATACTCACGCCAGCGCTACCACGGACAGTTCTGTGCATCGTTACCACATTGCGTTACTGCGCATTGCGGATACGACATCTCGACGTGGCAGTCCTGACGCTACCGGCACAACAGCAGCCACACAACAACCTTGTGCCGGCTTATCTAGCAGGCAACAGTGTGCTATAATCAGCCGGCAATCAACTCAATGGTGCAGGGAGTTTCACGGTATGAATAACCGGCCCAGTATTAGCGTCTTTTTCCCCGCCTGCAACGATGCCGGCACAATTGGCAGCATGGTTGTTGCAGCGATTGAAACGCTCGAAGAGATTACCGACGATTATGAAGTAATCGTCGTTGAGAATGGGAGCACTGACTATACTGTTGAGGTGCTTGAGTCGTTAGCGAAGCGCTACGACAAACTGCGGGTCTACACTCATCGGCAAGCGCTCGGCTATGGGGGAGCACTCAGGGTAGGCTTTGCGAAAGCGACCAAAGACCTGATTTTTTACACCGACGGCGATGCGCAATACGACCCGCGTGAACTAAAGTTGCTTTTGCCGGCATTGCGTGAAGACATCGATATTGTCAACGGCTGGAAGATTGATCGCGGCGATCCGCTGCATCGGATCATTATTGGCCGAATCTACCATCACACGGTCAAATTCCTCTTTGGGTTTAAACTACGCGACGTTGATTGTGATTTTCGCCTGATTCGACGCCACGTCTTTGACAATATTGAGCTAGAGTCGGATAGTGGCACGATCTGTCTCGAACTGGTGAAAAAACTGCAAGATTCCGGCTATCGCTTTGCCGAAGTTCCGGTACATCACTATCATCGCACCTACGGCAAGAGCCAATTTTTCAACTTTCCTCGCCTCTGGCGCACCTTCGTACAATTAATCGGGTTATGGTGGAAACTGGTTGTGCGACGCGAGCACCTGCGTCAACGCAAAGCGCGCGCTCAGACCGAGCAGACAATGCGCTGATCAGGATCGAACAGGCGCATTGTAAGTAATTTAATTTTCGGATCGTGTTATCCGGTAAGAAACAACCTGGTTAGCTTTGCGCCAGCTCGCGCAAGCGCGACGGATTAAGCAGAGTGATACCTGAGCTATCAACATCAAGCAGGCGAGCATCGCGAAACTGATTGATCACCTTGGTAACCGTCTCGCGATACGCATTGATCATGTCAGCCAGTTGTTGATGAGTGCGACGCGGTAAGCGAGCCGGCTGCGGCGCGGCAAGTGGTTGCGTTTCCGACATTTCCAGCAATACGGAAGCCAGCCGGGCTGGCACCGACTTAAACGCCACTTCTTCGATCCGGCGGCTGACGAGCAAACGCTGCTGACCGAGTAGTTCGAGCATTGCAGCAACCAGATCGCCATCGGTAGCCATCACTCGCAGCGCCTCAGCGCGTGGCACGGCCAGCGCCCGCACTGGCGTCAATGCTTCAGCAAAGGTATCATACGCTACATCGCGCTCGATGGCACTCAAACCAAACGTCTGCCCCTGCTCAACCACGCGCACCGTTAACAGCCGGCCTTCACGTGACGCAAGGTGTAAACCAACCTGACCACTCGCCAGCAAATAGATCGTCTGCGCCGGTTGGGCCGGGGTGTAGATCGAGCTATGACGGCGGAATGATTGGGATTGGCCCAATGGGGCCAATCGGTGCCAGACTAACGCTTCCGCTTCTTGCAACCGTGAGGTCATAACCTTATCCCTTCCACGCCATTGCAACCGGCCATCATTGTGTTTTATTGCCGCTATGGTATTGTACCACAAGCTTGTGCCAATTCGCCGTTTTGTCTATCGAGCATTGGTATAATAATTGTATGAAACATCACAACCCGCTCCGGCAATACCGATTGTATCTCATCTGGCTTATGCTGGTTAGTAGCTGGCTGATTGCCTGTGGAATGCCGGCACTTCCCACTCCTACTGTTACCCTGCCGCCGACCGCCACGCTGCCACCGACCGCTACCCCTTTACCACGCGGCGGCACCCTGACTCTGCGAATCGCTGCTGATATTAGCTCCCTCCGCCCATGGCAACCGCGCTCGCGCGACGAAGAATCCCTGATCGGGCTACTTTACAGCGGTCTGATGCGACTTGATGCCGATTTGTGGCCGACACCAGATCTGGCCGAGCGGCTCGACATCGACGAGTCCGGACGGATACTGACCTTTACGCTGCGCCCCGATCTGCGCTGGCACGACAACCAGCCCCTGACAGCCACCGACGTGCTCTTTACCCTTGAAGCATTGCGGAGCCTGCCTGAAACCAGTACTGCCCTGCTCGCCGACCTGCGTTATATCAGTACCGCGTCTGCTCCTGATGAACGCACGGTGGTGATCGAACTGCGCAGTCGTTACGCGCCGATCTTGAGCTTGCTGGCAGTGCCGATTTTGCCGAGTCACCTCTTAAGCGGGCGCGATCTGAGCCAGATCAACTTTCTCGAACAACCAATTGGCAGTGGGCCATTTCGCCTGGTTGAGCGACAGCCCGGCATCGGTCTCATCCTTGAGCGTTTCGAGCAGTATCATCATGGGGCGCCTCTGCTTGATAAAGTAGCGCTGACGGTCATCCCCGAAACCGATGTTGCTCAAAGCGCGTTGCGCGATGGCCGCCTGCTGGCGGCAGAACTAGACTGGAGTGAGCAGGCAGTTCTGGCCGATGTTCCCACGCTGCGGACTGGAAGTATCCCGGAAAATGGCGTGTACTTTCTCGCCTTCAACCTGCGACCCGGTCGTCCTTTCGCCGATGTACGCTTGCGCCAGGCGCTTGCCACTGCTATCGATTTGCCGCGCCTGGTTGAAGCAGCCACCAAGGGAGCAGGCATCCCGGTTGGCAATGGCGCGCTACCGGGGAGTTGGGCCGATCTGACGGCGCCGGTAACCGCCGGCGATCTACCGGCGGCGCGTGAAATGCTTGATGCGGCTGGATGGACGCTGCCGCCGGGAGCGACCATCCGCCAACGCGAGGGAGTGCCGTTGATTGCCCATCTCTACGCGCGCAACGATGACGAACGGCGATTGGTGGCTGCGCGACGTATCGCTGAAATTGCCGCCAGCATCGGCATTCAGATTGTTGTCGAACCGGCTGATTTTGCCACCGTCATCCTCGCCCGCTATGTCGCGCCTTACGATTTCGACCTCTTGCTCGGCAGTTGGATCAACGGCGCCGGCGATCCTGCGTTTGCCGATACCATGTTCTACGATCCCGATGATTTCGCCCTTTTCCATTCCAGCCAACTTGCCCAGGGGCCAGAAGATACCCGGGCCACACGCAATTTTGTTGGCTTTAACGATCCGGTCTATGATGAGCAGTCCCTGATCGCGCGCCAGTTGTATGGTCGCGAGGAACGACGTAGCGCGATAGCCCAATTGCAGGCTCGCCTCGCCAGTGAATTGCCTTATCTGTATCTGTGGGTGGATCGTTCGGCAGTGGTGATCAACACCCGTCTGCATACACTTGACGGGCCGATTGACCTGAGCACACCGCGTTATTTGTGGAATATCGAGCGCTGGTACCTGCAACCGTAGACTTTCGTTGGTCGCCTGCGCGCTTGCGCCTGGTAGAGAAAGGGCGTCACGATGAGCAATCCTTTTGGCGAGCGCGGTCGCATTACCGATCCGAGTCGGTTTGTCGGACGTTGGCGAGAACTGGGCGCTGCTTGTGAACAACTCGAACGACGGCGGCCATTGTTGCTCTACGGGCCGAGCGGCAGTGGACGTTCGTCGCTCCTTACCCATCTGGCGCAGGCGGCAGGAGCAGTGCTTGAAATTCCCAACCTCAATGCCTTCTACCTCGATTTAGCTCTGCTACCCGACGCTGTCACCACCTACAGCCTGATCGTGCGCGCGCTCGGCGGCACCGAACCGACCATCACTGCGCTCGAACAGCGCCTGGCGGCTAGTGGTCGTCCGGTGCTGATCTGTCTTGATGGCGTTGAGGCAGCGATTGCAGCCGGCTGGGGGGAAGACCTGCTTGAACGGTTGGGCCGATTGGCCCGGCGAAGTGCGCCGGGCTACCACGGTGTTGCCGGCCCAACCGGCCAAAGCCTGGCCTACGATCTGATGGTCGTCGGCGCGGTGCGAGGGACGCCGCCGCTGCTCAGTGAACCGTTTGCTACCGTGCGGCTCGGCCCGCTCAGCTTTGCCGAAGCGCGTCTGCTGCTCGACAGCTACCTTGATGAAGGTGAGGCATTGTTTAGCGCCGACGAGGTGCGCGAGCTGATGAGGCTCAGCGCTGGTCAGCCCGCTTTTCTGCAACGAGCCGCATACCATCTCTACGAAACCCGTCGTCGGCCAACGTACCGTTGGCGCAAGGCCTATCGAGCCGAACTGCGGGAAAACCCGCCGGTTGAGAACCCGCTGCCGCCGGCAATTTTTGAGGCTGAAGACGATGAGGATGATGAAGACGAAACCGGGCAACCAGAGCTACCTGAGGCTGAGCCTATCAATCGCCGGCGACGCCGGCGAGCACACCTGCCGCCCGGCGATGATCTGCGCCCGCTGCTGGCAGCGGTAGGACCGCTACTGGCCGGACTCGTTGGCATGCAAGCCAGTAATTCATGGCCGGTAGGTGTTGCCATTGGCGCGGCAGGCTACCTCTCGGTGATTATCTGGAACTGGCGCCAGGGAGACGGGTAACGTCGCGAAGTGACCTTCCTGCAATAGCCCCGCTCACCATCCGGGTGTCAAGACAGTGGGAAGCGTATGGCAAGACAGACACGCTTGCGTAACGCTCCCCGGCAGCGATCCAACTCTCGAGATACCCATTGGCTGACGCTTACCGACACTTCTCACCCGGATCATTGTCTTGCGCCGGTAACAAGCCTCAGGTTAGCAAACACGGACTGAAGAGCCTGTTACAAATCAGGCCGCCATTGCTACCACCAGCGCCAGGGTGACGAAGATAATCAGCGCAAACCCCAAATCACCGTTCCCCGAATCAGATGGCGCTTCGGCGCGCAAATAGACCACCGGCGGCAACGAAGGCCGCGGTAAGGCCGATCCGATTGCCGTCGCGCCAAGCAGCACCGTCAGGCCGAGCAGCAACATGGTCATCATAGCGCGCCTCCTGTGTAAAAAGTGTCTAATTAACACTAAACTATAGCGATTGAAAAACGGGGTTATACCCGCTTGGTGTTAATTTTACACTATTTACCAGACGTTGTCAAGGAGAAGGCGCGAGATGTTTCCCGTGAAACATCTTTCCTGTCACAGGATGGTTAATCAGCGCTAACGACATTGATGAAACCGCATGGCTGTACCCGCCGCCAGAACACGAACGGGAACGCGCGATCCGTTGTGACAGCTCTATTACATCAGGCGCAGATCGGATATGAAAAGCGCCTTCGCAGCCATTCCGGCTGTGAGCGCGCCCATCTCATCAATTTCACTCCGGCTTAGACCAGGCAGATCGCGAGATAGTTGGAACAGTGCCACTACACTTTTCCTGCCAAGACACTGTTATGCAGAGGTATTCCCGGCTGCTACCAGGCGATAGCAGGTTATGTTACAGTTACCTTGCTTTGCTATAATACAGACACTCAATCCCCGGCATTAAGTTTCGGAGAACAAGATGCCATCACTGTTGCCCCTGACCTGGCGAGCAATCGCGCGCGCGCTACGCTCACTGCTGACTACCCGCTCCAAAACTCCGGTTCCGATCGCTGCGCCACCTCCCACGCAACGAGTTGCACTGCTGATTGACGGCGAAAATACATCGGCGAGCTTTGCCGAGCAGGTGGTGAAAATCGCTCGTCAGCAAGGCATTCTGTGCGAGCGACGGGTCTTTGCCAACTGGGCCTTACCCTCGTATCAGAACTGGATCGAACCGATCGCCCGCTATGATTTGCGTCCGATCCACCACGAACGGGTTTCGACCGGCAAGAATGCGATTGACATTCTGATAACCGTGGAAGCGATGGATCTGCTGTTTCAAGGCCGGATTGACTGCTTCTGTATCGCCGCGAGTGATAGCGACTATACGCCGCTGATTAAGCGGTTGCGGGCAGCGGGTATCAAAGTTGTCGTGATTGGGAACGGGAACACACCGGGCGCGTTGAAAGCGGCAGCCAGTCACTTTGTGTTACTGGAGAAGGTCGGCCCAGGACAGAGTGAGTCATCGCCACAGGAGTCGCCGCTGGCTCGTAGTGACGCATCAGAACCAAAGTTAACTCAGCCACACCAGGATGGGTCAATGATGCAGCCGCTAACCCACGCGCAGACCGCCTCAATCATCGCGCGATCGCCAGCGTCTACCATGCCTGAAGCTTTACCGACGAACGACCAGCTATTGCAGGTAGCCGCCTGCTGGCTGGTCAGAGCTATCGATGCAGCGCCGAAACGGGATGGCGATTGGGTGAGCGCCGGTTTGCTCGGCCAGTCGCTGCGCCAGATCGATCCTGCCTTCAAGCCGGGTCAGTTCGGTTACGGCAGTCTGGCGAAGCTTGTTAGAGCTTGCTGTGCGCAGTATCCAGAGGTGTTTGCCCTACGTGAGCAGACCAACGGACAAGTCGATGTTCGGCTGGTACGCACCTTCCCCCCAGACACATTGGCCGGTCATCGCCGGGATGACGCTGCCCAACCGCAATAACGTCGGTTGCAACTGCGGAATCGCTACTCCTCAAACACGGCGCGAACCCGGAACATCCCATCTTGCTGATCGGGCGCGTTGGCCAGCGCCTGTTCCTGGGTGAGCATCTCGCCAACCACATCTGGACGCCAGACGGTGGTCAGGCCGGTCACCTGTGCCGTAGGCGGAACGTCGCTGACATCGACTTCCTGCAGCATCGCGATGTAATCGAGGATAGCCGAGAGCTGCGCGCGCATGACGGCCACTTCGTCATCCGTGAGGGCAAGGCGGGCAAGGCGAGCCACGTGGCGAACCTGAGCTTCGGAGAGAGACATAGCCACCTCACTAAAAATTATGCAACACCTGATTCTTTGCGCAACTTTTGATCACGCCCTGAGACTACTAATACCTGGCGAGTGTATAGCAAGCGTTGCACCGCAGTAATATGCGAAGCGACACCAACAGCGATTACCGCCCACTCTAGCACAGGCAAATTGGGGATTAGAGGCATCAACAGCAGGCCGAGTAGCAACAAACCGAGCTTCTCTTGCCGACCGGCAAATCCGACATTGCACGACGCCAGCTTGCCGGTAGCCTCGGCCCGCGCCCGCACATAGCTGGCCATCACCATGCCAAAGATAGCGAAGAGTGTCCACACCGGCGCTACCACGCCAGAGAGCATCAACCCGCCCATGACAAACGCCTCAGCGTAGCGATCGGTCACGTGATCAAGCACCGTGCCATACTCACTGGCTTTGCCGCTGGCTCGCGCCGTGGCGCCATCAAGGACATCGGCTAGACCCATCAACAAGATAGCTGCTACTCCCCACAAAAAAGCGCGCTGTGAGAGAAGGTAGCCGGCCACTACACTGAAGAGGAGACTCAGGTAGGTAAGCGCGTTGGGATGGATTCCCAAGCGAGTGCAGAAATGACCGAGCGGCAACGAGGCCTGCTCATAAAATTGGCGAAAGCGGGCAAGCAATGGCATCATTGACATTCATCCTCTAGCTAGAGCGCTGCTCAAGCGCATACCCCCATCCATTGCCAGATTAGCGATACTGCTGCACCAGTGACGCTGTCCGCCGCTCCACTTCGGCGGATGTGATCGGCGCGTCAGGACCGGTATACTCAATCCAGATTGAGGCGGTAGCTGCGCCAGTGCAACCGGCGCGGAACAGATCGAAGGGATCAGACAGGTAGGCATGGAGAAAACCGGCCAGATAGGTGTCACCGGCCCCGGTTGGATCGCGGGCTTCGGTCGCGTAAGCAGGAATGGCGATCGACCGCTCACCGTCATCGATGTGCGAGCCGGCTTCAGCCAGAGTCACAATGGCAATTGCGCATCCGGTTTCGCGTAGACGCCGCGCGGCCAGTGCCGGATCATGGCGAGGGTCGATACCGGTAATCACCTTTGTCTCGACCTCGTTGGCCTTGATGACGTGACAGAGGGGAGCAATCGCGGCGAAGGTCTCGGGGAGAAAATGCTCGATCCGGCCATCCGGGCCAAACCGTCGTAGGAGACCTTGCGGATCGAGAAAGATCGGCGCATCGGTACAAGCGCGAATCGCCTGGATCAAGTCGAGCGGTGTCTCTTGCAAAATGGGGCCAACGATCACCGCTGCCGCGCTGACGATTGCTGCCGGTACCGTCTGAATCGGTTCGGCAACGCCAAGCACATCGAGCGTGCGATCGCCACGCGCATCGTAAACGAGTTTAAACCCTCCCGTTTGCGGCGACAATTCAACGAATGGCTCTATTCCATAGCGGACAAGTTCCGATTGAAACCGGTTGATGTAATCCGGACCCACTCGTCCAACCAGTCCGGTCGCGCGACCGAGGCGACTCAGGGCAAGGCAGGCATTGGTAGAACACCCAGAGAGCACGCGACCGTCGGTGTGCGCGACCGGCGTGATAATCTCATCATACACAGGATTGCCAAAAGCAATAATTGTCGTCATATGGGCATCCACTCGCTAACTTCCGGCTAAACGATCGTACAACCCTTGCAACTGTTCATCACCATACAGCGTAATCGTTACTCTGATGGTTTTTCCACTCCGGGCAATCTGCACCGGTGTTTGCAACAACTCTTCAAACATTTGCTGAGCCATGCGGTCTTCAGGTGAAGCACCCATTGGTGAACGTATGCGATCGGGAGGCTCTCGCGTTGATAACGTGGGCGGTATGGGACTACTCCGGCTACGTATCTCGGCCAGCGCTGCACCGATCTCGGTTCCCGCGGCCAGGGCGGCGCAGAATCGCTCGGTTTCAGCGCGGTTTAGACGATGGGTCATGACCGCTTCGCAGGCTGTCGCCTGAAGCTGCGGGTCGGCCAGTTGTTGCAATGCCAGCGCCTGTGCCGGTTCGATCTGACCAGCGCACAGGGCATTGCGCGTGGCAGCCACCAATCCAGGTTGAGTAACCAGTTCGGCGAGCCGTTCTACATCGCGCACCGAGAGTTCGCGCGCCTTAATCAATTCCAGCGCAGCCTGTTGGTCTGCCGGATCCTCGAGGCGCAGCAGAGCGCGACCGTGCCCGGCGCTGATCACACCGTCAAGGAGGGCCTGTCGCGCGGTTGGAGTAAGGCGGAGCAGGCGACGGCTGTTGACAATCGCCACCCGACTCTTGCCAACCCGACGGGCAATCTCTTCATCACTCAGACCAAACTCTCGCCGCAGTGTCTCATAAGCTTGCGCTTCTTCTAGCGGGTTGAGATCGGCACGCTGGACATTTTCGACCAGAGCCAGTTCCAGGAATTGCTGCGGGGTAGCATTTTTGACGATAGCCGGCACTGTCGTCAAACCGGCCATGCGGGCGGCGCGCCAGCGCCGTTCGCCGGCGATCAGTTCGTAGCCGCCTGCCGGATCTTCGCTCACGATCAGGGGCTGCAAGACACCGTGGGCTTGAACAGACGCCGCTAATTCGGCGAGTGCCGTTTCATCGAAGGAGGTACGAGGTTGAGCGCGATTGGCCCGGATGGCGGTTACTGGCAATTCGCGCACCATGGTTTGATCGGTGGTGGTTGATGGAATAAGCGCATCCAGGCCGCTGCCTAAACCACGTTTCCGGCTCATACTCGCTCCTCTCGCCCAATCAATTCGTCGGTGAGCAGCGCATAGGCTTGCGCGCCGCGCCCATGGGGATCATACTCATAAGCCATACGTCCATGGCTTGGCGCTTCACTCAGACGCACGCTGCGTGGGATGAGGGTGCGACAGATAAGCTGTGGAAAGTAACGTTGCACTTCGTCCACAACCTGCTGCGCCAGATTGGTGCGGCCATCGTACATGGTCATCACGACTCCCAGGATGCGCAGGAGTGGGTTCAGATGCTCGCGCACCCGCTCTAGAGTTGTTTTGAGTTGCGCCAGGCCTTCGAGGGCCAGATATTCACATTGCAACGGAATCAGCACCGACTGAGCGGCGCAGAGTGCGTTGAGGGTTAACAATCCCAGCGAGGGAGGGCAGTCGATCACGATCCAGTCGTAGCGGTGTAGCAGTGGCGCTATGCCATCACGCAGGCGCCATTCGCGCCGTTCCAATGTGACCAGTTCCACGGCAGCGCCGGCCAGTTCTTGATCGGCGGGAATAATATCGAGTCGCTCACGCCCACTGGCGAGCGGTATCGTTTCCGGCGGCGCGCCACCGAGGAGGAGATCGTAGGTCGTGACAGTCAATGCTGCTTTGGCAATGCCCAGGCTCGTTGTTGCATTGCCTTGTGGATCGATATCAATCAAGAGCACCCGCCGGCCACGACGGGCCAGTTCACCGGCAAGATTGACGGCAGTCGTGGTTTTGCCAACGCCGCCTTTCTGATTTGCAATTGCCAGTACGCGCGGTTGCGAGCCTGTCGCTTGCTGTTTCACGTGAAACACCCACACTAAGCAGCTACCCTGGCTGCTATTGTACCATAGGCAGCAGACAGAACGAACCTGAGCCCCGGTTACAGGGCCAGTTCCTTTGCGAATGCCCGCCGGTTATCGAGGAAACAGCCTGGCAAGATTTCAAAGGAGAGCAACCGGATAGATAGTGCCCCGCCTTCCGGTGAAATTGGCAACGCAAGCTTCATCAGCAAGCTGCATCCACGCAATGCGCGCGCCGGCTGCACACATCCACCGTGTGATACTTGAGGAAATGGCTGTGCAGAGGATGGTAAACAAGACGTTCAGATCAGTCCAAAGGGCCAGGCATCAGCCGCTGCCTCCAGGTTCAAACCCTATCACGGCAAATACCGTAGTGGATTGACCGCCCGTCCGTTCACGAGAATGGTAAAGTGGAGATGAACACCGGTTGAGTAACCGCCTCCGGCGCGATCGTAAGTGCTCCCCATGTGGCCGATCAATTGCCCGGCACTCACCTCCTGCCCAACCCGTACCACCGGTCGCGCAATCAGATGGCCATAGATGGTCTCAATTCCACCGGGATGCCGAATCTTGACGCAATATCCGTAGCCGCTACACCAGCCGGCTTCGTAGACCCATCCCCGACTGGCGGCAACAATCGGCGTCCAGGCCACATTGGCAATGTCAATCCCGTTGTGAAACCCTCCCCAACGTGGCCCAAACCCCGATGTTAACACCCCGCGCGCTGGCCATACCCATCGCGGTGGTGGCGGCGGGAAGTCTCGAACCTCTGGCAGCGTAACGACCTCAGCCGGATCGACCTCTAGCAGATCGCTCCGGATCCAACCGGTAACGTCACCAATCTCTATCTTGAGCCAGTCATTATAACGACCACGTAACGCTACCTGCCGCCCCGCTGCCAGTTGCGTCTGCCGCGGATAATCGGTGCCGGGGCCAGACCGAACATTTGTTTCATCAGCTAAAATGACGCCAACCAGTTCGGCCTTGCGCTGCGCAAATGACTCCTCCTGCGTCACCGTCCAGGTCAAGCGACCGCCAGGAATGAAGATCTCGCGCCCGACAATTAGTTGCCCGTCTTGCAGTCGGTTTGGGGCAAACGTGATAATCGCTTCCGGCGCGACACCGTATCGCCCGGCAATTACCGCCAGCGTCTCGCCCGCGGCCACCGTATGGGTAGCGCCCGCAAGACGGGCAATCCGCAACGGTTGACCTACCCGTAAAGCATCACCACGATCAAGCTGATTAGTCCAAACCAGTGTGCTTAATGGGATTTGGTAGCGTGCTGCTACTTCGGCCAGCGTCTCACCCTCACTCAACAGGTGCGTAGTCTGGAACGCTGTTACAACCGGTATAGGAGCGCTAAGCGCCGGAGCTACAGGCTCCGGTTCATCTGCTTTGACCGATGATCGTCGCACCGCCGGCGCAATTTTCACTGCCTGCTCCGCCGGTGTCGTCACAACGAGAGTGGCAACTTTAGTGACGGGATGAGGCTCCATCAAAGCCTGCCAGGGAAGCAACTGATCGATGGAAAGAATCAACGCAATCACAACGATCAGCAGGAGATGTCCTGTTCGGCGTGATGGTTGAAACCGCCAGCGAATCGCGCGTCTCTCCAACGACACTGCCGCCACACCAGATGAGTGATAGTATTGACCTTCGCGTAAACGCCGCGCAAGTTGACGGGCCGCAGCCAGCCGGCGCTGACTTCGGTTCCATCGCTCAAACCAGGGAGGTCGATCAAAGATAACCTGCATGCTCGTACTCGCTCTTCTTACCGGGAGAGCATACACCGGGCAGATTGGTTTGTCAATCTTGACGGCATCTTTCGTCGCATGATAAGATATAACTGCTGATTCTTCCGCTGCCCGATCCGGATCCCACTTAAGCGCCGGAGATGGGCGTTTCATGAAAGGCCGGCCGATGATACGAGTCGTCGTCGATAGTATCCGTGTCAGCCTGTTGACGCAGAGCCGGGTCGTCGTCCTCCGTGAAACTGAAGGAAATCGTTACTTGCCCATCTGGATCGGTCAGTTTGAGGCCGATGCCATTGCGATGGCAATTCAGGGTCACGAGCCGCAACGACCAATGACGCACGACCTGCTCAAGGCTGCCATCGGCGAACTGGACGGTTTGGTCCGTCACATTTATATCAATGACATCCGCGATAACACCTTCTTCGCGCGGATTCTGATTGACCAGGCCGGGCGCGCGATTGAGCTTGATGCCCGTCCTAGTGATGCCATCGCGCTTGCCGAACGAGTTCAGGCGCCGATCTTTGTGGCTGACCACGTGCTCGAGCAGGCTGGGGTGCTGTTTGATGAAGAAGAACAGTCCGAAGATGTCACGCCTCCTGCGCCGAGCCGCAGCGCAGAACCAGCCGCTGAGACCTCTTCGGAAAATGAGCCTGAACTCAACGAAGATTCACTGTCGATTTTCCGTAACTTCATTAATACGCTCGATCTTGACGACCGCGATCGTCCAGGGGAAAAATCGTAAGGCGTATTCAGAGTGCCTCGGCAACAGGGCGGGTGAACCGCCCTGTTCCTGTTTTTACCCCTTGTGGATAACTGGCAATATTATGTGGAAAACTCGTCACCTTTGTGGATAACCTGCGGAATATCGCGTGTATAGTTCGTGGACGCTTTGCGGAAGCTGCCGCTTATGGTGTCATGCACTCTTCCCATGTGGAAACATGTTCCCATGATTTCCACATGCCGAATCTAGCCTCAATATGCTGTATCTACCGGTTCTTCCACATCTTCCACAGCCCTATCACCACGGCGATTTCCAAATCACTTGTTTATTATCATGAAACTTATGGTACCGAATTACAGCTAGAGGTGTAAATTGTTCTATGGCCCCACAGCAAGATACGTTGTGTGCTCCCTTCCCGCCACTTGTTAGCCGGATTGCTCAGGAAGCAGTCGTAGTTGATGATCAGATTCTGAAAATCGACCATTTCCTTAACCACCGCATTGACCCGAGCTTGATGCAAGCGATCGGGGCGGAGCTGGCAACTCGCCTGGATCGGTTTTGTCCCGATCTGATCGTAACCGCCGAAGCGAGCGGGATTCCACCGGCATTGGCCGCGGCGCTGTCCGCCCAGCTCCCGCTGGTCTACGCTAAAAAGTATGATCCCGACGTGCCGACGCCGGCGTTGACCCGCCGGGTTCCCTCTCCAACTAGAGGGCGCGAAACCCAACTGGTCATTACTGCTCGCTTTCTCCCTGCCGGCGCGCGGGTAGCCATCGTTGACGATTTTCTTGCAAATGGACGCACCGCTCTGGCACTGGCCGAAATGATTCGGGAAGCCCGCGCCACAGTGGTTGTTGCTGCATTTGTGGTTGAGAAATTGTTTCAAAAGGGGCGCGAACCGTTGCTTGAGTTGGGTATTCCTGTGGTCGCGCTGGCGCAGATCGAGCGGTTTGTCGCCGGTCAACCGATATTGGCCGGTTGGCCGCTGGGTAGTTGAAGGACTGTAAGCTGATTAATGCAATGCTAACCGTGTCGCAGTTTGGGATAGGCTGGCCTTCCTTTTCCAGGTCAATGCATTCATCCGTGCCGATGCCATTCCTCCGTTCGCAGAGGAGAACCGGTTCGTCTTGACCGATGTCCTGGCGATTGAAGCTTGCGGTGAAGCTGCATTTTCTCCGTCACGCGCTGCCAAAATAGCGCAACGCCAGGCGTAACCGCTCTTCCAGCGCCGCAGGCGCATCAGGCGGCAAGGCGGCAATCGCCGCCGCCGCCTCAGCGGCACTGTAACCTAAACTGACCAGGATGTCACTCAGTTCACGATCAATGCTAGCCACACTGGAGCTGACTGCGCTGGTCGGCTGGCGTAAATCGATCTTGCCACGCAGCTCGAGCACGATGCGCTCAGCTGTTTTCTTCCCGATACCCGGTACCCGGGACAAGCGGGTAATGTCGCCGCCGGCGATCATCGCGCGCACTTCATCTGGTGAACCACTCGAGAGCAGGCTGAGCGCCAGCTTTGGACCAACTCCACTGACGCCGATCAGTTGCTCAAACAGGCTGCGCTGAGCGAGATCACTAAATCCGTACAGCGTGAGCGCATCTTCCCGCGCGATCAACGTTGTATGCAAGAACGCTTCACTCCCCACTGCGCCGGCGGCAGCCAGTGTCGTTCGAGGCGCGTAGATAAGGAATCCGACTCCACCGGTTTCGACGACCAGGTGATCACTGCCTATGCTTTGAATAATGCCGCGAATTGATGCAATCATGAGAAGAGAACCTTGTTCATTATTGTTGGGAGGTCACCGGTTATGATCCGTTCGCCGTTTCGTTCGTTTGGTCTGGTGTTTGCTCAGTTTTCCTGCCTGGGTGCAATTGCCTTGACTGGACCATTGCTTCCTTCCTCGCCGATTTCGTTCGGTCTGCTGATCGGTGGCGTTGCGCTCGGGTTGTGGGCTTTGCTCACAATGCGTTTGCGTCGTCTATCAGTCTTGCCTGATCCGTTGCCGCAGACCGAACTGGTGTGCGTTGGACCGTATCGCCTGATTCGCCACCCGATGTACGCCAGCCTTCTGCTCATCACACTTGGCTGGATTTTGGCGGCGCCAGAAATCTGGCGTTGGACGTTATGGTTGCTTTTGCTGGTCGTATTGGTGGCCAAGCTGCAATACGAAGAACGCCTCCTCCTCGCGCAACTTCCCGGCTATCGCGAGTATCAGCAGCGTTCCTGGCGGTTGGTGCCACTGCTTTGGTAACCTGCCCGATCTTACCATGTCCCAACCAGCGTGGCGATCATTGCGCCACTGATCAGCAGTAGCGCCGGCGCGATTGCGTGTCGCAGTTTTCGGTGACCACCGAATAGCGCAATGGCGCCTTTCACCAGCGTATTGGTTAATGCGGCAATGCCGATGGCGTTGGCGGCGGTAGTGCTATCTATACCTTCTGTGGCAATTGCCAGCTCGCTGAGCGATAGCGTGATCGCATCAACATCAACTAGCCCACCAAACAGACTGCTGACAAGGATTCCGGTATTGCCAAATTGCGCGCGGGCGACATTGGCGCCAACCAGGATGATAGTGTAGAGCAGGCTAAAGCCAATCGCTGAACGCAACTCCAGCGGATTGCCCAACAGTAGTGGCGTTTCCTCATGCTGACGAGACTGGCGGGCCAGCCACCCTCCCCACAACAGGCAACAACCTCCCCCAACAATCAGGGTTGGCCATAATGCCTGCAAAACCGCCGGCGCGACAGTACCGGTTAGTAGCCCTATCCGCGCAAACATAACGCACCATGCCAGCATAATGGCCAGCGCATACTCACGGCTCAGTTCTGGCGCTTGTCGGCTGCGTTGGGTGTTACTGAGCGTCACAGCAGTTGATGAGACGATCCCGCCGATTAGACCGGTCAGCGCAATGCCGTGAGTTGTGCCAATAATCTTATGTAAAACATAGCCGCTAAAACTCAACGTTGAGATCAGGACTACCAGCAACCAGATCTTCTGTGGATTCACTACCTCAAACGGCGCCGGGCCGATCGAGGTGTTTGGCAAGACGGGTAAGACGACGAGACTGATCGCAGCCAGCGTCAGGGCTGCCTGCATATCCTGCGCGCTGAGCTGACGCGCCAGTCCATGTAAACGCGCTTTGAGGGCCAGGAGCACTGTGACAGCTACCCCAACCGCTGTAGCCACAGTTCCGTATCCCCACGCTACCAGACCGCCGCAGAGCATCGTGATCAGTACCGCCATCTCGCTGGTCAATCCGACCCCTTCGCGCTGGCTGCTCAAGATATACGCTGCGATCAGCAATCCACCGACAACCAGCGTTAACGCAGCAAAGATCTCCGGTGCCTGCAATGTCAGTGCTGCCAGTCCGGCGGCGCATCCGATCACGCCAACGATAGCGTAAGTGCGCACACCCGCAAAGAGATCCTCGCTTGCGCCATACGCATGTTCGCGCTGCAAGCCGATCAAGGCGCCAATCAGCAATGCCAGGCCAAACTGGTAAAACAATTCGGTTTGCGCAGTATTGTCGAGCATGATTCGCCTGCCAAACAATCAGGTCGCCTGAGCATCGCGTTGGGTCGTGTCAGCGTTACGGCGACACTGGATGACAGCCATTGACAGGCATCATCTTCTCCTGTACCGGTATCGGCGACACTGCCGCCACGCGCGCCAGGGCGAAGGCTTTTGTCTAGCATACTGTGCCGGTGGCGGCGCTGCAAGCGTCCAATCGGTTAACGTCACGCTCGCATTCATAGGCGACAAGATCAGTCACCGGTTCTGGCTCGCGATACCGGACGAAAGTCAGCGTTGCCGCCCAATGACTGCCGACAAGCGGGGCCGCGCGCGCGATTCGTTTGCTGTTGATGTGTTCCAGAAGTCAGGCTGATGTCAGGTGGTCCGCTTCTCGCCAGTAGGGGGTGAAAATCGCTCCACCCGTTGCGCTGCCAAAGCTCCGGCAGCGCGTGGCGCCCCAGCGGTGACCGTAAAGCGCAATGTAAGCGCAAAGTAACGCATCTGCCTCGTCTTCGATGGCTTTAAGGTTTCTGCTCTCTATTCGGTCGGGTGATTGAACGGGCCAGAGCTGATCGACTCCAATCAGGGGTGGATCGCCGGTTGTCAGGCTGGCCAGCAGGTTAAGGTAGCGTGCCAGCTCGCGACGGCGCTCAATCGGCGACCGCCCAGGTCGCGCTTTGTATTTGAGAATGCGAGGTAATCGAAACAAGACCACGGTCGCCGGGTGGGGAAAAACCTCAATGACAAACCTGCCGCTTGCCGCCGCTTCAATCGCCGGTGTGTAGACAAATCCATCCGCTGCCAGCTCATCCAGCAGCTTTTCACCACGCGCGCCGCCGTAACGCGCCAGCAAACGCCGGTTAGCCGGGTGTGGGCCGGCGTCATACTTGCGGAAAGCCGCAGCCAGTTCGGCCTCAGCGGAGCGACGGCCAGTCTCATTGGGCACCAGCAACGGCGCATCAACTGCCAGAATCGCCGGCGCGTCACCGATCAACCGGCGAATTGTTTGCACAATCTCGGCGGTCGTTTGTAGCCGACATGGCGGCTGGACAACCTGCGCTCCTGCCGGTGTGCCGGCGCAGACCGCAAAGCCGCTCGGGTTGCGCTCTGACCAGGCCAGATCAAGGCCGAGATAGAGCGTTTGGCGCGAAGGTGTAACGTTCATTGCCGGTTGCTCGATTATAACTCTGTCACCTCGGTCAATGCGCTACAGTATGAGCAAATATATACGACAGGGAGGTCTCTATGAGCCTGCTCAAACCACCCCCCACGACGATGGTTGTGGTCTGCCGTATCGGCAGTCAATACGTGGCGTTACCGATGCAGAACGTCGCTCACACGGCCCGTCTCAGTGAGCTGATGCCCTTCAGTGATGCGCCGCCAGTTGTCTGTGGTATTGTGACACTCCATGGCGCGACAGTTCCGGTCATCGATGGTCGTTCGCTTCTCGGTGAGCCACCCGGTTACGAACTTGACAGCCACATCCTGCTTGCAGCTCCTGAGTTCGATCAGCCTCCTGAAATCGGTTTGCTGGTTGACGAAGTGATAAGCCTGCATCGAGTCGGTGCAGACGGGATCACCCCACTCGAACACATTGATGGTATCTCGTGTGGCGTCGTGCGCGATCTGCCCCAGCCTGCGCTCTTGCTTGATGTCGATGAATTGTTTGCGCTCGCTCACGGCGGTGCGCGTGATTGATGATCGCGAAGGGCGAGACGCCAACTTCGGTGTCTCGCCCGCAACGTTGTGTGCCGTTACAGGCGAACCGGGCGCGCAACCGGCGCCGGTTGCGTGAGCGGCAGGTCTTCACTGATGAACTGGACTGCGCTCTTTGCCGCTTCCAGGATGGTCATCAACCCGCTTCCCGGATGCACTGCGCCGCCGATCCAGTAGAGCTGACGGGCGCCGTTGTGTCGAATATGCGGGCGGAACGGCCCAAGCTGACTCCAACTGTGAATCAGATTGAAGACTGCGCCGAGATAGGTATGGTGCTCATCGCGCCACGTCTCGGCGGTGTAGCGTCGTTCAACCACGATGTGCCGCTCGACATCCTCAAATCCTAATTTCACCATCTGGCGAATGATCAGATCACGGTAGCGTTGCTCGACTGCCGGCCAGTCAACCGGGTAGCGCAGATTGGGAACGGGCACAAGCACAAACAGTGTGCTATGGCCAGGCGGAGCATTGCCCGGGTCAACAATTGTCGGGTTGCAAACGTAGAATGACGGATCTTCTTCATCAAGCACTGCGCTCTTCGCCCATAGCGGATCGTTGCGCCGAATGCTCGCCGAGAGGTAGAGCTGATGATGCGGCAGATCATCCCACCGTCGATTCACCCCCAGGTAGAGCATAAACGTCGAGCACGAAAACTCCATCGAGTTGAGTTTCTGATCGGTATACGTGCCGCGCGCGTGAGGCGGAATGATGTGACTGAGGGCATAGCCAAAGTCGGCGTTAACCACCACGGCGTCAGCAGGTACCCGTTCTCCGCTAACCAGTTCGACTCCACAGGCCCGGCCATTTTCGACCAGTACCTGCTTGACCGGCTGATTGTAGTGAATGACCACGCCTAGATCAGTCGCCGCTCTGGCAAGTCCCGCTGCCAGAGCGCGAAACCCACCGATCGGATGCCAGATCCCTTCGGCAAATTCCAGGAAGGTCACCAGGCTGAAGACGCTCGAGCATGCCGTCGGATGCATTCCCAGATATTTTGCCTGATACGAGAGCGCATACACAACCCGCTCATCGCGGAAGAAGCGCTTGAAGTGATCGTACAGACTTTCCCATGGCCGGAATGCCAGCGCCGCTGCCACTTCGCGCGGCTTCAGATAGCCGAGAGGCGTTCGCACCGGCGTGCCAAGGTATGGTTCGTAGCCGACTACATACTTGCGAATATGCTCGATGTACCAGCGTTCAAACGCTGCCGGTAGCTCCGGGTCGAAGCGGGCCAGTTGCGCTTTGAAGGCGGAAACATTTGAGGTCAGATCGAGATGTTCGCCATCCCAGAAACGAATCCGGGTATTGGGATCCAGTCGTGTCAGCAAGACATAATCACTGAAACGCAACCCGGCGCTCTCGAACAACTCATCATAGACCCGCGGTACCTGCAAGATGGTTGGCCCGGTATCAAAATGATAGTCGCCGAGGGAGAATCCCCGCATGCGTCCCCCTGGCCTGTCAACCGCTTCAAAGATCTCGACCTGATACCCGCGTCCGGCCAGCCGAATGGCCGTGGCCAAACCTCCAGGTCCCGCGCCAACAATCACAATCCGTTGTGACACAAACTACTCCTCTGCCGTGTAGCAAACTCTTGTTGCACTATCTCCTGTTTGAGTATACACCGCTTTTCGGTGCCGGTCACGCCCTGGTTCGATTCGGTTCCCGGCAGACAATGGAGATCCGCTATTGGATTGTGGATAACTGGTGGAATTGTGGATAACATGGGGAATGTTCATAACCTGATCAGCGTTAACGTTCGTCTAATCTTCGATTAATCAAGATCTAATACAAGACTGTTACACTTACCATCGTCAAGCGGAGTGATTTGCGGTGGTTGCCGCGCGACAGATAAGTTTTCAATCTGCCCACCGCCCTCATCCCCTCTCTCCGGCTACCCGCGAAGGGTGGCCGTTGTTGATTCTTGCACTTCTTGCCTTCCGCTAATAGCACTGAATCTGTAATACTGTCAATTTGTCCTGTGAATCCGGTGTGCATGTTTTCTGCAGGCCGTAATGACAGACAGTCGGGGCTGGCGGTTGTTTCTCGCTCAGGTTCGATTGCTGGTGTTACCTGAAAACGCGCCACGACTACGCGAGCGATCTTGGTGATTCTGATCGTGCCATTACTGCGGTAGGCACTATGTTCTGCTCAAGCGCCGGATCAATGCCGGCGTGAATGACACCTGCGCCAGGCAGACCGGTTTGCCTGGCGCAGATGGCGCGTGATCGTGCGACATGCGTTGACACCTGTAGGCAAGAATGGTATACTGCCGCCACATGCAAATAGCCGACGTTGATCAGGAAGAGTAGCAAGCGCGGCGACAGTCCAGCGAGCCGGTGATGGTGCGAGATCGGCGAGTTCGGCGCTTGTGAATGGGCCTGTGAGTCGCGCGGCAAACCGGGAATCTTTCCCGCAGTAGTCGTTGCCGGAGACGCCACCGTTATCAGGGCGCTGGGTGTGAAGCGGCAGAGCCGACAGCACCCGCAGAGTGCGCCGTTTGCGCGAGCAGCGGCGAACGAGAGTGGCACCGCGGTTTACCCGTCTCTCGACCAATCTGGTCGAGAGCTTTTTTGTTGGTTGATTGCAGTGCATGAAGGAGAGGTGTCCGTGGAAACCATCAAGTATCTGCTCAGCGAAGATCGCCTGCCCGAGACGTGGTACAACATCGCTGCCGATCTGCCATCGTTGCCACCGCCGCCGTTGCATCCAGGAACCGGCCAGCCGATTGGCCCGGCTGACCTTGCGCCACTCTTCCCAATGGAGTTAATCAAACAAGAGGTCAGTACCGAGCGCGCCATCCCCATCCCCGACGAGGTGCGGGCAATCTACCGGCAGTGGCGGCCTACCCCTCTTTTCCGCGCGCGTCGTCTTGAACGGGCGCTCGATACGCCGGCGAAGATTTACTACAAGTACGAAGGAGTCAGCCCGGCGGGCAGCCACAAGCCTAATACCGCCGTCGCCCAGGCCTACTATAACAAGCAAGAGGGTGTTCGCCGGCTCGTCACAGAGACCGGCGCCGGTCAGTGGGGGTCATCGCTGGCCTTCGCTGGCGCGCTCTTTGGTCTTGAAGTTGAAGTCTTCATGGTCAAAATAAGCTACAATCAGAAGCCCTATCGGCGGGCGCTGATGGAGACCTACGGCGCGCGCGTGATCGCCAGTCCCAGCGCCGAGACGGCTGCCGGTCGCGCAATTCTGGCCGAGCATCCCGATAGCACTGGCAGTCTCGGTATTGCAATCTCTGAGGCAGTTGAGGTGGCGGCTCAACGCGACGATACCCGCTATGCGCTTGGCAGCGTGCTCAATCATGTGCTGCTCCACCAGACGGTCATTGGTCAGGAAGCGCTGCTCCAGCTCGAGATGGCCGGCGATTATCCAGATGTGGTGGTTGGTTGTACCGGCGGCGGTTCTAACTTCGCCGGTATCGCATTCCCCTTCATCGGAGCAAAACTGCGCGGCGAGCGCCCGCTGCGCGTCGTTGCGGTAGAGCCGGCAGCTTGCCCGTCACTCACCAGGGGCAAGTATGCCTATGACTTTGGCGATACCGCCCATCTGACCCCACTGATCAAGATGCATACCCTCGGTAGCACGTTTGTGCCGCCCGGCATTCACGCCGGTGGCTTGCGCTACCACGGGATGGCGCCGCTGGTCAGTCACCTGCTCGAGCTGGGCGTTATCGAAGCCATCGCGATCCAGCAGCTCGAAACCTTTGCCGCCGGGGTGCAGTTTGCCCGGGTCGAGGGTATTTTGCCGGCGCCCGAAGCCAATCATGCCATTGCCGGCGTCATCCGCGAGGCGCTCCGCTGCAAGGAGGAGGGCAAGAGCGAGGTTATCCTGTTTAATCTCTGTGGCCACGGCCATTTCGATTTGCAGGCCTATATGGATTATCAGGCCGGCAAGCTGCGCGACTACGAATATTCCGATGCCGAAGTCGCGATGGCTCTGGCCGGTTTGCCGTCGGTCGGCTAGGAACAACTTGAACGGGCCGTGAGGAATGCCACGGCCCGTTACCAAACCGTTAACGCGAGGTGGTGAACATAACCTGTACCGTATTCAGTGGCCCGGCTGCATCGATAATCAGGTAGCGACTCGCGCCGATCTGCTCGATCTGGAGCGATGCTGACGCGCCATTCAAGATAACTGCTTGCGGATTGGCTCCGGCAGGGAGCAGCAGTCGCAACCGAAATGTTTCGCCGCTCCCGGTGACAGCCAGCTCAATGCGCCCTGGCTGACCGACAATGGCAGGAGTAAAGCGCCAGTGGTAGGCAACGTATCCATCGCCGGCAGCGTATCGCGCAACAGCGTAGACATCACGAATCTCGTGAACGGGATCGGCCAGCCAGCGCGGCGAAATAACGACTGCGTTGAAGTTTACCTGTCGATCTTCGATGCCGGCGGCGCCTTCGATCAACGCGCCGAGCATAGCGCTGGCTCCCCAGCCGTCAGTGGGGAGAAATTCACGCACTGGCGCGATCCCGCCGGTCGGGTAATACCAGAGGTAGGTTGCGCCGGTGCGCTCGATCAGATCAATGTAACGTTGCAGAATGTTGAAGCCGTAGGCTTCGTACCCGAAGCGAAATGCGCCGCGCGCCAGCTCGCCGCCAACGAGCGGCATGACACCGCCGTTAACGTATTCGCCGGGTCGTTCACCCAGCCGGTTGTTCATACCGAAAGCGCTGGCGGGAAAGGGTGGATCGATACTGTACCATTCGGCAAAAGCAACGCGGTTGGGATCGTTCAGTCGGCGCAGATATTCACCAACAATCGCCTGCCCTTGCGATTCACTCAGCACACCGCGATTGAGCGCAATGGCATTTGAGAGGCTCAATTGCTCGGCTTCATTCACGCCGGGCACATCGTAGGGGATGAGTTTGACGTGATGGGTGTAAAAACGGCCATTCCAGCTCAGCGCATTGAGGCGCGTCATGATGTCGGCAGCAATGATTCGGCGCACCGCGGCCAGATCGGCCTGACCTGCCGCCTCTTCCATCAGGGCCAGCGCATTGAGTGCCGCTGCCAGGCCAGTATTGTCGCCGTGGAAAATGCCCCATTTGGTCTGCTCATCGATCCAGTGACGCGGCCCCAATTCACCCGTGTTCGGATTTACTACCGCCGGGCCATATTCGTAGTCCCAGGTGTCAATGGTGAACGGACGCTTCACCAGGCCAAGCGTTGGTTCCCAACGCAACGGATCGCGCAGCGTATAGTCGAGTGCCCGCTGAGCCGCAGGCAGCATCTTCAGCATCCAGTCGGTATTGCCGGTGACCTGCCACGTTTCAAAGATCAACTGGACAAAGAGATATTCAACATCGGCTTCGACCGGAGTGCGGAACGCTGGAATGCCCCATTCTGGCCGGGCCAGAAAGTCTGGCAGACTGCCATCGGGCGCTTGCGCGCGGGCGAAGGCCTCCGGCAGCGAGTAGAGATCGGTCTCAAAGTAGCGAAAGGCGCGATTCTGGTAGTAGTGATCGCGCAACCAGAGCAATGGGCTATCGGGCGAACGGTAGCCGGCCACCGGTTGCCCGTCAAGCTGATAACTCAGCCGGTCTGCCGCCATAAACTGGCGCACTGTTGGATAGAGGCGGTCGTAGCCGGTCACGCCACTACGCAGCGCGGTTTCGGCAGTAAGCCGATAGATCTGACCACTGGCGACCATCTCCCCGTCAGCGGTGAAGAGCGCAGCCCAGTGCTCACCCAATGCGCCGCGTGGTATCACCTCAATCCAGCCTTCGCCGTTGGCAATAGTCGATGGGAAGGCGCCGGCAAAGCGCCCGCGACTGTCGAAGACAAGCAGCGTGACCGGCCCCTCGTAGCCGGTGATGCGCGCAAAGACCGGCGTGGGTGTCAATGGTTGCACGGTTGGATGAAGACTGGTGAAACTGGCGGAGGTGTTTGCCAGCAGCGGCGTCGCCGGTATGCTCAGGCTACCGAGCAGCCCGATCAACATCAACCAAAGGAACGAACGCTTCATCGCATCCCTGTAACTATCGCGAAAGACAATGATGGCTTTAGTATATCATTAATTTTCTGATGGCTTTGTCATCGCATGTGCCTGCACAAAGGTCATCTGCTTGAGGAGAATAGTATGAATCGCAAACCTCGTGTCTTTTCCGGTATTCAGCCTTCGGGCAATCTGCATATCGGTAACTATCTGGGCGCAATCCAGCAATGGGTAATCGGTCAGGGGCAAAAAACCAATTTCATCTGTATCGTCGATTTGCACGCAATTACCGTTCCGCAGGAACCGACGGCTTTGCGCCAGCAAACTCGTGAACTGGCCGCATTGCTGATCGCCTGTGGAATTGATCCGCAACAGACCACGCTCTTCGTCCAGAGTCACGTGCGCGCGCATGCCGAGTGTTCGTGGATTTTTAGCTGCGTTACGCCGCTTGGCTGGCTCGAACGCATGACCCAATACAAGACAAAAGCCCAAAAACAAGAGAGTGTGATGACTGGCCTCCTCACCTATCCGGTGCTGATGGCCGCCGATATTTTGCTCTACGATGCCGACGAGGTGCCGGTCGGCGAGGATCAGAAGCAGCATATTGAATTGACCCGCGATCTGGCTCAGCGCTTCAATCATCTGTTTGGTGAGACGTTCGTCATTCCTAAACCGGTCATCCGTGAGAGTGGCGCCCGCATTATGGGGCTGAACGATCCATCGGTTAAGATGAGCAAATCGGAAACCACTCGCGGCCACGCCATCCGGATTGTCGATGATCCCGATGAGATTCGGTGGGCGATCAAGCGGGCTGTGACCGATTCGTACAATGAAATTCGGTTCAGTGACGATCCGGCGCGCGCCGGGGTAAATAACCTCTTGCAGATTTACGAGTTGCTGACCGGCAAGAGCCGGCCCGAAATTGAGGCCCATTTCGCCGGTAAAGGCTACGGTACGCTGAAGCGTGAATTGACCGAGGTCGTGATCGAGTCGCTTCGGCCTATTCGCGAGCGCTACTATCAGTTGATGAACGATCCGGCTGAACTCGATCGTATTCTCGCCATCGGCGCTGCCCAGGCTCGCGCTGTCGCCGAACCCAAGATGACCCAGATTCTCGAACGGGTCGGGTTTGTGTTGCCGAACGATCGTGTGTAATGCCGGTTGGGGCAGATCAATCAATGGGGAAATCGAATGTACTATCCAACCCTTGACCAGATGTACGAATTGCGCCATCAGGGCAATCTCTGCCCGATTTACCGCGAGATCATGGCCGATCTCGAAACGCCGGTCTCGGCATATCTTAAAATTGCCCAGGGCGGTCTCGGTTTTCTGCTCGAAAGCGTCACCGGTGGTCAGAATGTCGGGCGCTATTCGTTTATCGGCAGCGATCCGTACATGGTGTTACGAATGCACGATGGCGTGGCGCAGGCCACTCACGGCGGTTATAAGCAGACACTCTCGTATACTGACCCGCTCATCGTGCTTGAGAGCTATCTCAGTGCTTATCGTCCGATTCGGCTCCCTAATCTGCCGATCTTTGTTGGCGGCGCCGTCGGCTACCTCAGCTACGAATCGGCCCGCTATTTCGAGCGGTTGCCGATACCGTCGATACGACCTTACGACATGCCTGATAGCTGGTGGATGTTTGTCGATACACTGCTCGCCTTTGATCACGTCCGCCACAAGATCATCGTCATCTCGCATGTCCATCTCGATGTCGAGGATCTGGCTGCCGAGTATCAGCGCGCCGTCAACCGGATCGAGCTGCTGATTTCCCGCCTGCAAAGACCGTTGCCGCCGAGCGTCGGTTTCAGTCTGCGCAACTACGAGCCGCACAACACGCCATCCCGTTTGTCGCCCAATCCGGTCGCCTCGAATCGCACCGAAGCCGAGTTTAAGGCGGCAGTCTTGCGCGCCAAAGAGTACATCATGGCCGGCGACATCTTTCAAGTACAGATTTCCCAGCGCTTCAGCAAGGCCACGAGCGCCGACAGTTTCACCATCTATCGCGCCTTGCGCACCATCAATCCTTCGCCGTATATGTTCTACATCCGCACCGGTGAGGGCGATCTGGTTGGAGCTTCGCCAGAGATGCTCGTGCAGGTGCGTGATGGCAAAGTCACGACACGCCCGATTGCCGGCACGCGCTGGCGTGGTCGTGATGCCGCCGAAGATGAGCGCCTGGCTGCCGAGCTTCTGGCCGATGAGAAAGAGCGTGCCGAGCATCTGATGCTGGTCGATCTGGGTCGCAACGATCTGGGTCGGATCAGTGAACCTGGCACTGTGGAAGTGCCGGTGTTTATGACCATCGAAAAGTATAGTCACGTGCAACACATCGTCTCAGAGGTCACCGGTCGTCTGCGCGCCGATCTCAAGCCGATTGATGCTTTGCGCGCCTGCTTCCCTGCCGGTACCGTTACCGGCGCGCCTAAGATCCGTTCGATGGAGATTATCGCCGAACTGGAAGGTGAGCAGCGCGGTATCTACGCCGGCGCAGTCGGTCACCTTGGTTTTAACGGTGATCTTGACACGTGCATCGCCTTGCGCACGCTGATTGTCAAGGACGGCATCGCTTACGCTCAGGCTGCCGCCGGCGTGGTTGCCGATAGCACGCCTGAATACGAGTTCAATGAAAGCTGTAATAAAGCGGCGGCGTCACTGCGCTCGATTGATCTGGCTGAAGAATTGCAATCTGGTGTCTCGTAGTATGTCGATCGTTGCGTCATGCTGAGGGGGACGCGCGACGATTATCCGCATGTGACGGGTGAGCTACTCGATGGCGCAGCTCGCCCGTCAGCAAAAGGCACTGTTGTGAAGATCAAAACAATCTCAGTCGCCTTCTCTGACAGCCCGTTGGGGCGGGTGCTGGTGGCGGCTACCACGACCGGCCTGTGCGCCGTCTATCTGGGCGATAATGATTCTCCATTGCTGGATGCGCTACGCGCCGGGTTCCCGTTTGCCTCAATCAATCTCGCCGAAACCCAGGTGACATCGGCGGCAATTGCCGCGATTACAGCCTACCTGCGCAACGAAGCCGATCTCCCGCCATTGCCGCTCGATCCGGTGGGCACTCCTTTTCAGCAGCAAGTCTGGCAGGCATTGCGGGCCATTCCGCGTGGTAGCACTCGCACCTACGGCCAGCTTGCCGGCGCGCTCGGCCTGCCGGTCACTGCGGCGCGAGCAGTGGGTCGCGCGTGCGCTGCCAATCCACTGGCGGTCGTGGTGCCGTGTCATCGCGCGCTTGGCGCCGATGGCAATCTGCGCGGCTTTCGTTGGGGGCTGGGCCGGAAACGCGCGTTGCTGGCGCTCGAAGGCGTGTTATTGCCTGAACTCGATTTGTGAGCTGGCTTGCTACCACGCCTCAAATCGCGCGCTTGGCGCCGATGGCAATCTGCGCGGCTTTCGTTGGGGGCTGGGCCGGAAACGCGCGTTGCTGGCGCTC
>NZ_CAKZNK010000014.1 GCF_937129525.1 uncultured Chloroflexus sp. | reverse complement strand
GGCCTGAGCCTGCGCCACCTGCGCCGCCGCCAGCGCGAGCTGAGCCTGACGGGGATCGCCGCGAAGCCGGGCCAGCGTTGCTTCGGCGGCAGCAATGCGCGCATCAAGCGCAGCCAGTTTATCGGCAGCCGGTGGCGCCAGCAACGCGGCCAGTCGCGCCTCAGCTTCACGCACCCGCGCTTCGGCAGCGGCAATCCCCTCAATCTCGGCCTGAGCTGCCTGCTCGGCGGCTACCCGCGCCTGCGCTAACGCAATCTCGGCGTTTTGCACTGCGCGCAGAGCGGCAGCTTCTGCGTCAAGGCGCGCTTGCGGCAACTCATCGTCTCCCAGACGCTGCCGCAGATCCTCATTCTCCCAATAGATACGGCTGTAATCAGCCTGGCGATCACGCACAACGTTTGCCGCTTGTTCAAGCGCCAGTTGAGCGTTGACCTTCGCCGCAGCCAGCGCGCTGCGTTGCGCGGCCAGCGCAGCTACCGCCTGATCGCGCGCCGCCACCGCCTGCTCCACCAGTTCGGCATCTGCGCCGGCCAGCAATTCGGCGCGAGCGGCGCGCGCTTCGGCCAGTTGCGCTTCTGCTGCCTGCACGTCGCTTTGATCTACTGCCAGGGCGACTTGAGTGGCCTGCGCAACTGCCACCTGTAATGCCGCGTCAGCCACTGCTCGCGCTTCGGGCGACGCGCCGGCCAGCAACTGCGCATAACGCGCCTGAGCGCGGGACAGAGCGGCCTCGGCTTGCTCTACCGCTAAAAGCTGCGCGCGGTCATCGAGCCGGATGAGCACCTGCCCGGCAGCCACTGACTCACCTTCATGAACCAGGATTTCACTCACCATCCCGCTGCGCTCAAATCGTAACCAGGCCTGTTGCGCCGGCATCACCCGCCCTTCAACACTTACCGGTAACGTCACTGTGTTCATGGTGGGTAACGGCGGCGCCACCGATTGCGCCCCCGGCCCATTTGGCCCGAAGATGGCATACGCTCCACCCGCAATTAAACCAAGCGCCAGCAGAGGAATGATCAATTTGCGCATAACGACACTCTTTCAGGCAACAATATGACCATCAGACACCAACACCACCCGACCGGCCCGTCGCGCCAGCTCGGCATCGTGGGTAACCATGACAATCGTCGTACCTTGTTGGGCCAGCTCAATAAAGAGCTGAAACACGTCTTCAGCGGTCTGCGAATCGAGATTGCCGGTCGGCTCATCGGCAACCAGCAACGGCGGGTTATTGGCCAGCGCGCGCGCAATTGCCACCCGCTGTTGCTGTCCACCCGACAATGCCAGCGGCAACTTCGCGGCCTGATCGGCCAGTCCCACCCGTTCCAGCAAAGCCAGCGCCCGCGCTTGACGTTCACGCAGCGTGCCAAAGCCGGCAAAATCCATCGGCAACATCACATTTTCCAGCGCTGTGAGCGTCGGCAAGAGCTGAAAAAACTGAAAGACAATCCCTACCGTTCGCCCTCGCCACGCGGCCAAATGCGCCTCTGGCAAGCGCATCAGATCGGCGCCGGCAACCAGCACCTCGCCACTGCTGGCCCGGTCGATACCGGTAATGACATTGAGCAAGGTTGACTTCCCGCTTCCCGATTTCCCGACAATGGCCACAAACTCGCCGGGCGCAATGCGCAGATCAATGCCGCGCAGCGCCAGATAGTCGCCAGCAGCAGTAGTGTAGGCCTTGGTCACCGCTCGCAATTCGATCAATGGTTCGCCGCTTGACATATCACACCGTCTATTCATACGCCAGCGCTTCACGCACTGCTACCCGGGTCGCAGCGCGAGCCGGCAAGATGCTCGCGATCAGGGCAAAAAGGATCACCACCCCTAACCACATCCAGATCGCCGGAAACGAATATGTCCAGATGAGCGGAATATTGAGCAAGGCCATTCCGAAGATGTAAGCCAGCGCATAGCTCATCGGAATTGAGAGGATCACGCCGGCAACCCAGGCCAGCAGGGCAATCGTCAAACCTTCGGTCACCACCAGTTCACGAATGGCGTCATCACTGGCGCCGATGGCGCGCAGAATACCGATCTCGCGGGTTCGTTCGAGCACATTGATGCTGAGCGTACCGGTCAAACCGAGCGCGCCCACTGTTCCGATAATCAAAGCCATAATCGAGAGTGCGCCAGTCGCCAGATTGAAGCGTTCTTCGAGAATGCGCCGCTCGTCGCTCATCGTGCGGATCAGGCGCAGATCGATGCCAAAGGCGGTCAGTTGCTGCTCAATTGCCGCTGCCGCCATAGCATGGCTGAAGGGATCGTGGCCGATTGTTGCTACCCGCAACGTGTCGGTACGCCCCACCCCGCCGTGTTCGGCAGTAAACGCAGTCAGGTCAACATAGGCCTGCGCCGGCATCGTAGGAGGAGTAAAGACTTCGATCAGGCCAACCAGCCGCCATTGCGACTCGTGACCATTGATCGACAACGTCACCCAATCACCCACACGCAGATACGGTTCTTTACTGCGGATATTGGTTGAAAAGACCACTTCCCGCGCGCCAGAACCGGCCAGCCAGCGCCCTTCGGCAATTCGCGGATGGAAGAAATCAGTCTCAGCCGGTAACGCGCGTAGCGCCAGCTCTTCGCCATCGACGCCATCGGGTCGCACTGGAAAGGCCGATGCGCGCAGCGTGCTCTCGATGTGAGTCACGCCTGGCAGCGAGGCAATCGGCGGCATCACCCGCTCGACGCGATAGGTATGCGCCAACTGCACTTCGAGATCATAATTCAACCCGACCAGACTGTCCTCAAGCGTTGCAAACAGCGACGCGCGCTGCGTCATAACCGTCATCAAGACACTGCCACCGAGCGCCAACGCGACCAGCGTGCGCAGCAGTCGGGCGCGCTGCCGAAAAGCGTTGCGCAACGCCAGCAAGGTCGGTCGGCGTAGCCATCGGCCCAACACGCGCGTCAGCAAGGTCACCATTAGCGGCGGTGGCGGTGGCGCCGTCTCGCCGCTCAGCAGCATCCGTACCGGTCGACCCAAAGCGCTGCGGATCGGCCACAATGCAGTCAACACCGGCACCGCAATACCGGCGCCAATCTGCAAAACCAGCACTTCAACACTGAATACCGGCCACGGCAAATCGATATTTAGTTGCCCGCCAAGGAAACCGGCAAACGCCTGCGTTGCCACCATCCCGGCGGGAACAGCTAACATCAACGCCAGCATGCCAAACAAAGCGGCAGTCGCCATATACATTCCGGCCAGTGCGCGCGGTCCGGCGCCAATAGCTGCCATCACCCCAAGCTGGCGCGTCTGCTGACTCAGAATGGCCTGAATGGTGTTGATGCTGAGAAAACTACTGGCAACCAGCGCCAGCAAACCCACGATCGTCATCAACACCGTAATCACAGGTAAAAGCGCTTCAGCCGGATGTTGCAACGGTGGCGGAACGTTCGTGTGCAGCACCGGACGGCCACTCCGTTCAATGAACCGCTCTACTTCACGGGTAACGGCCCGAATGTGATCGAGATCCCGTCGATCGCCGTCAACGACAAAGAGTAGCTGGTTATAGTCCTCTGGCCCACCCAGCCAGCGTAATGTCTCGGCGGTAACGTACACGAACTTCTGGGCGGTAATAACGGCCAGCGGGGTGCTGAGATCGTGGATTGTGCCGGCAATCGGCATAATCCGCTGATCTGCTCCTGGCAATTCGACGATAACCTGATCGCCAATAGCGCCACTCGTTCGCGCCAGCGAGGCCCGTTCCACGAATAGTGCCCGATCAACCGGTGGCCATACCCCGGCCTGCGGATGCACAATTCCAATTCGACGAATTCCATCATCAGGCAAGACCGTCAGAACGGCATCATGCCACTGATCTTCAACCTGGATCCGCGCCGGCACTACCCGCCGTCCTTCGGCAATTGCCACTCCCGGCAAACGCTCAACCGCTTCAGCCAGCTCATCGGGAAACGCTGTCGTAGTGATGGTAGCGCTCGCCGGCTCGATAGCGTAAAAACTGCGCTGTAACTCGCGCTCGATCACGGCGCGAGTGGTCAAGATCACGCCAAACGCGAATACTCCCACCGCAATCGAAAGGGTCACCAGCACCGTTCGGGTCGGAGTGGCACGCGCGTCACGCAGCACTTTACGCCAGCGAGGAGGAAGCATAGGAGCCATCTTTCGCGTCTAAGAGAGCCATGCACTGACAAAAGCCGGTTTGACGAAGCAATCATTCGCGTCATGTCGTCAAAGCGGCGCCCGCACAGGCTGAGTATAGCACGTTTTGATTGATCGATCAATCAACTTATAGATAAGATCCTTCTCGCCATGCACAGAGAGAACGGCAGGTATGTTAGCGCACCTGCCATCGCTCATGTTCATCAAGAACCCCGGTAAACGCTATTAAATCCTGCGTTTGTGGCAGGTGAGATCCTGGCAAACCGTTCGCCGTGGCATTTTGATACTCTTTTAAAACATTCTGCGCTCGCCCAGATTGTGATGGTAGAGGCAACCACTCGCGGGCGACGACGCAAACGATGAGCCAACCTTTGACAGAGAGAGCTGACTTGAATCCAGAAGTCTCCACCGTCCGTTCACGACATCTTCACAATTGATTGCTATCCTGATAGTGGCGCAGGGCACACATAACTCTGCCCGGGAACATTGAGGAGCGTAAGGAGTGTATGCTTATGGAACAACGACGCATCAACTGGATAGCCTGGCTGGCGCTCGGTATTTCGTTGCTGGCGCTGCTAACTGCTCTGGGCAGCCTGGCGATGAGCCGACGCGCGGCCTGGGCAGCCTGGAATATGCCGGGCTGGTCAAATCAACAGGTCGTCCCCAACACACCGCCCGGCTTGCGAGGGCGCGGCGAACACGGCCAGTTCGTTCCACCCGGTTTGCGAGGGCGCGGCGAACACGGCCAGTTTGCCCCGCCCGGCTGGGGCTATCAGATGCCCGGTATGATGGGCGGTAAGGGATGGTGGCGCGGCCTGTTTGACCTGATTGACGGCCTGTTCAAACTGGCTGCGCTGGCCTTACTGATCTGGCTTGGTTTCCGCATCTTCCGCCAGCGCCAGAATCCGCCTGCGGGGCCAACCCCACCGAACACACCGCCGTCACCGCCGCTCACGCCAGCCGGTCACGACCCGCGGGTCGAGTAAAATAAGGGCTGCTGCCGATCTGATTGCATCCACCGGCAGCAAATGGTATCGTAGAAAAGAGGCGCGCGCTGGCGCGCGCCTCGACAGGCATATCGAGTTGGTTAGGCTCTGACAACCGTATGTCACGCGCGATTCTTGTGGTCGATGATGAGCCGGGCATCGTCAAAATTGCCCGCGATTATCTGGAACGAGCCGGCTTCCAGGTGATTAGCGCTGGCGATGGTCAGACTGCGTTGCGGCTGGCTCGCCAGGAGCGCCCGGCGTTAATGGTGCTTGATCTGATGTTGCCCGGTATGGATGGGCTTGATGTCACGCGAGCGCTGCGACAAGACCCCCTGACTGCCCACCTGCCGATCATTATGCTCACCGCGCGCGTGGAAGAGACCGACCGGCTTATCGGGCTTGAGCTGGGCGCCGATGATTACATTACCAAACCGTTTAGCCCGCGCGAACTGGTTGCCCGCGTGCGCGCCGTGCTGCGACGCAGTGAAGGCGCCTTGCAGCCGGGGAAAGTGATTCAAGCCGGTGGCCTGATCATCGACCTCGACCGCCGAATTGTGCGTCGTGATGGCGAAACAATTGAACTGACGGCAACAGAGTTTGATCTGCTGACCGTGCTGGCTAGCGCGCCGGGACGACCATTTACTCGCGCTCAACTGCTCGAACGCATTTATGATACCAGCTATACCGGCTTTGATCGCACTATTGACGCCCATATCAAAAACCTGCGCCGGAAGATCGAGCCTGACCCGAATGGGCCGCCACGCCTGATTTTGACGGTGTATGGCATTGGCTATAAGTTTGCCGAGCAAGATTGATCTGAATTACCAGAAGTGGGCAACTACGCGCCACCACATTGCTGCGCGAGCCGGTTTCGTGACGGACGATAACCTGTCACTACTCCCACGTCAAGACGTTGACCCGTGAGGTCTGCTATGCGCCCGCCGCGCATCTTCAATTTGATGCTCGCCACCTTTGCGCTCGTGATTGTGCTCGGCATCAGCGGGATGGTGTTATCATTCTGGCTGGTGACCCGCTGGAATGATCCGAACCAGATCCGCTGGATAGAAGCCGAAATCGCAGCGCGCGCTCAAGCCGACCAACTGGCCGCCTACTACCGGCAAACCGGTTCGTGGCGCGGCGTTGAGCGACAATTGGGGCCACTGCCGCAGGCCTTCGGTGAGATAGAGTCGACCGTTTCACTGCTTGACAATAATGGGCGGATCATTGCCGGTCGTCGTCGCCCTATCAACGCGCGTGGCAACGAGGCAGTCCGGCGGATTCCGATTGAAGTGAACAACCAGCAGGTCGGCACGCTGGTCATTTCGGTCGTTGACACCGATGAGTCATTTCCAGTCGGGCATCTCAACCGTCGCCCCCTCATCCTGGGTATTCTGGGTGCCGGCGCCGGATTAATGCTCGTCTTGCTCGGTATGGCAGCCATCTTTTCGCGTCGGATCAGCGCGCCTTTGCGTCAAATTAGCGCTGCGGCGCACGCCATCGCCGATGGCGATCATAGCAGCCGGGTACAACCGGCCAATGTGCGTGAACTGGCCGAACTGGCCGAGAGTTTTAACCGGATGGCAACGGCGTTGCAGCAGGCCGATCAGCAGCGACGCCAGCTCACTGCCGATATTGCCCACGAGCTGCGCACTCCGCTGGCAATTATCAAAGGGCGTCTGGAGGGTATTCAAGATGGCGTGTACGAAGCCGACGCCGAACAGATCGAAGCTTTGTTGGCCGAAGTTGCCCTTCTCGAACGCCTGATCAACGATCTCCATCTGCTGGCGCTAGCCGACGCCGGTCAACTGCCGCTCTACCGCGAAAGTGTCGCGCCAGCGATGCTGATCAATGAAGCGGTGCGTTCGTTTGCGCAAAGCGCCGCTGAACGCTCTATTCAGCTCAAGGCTGAAGTAGCGCCTGATCTGCCTGACATCGAGGTCGATCCACAACGAATTGCGCAAGTGCTGAGCAATCTGATCAGCAACGCGCTGCGCCATACGCCGGCGGGCGGCACGATCAACCTGAGCGTCGTTCCAGACTCCGCCGGAGTAGTCTTCAGCGTGCGCGACACCGGCGCTGGAATTGATCCTGCCGATCTGCCGCATATTTTTGATCGCTTCTACCGCGCCGATCGGTCGCGAACCCGCAGCAGCGGCGGCGCCGGCCTGGGCCTGGCCATCGCGCGCCGTCTGGTCGAGGCCCATGGTGGTCAGATCTGGGCTACCAGTCAGACCGGTCGTGGTACCACAGTGAGCTTTCGCCTCCCGGTAGCGCCGGTTATTCCATCGACTGCATCGCCGCAACTGATTTCCGTTTGAGAAAATAATTGATATCACTCATCGTTATTCAAGCCCACGCTGCCCGGAACGTGGTATACTACATATGCGGGCGAGAATCAACAAAATCATCCTTGATCTTTTTGTAAGAGCATGGTATCATCATTTTTCGCGATCTATAAGACGCGCGAAGACAAGCCTGAGCAAACCGATGGCAGGAAGTCCCCGTGTGGGGCGTAACGATCACTGAACTGCGAATTGGGAGTGTGCCAGTCCAACGGCAACCCGCTGATGGGAAGGCCGAGGACGGCTGTTTCTGTTTTTTTCTACCGATACCATCCGCCACGCAAGGTCGTGTGCCTACCCGTAAGTGATTTGAAGAGAGGTGCGTATGCCCCCGTTGATTGAGAGCGTGGTCCTTCAGCCGCTAATCGCCCCGATCGACCCGGGCGCCGATGGTCGCCGGTCACGTCGGATCGAGCGTCGCTCCTTCGCTCGGATTAAAGACGCTATCGATCTGCCGTTGCTGATCGAAACCCAACTCAAGAGTTTTGAATGGTTTAAACGCGAGGGGCTGCGCGAACTCTTCGACGAGATCTCGCCGATCACCGATTTTACCGGCAAGAACCTGGAACTCCACTTCCGTGACTATACCTTTGGCGAGCCACGTTACGATGAGTTCGAATGCCGTGAACGCGATCTCACCTATGCTGCGCCACTGCGCGTGCGAGTCGAGCTGCGGATCTTGACCACCGGTGAGATCAAGGAATCTGAGATCTTCCTCGGTGATTTTCCCATCATGACCGACAACGGCACCTTTGTGTACAACGGAGCCGAACGGGTGGTGGTGTCGCAGTTGATCCGCTCGCCCGGCGTCTACTTCAAAGATGAGAAGGATCCTACCAGCGGTCGCTCGCTGCATGCGGCCAAGCTGATCCCGAATCGCGGCGCCTGGCTCGAATTTGAGACCAACAAGCGCGATGTGATCAGCGTCAAGGTTGATCGCAAGCGCAAGATCCCGGTCACTATTTTGCTGCGAGCCATTACCGCATGGCTGGCCGAAGAAGATGGCAGCGGGCGCTGGGCACCAGATAATGAGCTTGACAAGTACGGACACAATGATCAGATTATCGAGTTGTTCCGCCACGTCGATACCGTGGCCGAGCATCCGTATATCCAGGCGACACTTGATAAGGATCCGTCGCGCAACGCGAAAGAGGCGCTGCTTGAGCTGTACAAGCGGTTGCGGCCCGGCGATCCGCCTACCCTTGAGAATGCGCGCACCTTGATCGAATCGCTCCTCTTTAACCCGCGCCGCTATGATCTGGCTAAGGTGGGTCGCTACAAGCTTAACAAGAACCTCTGGGAGCGTGATTCCCGCCGTAGCAACGCTAAATCGCCCGATCTGAGCGTGCGCGTATTGCTCCCGCGTGACATCTTCCGGATCGTTGAGCAGATGATCCTGCTCAATAATGGTCACGGTCGGCCCGATGACATCGACCATCTCGGCAACCGGCGCGTGCGCACTGTCGGTGAGCTGATCCAGCAGCAGTTCCGCGTCGGCCTGCTCCGCCTCGAGCGGGTCGTTAAAGAGCGCATGTCACTGCAAGAGCCAGCCAGTGCTACCCCGAATGGCCTGATCAATATCCGGCCAGTCGTGGCAGCGATGCGCGAATTCTTCGGCGGGTCGCAGTTGAGCCAGTTTATGGATCAAACCAATCCGCTCGCCGAGCTGACCAACAAACGCCGTCTCTCGGCGCTCGGTCCGGGTGGTCTCTCTCGCGACCGCGCCGGCTTTGAAGTGCGCGACGTGCATCACTCGCACTACGGACGAATCTGCCCGGTAGAGACGCCGGAAGGCCCGAATATCGGCCTGATCGGCACTATGTCAACGTTCGCCCGCGTCAACGAAATGGGTTTCCTCGAAACCCCTTACCGCAAGGTCTATAACACCGTTGACAATGTTCAGGTCTGGAAAGAGAAGGGCATTTTGCTCCGCGATGTGCGCGATCTGCGCACCGGTGAGCTGATTGCCGCTAAAGGCACTCGGGTTGATGACCAGATTGCCCGCCAGATTACAGTTGGCTTGCTACGCGGTCAGATTCTGCGCGAGGATATTGTTGATCCTGATACCGATGAAGTGATCGCCGAGGCCGGCACTGAGATCAATCGCGCTCTGGCGGAACGAATTGCAGCATTGCCACTGAAGCATATCAAGATCCGACCGGTTGTGTCACAAGAGGTTGATTACCTGAGCGCCGATGAAGAGGATCGGTTTGTCATCGTGCAGGCGAATGCGCCGCTCGATGAACATAACCGCTTCCTGGAAACAACCGTCTCGTGCCGCTTTGGCGAGGATTTCGTGACCGAACGAGTCGAGCGCGTCGATTATATGGACGTGTCACCCAAGCAGGTGGTCAGCGTTTCGACTTCGCTTATCCCCTTCCTCGAGCACGATGACGCTAACCGCGCGCTGATGGGTTCGAACATGCAACGACAGGCAGTGCCATTGCTGCGTCCCGATGCGCCGATTGTCGGCACCGGGATGGAGTACCGCGCTGCCCGCGATAGCGGTCAGGTGGTTGTAGCGCGCCGCACTGGTACGGTGATTAGCGCAACCAGCAACCGGATCGTGATTGAAGAAGATGACGGCACGCAGACTGAATATCGTTTGCGCAAGTTTATGCGCAGTAACCAGGACACCTGCATCAATCAGCGTCCGGCAGTGGTGAAGGGTCAGCGCGTGCGCGCCGGTGACGTGATTGCCGATAGCTCGAGCACCGATCAGGGTGAACTGGCGCTCGGTCAGAATGTGCTGGTTGCTTATATGCCGTGGGAAGGCGGGAATTTCGAGGACGCCATCCTGGTGAGCGAGCGCCTGGTGCGCGAAGACATCTTTACCTCGATCCATATCGAAAAGTACGAGGTTGAAGCGCGTGACACCAAGCTCGGCCCCGAAGAGATTACCCGCGACATTCCCAACGTTGGCCAGGAGAGCCTGCGCAATCTCGATGAGCGCGGTATCATCTACATCGGCGCAGAAGTGCAGCCAAACGATATTCTGGTCGGCAAGATTACCCCCAAGGGTGAAACCGATTTGACGGCTGAAGAGCGACTGTTGCGCGCTATCTTCGGCGAAAAGGCGCGTGAAGTGAAAGATAGTTCTTTGCGCGTGCCCAACGGTGTGCGCGGCAAGGTCATCGATGTGAAGGTCTTCTCGCGCAGTGAAGGCGCTGAATTGCCGGTCGGCGTGAACCAGACTGTGCGCGTGTTGCTCTGCCAGAAGCGCAAGATCAGCGCTGGCGATAAGATGGCCGGTCGCCACGGAAATAAGGGTGTGGTATCGCGGGTGCTGCCGATCGAGGATATGCCGTTCCTGCCCGATGGTCGTCCGGTTGACATCATCCTCAACCCGATCGGCGTGCCGTCGCGTATGAATATCGGCCAGATCCTTGAAACGCACCTCGGCTGGGCCGCCGCTCGCCTTGGCTTCCGTGTCGCTACGCCGGTGTTCGACGGCGCGCACGAAGATCAGATCAAGAATCTGTTGATCGAGGCCGGGTTACCCCCTGATGGCAAGGTGACGCTCTATGACGGTCGCACTGGCGAAAAGTTTGACCATCCGGTCACCGTCGGCTATGCCTATATGCTGAAGCTGGCCCACCTGGTCGAAGACAAAATTCACGCCCGTTCGACTGGCCCCTACAGCCTGGTTACTCAGCAACCGCTCGGCGGTAAAGCTCAGTTCGGTGGTCAGCGCTTCGGTGAGATGGAGGTTTGGGCGCTGGAAGCCTACGGCGCCGCCTACACTCTGCAAGAGATGTTGACCGTCAAATCGGATGATGTGGTCGGTCGCGTCAAGACCTACGAGGCAATTGTGAAGGGTGAGCCGATCCAGGAGGCCGGTGTGCCCGAAAGCTTCAAGGTTCTGATTAAAGAATTGCAGAGCCTCGGCCTCAATGTCGAAGTATTGAGCGCCGACGAGAAGCCGGTGGAGCTGAGCGATGACCTCGATAGCGACATCGGCGCGCTCGAAGGTATCAACCTGAGTGGTATGGAACGCGGCGAGTTCTAGCTCAATCCTGACGCGCGAGACGGGATTGGACTCCCGTCTCGCATTCACGCAAAACACAACGGATCTGATCTCATCGCTGCGCCATCGCGGTGGCGCCAACCGCGTCGGCGCGTCTAATCTGGCGGTTCTCTCCCGCGACAGGAGTAAGTCCACATGCTGGAAATTAACGACTTCAACGCCATTCGGATCAGTCTCGCTTCACCTGAGGATATCCGATCGTGGTCACACGGCGAAGTCACCAAGCCTGAAACTATCAACTATCGCACGCTCAAGCCCGAACGCGATGGGTTGTTCTGCGAACGCATCTTCGGTCCGACCAAGGACTGGGAGTGTTTTTGTGGTAAATACAAGCGGGTGCGTTACAAGGGCGTTGTCTGCGACAAGTGCGGCGTCGAAGTGACGCGGGCCAAGGTTCGCCGCGAGCGGATGGGACACATCAACCTGGCCTCACCGGTAAGCCATATCTGGTTTGTCAAGGGCACCCCTTCACGACTCGGTCTCTTGCTCGATATTTCGCCGCGCAATCTGGAGCGCGTGCTCTACTTTGCCTCATACATCATCGTTGAGGTCAAGGAAGATATGCTTCAGGTGGCGCGCGAGATGATCCAGGAAGAGTACGCCGCGCGCCGCGAGAAGATCCAAAAGCAGGCGGAAGAGAAGCGGATTGAGCTGAGTACGCAGCTCACGCAGGATCTGGGCGGGATGGAGACGGCTCAGCGCAGCACCCAACACCAGATCGAAGAGGAGTACCGCCGCCTGCGCGATGAGATTGCCGGCGAGGCAGAGCGCTTGCGCGAACGGCTGGAAGAATTGACCGGCACCCTGGCCGACGAAGATATTATCTTCCGAGGCGTAACGGTGGTTGAAGAGGGTGAGCCGATCACCGAGAACACGCTCGACCAGCTTGACGAACTGGTTGAGCAAGAGCTTGATGTGCTCGAAGAGCGTCGCCGTCGCGATCTGGCCGACGCCGAAATGCTGACCGATGCTGAGCGTGAGCGCAAGGCGTATGAGGCCACCCAAGAGCAAGAGCGGTTGCAAGAGCGACTCCAGCGCGAGCTTGATAATCTGATGCGCGAAGAGAAAGAGAAGCTCGAGCAGCTCGATAATCTGAAGGTAGGCCGGATCATCACCGAGACTGAGTATCGCCAGTTGCGCGAAATTGCTCCCGGCGTCTTCCGTGCCGATATGGGTGCCGGCGCAGTGCGCGAGTTGATCGAGCGCACAGTTAATCTGGAGAAACTAGCCGAAGAGTTGCAGATGGAAGTGCAGACTTCACAGGGTCAACGCCGCAAGAAGGCAACCAAGCGGCTGCGCGTGGTAGAAGCCTTCCGCAAGAGCGGCAATCGGCCCGAGTGGATGATCCTCACCGTGCTGCCGGTGATTCCACCTGACCTGCGCCCGATGGTGCAGCTCGATGGCGGTCGCTTTGCAACCAGCGACTTGAACGATCTCTACCGCCGGGTTATCAATCGCAATAATCGCCTCAAGCGGCTGATCGAACTCAATGCGCCGGAAATTATCGTCCGCAACGAGAAGCGCATGCTGCAAGAGGCAGTTGATGCGCTGATCGATAATGGCCGCCGCGGTCGCGCAGTGAGCGGCAAGGGTAAGCATCGCCTGAAGAGCCTGAGCGATATGCTCAAGGGCAAGCAGGGTCGCTTCCGCCAGAACCTGCTCGGTAAGCGCGTAGACTATTCTGGTCGCTCAGTGATTGTGGTCGGCCCTAACCTGCAATTGCACCAGTGCGGTCTGCCCAAGAAGATGGCGCTGGAGCTGTTTAAGCCGTTTGTGATGCGCCGATTGGTCGAACGCGGCGTTGCCCACAATATCAAGAATGCCAAGCGCGCCGTTGAGCGAGTGCGCCCTGAAGTCTGGGATGCGCTCGAAGAGGTGATTAAGGACTATCTGGTGCTGCTCAACCGAGCGCCGTCGCTTCACCGCCTCTCGATTCAGGCGTTTGAAGCCAAACTGATCGAAGGGTCGGCCATTCAGCTCCATCCGCTTGTCTGCGCGGCCTTTAACGCCGACTTCGATGGTGACCAGATGGCAGTACACGTGCCGCTCTCACGCAAAGCGCAGGAAGAGGCGCGCACCCGGATGTTGAGCAAATACAACCTGCTTAGTCCGGCCCATGGCGAACCGATCATCACACCGTCGCAGGACATCGTGCTTGGTTGCTACTATCTGACCATGGTGCGCGATGGCGCTAAAGGTTCGGGCAAGCGGTTTGCTTCGATCGACGAAGCAATGCTGGCGTATGAGAAGGATCTGGTTGACATCCAGGCGCCAATCTGGATCCGGATGAACGGCGCCATTTCCGGGAAGAGTGACCGGCCTGTGCGCGAATTGCCACCCGCTGCCGATGGCACGCCGCGCATGGTGATCGAGACCACGATTGGGCGCGTATTGCTCAACAACGAGCTGCAACCGCCGCTACGTTTTCGCAATCGCCTGATCGACAAGAAGGGTCTCAAGGAGATCATCGCCGATTGCTATCAGTACTACACTAACCTGCGCAATCTGAGCGAAAACCAGCTCAACGAGGTGCGCGCCGCGCACGGCAATAAGCACGTGCAGGAATTGGCCCGCATTTACGGTTCCGAGATGACAGCCCAACAGGCTGACCGGATCAAGGCGCTCGGCTTCCGCTATGCCACTCTCGGCGGAATGACGATCGGCATTGATGATATCGAAGTGCCGGCCAAGAAATATGACATCGTTCGCGAAGCCGAGCAACAGGTCGCTGATGTTGAGAAGCAGTTCCGCCGCGGTCTGATCACCGAAGAGGAGCGCTACCAGGAAGTAGTGCGGATCTGGCAAGAGGCAACCAAGCAGACGATCAACGCGGTGAAGGAAAACCTCAACCCCTTCGGCCCGGTAGCGATGATGTCAACGTCAGGCGCGCGCGGTAACATTAACCAGATCTCACAGATGGCCGGTATGCGTGGCTTGATGTCAGATCCCACTGGCCGGATTATCGAGCTACCGATTAAGGCAAACTTCCGTGAGGGGCTGTCGGTGCTTGACTACTTCGTCTCCACCCACGGTGGACGCAAGGGTCTGGCCGACACCGCGTTGCGCACTGCCGACGCTGGCTACCTTACCCGCCGGCTGGTTGATGTGGCGCAAGATGTCATCATTACGATTGAAGACTGTGGCACCGAAGAGGGTCTGTGGCTCCACGGCGCCGATGATAACGAGTTAATGGAAAAGCTGCAAGTGCGGATACTTGGCCGCATCCTTGCAGCGCCGATCTACCACAAAGAGACGGGCGAGCTGATCGCCGACCGCAATACCGAAATTGATGAAGAACTGGCCACCGCAATTATGGCTGCCGGACAGGAGTCGGTGTTTGTTCGGTCGCCGCTCACCTGCCAGGCCGAGCATGGTCTCTGCCGGCTCTGCTATGGGCGCAATCTGGCCACCGGCAAGCTGGTTGAAATCGGCGAAGCGGTCGGGATTATCGCGGCTCAATCGATTGGCGAGCCGGGTACGCAGCTTACGTTGCGTACCTTCCACACCGGTGGCGTGGCTTCAGCAGATGACATTACGCAGGGTCTGCCCCGCGTGCAAGAGATCTTTGAAGCGCGTGTGCCAAAAGGCAAGGCCTTGCTGGCCGAAATCGATGGCGTGGTGCAGATCACGCGCGATGAAGAAGGCGTGCGCACCATCCGCATCGTCTCGACTGATGTCTACACCGACGAGTATCCGCTGGGACGAGGATTTACGCCAACCATCGAGCATGAGAGCGATGTTCACGAAGGACAGGTGATTGCTGAAGGGCCGGGAGGCGCGCAGATCATTGCTCGCCTGACCGGTAAGGCCTTTGTCCAGCCTGACCGGATCGTGATCAGCCAGGAAGATCACGAAGAGCGAGAGCTGGTAGTGCCGCACAATTCTCGCATCCGGGTAGAGAATGGCGAGCGGGTGATGGCCGGCCAGCAATTGACCGATGGTAGCGCCAACCCGCAAGAACTGCTCGAATTGCAGGGCCGTGAAGCCGTGCAGCGCTATCTGGTCAACGAAGCGCAAAAGGTCTACCGCTCGCAAGGCGTTAACATCAACGACAAGCACATCGAAGTAATTGTGCGCCAGATGTTGCGGCGCGTGCGGATCGAGGAACCCGGTGATACCGGTTTGCTCCCGGGTGAGCTGGTCGATAGCACGGAATTCCGCCGTCTTAACAACGACATCGTCAGTCAGGGCGGTGATCCGGCCACGGCGGCAACTATGCTGCTGGGCATCACCAAAGCCTCACTCAACACCGACAGTTTCCTGGCAGCAGCTTCGTTCCAGGAGACGACTCGCGTTCTCACCGATGCCGCCATTCAGGGCAAGGTCGATTATCTGCGCGGCTTGAAGGAGAATGTCGTGATCGGCAAGCTCATTCCAGCCGGCACCGGTATCGAAAAGCGGCTTGAGCGTCCGCACGAGGATCTGATCAGCGAAATGGCGCGCATGCTCGAAGAGGTGCAACAGACTGAAGAGAAGTCGGCTGAAACGCCACGCGCGACTGCGTTGCCGTCAACCAACGGGAACCCTGCGCCACAAAGCGATAGCGACGCTCTGCTACGCGCTCGTCTCGAGGAGTTGCTGTCGGGCGATAACGATATTGAGATCGATGAAGATGATGATTCATTCCCGGCCTGAGGTCGGGTTTGGGGTCAAACAAGTCGTACCGCCTGACGATGGTCTGCGCGGTACGACGGTCATACCCGCTACTGTATGGCTGACCCGCTAGTCACAATATTTATCGCAACTGACAGGGATGTAGCAATTGCTACATCCCTGTTTGCATGTCACTCCCGAGAGATACTGCCGTATACTGTAGTTGCCTGTTCGCTTTTCTGACGCGAGAACAGGCTAAACCGGTTCCGCTCTGATAATCCACGCGAGGTTCCAGCACAGTGAGAACGGCGATCGTCTTCTGGTTGGGCAACCAGATCAGGCAGGAATGGCGCGCTCTGCGCGCGCCGGCGCTCTGGCTGGCATTGGTTGTCATCGTTGCCAGCGCAGTCCTTTCGGCTCAGCTACCACATCAATATACAATAGATGTCGGATACGAAGAGGGAGTAGGCAATGCCGATCTCCCACTCCTGCGCGATTTCAACACCAGCGAGCTGTACCGCTACGGTCAATTTCGCTGGACGGCAGGCAACTCTAGCATCGATCTACCCGGAATAGGAACCCGCAATACTGTTCTTGTCTTAAGCTGGCTCCCGATCGGCGACACAATTGTCGAACGTGTCCCATCTCAATACCAGGTCTGGATTGACGATCAACTGGTGGCCGACATACCGACGCGGTCGTCGGGTGGCCGGGACTGGCTGGTCTTGCCTGCGGACACCGATGGTCGCCTGCGTATCCGCCTGGTCAGCGACACATTCAGGCCAGAGCAAGACCCGCGCCTGCTGGGTTTGCCGCTCGACCGGGTGGTCGTCATTGCTACAGCCACGATCCCGACATGGCCAGAACTTGAGCCATTAGGGTACTGGTTGGGCGCAATGCTGCTGGGCTGGCTTATCCTCTACCGAACACTTAACTCCGGTGCGGTTTGGGGATTGGCCATTGGGACAGGCGCGCTCGCCATCGCGCTTCTGATCGATCCCGTTCGATCGGCGTTTGGCGCTCAACCTGCGTTCACTGCGCTGATCCTCGCCTACCCACTTACCCTGGCCGCGCAGACCGGACTACGCGCGATCATTGCCGATCACGCGATTGCTCACCATCTAAGCGCAATCGCTGCTATTAGTTTTGCCACCCGGATTGGCGGTCGATTCTACCCCGCCAGTATGCACGGTGACATCGGCTTTCACACCAATCGCTTTCATGAAGCGTTAGGCGGGTTGATCACCATCGTCTCGCGCAATCGCGGGATCGACTTTCCCTATCCACCCGGACCTTACCTGTTACTGGCACCGGGCCGCGTGTTGGGAATCGAAACGCCACTCCTCTTGCAGATTGGCGCTGCGCTGGCCGATAGTCTCGGCGCAATTATGGTCTACTTCATCGCGCGGCGAGCGCTCGCGCCGCGACCTGCCTTGCTGGCGGCAGGCATCTATGCCTTTACCGCTGCCACCTACCTGACCACATGGTGGTCATTCGACACGCACATCATCACCCAATTCCTTTACCTTACGCTGATCTGGGTTGTCATCAGAGCCTGGGAAGACTGGCAGGCCCACCAGTATCAGCGTGAATGGGCATTGGGAGTCGCCGCCATGTGCGCCGCAGTCTGCCTCGGACATTTTGGCTTTCTGATCAGCACTGTCGCCCTGCTTGGTCTCTTACTGACGATTGTCTGGCCGGCAAGCTGGATGGGCGCAGCCTGGGCACAACGAGTTCGCTGGCCACTCACGATCGGGATCGGCGTCGGCCTACTCTTCGCTATCATCTTCTTCTACAGCGCATACATCCCGATGTTTCTGAAACAACTGGAGACGGCTCGCGAAGGCGGATTGTCTGCCGTCGCCAATCGGGCCCCGGTCAGCCGTGACACGCTCTGGCAAACCCTCTGGCAGGCCGGCCTGATCGCGCATTACGGCTTTTTGCCATTACCATTCGCCATTGTTGGGCTTTGGCTCGTGTGGCGCTGGCAGGGATGGCAAATCACAACGGCGCTGATGGGCCTGAGCTGGGTCGTTGCCATCATCTTCGCCGTCTTGCCATTCATCACGCTGGTCTCGAACAGTCCGCGCTACCTGATGGCGCTTGGCTGGGCGATTGCGCTTGGCGCAGCGGCAACAACCGATGCGCTCTGGCGACGCGGGTGGGCTGGCAAACTGAGTGTCATCGGCGCCGGCGCGCTGGTTTTGCTCAACACACTCTGGTACTGGCTCACCCCTATGCTCTGGCGCGCGCGGCCCCCAGAGCCATTTTAAATGTGCGTTGCGTGAGCTTGTCCAACCAGACCACGCTTTTCACCGTCAAAACCGGCTATCTCATATCGCGCCAGCGCAAATATTACGATACAACATCGTACTATAATACTGTTTACATTCCGCAGTTTTCGAACTTTTGGAGGCATATCGTGAGCAGTGACTTCGCAGGAAAGGTTGCCCTTGTTACCGGTGGCGCTTCCGGGATTGGTCGAGCCAGTGCCCTGGCTTTTGCGCGCGAGGGAGCCAGAGTTGTTGTGGCCGACGTATCTGTGGCGGGTGGCGAGGAAACGGTAGCCCAGATCAAAGCTGCCGGCGGTGAGGCTCTTTTTGTGCCAACTGATGTCTCACAAGCAGGAGCAGTGGCAGCGTTAATCAACCATATTATCGAGCAGTATGGTCGCCTCGATTTTGCCCACAATAATGCTGCCATCGAAGGAGCCATCGCAGCGACGGCTGATTATACCGAAGACGACTGGGATCGCGCGATCAATGTCAATCTCAAAGGTACCTGGCTATGCATGAAGTACGAAATTCAGCACATGCTGCGCCAGGGCGGAGGAAGCATCGTTAACACAGCCTCTGTGGTCGGGCTGGTGGGAACGCCGGGTATTCCTGCTTATTGCGCCGCTAAAGGCGGTGTAATTCAGCTTACAAAAGCTGCGGCGCTGGAATATGCCAAAGCAGGCATTCGCATCAATGCGATCTGCCCTGGCGCCATTCAAACACCGATGCTCAATCGCCTGCTGGCACAGCCTGGCGCAGAAACCGGCACATTGGCCTCAATCCCGTTGGGCCGGATCGGCCAACCAGAAGAAGTCGCTGGCGCGGTCATCTGGCTATGCTCACCGGCAGCGTCTTACGTGACCGGCCATATCATGGTCGTCGATGGTGGCATGGTGGCTCAGTAACATGAGCCAGTGGTATTGAGGTACGTCACGCACTGGTAGCACAATTTGTCAACGGCCAGCAATGAAACCGGCATATCTGCTGTAGCGCGCTTCAGCCAGACGAATGCCGGTTTATCCTTATGCGCATCGCATCATTTCAGTGAGGAAAACACGCTCACAATACCTGCCAATCGACGACATAACCTCATCAGCGTTGCAAATCGGTGCGTTATTTCCGAACACCGTCACCGGCATCTTCCCAGACCGCTACGCGCTGACCCAGGCTGCCCTCGCTCTTACCTGGCGGGAACAGAGCGGATGGCCTATACCACAACCTTCCATACTTTGTTAAGACCGACACGCAACAACTGGCGCAACGGGCAGGCACGATCTCCACCGTCACGGAAGTTATCGAACCGATTGAGAAACTGCTTTGGGATGGAATGAAGCCAGTGAAAACCGGCTTCCTGCCTCGCCATTGCCGCGCGAAGATCAGGCCAGACACCGGGTATCCAACTGCCAGACTTATATCATCTGGTATGATGAAGACAATTAACTGCCAGCGAGCAAAGGAGCACGCGAATGGTCACTGCATTTGTATTCATCACTTGCGAACCGCAACGGATCAGCGACATCGCGCAAGAAGTTGCCGAGCTGCCAAACGTTGCCGAAGTCTATTCGGTGACCGGCGAGTACGACATTATCGCTGTCTTGCGCGTCAACGCTTACGAATCGCTCGACGACGCCGTGCCTGGCGGAATCGCCCGCATTCCCGGCGTTCGCCACACGACAACGGTGCTCGCCTTCCGGCGCTATTCGCGGCGCGACCTCGAAGCGGGGTTCGACATCGGCCTCTCATAACCGGCTGAATAGTAACCAATCTGTCAGTAAAATCGCTTGACGGCGACTAAAGCAAGTGTTATAATTCGCACAATAGTTCGAAAACGTGCGGGGAAGCTCTCGCTCGGTTCGGTACTGTCGGGACGATCACACACGAGAGACGAGGAGGGTGCAATGGCGAAGGACTTAAACAAGGTACAGTTGACGGGTCATCTTGGCGCCGATCCTGAAATGCGTTACACCGCACAAGGAAGCGCCGTAACCACATTCCGGGTAGCGAGCAACCGCACGTGGCGCGACAAAGACGGCAATGCTCACGAAGAGACCGAATGGTTCCGCATTGTCGCCTGGGATAAGCTAGGCGAAATCTGCAACCAGTATCTCACGAAGGGTACGCGCGTCTACATCGAGGGCCGTCTCCAGACTCGTAAATGGATTGATCGTGACGGGCAAGAGCGCTACACCACAGAAGTTATTGCGCAGGACATGATCATCCTCTCGGCAAAAGGCGAGCGCGGTCAAGTGCCTGATGCCGAGCAAGTTTACGACGAACCGGTTGAAGAGCCGGTGCAACGCACTCCACCACCTCCCCCAACCGGCACCTCGCGGTCTGTCGGCAATACGCCAACAGCGCGCCCGCCAGCAAGTCGAACACCAGCGCGCAATCAGCCGCAGCCGCTGGATGATGAGGATATTCCGTTTTAATCCTTTGTTTGCTCGTAGCTCAGGGTGAAGTCGTTATTCACCCTGAGCCTTCTTACGATGCGCAGTTGAATCCGCGTAACCCATCTGTGCTGCGCGCAGCCAGTTTGGAGCGTTTCATAGCTTCTTTGCCCACCAGA
>NZ_CAKZNK010000013.1 GCF_937129525.1 uncultured Chloroflexus sp. | reverse complement strand
TCCATCCAACCGTCCATCCAACCGCGCTCGCGCCGGTCTTTCCCCGCCAGCGCAGCCCCCCCTCCGCCGCCAGCGCCGGTTTTGACCCTCGCTAAAAAAGTGACAACGCCCGTCATATCCCCGCCGGTACAGCCCATCCACCTCCGACGCAGGTTTTTTGGGCCTCTGTGAAAAAAGCGCCGCCGCCAATTATTCCCCCGCCGATGCTGCCCCTTCCCCATGCCATGCACCGATTGCAGTCTCCAGTGCGAAAATCAATAACGCCCGGTCGCCGGTTCGCTCGCCAGCGCAACCACGTACCGACGATATGTCAAACAGACTTCACGGGGAAAGCTAAGAGCGCCGGTGTTACCGGGCTAATTGTCAAGCGCGCCATAATTGAGCGGATTCTCATTCACCCACTTGCCGTCGCGCCACACCCACACCTGATAATCGAGGTGCGGCCCGCTGGACATGCCGGTTGAACCGATATAGCCGATCAGTTCACCGGCATTGACCCATTGCCCATCGCTGACAGCAAAACCGGCAAGATGGGCATAGCCAGTACGGTATTGATCGTTTGTCACCCAGATATGGTTGCCTCCTGGCCAGCTATCGCGCGTGATCGTCACTCGACCGGCATGAGTCGCGTAGACCGGCTGGTTCCAGGTCCCTTCCGGGTCGGCCCTGCCGTCACCATTGCCATCAAGCGCCAGATCAACCGCGCCCCACACGCTGGCCGGCGCATGCGTACCGACGCCGTAGCCCTGCGTTAAAACGGTATTGGGGGCGCGCAGCGGATTCCCGGCTGGCACCAACGCGGCATCGAGACCGCGACCCTGAGGTTCAGCGACACCTACCAGAGCGTTGACCGGCGCTGATGATTCCGGGGCTGCCAGCGCTTCACCCGCCGCGAGCGGACCACGCCAGCCGCTCAACACCCGCTGCTCAGTCCGGCTCAGGCTCAAAATGCCGGCTCCTGCCAGGATGACAATCGCGATGACAATGATCAATGACTGGATACGCATAAGGCTTTACCGAACAGCGACAAAGGTAATGCAGACAGCGTCAGATGTTCTACTCCAGATCGCGCAATATGCCGTAGTCTGTCAATAGGCCGGTTGACTCGCAGCGCAGTTAACCCGCCTGCCCCGCTGCCGCAGTGCCAAAACATTTCTTGAGCGCCGGCCAGACTGACGCTCAGCTAAAATTGATAGCTATCATCGCGCCAGCTTTGCCGGTCACACTTCTGGGAAGTATATCATGAATATGCGGTCTTCCTGTGTCGAACTACATTACAATGAGCTGCTACAACATCGACAGGCAGTCATTGTAAGGCCAATATCCGTTGAATTTTCCTTGAAAGAGGACATACCAAACGGCGAGGATTGTTACTAGCTAGATGGAAGCGATAGCAGGCGAATTACAGGATATTTTGAAAGGTTGCAACAATTCGTCCCGCAAGCAACAGAACTTCGCGAATGACAACGGCGTATGCAAAATACGTAAAGACCAGATTCAAAGAGCTGAATACAAGATCTGAGATTTTTGGTCTAACAAATGCTATGTTCTCTACTATTCCTGACGCGCAAGAATTGAGCTGACGCACCGTCTGGCCTCTTGCAATAAATCCTGACTCGACACATTCTTGCGCACCATTGACGGTACGCTCAACATGCTTAAACCTTATCGGTAAACTCACCGCCGTATAGAAATCGGCCCGATCCTGGAGTTGGAAGTGCAAATGCGGTTCTGAAGAATGGCCTGAATGGCCACATTCGCCTATTTTCTGGCCGGCGACAACGGTATCTCCCGGCTTGACGACAATGCTACCCGATCGAAGATGGGCGTAAAGCGTATATCGATCAGGAGCGTGTTTGATCACGACATAGTTTCCGCGCATATCGGGAGTCGTTATATCTATCCAACCCGTTCCTGCCCGGCGATAATCCCTTATGGCGTCTCGCACTTCATGCACAACTCCATCTGCTGCCGCGAGAACAGGCTTGCCAAAAGCAAAATAATGTTCTGGGTTGCCCGGACGCTGTTCATACGTTTTCCCAGAACTATCAGCTATGACGAAATCATAGGCATATCGTTGTCCCACTAAACCCCACGAATGAGATGTTTGTCGATGAACGCCACCATTAGCGACCAGCCAGGCGCCTTCAAATGGTAACGTGAAACTCATGGTATCTTCAAATGTTATCCGTCCGGTCAACCATCGCGCGATCGCGATCAATTGCCCGTGGATCTGGCGCAAAATCCCTGCTATGCCATAAGGATTAAAAATCATCCAGATAAGAATAGACGCGACATACTCAACGTATATCCTTATCACGGTGGTGACCGAAGGTGTTGCCATATTTCCCCTTCCCTGACAATGCGGCACAGACAAACGGCTGCGGCAACGCCATTCCCAACAGAGGGAGAAGAGATCAGGCCCCGGAGTCGCCGCCATGCAACGTAGCGCTATATCAATCGCCTGTCAAGAGGAATTTTTCGCGCATTCACCGAGATACCGCGCCAGCGTTGCCGGAAGTGTTCGATCAATTTGCCCCGTTCAAGCGCCGATGAACCAGGTCAATAAACCGCTTTGCAACAACGGGTCTACGGAACACTGGCCGCCTGCCGTTGAGGCACTTCGTAGCGCAACTCCGCGAACCCCGCGCCAACCTGCCGCGCCGCAATCAGACGGAACGGCGGATTTGTCACTCGGCGAGGAAAGAGCGGCTTCCCCTTGCCCAGAGTCACTGAACCTACGTGAACAATCACCTCATCGAGCAATCCGGCGTCATAGAACTGACCGGCCAGCTCGCCTCCACCCACAATCCAAATGTTCTTCGCTCCCGCCACCTTACTCATGTCGGCATGAACAGGCCGCACATCACCCTGAACGAAACGTATGTCTGCCCCGGCAATCGATGGCAACTCCCGGCGCGAGAAGACCCAGGTCGGACAGACATAGGGCCATGGAGATCCCGTTTCGGCAACGACATGGTCAGCGTGGCGTAGTATCCACTCATAGGTCACCGAACCCATTGCCAATGCGCCAACTTCGGCGATGAATGCCGGATAGCCTGTATCGGTCGTATCACCCAGAGAGAACAGCCAGTCCAACGAGTCATCTTCGGTAGCGATAAACCCATCAAGACTCGTCGCCACATAATATTGAGTCTTCGTCACAGCGAGCGCCTCATGTGTTATAAACGGCCACACTACGCGAGAAAAAGCCTTAGTTCATCGAGTAAAGACACACAGAGTTGCCCATTCGTCCTGACTTGAATGAGCTACAGCACAGAAAGTCTGATCAGGCGGGGAGCACAGCAGCCTCATCAGAGCAGACCTGCCGTGAACCGGAATCAATCCAACCGCAGGCACGCTCAACTACCACCTCACCCCTGCCCACAGATTACACAATTGTATCACCCG
>NZ_CAKZNK010000012.1 GCF_937129525.1 uncultured Chloroflexus sp. | reverse complement strand
CTCACGGGGATTTTGGTTTTTTGAAGCTGCTAGATGCAACATGACCGTAGATTGCCACAATGAGCAATGGTTTCAATCCCCTCACGGGGATTTTGGTTTTTTGAAGGCCGTGTCTCATATCGCGATCTCTGGATTGACGCGCTGCGGCTGTTTCAATCCCCTCACGGGGATTTTGGTTTTTTGAAGCGGTCTGCCCTGTAGGCTGCGGTAGCGCCGGCTGTTAGGTTTCAATCCCCTCACGGGGATTTTGGTTTTTTGAAGAACCACATATTTTGCCGCCTGGCAATGCGCTGGCCAGGCCAGTTTGCGCGGCGGGGGGAATATCGCTCGATTCTGTCAGGCGTTTTGTCGCAATGGCCTCGGTTTGAACGGCGTTTTTTCGCGCGCGGATGCGATCCCGCGCCAATAACAGCGCCGGTCGATTAGATGATGTAGCAGTCACGGCTTTGCTCTGGCGGCGGGCCGTCGCCAATGATTTCGATTTGCTCGCGGCAGTTGCGACAGAGCTGGTAGATGCGTAACCGGTCGCCGTCTTCGATCTTGACCAAGCGGTTCAGGCGCTGCCGGAGCTGGCGGTATCCCGCCGGATCGAGATCGCATTCAAAGACGCTTTCCAACACGCGCTGGCCGTAGCCTTCGAGCAGTCGGGCAATGGCAAGCCGACGGCGGTCAGTGCCGATGTCGTAGCTGATGACGTAGAGCATCTCGTTCCCCTTGTTAACGCGCCGTGAATGGTTCGTACCGCTCGCGTTCGCCGCGAATGACGCGGGCCAGGCGTCGCGCTTGCAAGATGATGCAGCGTGTGTACGGGACTTTACCCGGCCCGCTGTCCGCCCCTTCCGGATGCGTGGCTTCGGTGCGCATTCGCTCTTCAAAGGCGGCCAAAAAGATGCGTTTGCCTTCGTCATTGATGACTACCGGTCGCTCTTCGTCGCCAGCATGAAAGTGTTCTGGCCTGAGCCGGCCATCGTTGCAGAGCCGCACAACCAGCGAGTCGACCAGCAGGGGACGGAATTCTTCCATCAGATCAAGCGCCAGTGATGGTCTTCCGTAGTCGAGGCTGTGCAGGTAGCCGAGGAAAGGATCGAAGCCGGCTACCTGAACCGCTCCCAACACCTTGTGGGCAAGCAGGGTGTAGCCAAACGAGAGGAGCAGGTTGACCGGATCGGGTGGCGGTCGGCGCTGGCGTCCGCTGAAGTTCCATTCGGCTCCGATCAGGCTGCGCAGGCCGGCAAAGTAGCGCGCTGTGGCGCTGCCTTCAACGCCGAGGAGCGCGCTGAGGCGCGTGGTGCGATTGACCCGGCGGATGTAGGCGTCGAGATCGTCAGCGGCAGCCCTGGCCTCCGCTGGCGGGTCGGCCCGGTTGCGACTGAACCGCTGCAAGAGAGCGCGCTGGTTGCGTAGTTTGCCCTCAACGAATGCCTGCGCCAGCGTTAACGCTCGCGCCTGGTCGGCAGCGCAGGCGTATTGCGCCTGTCGCAACGCCACATGCGCAGTGGTCTGGCCGATCAGGCGTCCCTGATAGCGCCCGTCAATGGTCATGAAGGTCACTTCGATGCCGCGATCGAGCAGTCGCTTGAGCGCGGGTGTGCTGATGCCGGCATTGCCGAAGATGATGATGTCTTCGAGCTTGACCAGCGGGACGCTCCCGATGAGCGCGCCTTCTCGCCGCACTTCGATCCGTTCGCCGTTGCAGCCGATTTCTGCGCCTTGTTCAATCACGTATAGCGTTGCCATCGTCGGTTTTTTGAGGCTCGTTACGCGCTTTGCCGTTCGCCGATAAGAGGCGCGCTTGCCCGAAGCCGCGGGTGGTGCCGGCGCCAATGCCGCTGTAAAAGGCGAAACTGGCCAGGGTGTCAACGCAGGCGCGCCAGTAGCGGTCGTGGTTCATCGCCCGGTAGGTGCAGTGACCGATGGCTCCGATCTGAATGGCGCCGCCGCTGGTGGGGCTGGCAACGCTGCGCAGCTCGTAACGGCTGATTGCCAGACATTCAGCGGCGTACCGTCGCACTTCCTCAGGTAGCGCGAAATTGGCCGAGGCGTTCCATTGTTCGCAAATGCTGCCAAATACAAGGTCGGGTAGCGGCAGGGGCATGGCCATGCCGCGTTGCCGGAAGGTGGTCGGCGAAGCAAACTGGATCGTCCACGTTGCCGGGAGCTGAGCAGGCCGGCTGAGCAGCGACTCGGCCAGTTGTTCGTAGCTGGCCTGGCCAGCCCATGGGTGCCCGGCAGCAGTGGTGGCTCGATCGGTGACGCGCCAGGGCAGGCCGTCGAGGTCGAGAGCGCCGATTGCTTCCGGCGTCCAGTCTGCCGCTATCCGTTCGAGGTCATCGCTGAGCAGGGTGACGCGCAGATGATAGTCGCGCGCCGGATCAACGGCGGCAACGGCGCCATTGCCCAGGCCCCAGATGTTTGAGACGGTGAGCGGCTTGCGGCCTTCCTCGTCGTGGATGCGAGCGGCAAGGTTTGGATCTGCCGCTCCGATCAGGCGCAGAATGGCGGCATGCGCCGCTCGGCTCAGGTTGCCGGCTACGCTGGCCGGCATAGCAGGTCGAAGGGTGAAGACGATTGCCAGTGGCATAGTGTTCTCCAGATAGCGCTGGTTTGTGCTTGCTGGAGTGCGGTTTGCCGCGCCCCGTTCCAGAAGGGTCGGCGCTTGTGTCGGAGCGCCGGAGTGTATCATTCCCGTTTTATCTTTTCAATTGTAAAGGTGCGCTGGCAGCATGGATATTTTAAAGTATACCACTTTCACGTCGGTTACCGCCTGCCATGAAGTTGTGTCGGCTATGCGCTACGACGCGCAAGCAATCGGTCAAGAAGCTGATTGATGCGCTGGTAGGGAGATGGCGGAAACTGTTTGCCGCATACATGTTCGTACAGTTTTTGCAGATGTGGCACGATGTCGTCGGCGGCGCTGGCCGGAGCATTGGGGCCGGCAAAGGCGCGGGCCAGGCCGATTTTTTGCACGCCGCCGAGATGATGGGTCAGTTCGTTGCGTCGCTTGATCAGCGCGTCGAGCCGGTCGATGGCGGTAAACAGGTCTGCAAGCGACTCGCTCCGCTCGCGCGCCAGATGTCTGAGCAGCTCGCGGAGAGTCGAGCGGTCGGCGGCCAGATGCCGATTGGGATCGCGGTCGCGTTGGAGCGTGAACGAACGCTGGTTGAGCCATTGGCGGTCGATAAAAGCGCCGTCGTTGTCACGTTGCCATTGCCGGTTGATGAAGACGACATCGCGCTGGAGGCAGAGCAGACGGAGCAGGTTTTCTTCAAACCGCACCACTTGCGTGAGAAAATCGGCGTATAGCCCGATCTGGTAGCGGGCGCTGGCGCCGTGAATGACCTCGGCCAGGCGCGCTTCCCGGTCGGGATTGGTTACCTGCGCGAGCAGGTCGGCAATGTCGGCCTGCCACTGCGGTGACGGATGCGTTTGCTCTAACGCTCGCCGCGCGTTGACCAGATCGAAATTGAAGCGGTGATGGGCGTAGGCCAGCAATGGCGCGATTAATCCCTTTGCCGTCGGGTCGAGCCGGTCGGTGATAATCGCTTCGTGCTCGAGGAAGGTGCGCGCGGCTGCCGCGTAAGCGTAGGTGGCGGCGTTTGAGCGGAGGGTCGCGCGCAGTGGCGCCGCGAGTAACCGTCGTCCAGTATTGATTGCCTGCGGCAGTGGCTGTCGGGGATGGATCGAAAGCACTTCGGCGCGTCCGCCGAACACTTCGGTGCCGGCGATGAGCAGGCCGGTCGTCATAGCCGGCGTGCCGCCGGTCACTTCAAGGAAGACAGAGCATGCGGGGTAGCGTTCAGCCAGCGCCGGCAACTGCCGCTCGAGAAAGCGCAAGGTTTGGTCATAGTCGGAAGGATCGGCGCCTTGCCCGCATTCGTCGGCAATCGTCCAGATCGCGATCCGTTCGCGATCCACCGGCGGGAAGTCGCGATAGCCATCGCTGAGCAGGCGCTGAATGATCTGGGCAGAAATGATGGTATCGCTCTGCCAGAAATGTTCTGAAGCCTGCGGCGATTGGTCAGAGGCAATGAGAACGATCTGTTCCAGCTCGAATTGTTGTATCGCCAGATAATGCAGCGCTTTCTCGATGATGGGCAGGGCAAAGTGCGGGCGCAGTTCCGCATAGCGCGCAAGGGCAGTTTCAGCCCACATCCGTTCGGGTTCTTTTCCCCTGGCAAATGTCGCGCAAACAAGATCGCGACCGCCGACGTTGCAGATGAGAATCGCTTTCATAAACCTCGTTGCAGCGCATCCTGGATGGTTTGGACGACCCGATCGAAGGGTGATGGTTGCTTGTCGATATCAAGCTGGTACATCATTTCGCGCAGGTCTTCGATAATCTTTTCAGGGCCGCCTTTGTAGATTGCATCGATCTCTTCGCGCGATACGCCGGCATAGCCATGCGCAATGACGCTCTGGTTGCGCAGGTCGGCCAGGGTATCGAGCTGCCCCAAAAGGTGATTCACCGTCTGCAATCGATTGCGATCTTTCTTGTTCGCAAACGGTTGTCCATCGGCGCGCGCGCCGCCCTCGATGACGAATCTGATCATTGCCTGCATGACGGGGCGGTTGGGGCCATCGCGGTAGCGCAGCGGTTTGTTGTCAATGGTTTGTTGCTCAAGATAATCGCGCAAGGCAGGGTGGGAGTCGATCTGTTCGAGGTAGCGCGCAAGGTTGCTCTCTTTTACCGCTCGACTCATATCGGTCGGCACGCCAAGGTACCTTTCTACGATCAGGCGGAGCGCGCCTTCCTGGAAGCGGAAGATGCGCCCCAGCATGCCGGCGTAGCGACCGTTGCGGCAGGCGATCTCGGCGCTGTAGAACACCTCGCGCAGCAGGGCTGCCGGATCGTTGCGTTCGCTCAACTGGCGCAGGTTGTGATGTAGTTCGGCGCATAACTGGCGAACGCTGCCGCTCGCCTGGCGTTCGGCCTGCTCGATAGCCTGCAAGGCGCGCCGGAAATCAAAGGCTTCCCGGTAAACTGCGTATTCGAGCATGTTGACAATCCAGTTGCTGACCCGCGCCGCGCGCGCGCTGGCAAGCGCGGAAGGGAAATTGTACTGTTCGAGCGCTGCCATGGCGTTCGCGCGCTGAATGGTAGCCTGAATCTGCTCGCCAATTCGCAGTTCGCCGATCCGTCCGGATTCGGGAGGGTAGATGAACCGGCATCGCTCGCCGTAGGCAATGATGGCGCGCAATTGCAGGGCGAAGTTGCAGGCCGGGATGCCGCCGGCGGTCAGGATGAAGCACAGATGCGCCTCTCGGTCGTAATAGCGCGCAAGCAGGTGATCGTAGGCTTCGAACGCTTCATCATAGATGCTGGGATTGAGATCGGCGCCGTGACTGCTTTCGATCCGCACCGCCTGCGCCTCTCTCAACCAGCCTGGGAACCGCGCGGGCAAAATCTGCCCGGCAATGCGGGCAAACCAGATTGTATCTTTGTCGCGCAGGCTCACGCCGAAACGATCCGATCTGGTTGTGTCTGGCGTTTCCGGCTGGTCGGTGTAGAAGCAGATCAGGCGGGCAATGGCGTTTGGATTCTGCTGCCGGATATAGTTCAGACAGGGTTCCAGAATCGGGAATTCGATCTGGTGTTGCGCCAGTTGTTGCATGACCGTTTCGCCCTCAGGCCGCGGACGTTGCACTCGCTTTCCGTCGATCAAGAGATCGCTATTCCCGATGTTAGCCATAATCAGAATGTTCATCCTCGCTCCTCAATAGTAATACGCATCCATCCCAATGGAAGGTAAGGGTGTTTGCCCCGCATAACCAGCTTGCGCGTGGCCGGGAAGAGATCGCCAGCCTGGAAGCGCCGGGAGCGTTGTTCGTCAATCTTCATGCGGTAACGATGCACGGCCTCGACGAAGACCTGCTCGCGCTGCTGGTCGGCGCGCAGGCGATCATCGAGAGTCTTGGTTCGCCAGCCAGCGCCCCAACCGATGGGAATGAGGAAGGAGTTAGTTTGATCAAGTTGTTCCAGTTGCTTCTCTAACTCCTGGTAAAACTGGGAAAGCGCGGGGGCGCCGCGATTTTTAAAGTATTCTTTCTCGCCTTCAATCAACTGCCTGGCCCGTCTCCTGCCGCCGGCAGCGAGCGCCGCCGGCTGGAGCAGATCTGTCCAGTTGCCGAAGTCGATGATGGCGCGGGCCACGGGACTGGTCAGCGGGTACAGGTCGATCTGCAAGGTGGCAGTGAAGGTCAGACCGGCAGGAATGGCTTCCACTGCTATCGGTGAGCCTTGCGGAAAGACCTGCACATTGAGCAATTCTGGCATCTGTCTGAGCGGTCGGCTGTCACCGATATGGACTACCCGCATGACATCGCGCAGGAGTTCGTGGCTTACTCGCCTATCATCGCCCTGTTTCCGCCCGTAGAAGATGGCCCGCTCGATAGGCCTGGCTGCCTGCCGTTTGTCTGCTTCGCTGGCAAACTGTGTCAGAGCATTGCCGGCGTTTTCTGGAGCCAGTGCCCAGCTCAAGATGGTACGCAATGCGCCTTTGAGCGACGAGCCGGGGATGTATAACCGGCCAAAGGCATCTTTGACGCAGGCCAGAATCTCGCTCTGGCCGCTTTGGGACGCCGGTTGACCGGCATAGTAGTAGCGCGTAAGCCGCGAATCAGGACTGAGGTCGGCATCGGAGAGCAACCCACTTTTGATCAGATCGCCGAATCCACTGTTGCTCAGCAACTGATCGGGCACGGTCGGGCTGACATCGCCGCTCAAAGCCAGCAATTGTTGTTCTTCGCGCAATTCTCGTTCTGCTTGCTTGATTTTGCGCGCTTCGTCACGGAGCCGCTCTTCTTGCTGCACTTGCTTGCGCGGATCGCGCGGTGGCGACTGTTCAAACTGCTTGATCTCGGCCTTATGTCGCTCTTTCCATCGCCGGATCTTCTCAGCGCGCTGTTCGAGCTGGCGCCGTCGCTCTTCCGGCGAGGGTTGGCGCTCGAGCCAGCGTGCCAGCGCCAGCTCTAACGCAGCGTCACTATTGATAACACAGGTCGTTTTCGTCTCCTGGTTGACAAAGAAATCAACCTCTTCGCGCAAGCGCGCGCCGCTCAGGATCGCCACCGGACTGATAGTTTCAATGCGCAGTGTGTAGACCTGAGTAATCTTTGCCGGCATACTGCCTCCTGTCTGTCGCGCCGATCAACCGGGAATGCCAATCGCAAGCGCCAGTCCACTGCGATAGATCGGATGTGTGATAGTTTCATCTGGCCGGACATCGATCAGTTTTCCTTCTGGCAGGCGATCATTGACGGCAATCACCGATCCTTCGCTGAGCATCATGATTGAAGACCGGCGCAGGGTGACGCCATCTGTCGTCAGACTCCAGCCGCCGACATTGACGATCTGGTAGGTGGAACGCGCATCGCGCACCAGCGCCAGTTCGCGATCATCGGCAGGCACAAACCGCGAGAGGAGCACGGCGCGGCGTGGCGTGGCGGCCATCGTCAGTTTGAGTGGCTGCCCGCGCCGCCAGCCGAACGTACCGTAGCCGTTCGCGCGCTTGCCACCCAGCCCGCTCTCGCCGAGCAGGGTGAGCAGGCGCTCGAAGGGCGCGCGGGCCGATGGATCGGCAACGCTGACGAGCAGGCATAGCCCGGCGCCTGGTGTGAACACGACCCGTCCCACTTCGTAGTAAGCCGAAGCGTTGCTGAGACGATCGAGAGCTACGCGCGGTATCGCTTCAATCTGCCAGAGTGGTGTCGCCTGCAAGCGCGCTCGCCAGGCTTCGCGCGCTTCGTTGTTTGTCAGTCTCCATGGTGACGGCAACCGGTCAGCTTCGTCTTCACTCAGCCAGACCTTCCCTTGCTGCAAGATGATGATCCGCTCTGGTAGCGGTTCGCCGCGACACACCAGACTGAACAGCAATGGCGATAGATAGCGCAGCTTTTTCAGTTGCTTGGCGTTAGCGACGCTCGCTTCCGGTAGATGCAACGGCAAGAGCGGACGGGGCAACAGAGGTAGGTCGGCGATGGCCGGCAGCAGTGAGCTATGGCGCAATGGTGGCTGCCCGGCAACAAATGGCGCGATCCAGGCTGGCGCGCCGTTGGGCGCGCGGGCGGGATCGCTGACCGCTGCCTGCGCGGTCAGGGCCGCAAACAGCGAATCAGAGGCCAGCGTCTCGTTGGTCTCTTCCAGGCCGATACCCTGGCGGCCAAAATGAAAGGCCAGTGTGGTTGCGCCGGGTGGCGGGTTGAGATAATAGACATCGAAAGTGGCCATGATGAGCGCTCCGGCACGGCTTAATTGGCGAAAAATTGCTGTAATCGATTCATTACATCATTGCGCGGTAGCTCGCTGAGGCTATTGGCCGTTGTGATCGATTTCGGCTCGTCGTAGTGGTTATTGCGCAGTCGTCGCGCCAGGATCTGCACGTTGCGCAACCGCACCTGCCCGTTGCCGCGCGAACCCATGCCGCCGAGGTAGTCGTCTTCGAGCTGGGCAAAGGCATCGAGCAGGTAACCAAACAGATCGATGACCTCGGTCAGCTTTTCGTTGTCGCCGACGTACAGACTGAAGACCGCCTCGAGCGGGCCGAAGACAGCGCCTGCCGGCACGCGCTCGATCTGGCGCGGCGCTGCCGCCGAAGTGACCCGGTCGATCGACGCTTCCCATTTGATCTCGGTGTACGGCAGATCGGTACGCAACTGGCGCAGCTCCTGCTCGGATTCTGGCGTCAACGGCACGTCGCGGATCGTCAGGCGGGTGGGGGCGGTAATCGTCAGGCGTTCGTGCGAAGGCAACGTGCCGAAGACGCCGGCAATTGGGCGATAAAGCTGGTATTCATCCTGATTTCTGGGTAGATGCACGTACACGCCTTCGTTGATGCGGAAGGTCTGCGGCGCGCCGTAGGCCTTTTCCATAAGCGAGCGCAGCTTGCCTTTCAGCGACGAGCCGGGAATATAGGGTTGATTGGTGCGCGGATTGCGAATGACCGGCTTGTCAAGACCGCCAATTTCCAGGCCGCCAGCGGCGCCGCCGATATGCAGACCAGTCAACAATTCAATTTCGGCGCGGAGAAAAATGCGTCCGTGCAGCGTGACGGCGCGGGTGTTGGTGGAAGAATGTGTAGTCATACAGCTACCCTCCTTCTAGCTGGTGCGGCCACCGTAGCGGCGATGATAGGCGAGAATGGCTTCAAACAGATCGACAAAGACGCGAAAACGGCGCGCGTCGTTGCCAACCAGATCGATAGCCTCTGAGAGGGTATCGGCTAACTCGCGCAGCGCCTGGTTGTTGTTGAAGCGACCGACCTGGTACGCCATCTTCGGTTTCAGCATCAACAAGCGGCGTTGCGCTGCCAGCGGCAGTTCCTGCGCGCTGGTGGGAACCTCTTGCTCGATGGAACGCACCTCGCCGAAGATGGTGCGAATCTGTGAAGTAGTAAGTTTTTCGTCCTTCAGATACTTACCGAGTTTATCTGCCGCTTTGACCAGCAGATTAATGGCCTCCGGCGAATCTTCGATGATAATCCGCTCCAGATCCTCTCTCTTGATAGTGCGCATCGAGGGTTGGTTTGGGCCGCGTTGGGTCACAAATGTCCTCCTTTCCACTTTAGCGACGTTGATCGGCGCCGCGCAGCAGCAACTGAGTCCAGCGCGCGGCGAGGCCGGCAATGACAATGGCGCGACCGGCGATACCTTCGGCGCTTACCAGTTGATCGCGTAAGGTTTCGATCCGTGGTCGTAGTTGACCGGAGCGCTCCGCCAGCCGGGTAAGCTGATACGCTCCCTGCCACACCCATAGTCCAACCGTGACCTGCGGCGTTCCTGAGCGGTTGTAGCGCGCGCTGGCGCGAGTTGCCAGCGCTTGCAGCGTCATTAACAGGGTGCGCGGCGCCCCCTGACCGATCAGGTCGCGCAGCTCATCTTTCCAGGCCATCGCCCGCATAAACTCGTTCCAGCCCAGCGTCCGACCGAGAAACGTGATTGCGTCTTTGCTATGCCCATCGGTATGAACATACGCCTTGGCTGCATCGAGCGCATTACCGGCATCTTCCGCCGCCTGATAGAGGGGATACCCGGCGCGATGCAGCGTAATCCCGGCAGAGACACTGATCGGAGGCGGCGTGTTGGTGGGTTTGGCTCCGGTCACGTAACGCACAAAGTCGTTGCGAATGGCGACGGCCAGCTCGGGAATGAGATGCCAGGAGCCGACCAGAAACAGATCGTCACCGCCACTGTAGACGGCGTAGACGCCGCCGTTTGCGCGCTGGTTGAATTGGCGACAGATTTCGCCTACCCATCCCTCGAAGAAGCGGCTCAGCGCGCTACTTAATGCGGCGGTCACGGCAAGGCCAGCCAATCCCGACGGACGCTGCAATCCTCTGCCGAACAGATCACCGAGATTGTCTACATCCATGCGCAGGACGGCGATGCGCGGAATGCCCTCACTTCGACGGGCGAGCGTGTTGAGGGGCGCCACATCACCGACTTCCAGGTCAATCGCCTGCGCCGGATCGTCCTCAGATAAGCGTTGCAGATCGGTCGCGCTCAGGCGGTATGCCTCGGTTACGGTATACCGCTGCCCAAACCGAATGGCCTGTCGTGGTTCGTGTGGTACGGCCTCATCGTCGAGCGCCAGCGCCTGCGCGCGGGGTCGAGTGTTGTCCGGCAGCAGCTCATACAGCACTCCCAGCCGACTGATCACGCTCCGCCAGGTCGATCCTGCCATTGGTTGCGCTACCGGATCGATCTGCAAGATGGCGGCTCGCGTCAGTTGGCGCCCTAAATCGGCCAGCGACTCGCCCAGTGGATCGGGTTGCTCTTGACCGTCGGCGCGCGGCGGACGAGGCGGACGGGGTTGGAAAATGCGGGCAAAAGCCGTTTCGTCGAGCGCGGCAAATCGGCGGCGTTTGTCATGGTCGATAGCTTCGCTCAGCTCGCGCCAGGTGTTATCGCTATAGGCGTCTGGCCGGAAGGGTTGGGTAGCGCCCACCGCCAGGTAGAGCGCGCCGGCATGCCCGGCCAGCAGCGTCTGACCGATTTCCCGTCGCCACGCCATTGCCTGCCCGGCAGCGCTACCCGGCGCGACCACGTAAAAGCGCCCACCGCCAGCGTAAAGCAGATTGCATAGGGGCATGTCGCATTGGCGCAACACATAACGGGCGCAGGCGTCAGTAAGCAGTTGCAGGTAAAACGAGCGCCCGCGCAATTGACGGGCCGCTCCTTCTGCCGGAATACTGTAGAGAAAATCCTGCAAACCGGATAGATCGCCACCGATCAGGCAGATAGCGCCATCCGGGTCGGCGGCCTGCGCAGCCTGGGTAGCAGCGTGGAGACGGGCCAGATCGTAGAGCGACACTGCCGGTAGCGGCGACGGCCATGACCAGGCGTAACGCTGCAACGCTACCAGCAATCGTTCCAACCGCAGGGCTGGATCGGCAGTCTGGCTGGCTTCGTTCAGGCCAATGTTCAGCGCCTGTTGCAAAGATTCGAAAGATTCAGTGGGAGATCGGGGCTGGTTCACCGGGAACAGCGCATCATCGCGGCAGCTCAACGCGGCTGGTGGCTGCCAAAGCTGCAACGACGGGCTCGTCAGGCGGGTAAAGATGGTTGCCAGGCCGTCAGTGGAGGCAGGCCATGTTGTCTGTGCCTCCTGACCGACAATCTGCCATGCCGAAGCAATCAATGCCGGCGATGCGGAAGGCGATTGACCGAGCGCAGCTTGCGTCCAGGCTACCAGCGTCTGCCATGCAACGTCCAAAGGTTTGGAATGGGTCATCGTTGCTGCTCCGTAGCTGATTGTCTCGTTTAGCATTCATTGTAGCAAAAAGGTAGTTCACAAATGTGGTATAGCATGCTTTTCAAGATGACAATTTTTTCATCTTGTTTGATAACGGAAGCAACACTCTGAAGTGGATCATCATTGCCGCTCCATACGTGATCGTCTCATCTGGCGTTTATTGTAGCAAAAAAGGCATCTGAAAATGAGGCAGACTTTGCCTTTTGCCTGATGATGAAAACGATGCCCCGGAAGCGGAACAGTGCGCCAGACGATGGTTGACCCGACGATCATCCGGCGATAGTCGCCGACGCTGCGGTTGTCAATCAGCAACAGGTGGTAGTGGCAGGCACTGGCACTGTCAGCCAGTACAACAGGATGTAATGCGGCCCGGTTTGCGGCACAACGAACTCATCACCCCAGGTCACAAATCCCTGCGCGCGATAGAACGGCAGTGCGCTGGTGCGTCCGTGGCACCAGATCAGATCGCCAGCGTGACGACGCGCATGCGCAATTCCGGCCTGCAACAGGGCTTTGCCCAATCCTTGCCGCTGCGCGGCAGGCAATACCCCCATGCCGCGGAGCCGCCATGCCGCTTGCGCCGGCGCTGCCGGGCAGGATTCGGGCGCAAACGAAGCAATGCCCACGAGTTGATCGGCGACGAAGGCGCCGACGTGCAGCGCCAGCGGATGATCGTCACGGGGGTAGACCAGTTCGTCAATTGCCTGATGCGGGCGCAGAATGCGCTGACGGAGCGGACGAGTCGCAGCGGCGCTAATCGGTCGGATGTCGGGTTTCATACTCTGCCTCTGCGCACGATGAGTTCAGGTTGCGCTGAGCGTCAAGGTAATCTTGCAAGATGATCGATGCGGCGACCTGATCGATCTGTTGCCTGATTTTCGCCGGTTTGAGGCCAAGATTACGCAGCATCTGTTCGGCAGCGACGCTGGTCAGGCGTTCGTCGAACAGTTCAACCGGGCAGGGGATTGCGGCGGCCAGGGTTTCGGCGAAGCGTTGTACTGCCATCGCTTGCGGGCCGTGTTCGCCGCGCATGGTGAGCGGTAATCCGACGACGACTCGCGCGACGCCGCGCTCGGCAACCAGATGCGCGATGCGGGCAATTGCCCGCTCAGGTGGATGGGCTGCGATGGTAGTCACTGGGGCGGCAATGCGCGCGCCGGTGTCGCCAATGGCGACACCTATTCGTCGCTCGCCAACATCAAGCCCCAGGATGGTCTGTTCATTCATGGCGTATCCGAATCTGCCAGCTCCAACCGGGGAACTGGTCAACGTCAGGGGGCAATTCAAAGCCGGTCAGGCGACCGCTGGCGACCAGCGCCTGCAATGCAGCTTCAGCTTCAGCGCGGCTACGGCCAAGCACCGCATTCTGGATTGCGGCGCGCGTAGCCGGGTCAAGTTCGTTGCCACAGGCCGGATCGGGTCCAATCGAACCATCAACGCGCAGCGTTGCGCCATCCCAGCGCCAGCTTTGAATAAACGCGGCGCGACAATCGCCGGGGCGCAACTGACCGTTTTGCACCAGTTGGGCATTGAAGGCGTCGGCTAGTTGACGCTGAAATGTCGTCTCGTCACCGTTGATCGCCAGACCGCTGTATCTGGCCTGCACGGTCAACCTGAACGCGCGGTTCTCTTTGGGCAACGATGTGCCGATGGGTGGCTCGACAATCATCTCAAAGCCGGCCAGTTGCTCGAGTTCGGCCCGGCTGGGCGAGACGGTCGTCGGCTCGAGCCGCAGGTTGCGCGCCATCGCCAGGCCTTCAAGTTGGCGACGGGCTTCCTGGTCGAGGCTGGTCAGAGCAGCGGCCAGATAGCGGCGCACATCACTCTCTTTGATGACGAAGACCTCGTCATCGGCGCCGCCGCCGATGGGGTCATGGACAATCGTGAGTAGATTGCTGGTCAGGCTGATCGTTGGCCCGCCAGCGATGCGCAGCTCGCTGATGCTGTTTGCCGGAATGTTTGAGGCGCTGCCAGGTGAACGGGCAACAATTTGCACCTGGGCCTCGCCGAGGGTGGTGATGATCTGATTGCCAAGGTTTCTGGTCACAGCGCCGGGCACGGTGACATCGGCTTCGCTGATGAACGGGATCGGCTGATTGTTTGGCCCATACGCGACAAACTCGCTCCCTGCCGGAATAGTGATCGGTTGCGTATTGAGGTTGCGAAGCGTAACCAGGCCGGCAGCGCTACTGATCGGTGTTAGCACGCCTTCGTTCACTTCGCCGTCAACACTGATTGCCACAGTGGTACCAATCGGATCAACGGCCACTGCCCCGTCAGCGCGGGTAGAGGTCGCCGGGATCATAGGGATTGCCATGCCGGCAATGGGTGTCGTTTCCCGCGTCGGCAGGCGAACCACAACGGTGACGCTGCGGGTCACAACCAGCAGGATACTGAGCAGTGCCACCGCTACGATCAACACGACGAGCAGCAACCTGATCAGCCACGGCGATGATCGGGTAGCAGGAGCAGATGCGCTGCGTCTGGTGGTCGCTTGCGTCGGTTCAGACGGGGCGGGTGTTGGCGCAGGTTTGGGGCGAGGTGTCGCTGCGGTTCGCTGCGCGCGGTCGGCGTCGCTGCGCCGGGCAATTCGATCGGCCCGCGTCACTTCTTCCGCAGAGAGCTGAATATCTTCCGGGCGCGCGCGCGGTGGCGCAGCTTCGGCGCGTGGCGGCGCGATAGGCGGTGGTGGTTCCCCCGCGCGTTCCTGTTCAAATGCCGCCGCCAGATCGTCGAGCGCGTCGAAAAATTCGAGATCGTCGTCACTCATTGCCGGCGGCACGGCTGGCCCGGAAGTCGTGGCAGGAAGTGGGCGCGTTGTCGGCGCAGCCACCGGTTGAGTGGCTTTCGGTGACGGTTGATCCGGCCTGGCGATCAGGTCGGCCATTCCGGCTTTCTCATCGACAGCCAGTTCATCGAGCGCGGCTAAAAATTCCAGATCCTCAGCCGGCAAATCTTCGGGCGATGAAGAGGGCATTGAGTATGCGTGCATCGGCACATACACATGCGCCCCAGTGACCTCAATCGTTGTCAACCGGCTCTGGCGGGCCGCTTTGAGGATAGCTGGATCAGAACTGATGATTGTCAGGTCAATGCCGGCTGCCGCGGCAAGTTCGCGCAAGGCGTCGGTGTTGGCGACCCGCTGAAGCGCAGTGACTCCTTCAGGAACCAGGATCTGGATATTGGCAGCATGAGAGGCGCGGACACGCGCCATCAGCGACTCGACAGTATCATCGAGTCGAGCGAAGAAAATCGCCGTTTCGTCGGTGCTCATAGCTCCCCATCCCTCGCGCCGGCTCGCTACCCAAAGAGCAGACGCGCAGTCACAACACTTCACGCCTCTGCGCCCAACGTTATCCCGCCTGTTCAGCCAGCACTCCGGTTGCTGCCGCGATTGCCGCCGCCAGTTGATCGGGATTGCGTCCGCCGGCCTGGGCAATTTCGGGCCGACCGCCGCCACCGCCGCCGACAATAGTCGCCAGCGGCTTGATCAATTGCACTGCATTCAGGCCGCGACGAACCAGATCAGGGGTCACCATTGCCAGTAACTGTGGCTTGCCGTTGATCTGCGTTCCCAGAACAATCACGGCGCTACCCAGTTTGTCGCGGAGATATTCGCCCATCTCGCGCAACCGATCGACCGAGTCGGCTTCAACCTCAGCAGTGAGCAGCGTCACACCGGCCACGGTCTGCGCGCGGTTTAACAGCGTATCGAGCATATCGCGGGCCAGCTTGCTCCGCAGCGCCTCAAGTTCCTGCCGCCGCTGCCGGTTTTCGGCCAGCAACGCATCGATTCGTTCAGCCAGTTGCGCCGGCTGTGCGTTGATCCGCAGCGCCAGATCGCGCAACAACTGCGCCTGCTGCTCAACCCATTGTTCCGCGCCGCGTCCGGTCAACGCTTCGACGCGACGGATTCCACTCCCGATACTCCCTTCGCCGATCAGGCGAACAAACCCGATCTCGCCGGTGCGATTGACGTGAGTGCCACCGCACAGTTCGAGGCTATCGCGCGAAGCGTATTCCACGTTGTCGTTGCCGTTGCCGCGCTCGATGGTCACCACCCGCACCGTGTCGCCGTACTTTTCACCGAACAGCGCGATAGCGCCGCGGGCCATTGCGTCTTGATAACCGGTAATCTCCCAGCGCACCGCGGCATCGGCCCGCACCCACGCATTCAATCGCCGCTCCACTTCGCGCAGCTCTTCCGGGTCAAGCGGTTTGGTATGGGTAAAGTCGAACCGCAATCGATCCGGCGCCACCAGCGAGCCGGCTTGCGCCGCATGTTCGCCCAACACATCACGCAACGCGCGCTGGAGCATATGGGTGGCGGTGTGATTGCGTTGAATGTCGGCTCGCCGCACCAGATCGACCGTTGCCTGCACCTGGTCGCCGACGCTGATCGTCCCGGTCGTCACTCGACCGTAATGAACAATCAGGCCGGGCAAGGGGCGACGGGTATCTTCGACCTGTACCGTGCCTTCCGGCCCGACCAGCAGACCGGTATCGCCGACCTGACCGCCGCTTTCGGCATAAAAAGGAGTGGTGTCGAGTACGATTTGCACCGTTTGCCCGGCGCTTGCGGTAGTGACCGTATCGCCGTTGGCCAGCATTCCAATCACCATTGCCCGATCGCTGAGCCGCTCGTAACCGGTGAAATGCGATGCCGGCACATCCAGTTCGGCCCACAGATCGGCTTCGCCACCGCGCTTACTGGCGGCTGCGGCGCGCGAACGGGCGCGCTGTTCGGCCATCTCCGCCTCGTAACCGGCTTCATCGACCGTCAATCCCTGTTCGGCAGCAATCTTCTGCGTCAGGTCAAGCGGGAAACCATACGTATCGCGCAACACAAACGCATCGTTACCGGGAATGACCGTCTCGCCGCGGGCTCGCACCTGCTCGATGACCGCATTGAGGCGGGTAATACCGCCGCTGAGCGCGCGCAGGAACTGGCGCTCCTCCTGATCGGTTGCGCTCAGAATAAACTCGCGCCGTTTTACCAGTTCGGGGTAGGCCGTGCCCATCTGATCGATCACGGTTGTAATCACATCGGCCAGGAAGGGGCGCTCAAAACCGATTACGCGACCTTGATAGGCGGCGCGGCGCAGGATACGGCGCAACACATACGAACGGCCAAGGTTGCCGGGCAAGACGCCATCGGCGATCAGAAACGCTATTGCCCGCGCGTGATCAGCAATAGCGCGGTATGCGCTGCGATGCGCGTGATAATGCGCCTCATCGCTGCCACGAATACCGATAATCCGGTTGATAATGGCGACAAATAAGTCGGTCTCATAGGTGCTGTGGACACCCTGCATGACCATTGCCATCCGCTCCAGGCCCATGCCGGTATCGACTGAAGGGCGCGGCAGGGGTTGCATCGTGGCGCGGTCATATTGCATGAACACGTTGTTCCAAATCTCAACGTAATTGGGATCATCGGAATTGACCCCCTCAGCGCGCATCTGGCTGAGGTCGTCGCCGATGTACATCGTAATTTCAGAGCAGGGGCCACACGGCCCGGTATCTCCCATCACCCAGAAATTGTCTTTGCGGCCAAAGCGCAGCACGCGCGACGGATCGGCGCCCTGCGCGATCCATAACGCCGCCGCTTCGTCGTCGGGGGGAACCTCGTCATCACCGGCAAAGACGGTAAACCAGAGCCGTTCAACCGGCAGTTGAAACTCTTCGGTCAACAGCTTCCAGGCCAGACGGATGGCTTCGGCCTTGAAATAGTCGCCGAAGGAAAAGTTGCCCAACATCTCAAAAAAGGTGTGGTGGCGCGGCGAGGGGCCAACCTCTTCGAGATCGTTGTGCTTGCCGCTCACGCGCAAACACTTCTGCGCAGTAACGGCGCGGGTGTAGGGGCGCTGTTCACGACCAAGAAAGACATCTTTAAACTGCACCATACCCGAATTGGCGAACAGCAGGGTTGGATCATTGGCAACGACCAGCGATGAGCTGGGCACGTGGGTATGGCCATGACGGATAAAAAATGAGATGAACGTGTCGCGGATCTGCGCAGCGGTCAGCTTTTGCATACGAATATAACCTGTGATTTTACACTCTTTGCTATTGCGGCGGTGTTGCCTCTCTGCAGGTTCATCGCCCGACAGGATGCTCTGAGCTGAATAATGAAGCAACCGGCAATCTGACGCAACAACATCTTTTCCTTGCGTTATTGTAGACGATTGCAGCGTTGACCGTCAACCGTTATTGCCGCGCGCTTCCGGGCTGACCGGCTCCAGGGATGACAACATTGTTATTGACACCCGCGCGCGGCTATGCTACACTTGATATTGACGCGCTGCGTCATTCCCTTTGTTGCTGAACGTTATATCTGGCAACGATGAGGTTGCCTATCACTCAACGCTGAACAGGAGGCATCCATGGCACTTATCACCCTTCCGGCCAGCCTCACCCGCATCATGCAGCAGGTGCATCTCCCACTGATTGATACCTTTCGCGCTCTGCGTGGGGTGACCCCTCAAGACATCGGTCTGCTGTTGAAAAGTATTACCGCCAAACGACGGCCCAAACGGGTGCCGCCGATCAATAGTGATTTCTTCGAGATTCTGGCCGAACTTTCGCCAGAAGAGCGCGAGATCCAGCAAAAGATTCGCGCTTACATGGAAGAGAAGATTCGTCCGATAGCCGGCAGCTACTGGGAACGCGGTGAGTTTCCCCACGAAATCGTGCCCGGTTTTGCCCGTCTTATCGCTGAAACCTTCGGCACGCGGCCCTACGCCATCGATGCGCTTGGCCCGGTATTGACCGGCATCGCCTGTATGGAGCTGGCGCGGGTTGATCCCTCAATCTACACCTTTTTCGGCGTTCACTGGGGTTTGTGCATGGGGTCAATCGATCTCTTCGGCTCGCCTGAACAGAAGCAGCGCTGGCTGCCACCAATGCAACGGTTCGAGCTGATTGGCTCGTGGGCGCTGACCGAACCCGAAGTTGGCTCGGCGACCGCAGCCGGGTTGACCACGACTGCCCGTTTTGAGCGCGGCTCGTGGGTGATCAACGGGGCCAAAAAATGGAGCGGTAACGCGCCGATTGCCGATATCAATATCATCTGGGCGCGTGATGTATCAAACAATCAGGTCCAGGGTTTTATTGTCGAGCGCGACACGCCCGGTTACGAAGTTGAGCGGCTCGAAGGCAAAATTGCGCTGCGCACCGTGCAAAACGCCAATATCCGCCTGAATAATTGCCGGGTGCCCGAAGCCAACCGGCTGCCCAATGTGGGTGGTTTCCGCGGGATTGCTCGCCAACTGGCGATCACTCGCGCCGCGGTAGCATGGGCGATGACCGGAGTGGCGATGGGCGCCTACGAGAAAGCGCTGGCCTATGCTCAACAGCGCATCCAGTTTGGCCGTCCGATCGGTGGCTTCCAACTGGTGCAAAACAGTCTGGTGCAGATGCTGGCAAATGTGACTGCCATGCAGACGCTGTGCCTGCGTATGAGCCAGATCGCCGCCCGCAACGGCAAGATCAGCCACGAGCATGCTTCGCTAGCCAAAGTCTTCTGTGGCGAAAAGATGCGGGAAACCGTCGCTCTGGCCCGCGCAGTGTTTGGCGGTAACGGCATTCTGCTCGAACACGAGGTGGCGCGTTATTTTGCCGACGCCGAAGCGCTCTATTCCTACGAAGGCACTCACGAGATGAATACGCTGATCGTTGGACGCGCGATTACCGGTATGTCGGCGTTTGTGTAACTGAATGGTCACTGGCGAGCAGAGACGCCAATGGCCTTTGTCGTTTTGTGAGCTTAAGGTTGGGGGGGTGTCGATCACCCACCGAAAACTTGCGGCGTTGGAGTGGTGACGGCGCGGGACGGGTCAGGGGCGCGCACCGGCCAGGAAGATGGCGTGGGGCGGGTTTCAGCGGCGCGCACCGGTCAGGCAGACGGCGCGGGGCGGGTTTCAGCGGCGCGCACCGGTCAGGCAGACGGCGCGGGGCGGGTTTCAGCGGCGCGCACCGGTCAGGCAGACGGCGCGGGGCGGGT
>NZ_CAKZNK010000011.1 GCF_937129525.1 uncultured Chloroflexus sp. | reverse complement strand
CCACTGGCCTGGTTGTTTCAATCCACGCCTTCCGCGAGGGAAGGCGACGCGGAGTGTCGGTTACAGTGTACACCGAGAGCGGTTTCAATCCACGCCTTCCGCGAGGGAAGGCGACAGAGTAATGCCCCCGCTAGTGACAGCGAGGACTTGAACCCAAACCGCAAGGGTATCCCAGACGCCGAGGGCGACAAGAAAACTCTGAATTGCAGAAAGAAGTTCCTGAACACTCATTTCACCCTCTTAAACAGTGATGAGAGCATATGCACCAGAACAACGCCAGGAGCGATTTCCGGCCCGCCGCCGGAAAGCAAAACGCACAGGTACATGGTCAAAACGGTCATGCTGCTCGATGCAACATGACCGTAGACTGCCACAATGAGCAATGATGCTAGCGCGTAGAGATCAGCGTACGTGTATGAGAGATCCATGGCTAGCGGGCAGCACGAACGGCACGCCGGATAAGATACGTCGCCAGACCGATGATACCGCCCGATAGAAGGAGCGTAGTCATTGCGCCGCCGGCGACGCTATTGGCCAAAGACACAGTCTGAGCAATGAGATCTGCGACTGTCACGTGTAACCTCCTATCACTTGATAGCTACTAAATCAAAATACAGTTGCGGACGACCAGAGGGCCCGGGACGGGATGTTAGACGAACATCACAGTCGACCGTTGCACCCGACGCGAGCGACCGCGCGGCGCGCGCGAGGGGATCGACTGGGCTGTCGACAATCCGAGACGCCGTAACGTGTAGCGACCCCCAGATATCGGATGAATACAGGCCTTCAACAATGACCAGCACATATCTGTCACGCTCAATGACGCGAGCGGACAGAACGATAACAGAGCATGTAATTATGTGATCAGTTGTTGCTTGCATACACCTCCTAACTTCCTTACACACCTACAAGTATGTATACATGCACTGATTCCCCGCGTCAACCCCCAACGACGCGAGAAACGCAGCGACCTGAGCAGCATCGCCAGACTCGGCAACGCGCAGCAGATCCGAGCGCGCGTTATTCTCAAGCACCCTGCGCCACTGCGACCAGCCCAGCGACGCAAGAATGACGGCGAGCTGATCCGTTTCCGCCGCCGCAACCTCACCATCCGACAACGCAGTAAGCCGCGAACGCAGGCCGCGCGAGTACTGGAGCGACGACCGCCCGCGCACCGCAGCAACGTACTCATACCACAGCGCCGCGTCACGCGACGCGCGATCACCACAACTGTCCGCAAGTATCTGCCACTGGTTGCGGCTGCCGCGCCGCCCGCGTTTCGATACCGCGCTGGCAGCCTCAAGCGAGACGCGCAGCGAGAGCGACTTAGCGATGTACTCAGCAGCATCCGCCGGAGTGGTAGCAATCCGTTCATGGTAAGCAACCCCGGCGAGACCATCCGCGCCGCACAGCCGCAGCGCGTCAATCCAGAGATCGCGCCAGAGATCGCGATATGAGACACGGCGGCGATACGGCAGCAGCGTCAGGTTGTGCAAGTGTGGATGCCAGCCGTGAGCGCCATGAGTAATCTCTAGCGACCTCACGACACCAGTCACACACAGGGTTTCAATCCACGCCTTCCGCGAGGGAAGGCGACGTTGACCTGGGCCGCCCAGCAGGCGTCGCCGGCGTTTCAATCCACGCCTTCCGCGAGGGAAGGCGACCGCAACATCTGGTAATGTGTGAGGCTGTAACTACTAAATGTTGTATCATCGATCCTCTTCACAGGCGATTTAGAGACCTGCTAAGTGTTCATATGTGAATGTTAAGGTGCTGTTCGTCCTGCGAACCTTCCGCTGATGCAATGTTCACTTCAGGTTCGCAGATCAGGTGATGAGAGTTCCTTCTAGATCCAGGCTAGTGTTGATGCCGATATGCTGCACCCGGTTTCGCCATTCGTTCCCAAGGTAATAGTAGCGAATGCTGTCTGTCTCCTTGTCGATAATTCGTTCTAGCCTGGCCTGTAACTGGCGAAGCTGTGCTGCGTCAACCAGACACTCGAAAACCGATTTCTGTACACGCTGGCCGTAGTCCTGGCAGACCTTCGCTACTTTGTGCAGTCGTCGTTTACCTGCTTCGCTTTCTGTGTTGACGTCGTAGGTGATCAGCACCATCATAACTTCGCTCCCTGGCTCTAGGTCCAGAAAAACGGTGGGTAAGCGTCCAGATCGCCTCTGAGATAGCGCGCCAGCAGGGTTGCCTGTGCGTGTGGGATTAGCCCAAACGGGATGCGTTCTTTCAAGAACGGATGGAGAATTTCTTCTTTTTTTCGCTCCTGCCAGGCTGTGATGACGCTTTTACGAGTTTCTTCGTCCATAATCACACCACCGCTCTCTTTACTTGTAAATCCTTTTCCCAGAATCTGTTTGCGGTTGATGAGTGAGAGTGCTAGTCTATCGGCGAACACCGGTCGTAGTTCTTCTATCAGATCGAGCGCAAGCGATGGTCGCCCTGGTCGATCGGTGTGGAGAAAGCCGACGTAAGGATCAAGTCCTACGGTTTCCAGCGCCGATACTGCCTCATTGGTCAGTAGGGTGTAGAGAAATGAGAGCAGGGCGTTGATGTTGTCGCGTGGTGGACGACGCGACCGTTCCTTGAAAGCAAAGTGGTCTTTCTGGTGCAGGATTAAGTTATCGAAGACACTGAAGTAGGCGCTGGCAGCATTGCCCTCGAATGCCAGCAGACGTTCTATACTGCTGCACTCGCTGATGGTTTTCAGCGTTTCTTTGAGCGTGAATGATGCTGTTCTGACCGCTTCGACATCGATCAGCAGCGCATGGTCTCGCAGAGCGCGTTCGAGCACTTTTCGACTGTTGTAGATTTTGCCCTGGATGAATGAGATTGCGACGGGCAGGCGCTGCTGTTCTTCCTCTGCCAGACGGTATTGCTTTTTGCGCAGAAGGACGTTGCCGCGTGTCTTGCCGCTGACCCGTGCCCGAAAGCGTCCATTCGGATCGAGAAAGGTTAACCCGATGTTTCGCTCAGCGCAGGCGCCCATCAGCGCCGGGCTCACCCCGCTGAATGTGAAGCAAACGATGTTCTCGAGGTTGTGGAGCGGCAGGCGCGTTGATGTGCGCTCGTCCTTGCGAATAACGATGGTTTCGCCATCAAGTCCGAGATACACATCAGGTGAGGTGACGTAGAGAGTATTGTTGAGTCGTTTCACCAGACTGACTCCTCAGATATGATCAATCTGTTGGCGAATGTAGGTTGAAGCAGGAACATTTCTGGCTTGCATATCAGGTAAACAGACATTTGCCAGCGAGCAGGAGCGGCAGGCTTTCGAGGTCTTGACGCGCGGCGTGTAACCACGCGCCATGTATGCGTGCATCTCGGCAGCGGCATCGCGCACCAGACGGCGCAGCTCTTCCGTGAGTTCAACCGCTTCGCGACGGCGAGTTTTGCCGTAATACAGGAAACCCCGCGGGATAGTCACCGCCAGCATTTCTTCAAGACACATCGCCTGTGCGCAAAGCTGAGCTTCATCCACCGGTTCGCGTTTGGGGCGTCCACGTTTGTATTCGACCGGCGCCGGAAGGTAGAAACCCTCGCGCCCCGGCAGGGTGATCCCTTCTGGTGAACGGGTGAATTCCACAACATCACAGATACCGGTCAGTCCGAGGGTATACGATGCAACCGGCACTGCCCGCGAAATGATCAGATCCTTGCGTGTCTCGGTAAAGAAGGGATCATCGACACGCTCGTGGAGCTGTTTGCCTTCCACTGTCAACACATTGTCCTGCCATTGTAGCTCGACGTGGATCAATGCCCACTGGCGGCGGCAGAACAGAAAGTGCTGGATGCCTGATAGGGGCAGGAGTTCATCAACGGTGTATTCGCGGTTTGTCATTGGTTTCAGGTGGTTTCTGTAATCCTGGTATTGGTCATGATGTGCGCCTGTCGTAAGCTATTTCACCTGACAGGCGCACGGGTTTGAGCTGAACTACGTCTATGACGTTACAACATCTCAATACACTCTACCTTCTCTGGTAGTCCATCCCTGTCAAATAAAATCTCGTAGTCACTGAAGCTGCGTGGAGGGTTTGCCTCAGGTCTTCTCGTGACCCTGATCAATTCAAATAGCTTATGCGCAGGAGCGTTCCCTAATTCGCTCTCGTGTTTGAAGACAAACAACTTTCGCGTCGCCATCTTGCCGCGCGCTGCCGAGCGATCGTGCTCGAACATGTTGATCAGCGCTTCCCAGAAGAGGTTCAGGTCATCTTCCGAGAAACCGGTGCCCTTCGATGGATCGTTTGCCAGCCGGGCAGAAATGTATCCTTCAGCCCGGTATAGCGCATAGGGAACGATATGCTTACGCCCAATAGTGCGCTCTTTGTCAGCATCCTCCTCGCGGGTAACGGCCAGACGTGTAATGGTGACTTCTTGTTGGACAATTGGGTCTATGCTGCGTGAAAAATTGATCTGCACCGGACCGCGAACCTGCCCACAGTTATCGCCTACCGTTAATACTGCTCCAAATGTGCGAATATCGAAGTAATTTCGGCACATCCAGACGCGCGCTTTATTGACCCCTTCAAGGTTGGCTTTCTTTCCCGGTTCCAGCCCAACAGCAAGATAGGCCTCTTTATGGTTGGTGTTCAGCGGGACGCCTTCCTTGATATAGATACGGTATCCTGCCGCATCACCCTTTACCATCTCCACATAGTTGCGAATCTTGCGTTTCAGGCAGACATCGGTCACGAGACCGTAGCCGGTTTCAGGGTCAATGCGAGGCATGTTGCCTGCATCGGGATCGCCGTTCGGGTTGCCGTTCTCCACATCGTAAAACAGGACAAACTCATAGCGATTTTTGATAGCTTCAGCGGCCATTGTAGGGTGTCTCCTTTCAAATTGATGTTGGCACAGTAGTATTGGGTGCATCAGATCTGTACCGACTCGGTTGAAGCAGTCTCTTCGCCGACGGAGGATTTAGCGTAGAATGCAGCGCGCTGATGGTAATAGCCCAGCACAAAAATTCCTTGTTCGTCGAGTGTCAGACGCGACGGGAAAGGTTTGGCATCGAGCATGCCAAGCAGCTCCTGAATCTTGCGATCAAGCGCATAGCCATATTCAGCTTTGGCAATATGGTGTTGTGATAAACGTAAGAGTACAGGAAAGACGCTGGCTGGTGAAGCGCAGGCTGAGGTGAAATAACGATCCTTAATAGTGGCGTTAACCTCCTTTCCGATCGCTTCAATCTGCGCCTTCTCCAGCAGCGCGAACAAACGCCCCAGGACATAGGCAGGGTGAGCATATGACTCATTTAGTGCCATCGTAAGTGCCTCCTTGTATGGGTTCTGGCTCTGATGACGGTACTTTCGCAACAGATGCGCCTTAATGTAGGCGGCGCGAGCATAGGTGATCTTGCGATGTTGTCCCTCCTCATCATTATCGTGACGAATGCGGTTGATAATGGCAACATACAAACCCTCGGGATACGGTGTGCCCAGCAAAATGGAGCGCATAAATGCGCCGCCAAGGAGCGACCATGACGCTTTCAGCTCTTCTTCGCGCTGTGTCACTTTGGGAGAAACACACTCAGCCAGAATGCGATAGGGGGAAAGATTATCAGGCTGATTCGCATGCTCCTTCTCGATACGCAGGTCGTCGTAGTGTTGCATAATGCGCTCGGCGAACACTCCGAAAGGCTCGGTAAGGAAGAAGCGCACAGCGAGACGCGAGGCATTTGGAGCTAACCCCAGCACGTAGAAGCGCGTGCTGTCATCCAGTCCCCCACGCAGTGCGTGAATATCAATCGGCTTGCCTTGCTCTATTTTCTCTGCGACTGCACGGAGCGTTCCTTCAGCGCCCCTATCACGTGTGCGTTTCGAATTCGCAACTTCACCTTCCTTGTTTTCCTGATTTGGTCGATTTTCTGGGTTCAATAGCGCATAGAACGCGCCTGCGTAGCGTTTTTCAGCGCTATCTGCCCAGTACACGACCGTTGTATCACCGAACAGGATTGGACGATGAGGATTCTCGCTCGAGAGCAGGTAGTTAAGCGCGTTGGTGTATGCTGCTGCTGCGCGGCGGCTGATAGGCGCGTTTGCGCCTTGATCGCGTCGGTAAGATTTGAAAGCATCAAGGTTGAAACTGACCAGTGATGCGCCCTTTGATTGCGCGTAGCGTACACCCTTGATATCGGGATGAAGCCGGGCAATTGGCGCTTTAATTCCTGTGATCAGACATTGCATTTCAGACGTGTTCTGTTGTGAAACTTCTGATTCCCACGCCTGCTTAATCTCCGGATCATCGAGCGCACTCTTGCCATCCACATAAAAAATCAGGTTGCTGCCTTTCAAAAGGCTATCGAGATGATCGGAAATAACAGGTTTTGTTTTCGCGCTCGCCGGATCGTAGCTTTCCAGGAACCTGATAATTGCTTGCGCTGTTCTATTTCCTACGCTATTCAGGAAAGCAATATTTCGCTCTTTGAAAGCGTTGAATCGTTTTAATGCGTAATCGAGATCACTGGTTTCTTTCTCGGTCAAACCCAGGATGTAAGCAGCGTTGTCACACAGAACATTCGCTTCAACATTCACACTGCGTTTGACCTGTTCCGGCACTTTCATTCGCCGCGGACGCTCAACGGTCTTCTTGCCCTGCTGTACCGGGATATATAGCGGAATGATTTCAAGAAGCTCACCTTGAGACGATAGGTTGAGAGCGTGGCTCACAGGAACCTTGCTGTACCCCAGCTCAGCGATATCTGTATCCGGATCATCACACAAGATTTGATAGTAGTTGTAAAGCGCCTGGAGAATCATCGGCGGACCTCCTTGCTCAGTTCTTGCACATCGATCACCCCGTCGCACATAATGGCGTGGTAGAACATCGGCTGAATATCATTCGGACTCGAGAAGTCCAGGTCGTAGAGCATCCATCCCAGATCGCGTTTTCCTTCTAACGGACTTTTAGGAATATCATTTCGGTTCTCGATAAGTGTCACGCAAGCAGGAAATTCGCGCGTTCCCAGGCACGGAGCATGGAAGTGCTGCCCGTTTCGTAGCCGTCGCAGAACAATGTTGTAGTGCTTTTCCTCAGTATCTTCTATTCCTGCTTTATTCGTTAGTTCGAAATGCGCTTCAATAACGTAATCAACATCTCTCAAGACCATTGCGGCTCGTTGTTGGCGTTTGTCTGTCACATCAATGTAGAGCGGTTTATGATTTCCTTTCATAACTTGTAGGGCATTATCTACCGATACTTTATCACTCACCTCATTCCGGCGAATGTTCGTAAACTGAATCTCGCGCAGAACGTGGATTTTATCAATCACCCAGCGAATGGCCGGTTTCCAATAGATTGCCTCGATAATGCCACGAGCAGCCGATGGCGTTATTACATCGTAACTGACACGCTCGACTTTCATCTCCGGTCTAGTAAAGAGGGCGTATCTGCCTTGTACGCGGATAATGATGCCGTATCCCATATCGTCGTGCGCTCCTTTCTTTTGCATCACTTCAAACAGTGAAATCGATCCCGATGTCTATGCTAAAACAGCAACCCATCTCCACCCGAACTCTCGGGAATAAGCAATCCCTGATGAGAATCGTAGTAATATTGTGCATGATATGGATCAAGAAAGTGATACGTATCATTGATTGTTGAAATGACCCCTTTTGAGCATAGCTGTTCGAATTCTGTTTCATAAATCGATACCGTGTAAGGTTGTAGCTTGCGCAAGATAGCCAATGGGTAACGTGTTTCTTTTAGATCTTCAATTAATCGAATTACTTCTTTGTTGTATGGGATAACTATTGTCACGGTTTTATCTTCAATAATGCGGAATTTGCTTGACGCAGTTGCAAAACTAAATTTGCAGTTTTCATCGCTCAAATCATTCATGATTTGTTTGTGGTCGAATGAGATGTTTGAATCTTGTAAATCATATAACTGATCAAAAAATGAACGGATAGCTTGAATAGAAATTGGTTCAGTTGCATGATCGCGTAAGACCATTCGAGCGACCTCCGCTGATTGTTGTACAAACGATGGTATTCTCTGAATGAATTGCGATTTTGGTTCAAAGATAAACATTTTGCCAACGTTGTGCCGCATCTCTCGGTTGACACGTCCTGCTGCTTGATTGATCGAGTCCAATCCTGCCAGAGCGCGGTACCCAACAGGAAAGTCCAGATCAACGCCGGCTTCCATGACCGTCGTTGAAATGACGCGGCACGGTTCTCCTCGTATCAATCGCCTTCGTATTGCAGTCAGTGTAGTGCGGCGGTGCGCGGGGCACATGAGCGTGGAGAGATGATAGTTCCCCTCACCCTGCAACCCTCGAAACAACCCGCTGGCGTGGCGCCGGGTGTTCACAATGCACAGCACCTGTTCATGAGCACTCAGGCGCTCGAGTAACTCTTCGTCGGTAAGCGTTCCCAGGTTTTTCACTTCCACCCGTTTGTAGAAAGAAAACAATTCCTGCGGATTGGGTGCGAGTTCCCTGACAAACGTTCCTTCGGGAAGGAACCGTTCCAGTCCAGGTTGGGTGGCGGTGCAGAAGATTGCGCTTGCGCTGTAGTTCGTCACCAGTTCCCAAACCGCTGCCATTGCTGGACGCATGTATTCACGCGGTAGCATGTGCGCTTCATCGAAGATAATAACGCTTCTGGCGATATTGTGCAGTTTTCGACAACGTGATGGAGTGTTGGCGAATAGCGACTCAAAGAACTGGACGTTTGTTGTTACAACGATAGGAATATCCCAGTTTTCTGCTGCAAGTTTGAGTTTAGCAAGAACACTGTTGGTCTGATCCTCTGGGTGAGCGCTGTGCCGGGTTTCCCAGTCAAAATTGGAATGGTGTTCGAGAACATTCTCTTCGCCAAATATATTTTTGAAAACTGCGGCATTTTGTTCGATAATTGTTGTGAATGGAATGACATAGATAATGCGTCGCAGTCCGTTCTTGACGGCGTGGTGCAGCGCAAATGCCATTGATGCCAGCGTCTTGCCACCACCTGTCGGTATCGTAAGCGAGAAGAAGCCCGGTGATAGGCTTTTACCGTGTTCAATACACGCATGAAGAGTCTCGTTACGCTTACGATCGATATCACTGGTCGGATTTTTGAAACATTCCAGGTATCTATCCAGGTCCTGGTATAGCCTCGTCACATCTTTGTGGTTACCACGAGGTTTCTTCCCCTGCATGTATGATTCGGTTTCCTGGAAGTCTGCGTCTACCAGGGCGGAAAACACCATGCGAATCAGGAAAGCAAAAGAAAATCCAGGGTATTTCTCCTGTGGTTTAATGTGGAGGTGTTTAGGAAAAGGCAAACTGGATAGGTCTAACTCGTTCTTGTAAGCGCTGTAATCAGGAATGTCCTTCTTCAAACGCGCGCAGACAGTTCCGCCGTCCAGGTCTGTCTCATGACCATAATCAGGTAAACCGGAGTGATGCCCCATAATTGGATACATCAATAGTTGGGCAAAGCATTCAAGCCGTGGATCCTTGAGCAATGTCTTGAGTTCCTTTGCGCCGGCAGTGGAGTGATCGACACGTGGGCCGCCTTCCAGACGTTTTTGGAATTCAGCAGAGTATTTGCCTAAATCATGGATTAGACCGGCAATGTACGCCAGTTCTGCGATATTTGAGTGTCGGCCAAATTCTCGTGCCATTTCTGCAGTGTTTTTTAGATGTTCGATCAGTGGTTGCCACTCATCACGTGCTTCACCGTCGCGTCGATGAGCAAAAAAGCGAACTTGTGACCCACCCTCATCACTCAACCTGTAAACCCGCGCCATCTCCCTCACCTCACGCTCGATTTTCTTCCGCAGCCACGCCGGTTCCAGCACTTCACAATCCGCGCCCCAACCCCGAATCCAGGGGAGCATCTCTTTTGGTTCGGCAATCCGCGCTCGCCAGATGAGCGATCCATCAGACTGCAGTTCGGTGCGTTCGTAACGATGCCAGCGCGTTTCCTGTACGCGCTGTGCCACTCGCGCGGTAAAACGGAGCGCTACTTCCACCGGTTCGCCTTCATTCGACCAGATAACCCATGCATCGGCTAAATACGCGTGCGGATCAAAATCTGCCGGAATTTGATACGACTCTTGGGTTAGCTCGGCGCGGCAGATGCGCTCAATTTTGAAGGTGCGCATCTTTTCTTCATTCCAGCCATTGTCGCCAAGCAGCAGCGCCTTGCCAATGACATAGGTCGTTTGTCCGATTGGATACGGCTCAATGAAGTATGGACTGAGCAGATATTCATAGATGCGCTCATTTGTGTCAATTTGATACCAGATACGAACCTTTCGCCCACTTGTCCAGGCGTCGGTCAGGCATTCAAACACGTTCAGATACACCGGGTCATTAAGCTGTCCTGCGCTGTCTATGTCATTCGCCGATTGCAGTACATGCTGGCTGATGCGCCGGGCATAGCGTTCCATTGCATGCCCTAATTTGCGCAGCGCAGCGGCTGCGTGGCGGTTTTGGCGATCCATTTGCCTGGACATCAGGCGCGCTGCTATATGGATGGCCAGCGCTTCAGGTAGGCTCAGGCGTAAATTGATCAATTCTGCTTGCCGATCGATCTTGATGCGTCCATCTTCATCCTCGTAGATATATCCCGGCACATCGGCCAGATTACGGCTGATGGTGGAACGATTGACGCTTAAACGGCGGGCAAGCTCGGCCTGCGTGAGGCCTTCAGGATGGGCCAGTAAGAGTTGTTCGATCTGGATCAAGCGCGCGGCTTTGTTGTGCGCTCGGTTCATACCATGCTCCTCGACAGATAACAGGTGAGTTTCGTATATTTCGTTTATTTCGTTACCAGGTCGTGGTTCCCTTTCAGCATAGCAGATGGTTGTGTCAACTACGGTCACAATTCAAGGCAATTTTTTCCGGTCTTCGTCAATGACGGACTGAAGACGAGTTGCCCGCTCTGAATGAAATGTGCTGTCTATCCGCCTGTCCGATTCGTCAGGCTCATTGTAAGTGGCTGTTGTTGCAACTAACGTAACACACCGAGAATGTTTTAACCATAGCAGATGCTTGTGTCCATTGTGGCACCATACGCAGCAATCGCAGCGTGCTGCTCGCTTGATCTCAATGCCCGGTTGCCACACCCTGACCGGTGTGGTATACTTAGGGGCAGTGCGCCGGTCAGGCGCAATTTCGTGTGTAGTTCTGGGAAGAGGGATCGCTATGGCCAGCAAGAAGGGTAACCGCATCGTGATCAAGCTGAAGAGCACCGAGAGCGGTCACACCTATACTACCGAGAAGAATCGGCGCAACGATCCGAGCCGCCTCGAGTTGCGCAAGTATGATCCGATTGTTCGCCGTCACGTGTTGTACCGCGAGACGAAGTAGGTTGTTGCGGGTTGAGGCCGGGGGCGCCCAAGCGCTCCCGGCTTCGTTATTGTTTCCTTACGCAGGCATGCGATGCGCTGGTTGCGAGCAGGATTGCTGATTGCGTTCGAGGCGACGCTGACCGGTTTGCCAGTGCTGGCGCTGACCGGTCTGGTCTTGCCCTGGCTGGGACTGGCCGGCGCGGTTGGGCTGGGCTGGCTGGCTGATGGCGCGCGTCCGCCGTATCGGCGCGGGGCGCTGGCCCTGGCGCCGTTTGTGGCTGCGGCGCTGTTGGGCTGGTGGTCGTTCGGTCTCGATCCGGTGCGCTTGATGATGGCGCTGTGGCCCGGTCAACCGCAGAGTGGGTTGGTGTATCTGGTGGTGTTGACTTCGTTTTTCCTCGTCTGGCGTGGCACCCGTCTGGCCGAGTATGATAGCGTCACGTTGCTTGCGGCGGGCAGTCGCGCCGCGCTGATTGTCGGCGGGTGTCTGCTCGTTGCCCCTCTCTTTCACGCCGGATCGCCGCTCCCCACTGATGTCTTGTTGTTGTACGTTGCCGGTCTGGTTGGCGCGGGGTTGGGCGCTCTGGCGCTGACGCATGTGATCGAGACGGCTGCCAATCGGCAGCAGGCGGTCGATGGGCGCTGGCTGACGCTGCTGGTGGTGGTGATCGGGGGCGTGCTGGCAGTGGGTGTGGCGCTGGTGGCGCTGTTCAGTGGCGATGTGGCGCTCGATGGGATTGTGGCGATCCTGCGCGCGCTGTTGTTGCCTTTTGCGCAGATCGGGTCGCTGATCGTCTACTTGCTGGCTGAGGTGTTCGGTGGCGCTATTCGCGCGCTGTTGGGATTGTTGGGTCAGGCGCTGGCTCGGATTAATCTGTTGCCTGAACCGCCGCCAACGCCGGATTCGGCGACGGTGAATGATAGCGCAGTCGAGACGGTGTTTGCTGTTGCTCAGCAGGCGACGTTTGTGCTGGCATTGATCCCGCTGGCGTTGTTGCTGATCGCGATAATGCTCTGGCGACGACGCGCGCGGCTGGCCTCGAATGATGAAGAACGGCAATCGCTCGATGTCGCGCAGAGTTTGCTGTCCGATCTGCAAGGGTTGCTCAACGGGTTGCGTTCACCTTTTCGCCGTCAACTGACCGGGTTGCGGGCAGCGCTGGCTGCGCTGCGTGGCGGCGACCCTTCAACGCGCGTCCGCCGCGCGTATGTGCAGGTGTTGCTGGCGCTCGAAGCGCGGGGGTGGCGGCGGCGGGTAGAGCAAACTCCCGCTGAATGGTGCGCAACGGTGGCGCCGTCTCTGCCCGATCCGGCGCCACTGGTTACGCTTACGAATGCCTATGAACGGGCGCGCTACCATCCGGCAGGCGCCACGCTGGCCGAGGCTGAAGTTGCCGAACAGGCCGCGCGCTCATTCGAGGATTTGTGATCCCCGGCGGCGCCTATTCGACGGTGACGCTCTTGGCCAGATTGCGCGGCTGATCAACATCGCAGCCGCGCAGTACGGCAACGTGGTAGGCAAAGATCTGCAACGGGATCACGTTCAGGATCGGTTGCAGGAATGGGAGCGTTGCCGGCACTTCGATCATGGCATTGGCTTTGCTTGCCAGCAGGCTGTCGCCGATGTGGCCGATGGCGATAACCTGACCGTGTCGGGCGCGCACCTGCTCGACGTTGCTGATCATCTTTTCGTAGATGTGATCGCGGGTGGCGATGCAGATAACGGGCAGCCCTTCGTCGATCAGCGCAATTGGGCCGTGTTTCATCTCGCCTGCCGGGTATCCTTCGGCATGGATGTAGCTGATCTCCTTCAACTTGAGCGCGCCTTCCAGGGCAATGGGATAGTTGATCTGACGGCCAAGGTAGAGCGCGTTGCTGGCGTGATAGTGCCGTTCGGCCAGTTCGACGCAGAGCGGAGTCGTCTGTTCGATGGTTTGCGCCGCTTTGCCCGGTAACTCGATCAGGGCCTGTAAGTGTTCGCGGATCTGGATCGGGCTGAGAGTGCCGCGCGCCTGGGCCAGTTTCAGGGCGAAGAGATAGGCCACTGCCAGCATCGACGTAAAGGCTTTGGTTGACGCTACGCCGATCTCAGGCCCGGCATGGAGGTAGAGTGCGCCGCCGTCGGCGAGACGCGCGGCCTGACTGCCAATGGCGTTGACAATCGCCACGCTGGGCGTGCCTTGAGCGCGGGCCTCTTCCATTGCCGCCAGCGTGTCAACCGTCTCACCGCTTTGGGTAATGGCGAGGAGGAGCGCGTCACGCTCGCCATCGCGTTGCAGGATTGGATCGCGGTAGCGAAATTCGCTGGCATAATCGACTTCAACCCGCACTCTGGCGAGGTGTTCGATCATGAATTTGGCGACCAGACCGGCGTGCCATGCGGTGCCGCAGGCGGCGATATAGATCCGCTCTATCCGCCGCAGGTCGCTGTCGCTCAAGCGCAAATCTTCGAGTTCGACTCGCCCACTCTCCTGGTCAATCCTTCCGCGCAGGGCATCCATCAATGCGCGTGGCTGTTCGTCGATCTCCTTCTGCATAAAGTGGCGGTAATCGCCTTTCGCGGCGGCTACCGGATCCCAGCTAATTGTATGGACGGGACGTTGTGCAGGTGTGCCATCAAGGCGGGTGATGGTCAATTCGTGACGCCGAACAACGGCTACATCGCGATCTTCAAGAAAGATCAGGTTGCGCGTGTAATCGAGAATGGCCGGAATGTCGGAGGCGATGAAATGCTCATTATCCCCCAGGCCGATGGCGATCCCGCCGGCGTTGCCCAGACGGGCGGCGACCAGCGTATCTGGCTCGTGAATACAGAAGGCGACGATTGCGTTGCCGCCGCGCAGTTCGCGCAAGGTCTGGCGCGTGGCGGTTGTCAGATCGCGACACGATTGATAATAGTGCCCGATGAGGTGCGCGATCACTTCGGTATCGGTTTGCGAGGTGAACTGATAGCCCAGCTCGATCAAGCGCCCTTTCAATTCGAGATAGTTTTCGACAATCCCATTCTGAATCACTACAATCGCGCCGCTGGCGTCGCGGTGTGGGTGCGCATTGGCCTCGGTAACGCCGCCATGCGTGGCCCAGCGGGTGTGACCAATACCGATGGCGCCGCGCGCCGGTTCGGCGATCAGTCGCCGTTGCAGATTCTCTAATTTGCCTGTGCTGCGCCGGATCTGCAATCCGGCGGTTTGGTCGTATATAGCGACTCCGGCTGAGTCGTAGCCGCGATATTCCAATCGTTGCAAGCCCTGCACGACTACCGTTGTGGCGTCACGTGAACCGATATAACCGACAATGCCACACATACTGGTATTGCTCCTTAGACAACAGGAAATCTTCGCCGCTCTTGACGCAACAACCGGACTGTATTGCGGCGCGCGCAACACGACCACCCGGCTGCCTGCTTGCGGCAACACAGTCGTTATGCTGGCTGTACGTAGCGGGGGATGAAATGGTGGTGGGTCACTGCTGGCGGCTCTGCCCTTGCCTGTCGCCAGGAGGTGTTATCTCGCCAGCTTGCCGGCGGCGCCCTGCGCCGGGGAGGCTTCCGCTGATCTCTCGATGTTCCGGGGTCTCTCACCCCGTTAGCTCCGGCTCGCGCCGGGAACCTCCGTCCTCGTCAACTTCGCCGGTGGCGAAGCCCATGCGCTTTCATGCTACTCGTATTATGGCTGCGCACCCTCCTGACCGCGCCCCCGCGCGGCCTTACCAGGAAACCAACGATGTCAATACTATATCACACCTCCGGAGCAGTCAAGATGACAGATTGTTTATGCGGGAACTAAACATCAGATCATCATTCCCAACCCAACGAAGAGCGCAGTCGTGCCAAGCACGATGACAGTGGCGGCGATGCGCGCGGCGCGCCCGTGAGCAGGCGGCGTCTCGGCCAGCGCCAGATTGGCCATCATCACGCTGATGATTACAAACGCCACCAGCGCCAGAAACGGAATCTTGATAAAGCTCAACACGCCGGGAATGTTAATATAGTCGAAAGCGCAAGGCACCGCGCCCGCGCAGGGCGCTGGCGGAATGATCAGCATCACCATTAGATAGTGATAGAGCGAGACCGCTATGCCGGTTAAGGCGAGCGGGAGCGCATACCAGTGGACATTCCGATCATCGCGCCAGATCCCGACAAAGAGGATGACTACCAGCGGGTACATCAAAATCCGCTGATACCAGCACAGTTCACATGGAATCCAGCGCAGAACTTCACTGAAGAAAAGGCTACCGCTGGTGGCTACCATTGCCGCCAGTAGCGCAATATGACGGCAGGCGAGCGAGAGGTAATCGAGAATGTGGTAGCTCTGAGCTGCCGCAGGCAGATTCATCGATTGAGCGCGATCCATAATTTGCTCCGTACCTGGTTGTTATATTATCGTTCCAAAGGCATTGTAGCACGAGCTGCATGGCCAGGTTTGCGGAAAGTTCGTTATCTGAATGAAGTGAGTGTCTTGTCAATAGTTTGCGGGTTTTGGGTTCAGCCTCTGAAGGTGTGCTTGATCTGGTCTGAGCGTGAGAGTATACTTAAAGCATATCCTTTTTTAAATACAAAGTTTTGTTATTATTTTTGATATTACTCGCTCAACCTCGCGCAGAGAAATGGAAGAAAGCTGGTCTGCGGAACAAACCCGTTTGCTTGCCGATCTCGGCGCATGGTTTACCTCGTTTAACCAGATCGAGGTTCTGCCAAAGATTGCCCAACGCCTGGTTCCCTTGTTGGGTGATTGGTGCGCCGTTATCATTCGTGATGAACATCAGCAGATGCGTCGAGTCGCCATTGCCTGCGCCGATCCGAGCGAGCAGTCCCTCATCGAACAACTCGCCAGTGATTCGTTGCTGGTCGATCCCCATTCAGCGCCGGCTCTGGCCTTGCAGAGTGGCAGCCGGCTCCTCTTGACCGATTTGCCCGACAGTTATAGCGAAGATCCGGCCTTCTCGCCAGCCTATCAGGCGATTTTACGCCAGATCAGGCCGCGTCACATCCTCTGTGTGCCGATGCGTTTATCAGATCGTGTCTGTGGCGTGCTGGCGTTCACTCTCCTGGCGAAGTCAGGCCGTCAGTTTACTCAGGCCGACATCGCGCTGGCAGAAGAAGTAGCGCAACGAATGGCGTTGCTGGTTGACAATGTGCTACTTTACCGCACAATGCAGCGCCGCCTTGACCAGTTGCTGCTGGTGCAACAGGTGGCCGCGCTGGTGAATTCGACCTTGCAAACGGAAACCCTGTGTCAATTGGTCGTAGACCAGTTGCGCCGCGCCTTCGGGTATCAACTGGTCAGTATTTATCTGTTGCAAGAGGGTGTGTTGCGCCTGCAAGCGGTGGTTGGTTACGATCGGGTGTTGTCGGTGATCCGATTGCACGAAGGCGTCGCCGGGCGGGTGATGCGTTCTGGCAAGGCTGAGTTTGTGCGCGATGCCCGGTATGATCCTGACTTTCTGGAAGTTATGCCCGGCACCACGCAGTGTATTATTATGCCGTTGCGCTACGATGACGGTCAGCCGGTCGGCGTGATCATTGTTGAGTCGCTCGGCAATCCGGCGCTTGATGACGAGGATCTCTTTCTGTTGTCGCTGCTGGCCGATCAGATCAGTGTTGCTTTGCATAATACGACTCTCTTCACGCGCATGGTCGATTCGTTTGAGCGGTTTCGGTCGCTGATCGAACTGGCCGGCAATATCATCATCTGCCTGGATCGCGAACTGCGGATTACTGAATTCAACCGCATGGCCGAACAGGTCTTCAGTCATACTCACGCTGAAGTGATTGGCAAGCCTTATCTGACAACGTTGCTCAGCGAGGCTGAGCGACCGCTCTTTATGGCGTTAGCGCGCGAGGTGATGACGAGCGATCATGCGCATTCGTTCGAAACCACTCTTACCCTTCGTGATCGGAAACATCATCTGTTCTGGACAATAAGCTGCCGCCGACATCTGAATGGCGAGATTGCCGAGTTTCTGTTGATCGGTCAGGATTTAACCGAACAACGGGAAAAGACTGCCGAGCTGTTGCGCTATGAGCGTAGGGTACAGCAGCTCGAACGTCTGGAACGTTTAGGAGTAATGGCCGGGAGCGTTGCGCACGATTTCAACAATCTCCTCAATATTATTGTCGGCAATGCGCAGTTGATCGAGCGGGTGGCGCCGCTTTCACCGGTTGCACAGTACCATCATACCCGGCTCATGAATGCCGTTCAGCAGGCTGCCGATCTGGTGCAGCGACTGTTCAACCTTGCCGGTAGAGAGCAAGTTGACATGCAGCCTCTGGATCTCAACCGATTAGTGATTGAGACGCTGTCTGCTTTTCGCGCGTCGATGAGCGAACAGGTGCGCATTCATCTCGATCTCGACTCTGACATACCGCCGGTCATAGCCGATCCGGTGCAGATGCGACAGGTTGTGCTGAATCTCGTGAACAATGCCGGTGAGGCGTTGATCGATGGTAGCGGCGATATCTGGATTCAGACCCGGCAACGACGACTGGATGTTGCGACGATGGATCGGCTGACCCCACACCGACTCGTGCCCGGCAACTATGTGACTCTGGAGGTGCGCGATAACGGCAGCGGAATTGATCCGGCAGTCTGCCAGCACATCTTCGAGCCATTTTTCACCACGAAAGCTCACGGTCATGGTCTCGGCCTGGCGGGGGTGCTTAAGATCGTGCAGCGGCACGGTGGCGCGTTGGAAGTTGATAGCCAGCCGGGCAAGGGCAGTATGTTTACGGTGTGGTTGCCACCACAGCCACCGGTGGCAGAGTCCTGGGCTGCGCTCAATGACACCGAGAACGCGACGGCCTACGTTCTGGTCGTTGACGATAACGACGAAGTGCGTTCACTGATCGAACGGATTTTGACCCATGCCGGTTATCACGCGCGTGTCGTTGCCTCTGGCACAGAGGCACTCCGTCTTGTTGAGCAGGCCGAACCGATTGCTTGCGCGCTGATCGACATTTCCCTGGCGGACATTAGTGGCTACGAGGTTTGTCGCCAGATTGCCGAGATCGATCCGCATCTGCCCTTAGCTTTGCTAAGCGGCTATCCGATAGATGTTGACTCGCTGGGTGAGACGCCGGTGGCCGCCACCTTGCAGAAGCCGTTTCGCGCCCATGAATTGTTGATTTTGGTGCAACGACTGCTCCATTTGCGCGCGTCATCGCCGTCTTGACTCCTGCGCAAGCTATTTATCAGCTTACGTTTATTGACATGCTTCACCGGCAACGGTATAGTAAGCTGTCAGAACAGATTCTTTGTGGTGAGGAGGTTTCGGTGTCGGCCCAGCATATGCAGCCTTACAATCCAGCCCACGAAGGCGCAGCCGATGAGGTGTTTGCCTCATCGGCTTCTGGCGCAGTTGACTGGCCCGATCAAACAGTGCCGCCGTCAATGCAGCGTGGCTCGACCTGGCACGGTTTTCATTGGGGATGGTTATTACTCGCCATTCTTCTTATCGGCGCAGGAATGGTCGCTGGCGGAATGATTTACCTCGAACGTAGCTATGCCGATCGTATTTTGCCCAATGTCAGAGTACATGGCGTAGAGGTCGGCAATCTGCATCGTGATGAAGCGCAGGCGGCAATCGAGGCGAGATTTTCGCCGTTTCTGGCGCAACCGGTTGTTTTGACCTATAGCGGACGTTCCTGGACGCCGACCCTCGCCGAATTGGGGGTGTCCCTGGAAATCGATCAGGCGCTCGATGCGGCGCTAGCGGTTGGACGGGGCAACGATCTGTTAACCAATCTCCAGCAGATCGGCGCGGTCTGGCAATACGGAGTCGATCTGCCATTGCGGCTTTCAGTTGATCAGGCTGCCATGCAACAGTATCTGCTGGCGCGCGTAGCCGAAGTGGAGCAGCCGGCGGTTGATGCGCAGTTGATGTTGAATGGCGCGACAGTGGAAGTTGTGCCGGGTGAAGTAGGCCAGCAAGTGCTGATTGCGGAAACCCTCCAAGAGATTATGGCGGCGCTACAGGACCTGAATCCTGATACAGTGGCGCTCCGCACCCGTGTGCTTGAACCGTCGCTGCGTGACGATGCGGCATTTGTTGCCCAGGAGCAGATTGCAACTATTTTGGCCGGACCGCTCACGTTGCTGGTTGATGGTCGCTCGTTTGTCTGGTCATTAGATGAGCTGGCCCGGATGATTCGCGTGGATAGAGTGGCGGATCCGGCTGGTGACCGGCTTGAGGTCAGTATCGATCGCGATCAGGTGATGGCTAAATTGATCGCTCTGGGCGACTCGACCGAGGTACGCGGTACCTATCCCCGCCTGAACTGGAACGACGGCCGGCTTGAGATCTTCCAGGAAGGAAAGCCGGGCCGGCGGATCGATGAGGCGCAGGCGTTTGAGGCGGTGATGGAAGCCTTGACCAGACCGGCTGATCAGCGTGAGGTGACCGTGAGTTTCCGCGAGATTCCACCCCCGATCACCGCAGATAATCTTGATCAATTGGGCATTACGACCTTGATCGGAGTGGGTC
>NZ_CAKZNK010000010.1 GCF_937129525.1 uncultured Chloroflexus sp. | reverse complement strand
TTGTGTGTTGATTGTCTGAGTCATTCTTTGCTCCAGCTTCATAGCTGCAATGCGGGCAAAAGGTGAGAGTGGATCTGCTCCTTAAGTTGACCTTGCATGTCTGGTCATCGTCTACCGATCGGGTAAGGCGTCAAGTTTGGGCTGACGAGTCGATCAGAAAGAACAATCGCTGATCATGAGATTGATTCTGGAGACCTTCACCAACACGCCAACGGGTGCAAGCGATTGCAACACTGCGTTCGCTTGCCGTCTGCGGCAGTTTGCCGTGATGCCTGACTGCGGGAGGGAACCTTCTCCTTTGCGGAGGAACGCAGGGTTTCGTTTCCTGGCTGTCATAGAAGGGGTGTAGCGCAGGCATACTCTCACTAACCGCGTTATAATGCCCGTATCGCAGCAAATGCTGAACGTCTGCGATCTGTACCTGGAGAGGAGCGCTGTTGGCTATGCCAAATTGGAACAGCTATCTCGTCGAACATCAAGACCGTTTTCTGTCCGAACTGGTCGATTTCCTTCGCATTCCCAGCATCTCGGCAATTTCGGCTCACGCCAACGATGTCTTGCGCGCTGCCGAATGGGTGGCAAATCGCCTGACTGCAGCCGGGCTGGAGCACGTTGCCATTTTACCCACCGGCGGCCATCCGGTCGTGTATGCCGACTGGTTGCATGCGCCCGATAAACCGACGGTTTTGATCTACGGCCACTTCGATGTGCAGCCGGTTGATCCACTCGATCTCTGGACGCATCCACCCTTCGAGCCGCATATCGAACACGACCGCATCTATGCGCGCGGCGCCAGTGACGATAAAGGCAACATGCTCATTCCAATCCTGGCAGTTGAGGCATTGTTGCAGAGCAGTGGTTCGCTACCGGTTAATGTCAAATTCTTCCTCGAAGGGCAGGAAGAGATCGGTAGCCCTCAGATTCCATCGTTCTTGCAGCGCGAACGAGAGCGATTTGCGTGTGATCTGGTGTTGAGCGCCGATGGTGGCCAGTGGAGTGAAGATCAGCCGCTGATTCTGGTTGGTTTACGCGGTGGTTGCGGGGTGCAGATCGATGTCCGCGCCGCCAAAATGGATCTGCATTCAGGGATGTACGGGGGAGTCGTGCAAAACCCCATCCACGCTCTGGTGCAGATTCTCGCCTCGATGCGCTCAGATGACGGCATGATCACCATTCCCGGTTTCTACGATCAGGTGCGTCCGCTTACGCCAGCCGATCGCGCGCGCATCGCTGCAATCCCGTTCGACGAAGCGAAGCTGAAGGAGTCGCTCGGCGTGCCAGATCTTTTCGGCGAGGCCGGTTTTACCCCACGCGAACGTGAGTGGGTGCGACCTACGCTTGAGGTAAACGGTATCTGGGGTGGTTTCCAGCAAGAGGGGGTCAAGACGGTGCTGCCCGCCGAAGCGCACGCCAAGATTACCTGCCGTCTGGTACCCGATCAGGATCCGCAGACCATTCTCGATCTGCTACAGGCACATATCAAACGGCATACTCCTCCCGGCGTGACGGTGACAGTGACGCCATTGGCTTTCCAGGCCTATCCGTACCTCATTCCAGAGGATGATCCCGGTAATGTTGCCGTTCGGGATGTACTGGTCGAGCTGTACGGACGCGAGCCATACTATGTGCGCAGTGGTGGTTCGATCCCGGTTTGCACCCTCTTCCAGCGCCAGCTCGGCGCCTACACCAGCAATTTTGCCTTCGGCCTCGATGACGAGCGCGCGCATTCGCCTGATGAATTCTTCCGCCTGAGCAGCTTCCGCAAAGGTCAGGTGGCCTATTGCAAATTGCTCGAGCGGCTAGGCCGATAAAGCTTTTCGTGTCAGCAGCAATTGTTGCATTGCGAGGAGTTTGCTATGCTCGATTATGCGGCGCTTTACCGCCGAGAGCGCGCGATGCAAGAATTGGTGAGTGATCTCACCGTTGCCGATTTGCGCGCCGAAACTGATGAGATCTATGACACCATTGAACGGCTGATTGCCGATTGTACCGATGCCGATGTAACCTTTCAGCCGATTGATCCAAAAGCTCATGATCCCTTTGCCAGTGACCCGAATGCAGTTAATCAGGCCTGGACGCTCGGTCACGTGATCGTCCATCTGACTGCTTCGTGTGAAGAATCGGCCTTTCTGGCCGCTGAGATGGCGCGTGGGGTGCAGTTGCATGGCCGGTCACGCTATGAAGTGCCGTGGGAAACGGTGACGACTATGGCGCAGATTCGACAGCGGTTAGCGGAAAGCCGCCGGATGCTGCATGCCTCGTTGCAGATGTGGCCCGATCAACCACACCTCGATTACCTGGCCGAACCATGGCCGGGCGCGTCACCGGTGGATGCGCGTGGTCGCTATGCGTTGGGGCTTGCCCATGCCTGGGATCACCTCGGCCAGATCGAAGAGATTGTGCGACAGGCGCGCGCAGCGCGGGGTTGACGAGATACCTGCGCGTGGTTTATGAGAAATGCCCGGTCAGGCAACCATGTACTGACCGGGCATGCTTCTGTTACTGCTCCTGAAGCGCTCGCCATACCACCTCATCGCGCATCGGTAATTCATAAATGCGTGCCCCGGTTGCGTCACGAATGGCATTGGCAATGGCGGCAGCGCCTGCTGTAATCGGCGGTTCACCCACACCGCGCGCGCCGAAGGGGCCGTTGGGCGCCGGATTCTGCACAAGCACAGACTCAAAGGGTGGCACATCGGCGGCGCGTGGCAGGGTGTAATCCATTAAGCTGGCGGTGAGCAGCTCGCCGCGCTCATCGTAACGCAGCGCCTCGTAGAGACCCCAGCCCACGCCTTGCGCCGCGCCACCATGAATCTGGCCTTCAACCATCAAGGGGTTGAGCGGGAAGCCAACATCTTGAATGGCTACGTAGCGCACAGGCTTAACCCGCCCCGTGTCCCGGTCAACCTCAACCTGAACCAGATGCGCAACGAAGCCGGGTGCGTTCTCTGCCGGCGCAGTGCGCCCCTCGCCGACAATCGGTCCCGGCCCACCAGCCTGTTCTTGTGCCCGTCGCGCTACCTCGCCAAGTGGTAAGGTGCGTCCAGGAACGCCACGGATGTGAACCATTCCCTCACGGATGTCGAGATCGTCGATGCGCGCTTCGAGCATATCGGCGGCAATTTCGAGTAACTGTCGGCGCGCCTCGCGCGCGGCAGCGGCCACTGCGCCGGCTACACTGTAGGTGATCTGACTCCCACCGCTGGGGCCGGCAAATGGCCCGCTGCGTGTGTCACCGGTCACGATCTCAACTTGCTCCGGCGGCACGCCGATGATCTCGGCAGCGACCAGCACGAAGCTGCTATTGACGCCCGAGATGTCAACCGATCCCACATGCACACGCACAACGCCATCGGTATCAACCCGGCAAACCGCCGCTGCCGGTGACATCCCGCACGGCCAGCCGCCGATAGCCAGCCCGATCCCGCTCCCAGGGCTGCGTTCGCGCCAGAGTGGGTGATTGGCGGCTGCTTCCAGCACCTTCGTCAAACCGATTGATGGCCATGGATCGTTGTTGCCCATCGGATCGCCAGTGGTTGCCGCATTGCGGAGCCGCAGCTCAAGCGGATCGATGTTGAGACGATAAGCCAGCTCATCGATAGCCGACTCGAGCGCAAATGTTACCTGTGGCGCGCCGGGGGCGCGGTATGCGCCGGCCTGCGGTTTATGGGTCAACACCTCCGTCACATCGATCTGCACATTCGGACAGCGGTAGTACCCGCCGAGCAAGGCGCTCATAATCCCGCCCAGCGTGAAGGGATAGATGCCGTTGTCAACCACAATGTCGGCTACCAGCGCCGTCAAAGCTCCGTCCCGGTTTGCGCCCAGTTTGAGCGTAATGGTACAGGCCGGAGAAGGGGTTGTGGTGAGAAAATCTTCGCTACGGTCAAGCGTGATCCGTACCGGTCGGCCCACTGCCAGCGCCGCTGCCGCAGCCAGCGGATCGAGAATCCCGTACTTGGCGCCAAATCCACCGCCAACCGTCATCGGCACGACGGTGACCTGATGGGGACGCAAGCCGAGTAAGCGAGCCACTTCATCGCGCACACCGAATTGCCCCTGTGTACTGGTATAGACGGTGATCTGCCGGCGGATCGGATCAACATCGGCCACGACTGCATGCGGTTCGAGATAGCCCTGATGGACAATCGCCGTTCGATAGGTTCCTTCGACAACGACATCAGCCGTTGCCAGCGCCGCCAGCGCATCACCGCGACTAAACCGCTTCTGCTCATGAATGTTTGAAGCGGCATGTTCACCCTGTTCCTCGCCGCGGGCTACTGCGGCATGGGCGGCGGTCAGATCAGCGTCAGCCTGGGGCGCGCCTTGTGGCCAGATCACCGGCGCATCTGGCGCCAGGGCAGCTTCGACAGTTGTCGGACCGGGCAGCGGTTCGTAATCGATCTGCAACGCTGCCAGGCCGTCTTCGGCAGCGGCCAGGCTCGTGGCCAGCACCAGTGCTACCGGCTCACCGCGATAACGCGCGACCCCATCGGCCAGCGTGGTGGTTTGACGCGATGAAGGCTGACGCCCGCGAGTGGGTAGATCGGCGGCGGTCAGCACGGTCACGACTCCCGGCACTGCGCGGGCGGCAGTCGTGTCAATCCGAACGATGCGCGCATGGGCGTAAAGGCTCAACGCCAGCTTGCCGTGCAACATGCCGGGTAGCGTCACATCACCGGCATAGCGGGCGCGTCCTGTCACCTTTTCCAGCCCATCAACCGCTTTGCGACTCTTGCCAAGGTAACGATGTGAGGTCGGACTGCTCATGCACATACTCCCTCATTTAGCAGGCTCCGCTCACATCGTACCATGGCTTTTATAAACCACATCACCTCTACGGCTGAATACTCAACAGTAACGTGCCCCGCGCGGCGCCGCGATTGTCGATCCCGGCAGTGCCACCGCTGGTAATCGCCCGGAATGGTTCCAGCCGTCGTTCGAGATCGCGATCGATCGGTTGATCGCTCAGCCGATTATTCAGCTCGCGAACTGCGGTGAGATTGACATACAAAATGCCACTATTGGGCGTTGGCATCGCTCGCAACGCATCGGTATAGATCGAGAAATTAGACAGCTTCTGTTCGGCGCCAAACGCTGCCTCCATCGCCGACCGGCCAACCGCGATGACCAGATCGTTGCCGTTAAAGCCATAGCCGACAAACAAATCACCCTCTTCGAAGGCCTGCACCTGCGTCCGTCCCAATGAGGTCTCGCTAAACCTGATGCCAACCAGATCCTCAACCAGCTCGCTCAGGCGCCGCATACCCTGCCGTGCCGCGTCCTGATCGGCTATTCGCAGGGCAAAGTAGCCGGTTGCTTGCAGATCGGCGCTACTGCCGGGCAACACCACAATGACTCCTTCACCGTGGAACCACCTGAACAGATCCTGTTCAAGGTCGAGATTGAGGCTGTCTTCAAGATTGCGCAGGGTATTGGATGTGTCAGGATTGGCTTCGAGTTGTGTTCGTAACTGCGTTCCCCAATCGGCGGGAATGGCAAAGCTGAAGACCCCAATCGCGGCGCTGCTCACGTCGCCAGCGCGATCGGCAGAAACGACCGGACGAAAGCTGCTCAACCGTTCGCGCAGAGAGCTGCTCAGCCGGTTTTGATCAAAGACTGTCACCGCGTCGAAGCGCAGACCACTTTCGATCACTGCCATCGTCAACCCAACCCCCTGGAGGGCCTGGCTTGCGGCGAGAGCGTCAGCAGCGGCTGTGTTACCATCGTCGAGATTGTTCTGCTCGATCAGGGTGTTGATCAGACGGGCGATAGTATCGCCGGCCAGGTAGATCGTGCCGATCCGGTCGCCAGGCAGACTCTGGGTAACGGCCTGATATTGAGGGCTACGAGCCAGCGCGGTTTCGCTCCGCTGCTCGATCAACGCTTGAATGCTGGCCGCATTGTTGGCGAAGACAACCATATCGCGGGCGAGGGCAAATGCGGCGAATGGCGTTTCATCGCTCTCGCTCGCGTAGATCGTTACATTGTTGACCGTGTTGCTGGTGAATCGTTCGCCTTGTTGCTCGCGGAAGGCGCGTTGTTTGTCGAGAAAGGCCTGCGCCGCCTGTTGATCGCGCGCGGCTACGATCAAGAGCACATTGCCATCAAACTGATCAACCGCCGGCGGTGGATCTAGCGGTGATGCTGGAAAGACCGGATTGATCGCACCGCCATTAGCGATCTCGCCGAAACGCTCGATTGGCGCGCCATGCACGGCGAAAGCTGCTTCGGGGCCGATCCACGGCGCAATATCCTCGGCAAAAGTGACCCCGAAACGTTCCTGTAAAAAGTCAGTTGTCGTATCGGTGTTCTGGTAGTCAAAGGTTTCAGGGAAGGCTCGTCGCAGGCGGTCAATGTTGGGCAGGTCGCTGAGATTGGGCGTGATAGCGGCATAAATTTGCGTGTCTGCTGGCAACAGTTCAGGTATGGCACTGGCCCGTTGGGTCAAGAGATTAAACGCCAACGCGCCAGCGCCAACCAGAATGAGCAGGAGACCGACAGCAAGACCACCGATGATCAAGAGGGGCGAACTACGGCGTGGCGCGGGAGGAGTTACGGGCGGAAGCGAGAGGGGGTCAGTAACAGTCATTGCTTTCCTCCTTTTGTGAAGTCACCAGATAGCGGGCAACGTTCACGCGCGATCTTCCTCACAGACGTTCCTGACGATCAACTGAAGTGCCGCTCTGTATATTCCTCTGTCGCTATAGGTTTACGTGTTTTGTTGAAAAAAGTTTCTCTGCGGTATCAGGAACGAAATCTGACCTCTCAACGTTACTCAAAACAACAGCAGATGTTTCAATCCGAGGAGGCAAGCGTATGGTTCGACCGGTTACAATCGTGATGCTCCTGGCACTGTTCTGGCTAACAGCATGTGGTGGGGTGGGAGTCGCATCTAATGAGGTCATCACAGCGCCTGCTATGGGAGCAATGCCGGAGGCACGGTCAGAGAGAGCGACTGCGATAGAGAGCGCAGGTTCGGCTGCCGGTGGCGCAGCTTCTGGTGAGAGCAGCACTCAGGCGCAGTACGGGTTGCGCATGGTCATCATGAATGCTAGCCTGGTGGTCGAGGTAGCATCGGTCGATCAGGCAGAAGCGCAGTTGCGCAACAGCGTCAATCGGTTGGGTGGTTATACGCTCTACGCGCGCGCGACAGGCGAGGGTGAAAACAAGACTTCGTATGTTACGTTTCGAGTGCCGGTCGAGCATTTCGATCGCTTTTTAACAGATGTGGAAGGAATTGCCGAGCGTGTGATCAGACGCGAAGTCCGTGGCGAAGATGTCACCGAAGAGTATGTCGATCTTGAAGCGCGCTTGCGCAATCTGGAGGCGTCGCGCGATCGCATTGCCGCTCTACTGGCGCGAGCAAATACGGTAGAGGAAACGCTGCGCATCAACCAGGCCCTGACCGAGATACAGGGGCAAATCGAGCATTTGCAAGGCCGTATGCGGTATCTTGAACAAAACGCCGCTTACTCAACGATTGATATTGAACTGCGACCGTTGCCGCCTGCGCCAGAGCCATCACAGACGATCTGGCCAACGTGGGAACCGGGGAAAGTATGGAGTGAACAACTGGCCTTGCTCGCTACATTCGGGTACACGCTGCTCAACGCGCTGATTGTGATCGTGGTCTGGACGCCGGTCTGGATCATCCCGGCGTTCCTGGTGGTCTGGCTGTGGCGCCATTGGCAGCGCGGTCGCCAAAGCGAGCAGGTCAGGAGCTGATCAGAACATCAAACGACGCAGGCGTACCGGCGTGGAAACCTGCGTCGTTTTGCGGGAGGATGAACCACCACCTGCGGTGCCGTCGTAACCTGCGCGTCAGATATCCAGTTCTACCACCTCATTGGCATGAGTCTGGATAAATCGCCGGCGCGGCGGCACCAGATCGCCCATCAGCATTGTAAAAGTCTCGTCGGCGCGGGCTGCATCTTCCAGGGTAACCTGCAAGATAACCCGATTCTGTGGATTCATCGTTGTTTCCCAAAGCTGTTCAGCATTCATCTCCCCCAGGCCTTTATAGCGCTGAATTTCAACTTTTGTGCCGGGGGGCAACTTGCTCAGGTAGGCATCGCGCTCGGCATCGGAATAGGTATAGACCTGCTCGCGCCCGTGCTTAATCCGGTAGAGCGGCGGCTGGGCGATGAAAAGATGACCGTTGGTAATGAGAGGCCGCATGTGGCGAAAGAAGAACGTAAGCAAGAGTGTGCGGATATGGCTACCATCGACATCAGCGTCGGTCATCAGAAAGATGCGATGATAGCGCAGCTTACTCAGATCGAACTGATCGCCAATCGAAGCGCCGATTGCGGTAATCAATGCCCGCACTTCGGCATTCGAGAGCATTCGGTCGAGCCGGCTCTTCTCGACGTTCAAAATCTTCCCGCGCAGCGGCAGAATGGCCTGGAAGCGGCGGTCGCGACCTTGCTTGGCGGTGCCACCAGCGCTATCGCCCTCAACGATATACAGTTCGCAGCGGGCCGGGTTAGGATCGGAACAATCGGCCAGTTTGCCGGGCAGTGAAAAGCCCTCCATTGCGCTCTTGCGGGCCGTCTCACGCACTTTTTGCACGGCGAGGCGAGTGCGAGCAGCGGCGATAGCCTTCTCGATAATCCGGCGCGCGTCAGCCGGGTTTTCATCGAGCCAGGCGCTAAACGCATCGCCGAACACTGTCGCCACGGCACTCGCTGCTTCTGGGCTAACCAGCTTCTCTTTGGTTTGCGAGGAAAATTGCGGGTCTTTCAATTTTACGCTGATGACCGCGGTCAAACCTTCGCGCACATCATCGCCGGTAAGATTGCTTTCGCTCTCTTTCAACAATCCCTTTGCTCTGGCATAGGTATTGATCACGCGGGTCAGCGCTGTGCGAAAGCCTGACAGATGCGATCCCCCGTCGGAATTATTGATATTATTGGCGAAGGTATAAACGTTATCGGTATCGAACGTGTCGGTATACTGCAACGCCACTTCCACCATCACATCATCGACCACACGCTCAACGTAAAACGGCTGGCGATGCAGCACCGTCTTATCTTTGTTGAGATGACGAACGTATGAAACGATTCCGCCCTCAAAATAGAAGTTGAGTTCGCGGTTAGTGCGTTCGTCAACAAACCGGAACCGCAACCCCTTATTGAGATAGCTCATCTCGCGGAAGCGTTGGGCAAGCGTATCGAAATTGTAATCGAGGGTTTGAATGATCGACGTATCGGGCAAAAAGCGAGTGGTTGTGCCGTGGCGGTCAGTTGGTTCGAGATCGACGACATCGGTCACCGGCAGGCCAGCGCGATACTCCTGATAGTAGTGACGACCGTTGCGGTAAACATCCACCCGCATATACGATGAGAGCGCGTTAACCGCCGAGACACCGACGCCGTGCAGACCGGACGAAACCTTGTAGCCGCCGCTGCCAAACTTGCCGCCGGCGTGAAGGCGGGTCATCACCAGGGTCAGGGTACTGATCCCTTCTTTAGGATGGATACCGACCGGAATCCCCGATCCGTCATCGCTCACCGTCACCGAACCATCGCGATGAATGGTAACGCTAACGCTGGTGGCGCGTCCGGCCATCACTTCATCGACCGAATTGTCAACCACCTCGCGCACCATGGTGTGGAGGCCATTGATGTCGGTGGGGCCGATGTACATACCGGGGCGCTTACGGACGGCTTCCATGCCTTCCAGCACCTGAATCTGACTTTCGTCGTAGGTTGTCGGAGTCTGGTTTGTCATTGGTCGTGATCCTTAATGATTCCTGAATGTTGCGCTCTGATGACACGCCATGGCGTTCATCGTCAGGAATGGCCGATGCGCGTCTTCTGGCGCTAACGGTTGGCGTAGCGTAGATACAATTGCAAGCGAGCGGCGCGCAGCCCGCTCCCGATATAGGCATTGCCGACGATAGCTGGCGCCAGCCAGCCTGGTTGAGCGGCCAATGCGCGCCAGAGATGAGCGAAGCCAACTTCGATTACCGCGCAGAGAGCGAGAAACGTGGCGATTGAAAACCAGCGCCGACGGGCAAATTGCCAGCTTGCCCGGAGCGCTGCCAGTGGCCCGTGGTGGTGAAGTGTAATTACCTCTGGCGTGAAGCCGAAGGTAATAAACCCGATCACACCCAGCGCGATCCAGCCGGTGTAGAGAAACGGGATGGCAGTCGGTAGCAGGATCGCCAGCAGGATGGATAAGGCTGCCAATGGCGCCAGGACGCTGCCGATAATGATTAGAACGCCGCCAAGTCGCAGGCTGATTGACAGACTGCGCGCCAGCATGGTTGCCAACCGGGATTGTTCGCGTTGCAAGAGCTGGCGCAGACTGGCCAGAAATGCGCCGCTCAGACCGAGCGTTATCCCGTTTAAAATGAGCACGGTGAGAAGGTAAACGCCGTCTGGCAACGCTTGCGGTGGCGGTGTCGTTATCTCAGCGCCAGGGGTGAGCAGCGGGATATAATTGGCGACAACCAGCAGGGTGCGCGCATCGATAGCGTGCAGTGTGCCAAGCCATTGGCCGAAGATCCCCTGCGCGCCGAGATCGGGTAGCAGCAGTGTGATAGGACTGCCGAGCCACAGGTAGGCACTTAACCCGATGGAGAAGAGCAAGATGAATGGCTGACGGTGTATCAGTGCATAACCGGCAGCCAGAATGTCGATCAACGATGGTTGGCGCATGCGTTTCGCTCATACCTGCTTGCTTTGTCAGGCTCTATTATACCACAAATCGGTCATCACCGTCATTGTTTTTGGAACAAGCGTTCTGTTTCATTGCCGAAAATCAGTTCAAAAATGGTTTGCAAAAGCCGATCGGTGGTGATATACTTGACGTGTGGAGTAAGGTTGCACCAATCGTGGGCATGTGCAACCGCCTGCTTGACACTCGCTGCTGTCGAAATGGGCGACAGTCTCATCAGGCCGTTCAGGGAAGCGCGATGAACCGTCTGTGAGTACCGCTAAAGAGCCGCTTCCGCTGCCAGGGCAGCGGTCTGGCGCAGCAGTCTGCGTTGTTCGAGTGGAAAGTGGGTTATACCCACTTTTCTTATTGTCAGGCGAGTTACAGCGATGAAAAGCGATTTTTACGCGGCAATTACTCAGATTGCGTCCGAGCGCGGCATTCCAAAAGAGGCCATCATTGACGTGATGGAACGGGCATTGGTGAGCGCCTACAAGCGCCTGCTTGGCCCGAATCCACCAACTGTAGAGGTGACAGTCAAGCTCGATCCGGTCAGCGGCGCGGCGCGGGTTTATGCCGAAAAGCAGGTTGTCGATGAAGTGTACGACGAGCGGTTTGAGATCGATCTCGAGTCTGCCCGTCGCATTAAACCTGATGCCCAGATTGGCGAAACCGTGCTGGTCGAGAGCACGCCTCGCGATTTTGGTCGGATCGCAGCCCAAACGGCCAAACAGGTGGTGTTGCAAGGGATCAAAGAGATCGAGCGCAATTACGTGTATAGCGAGTTCGAGAATCGTGAAGGCGAGTTGTTGACGGCAACTGTGCAACGCAACAATGGCCCACGTGGCAATGTTATTCTTGAGCTGGGGAAGGCTGAGGCAATCATTCCACCCAAAGAGCAGGTGGCGAACGATCGCTATTACCACGGTCAGCGCTTGAAGGTCTACTTGCTCGAGGTGAAGAAGGATGATCGCGGTCCACGCCTGATCGCATCGCGCGCGCACAAAAATTTGATCAACCGCCTGTTTGAGATGGAAGTGCCCGAAATCTACAACGGTGTAGTTGAGATCAAGTCGGTGGCGCGCGAACCGGGTCTGCGCACGAAGGTGGCAGTTACTGCCCGTCAGGAGGGGATTGACCCGGTTGGCTCGTGCGTCGGTATGCGCGGCATCCGCATTCAAAATATCGTCAATGAGCTGAACGGCGAGAAGATCGACGTGGTGCAGTGGTCGTCCGATCCGCGTGAGTATATCGCCAATGCGTTGTCGCCGGCGCAGGTGGTGGAAGTGCATCTCAATGATCATGATCACACTGCGCTGGTGATCGTGCCCGACAAGCAGTTGTCGCTAGCTATCGGCAAGGAAGGGCAGAATGTGCGGCTGGCGGCCAAGCTGACCGGCTGGCGGATCGATATCAAGAGTGCCTCGGCACTGTTAGAAGAGGAGCGGGCGGCGGCTGAGGCGCGCGCTGAAGCCGAGGCCGAACAGATGGCGCTTGAGGCCGAGCTGGCCAGCGCGCCGGTGGAACAGCGGGTTGTGCAGCCCGACGGTACTATCCGTTACCGCGGCCATCGCTATGGCCCGCTCGGTCACGATCTGGTCGGTCAGACGGTGCAGGTGCGGGCAACGTCACAAAAGATCTTCATCTACTACAATAATCGCCTGTTCGCCTCTTATATCTTGCTCGAAGGCGGGCAGGCTTCGCCCGATGAGGAGTAAGGCGATGGTGGCAAAAGCCAGGTCTCATTCGGCGCGACCGCGCCACATTCCACAACGTTCTTGCGTTGTGTGTCGGCAGATTGACGCCAAGCGCGCCCTGATCCGGTTGGTGCGTGATGCCGACGGGCGGGTGGCGATTGATCGCTCTGGCAAACAACCCGGACGTGGCGCCTATCTCTGCCACAATCCTGAATGCTGGGCGCTCGCGCTTCGTCGCCATGCGATTGAACGCGCCCTGAAGATCACCGCGCTGCATCCAGATGATCGGGCAACGATTGAACAGATGATGCGGCAATTGTTTCAGGCAACCGAGCCAACAGCGCTAATCTGAGCAATGTTCGGCAGGTGTTGATCGGTCTTGCGGCTGGTGGCTGCCGCGAGCGTTGTTGGTCGGATACGCCTGAGTGGTAGTGAGAGATCTCCCGGTGATGGGTGTTCTCTCCAGAAAGGAAGTAGAGCATGAGTGACAAGCCTCGACGAGATACAGGCGGTACCGGCACAAGCAGCGGACGTAGCGCCAGTCAATCGAATAACAATCGCACCGCAACCGGGTCAGCCAATACCGGCGCCGGTCGCAATTCCAATCCAACGGCAGGCGGTAATCGTCCTCAGACCGGTCAGGTTGCCAATCAGCAGCCCGCTGCGAGTGGTCGGGCAACGTCGGCGGGGCGTAATTCATCGCCGGCAGGTGGCAGCTCGACGCGCGCGACACAACCGACGAATGCGCGCGGTGGCAATGCGCCGGCAGCTCGTGGCGGTAGCGCTCCGACCGGGCGCAATACTCCCCCTGCTTCGTCGCCACCTCGCGGTGGTGGCAACGCGCGCGGGAATCGTTCGCAATCGACACGTGGCCGTCCTCAACCCGAAGAACGTGAACGCGAGCGCGATAGTGCGCTCCGGCGTCCGCCGGCGCCGCCGACACCGCGTCCGGTGGCGCGTCCCCGCGGCCCGGTTGCGCTGCCGCCGGTAATGACGGTGCGCGAGTTGTCGGAGGCAACCGGTGTAGGCGCTGCTGAGATTCTCAAGGCGATGCTGAAGGCCGGTATGCTTGCCAATATTAATCAGCAGATCGACTATGAAACGGCTGCGCTGATTATGGCCGATTTTGGCATTGAAACGACCGAAAATGTTCCCGAGCAGATGGCGGGGATTGTTGAAGATATCAAGGAAGTTTTGAAAGCGCAGCCACCAGAGGAGATGCGGCCTCGTCCGCCAGTGGTCACGATCATGGGGCACGTTGACCACGGTAAGACCAAGCTGCTTGATGCGATTCGCTCAACCCGTGTGGCCGAGGGTGAAGCGGGTGGTATTACTCAGCATATTGGCGCGTACCAGATTGAAGTCAATCATCGCAAGATCACCTTCCTCGATACGCCAGGTCACGAAGCGTTCACTGCGATGCGTGCCCGTGGCGCTCAGGTTACCGATATTGTGGTGCTGGTCGTGGCTGCCGATGATGGGGTCAAGCCGCAAACCGAAGAAGCAATTGCCCACGTGAAAGCGGCTGGGGTGCCGATGATCGTGGCAATCAATAAGATTGATTTGCCTACCGCTAACCCCGATCGGATTAAGCAGCAACTGGCGGCGATTGATGTGATTGTGGAAGAATATGGCGGTAATGTGCCCTGTGTGCATGTTTCGGCCCGCCAGAAGATCAATATTGATGGCCTGCTGGAGATGATTTTGCTGGTAGCGGATCTGGAAGATCTGCGCGCAAATCCCAATGCGCCGGCAGTGGGGACCATTATCGAGGCCAGGCTCGATAAGAGCCGCGGTCCGGTGGCGACTGTGCTGATTCAGAATGGCACGCTCCACCTTGAAGATAATGTGCTGGTGGGTTCGGTGGCCGGCAAGATCAAGTCGATGTTCAGCGATAGCGGCAAGCGCCTGCGCCACGCTGAACCGTCTACGCCGGTTGAGATTATCGGTCTTGAAGGTGTGCCGCAGGCGGGCGACATCTTGCAGGTGATGGACGATCTGGTGTTGGCGCGTGAGATCGCATTGCAGCGCCAGCGCCAGCAACGCGCCGAAGCGATAGCTGCCAGCGCGCGCGGCACCAGCCTTGAAGAGTTGTTCGGGAAGGTCAAACAGGGTCAGGTGAAGGAATTGAACCTGATTCTGAAAGCCGATGTGCAAGGTTCGCTTGACGCCATTGCGCATCTGATCGAGCAATTGAACCAGTCGCAGAGCGAGGTGCAGACGCGCATTATCCATCGCGGTGTTGGCGCGATCACGGAAGGTGACGTGAACCTGGCGCTGGCCAGTAACGCTATTATTATCGGCTTTAATGCCCGGCCTGACCCGGCAGCTCGCCGCCATGCTGAGCAGCACGGCATCGATATTCGCTTCTACAATATCATCTATCAATTGCAGGACGATTTGAAGAAGGCGATGGCCGGTATGCTCGCGCCGACGTTCAAGGAGGTGGTCGAAGGCTTTGCCGAAGTGCGCACTACCTTCCGCTTGCCTACCCGTGAGATTGTGGCCGGTGTGTATGTAACCGATGGTAAGATTACGCGCACCGGTCAGAATGTGCGGGTGCTGCGTCGCGGTGTGGTGATCCACGATGGTAAGATTTCGTCACTCAAGCGGTTTAAAGACGATGTGCGTGAGGTTACTGCCGGTTATGAGTGCGGTCTCATTGTGGAAGGTTTCAACGACATTGAAGCCGGTGATGCGCTGGAGTTTTATCGCCAGGAGCAGGTAGCTGCATCATTGTGATAGGTTGTGACGCAACAGATCTTTCGGCAGAAGCGAGCTGCTCCTCGCTTCTGCCGCAAGTATTGGCTACGCGACGATGTGAGCGTCTGTTCGTTGTCTGGATGAAGACGCGCGTGTCGGCTATCAGTTAATCAAGGGCGAGCCGATGCCGGTGTCGTCCAGGGTACGATCATTCGCCGCGGCGTTTGGGAGTACGGGTTTCCTCATCATTACGCCGGCCTGTGCCATATGTGTGCCCATACTTCCCGCCGCCAGCCCGCCAAATGAGGTTCGAAAAGCTGCACGCAATGTGCGCGCATCGTGAAGAGGTTGTGGTATGTCGAAACAACGTTTGCAACAGGTTGCTGATACGATGCAGCGCGTTCTTGGTGAGGTCATCCAGAAAGAGTTAAAAGATCCAAGGGTCGGATTTGCTACCGTTACCGGTGTTGAAGTGAGCGCCGATCTTCAGCACGCCAAAGTGCGGATCTCGGTGATGGGAACTCCGGAAGAACGCGCAACGACTATGGCTGCTTTGCAACGCGCTCGGGGTTTTCTGCGCAAACGTCTGGCCGATGAGATGGGGTATATGCGCTTTATTCCAGAGTTGCACCTGATCCAGGACACCTCACTCGATTACAGCATGCATCTCGATGAGGTGTTTCGCGCTATCCAGCACGAACGGATGGTTAATCCACCTAAACTCGACGATGAGCAATAACGCGATTCCGTTCGATCCGTATTACAAGAAGCGAATCGCTTATGCGCTGCGCGGTCAGCAGTTTGCCTTCGATGTCGGCCATACGATCTTCTCGTCGTTTCAGGTTGATGAAGGCACCGATTTGCTTTTGCGCCTCATCGAACCAGCATCGCCTGACCCGCAACGCATTCTCGATCTTGGCTGCGGTTGTGGCGTTATCGGCATTTGCCTGGCTCGTCGTTTCCCTCAAGCTGAGGTGACGCTGGTTGATAAGGATCTGCTGGCGGTGCGCTACGCCCGGCATAATGCTGCGCTCAATGCCACGCCGAATGTGACGGTCATGGGTAGCGTCGGCTTGAGTGATGCGCCTCCGGGTCCTTATGATTTGATTGTCTCTAACATCCCCGCTAAAATCGGCGATTACGCAATTGAGCATGAATTCATCCTGGCGCCGCTGCGCTATTTGCGGCCCGGCGGCGAATACTGGTTTGTGGTGGTGAGCGGTCTTAATCATTTGATCCCACGCCTTGGCCCGCGTCACCATCTTCGCTTGAAGGAGATTAAGAAACGCGCTGGCCATTCCGTATATCGGATTATTGCGCCTGCTGCTGGCGAAACTACAGGAGCGTTATGATTTATACCGATCCGCAACAGGCCGCCGGGCCGATCCGCGCAGCACTGGCAGATGCTCAACGCATTCTCTTGTTGAGCCACGTCAATCCTGATGGCGACGCTATCGGTTCGATGTTGGGCACAATGCACGTTTTGCGCGCGCTGGGCAAAGAGGTGATTGCGCTTGCGTCATCAGCGCCGCTCGATTATTGCGCCGCGTTGCCTGGTTTCGCCGATGTCCATATCTACCGTCCCGGTGAGTCGTTACCGGATTGCGATTTGATCTGGATGGTAGATGTGGCTCATCTCTCGCGAGCCGGCGCCATTTACGATGAACATCAGGCGACGCTGGTGGCTCGTCCTTTAATTATCGTCGATCACCACGCCACCAACGATGGTGGTGGTACTGTGAGTCTGATCCGCGCTCAAGAGCCGTCATGCGCCGATGTGTTGTTCGATCTGTTTGCTGCGCTGGGATGGCCACTATCGCCTGACGCAGCCACTTGCCTGTTCCTGGGCATGATGACCGATACGCAAAGTTTTCAGACTCCCAACGTGAAGCCGGCGACGCTGCGCCGTGCCGCCGCGCTGCTCGAAGCCGGCGCCGATAAGCAACTCGTTGTCGATGCAGTCTTCTTCTCGATTCCACCTTCGACATTGCGCCTGACCGGAATGGCCATGGCTCATTTGCAACAGGATGATGGGATCTTTTGGGTGGTGGTGACTCAAGAGATGATGCAGACTGCCGGCGCTGACGAAAAGGCGACCGATGACACGGTTGGCCGCTTGCAGCGGGTAGCCGGTATGCGCGCTTGCGCGCTCTTCCGGGAACGGGCTGATGGCACAGTTAAGATTAGTTTGCGCTCGATTCCCGGCATTGATGTGGCGACAGTGGCCAGGTTGTGGGGAGGTGGCGGTCATCGGCAGGCAGCCGGCGCAACGTTGCAGATGAGTCTGGAAGCGGCAGTGGCTGCGGTGTTGCCGGCTTTGCGGCAGGCGGTTCAGCAACAACGCCATGAGTGATCTAACAGGTTTTCTGGTTATCGATAAACCGGCAGGTTTGACATCGCACGATGTGGTGGCGCGGGTGCGACGACTGGTTGGGCGCGCTGTGAAAGTGGGGCATGCCGGCACGCTTGATCCGGCTGCGACCGGCGTGTTGCCGGTGGCAGTGGGAAGCGCCACGCGCTTGATTGAGCATCTGATGGAAGCGCGCAAGGGCTACACCGGCGTGGTGCGCCTGGGAGTGCAAACGACGACCGATGATGCCGAGGGTGAGGTGATTGCCATCCAGCCAGTTCCTGCCTTGACGGTAGCCGAGATTGAAACGGTGTTCGCCCGCTTTCGCGGTGACATCTGGCAGCAGCCACCGGCCTTTTCTGCGCTGCGCGTGGATGGTCGGCGCGCCTACGCACTGGCGCGCGCTGGCGACAGCGTGGCACTCCCGCCGCGCCCGGCGCGGATCGACCGACTAGAGCTGTTGGCGTGCGCTTTGCCCGATCTAACCATTGCCGTCGAGTGTGGCAAGGGAGTCTACGTTCGCGCGCTCGCCCGCGACATCGGCGCTGCGCTCGGTTGTGGCGCGCATCTGGCGGCGCTGCAACGCACCTTTACCGGCCCATTCCGGATCGAACAGGCGATACCCTTTGCTGCGATCACCGACCGCGCGACGGTAGTTCAACACCTGTTGCCGCCAGAAATGGCGCTGGGCGACTGGCCGGCAATTCAGCTTGACCCGGCAGAGACGCGCCGTGTGCAGCATGGCATGGCAATTCCGGCCAGCGATGACGACGCATCCCGCGCGCGTGCCCACGATCCGGCGGGACGGCTGGTCGCGTTGCTCGAACGCGATGGCAGATGGTGGCGACCGGTAAAGGTCTTCAACAACGGTTGATAGCAGCGTAGCTTCATGCAGATTACCCTATGGAAGCAACCCGCCGCCTCTACTACGACAACTCATATCTGACCGAATTCACCGCGCAGGTGGTGGCTGTCGCTGAACGCGACAATCAGCCGGCACTGGCACTTGATTGTAGCGCCTTCTACCCGGAAGGCGGTGGTCAGCCGGCAGATCGGGGCTGGCTCGCGGAACCGGTAAGCGGGCAGCGCTGGCCGGTTGTTGATGTCCAGGGTGATGATGGGGTGGTGTGGCATCTGCTGGCTGCCGGACAGCCATTGCCACCGATTGGCGCAACCGTTACCGGTCAGATCGATTGGGCGCGGCGGTTTGATCATATGCAGCAGCATTGTGGCCAGCACATTCTTTCGGCTGCATTCATCACCGTCTGTAATGCGCCAACCGCCTCGTTCCATCTGAGTGAGCGGAGCGTGACGATCGATCTGGCGGTGGCCGGGTTGGACGAGGATCAAATTTGGGCTGCCGAAACCTGGGCGAATGCGGCGGTATGGCAGAACCTACCCGTACAGGCGCGTTTTGTGACGCCTGCCGAACTGACTCAGATCCCGTTGCGCAAGCCGCCGGCAGTTAGTGGTGATGTGCGGGTTGTCAGCATTGGCGACATTGATCATTCGGCGTGTGGCGGCACTCATCCGGCGCGCAGCGGCGAGGTTGGCGCAATTGCGGTATTGGGTTGGACGCGGCAACGCGGGATGATCCGGGTTGAGTTTGCGTGCGGGAATCGGGTCATTGCCGCCTTACGCGCGCGCGATGCGGCGGCGCGGGCCGCGGCGGCTACGCTTAGCGTGAGTTGGGCCGAGTTGCCGGAGGCTGTCAACCGGTTACGCGCAGCGCAACAGGCGCTACAACGTGAGTTGACGCAGACGCAACGCGATCTCGATGCGCTCCGGGCCGCGCAATGGTACGAGCAGACACCACCGGTGAACGGAAAGCGTGTCGTCACAGTCACTCTTCCCGGCGTCGGCATAGAACGACTGCGGGCTATTGCCGGTCAGATTGCCGGCTTGCCGGGTGGCATCGCAATTGTTGTCGGCGGCATTGATCAGTCGCAGGTGGTTGTAGCCTGCGCCGAGGACAGTGGCGCCGATGCGCGCGCCATCCTGGCTGCAGGTACGGCTGTGGCTGGCGGGAGGGGTGGTGGCACTGCGCGCCTTGCTCAGGGTGGCGTTAGCCAGCCGGCGGCGTTGTCGGAAGCGATGACGGCAATGGTTGAGCGCGCGCGTTAGGTTCAGGCAGATTGAATCGACGCTGTGGCCGTCGCTTTGCGCCGATAATTACCCGTTGTCAGTAGAGACGTTGCATTGCAACGTCTCTACGCTCATGCGGGAGATTTTCGGACGTGTTACAATACACCTGAGTAACTGTTAAGGTGTGCCTAAACTGTCTGGAGCAGGTCATGAGCGAAAGTGTCGAAATGTATCTGGTCATGACAGCCCTCTTGCGCGCAGCTCCTGATCAACCGGTACCGGTGTCGCGGCTGGCGAGCCGGCTGGGAGTTTCGCAAGTTTCGGCTAATGAGATGTGTCACCGCTTGCAAGAGCGCGGCCTGCTCTCGTATCAGCCCTACCGTGGCGTGACGTTGACTCCCGATGGCGAGGAATGGGCGCAGCGCATTCTTTCACGCCGGCGCATGTGGGTTATTTTCCTGGTTCAGAATCTCGGCATCGAGCCAGCGGAAGCCGATGCGCTGGCGTGTCAGCTCGAGCACGTGACCTCAGATCGGCTTGATGCCGCGCTGAAAGCGTTTCTTGAACGCGACCCGGCAGCCGCTGCGCTGACCGATGGTGAACCAAAGCCGCTGAGCGCCTGCGCTGCCGGCATGCATGGGAGGGTGGTAACGGTTGATGTCGAAGCGGCAGTGGCGGCATTCCTTTCCCGCCAGGGTCTCGCGCCCGGCGCGATGGTCGAGGTATTGGCCGTAAGTGATGATCGCTCGGCGCTGGTTCAGACCGGCGACCATCAGCTTGCGCTGTCCGGCACGCTTGCAACACGCATTATCCTGGTTGCCGATACCGAATTGACTGAGCGGCGCGCGGTTTGGCGACGGTGTAGCGCGTTTTGGTCTTGTTTGCGCGGCGACGTTCCTGAATGTTCCGCGATCGAGAGTCATCCGGGTGAACAATAAGACTGTCGGTTGTTGCCCTGGCCTGACCACATTCTTCCCGGCCCTCAACCGGCAAAGCATGTTGCTAGCCTGATTGTCATTGTTTCTTTCCCCTCGGTTGTCAATCTCTCACTTTCGCAGTTGTCGTAGTATCTGGTATAAGACTTAAGGACTACCATAACTTTTGTCGTCTTCACACTAAGGAATACCAGAACATATGGCAACTGAGAGTCGCCTCACGCTTGACCAGTTAGCGCGCGGTCAGCGCGCTATCGTTGTTCGGATCGAGGGAGACCGCCTGTTCCGCCGGCGACTGCTCGACATGGGTTTGCTCTACGGCGAAACGGTTACGCTCAGCGGGGTTGCGCCGCTCGGTGATCCGCTGGAGGTGACGGTAAAGGGCTATCGACTATCCTTGCGAAGAACCGAGGCGCGCTTGATCCATGTGGAGCCAATCGCATGAAGCAGACAAAGCATCCCATTCCGCTCCGTTTTGTCGATCACGGGGCACGGGCAAAACTGATCAGTATTCAGAGCAGCCAGCGGATCGCGCATCGCCTGACCGAGCTGGGTTTTGTGCCCGGTGTCGAGTTGTCTGTGCTGGCTGACAGCGGTAGCGCCTTGATGATCGCGCTGGGTGATACCCGCATGGCGCTCGAATATCCGTTGACTCAGGCGTTGTTGGTCGCAGTGCTTGATTAGAGGCAAACAGATGAGTGAAATTGTTGTTGCGCTGGCCGGAAATCCGAATGTGGGCAAGAGTACGATCTTCAACGCGCTGACCGGCCTTCACCAACACGTTGGCAACTGGCCCGGCAAGACAGTAGAACGCAAAGAGGGGCGATTGTTGCTGAACGGCAAAACGGTGACAGTGGTTGATCTTCCTGGCGCGTACAGTCTGGCGGCTCGTTCGCTGGAAGAGCAGATCGCGCGCGATTTTATCGCGCGTGGTCGTCCTGATCTGGTGGTAAATGTGGTCGATGCCGCCAATCTCGAACGGAATCTCTATCTGACGGCGCAATTACTCGAAACCGGCGTGCCGTTGTTGTTGGCGCTGAATATGACCGATATTGCCGCGTCGCGCGGGATCGTGATCAATCCTGCTGCGCTCAGCGCCGGCCTGGGAGTCCCGGTGACATTGCTGGCAGCCAGTCGTGGCGAGGGGATTTCGGCACTGAAAGCAACGATGGCAGAGATGTTGGCCAGGTTGAAATCGAGTAAGCAAATGCGTGAGGTGGCTGCATGACCACAATCGCTATGCCGAATATCCCGTTTCGTTATCCGGCGCCCATCGAGCGCGAGATCGAACAGCTTGCGACGCTTTTTGCCCAAACTCCGGCGCTGACCGACTATCCGGCGCGCTGGCTGGCAATTCAGGCGCTTGAAGGCGACGAAGCATTGCTGGCCGAGATCGAGGCCGGCGGTGACAGCCGGGTGAAGGCGGCCCTGGCGGCGAGTCTGGAGCGACTGCGGGCCGTTTATGGCGATGAGATCGACATCGTGATGGTCGATCAACGTTACCGGTTCGTTCACGACATCGCGATCCGTGCCGTAACCCGACCGGCAACGCCGCCAGCTACACTCTCAGATCGGATCGACCGAATTGTGACTCATCGCTGGCTGGGTATTCCAATCTTTCTGGTGGTGATGTGGTTGGTCTTCAAACTAACTACCGATGTGGCCGCGCCGTTTGTTGATTGGCTCGATCGCGTATTGAGTGGTCCGGTGAGTCGTTGGGTGTCAGGACTGCTGCATCTGGTCGGGGCCGGTGGTGGGTGGTTTGAGGCTTTGCTGATCGATGGCGTGCTTGCGGGAGTGGGTGGGGTGCTGGCCTTTGTGCCGGTTCTGCTTACCCTCTATTTTGCGCTGGCACTCCTCGAGGACTCAGGGTATATGGCGCGCGCCGCGTTTGTGATGGATCGAGTGATGCGCCTATTCGGTCTGCACGGCAAGAGTTTCCTGCCGATGATCGTCGGTTTTGGTTGCTCGGTGCCGGCGATCTATGCTACGCGCACGCTCGATAGTCGCCGTGACCGGATTCTCACTGGTCTGCTGGTGCCATTTATGAGCTGTAGCGCGCGTCTGCCGGTGTATGTGCTTATCACGATGATCTTTTTCCCCCAATACGCCGGGCACGTCATCTTCGCGCTCTATCTGATCGGGATAGCGACGGCAGTCGGAGTTGGCGCGCTGCTGCGGGGTCTGCTGTTCCGGCAGCAGCCGGCGACTCCCTTTGTGCTTGAACTGCCACCCTACCGCTTGCCGGCGCCGGGCAATATCTGGCGCCAGATGTGGGAACGAACGTCGGCGTTCGTGCGGAAAGCGGGCACCATCATTCTAACTGCCAGTATCGTGGTCTGGCTGTTGCTGGCGATTCCGGTCGGTGGTGAAGGACAGTTCGCCAATACTCCGGTTGAGCAGAGCGCGTTTGCCGGGCTGGCGCGCGCAACCACGCCGGTGTTTGCGCCACTTGGCTTTGGCAATTGGGAGAGTAGTGGCGCGCTTGTAACCGGTTTGATCGCCAAAGAGGTCGTGGTAGGCACGCTCACGCAGGTCTACACTGGCGGAGAAGCGGCGGCGGATGATACCGCAGCGATGACATTGAGTGAAGATCTGGTATTGATCGTCGGTGACTTCGGCGCGGCGGTCGGTGAAGCCTTGCGCGCGCTGGTAGGTATGGTTGGTTTCGAGATCGGCGCGGCGCTGGAAGAGCCGGTCACCACAGGACTGGCAGCAGCGATTCAGGTCGGCCTGGCTACCAGCAGTAACGGCCACGGCGAGTTGGCAGCATTGGCGTTTCTCGTCTTCGTGCTGCTCTATACCCCGTGTGTGGCGACCCTGGCGGCGAGCCGGCACGAATTCGGTCTGCGCTGGATGCTGGTCAGTCTGGTGGGTCAATTCGTCATCGCCTGGCTGGCAGCGTTGCTGGTATTTCAGGGTGGCCTGGCGTTGGGGATAAGGCTTCCGCTTTAAAGACGTTGGCGATAGCCAGCGCCAACAGAGAACAGGGGAAATCGATGCTCTATCAGATTCTTGCCATCCTCGAACAGGCCGAAGAACCGCTCTCGCTGGACGAGTTGAGTCGGCGCTTACACGTCGAGCCGGGTGCGCTGAACGAAATGATCGCGTTTTGGGTACGCAAAGGGCGACTGCGCGACAGCGCCGTGGTGGGTTGTGGCGAGAAAGCCGGCTGCTCGTGTAACGCGAATCCGCAGGGATGTCCGTTCCGCCACAACGGCCCACGCCTGATCACGTTGTGCGACTAAACCCTTCGCCGATCACCTCTTCGACCTCGCCGACAATCACAAACGCGGCGGGGTCAACCGAGCTGACGATATTCTTCAGCGCGCCGATTTCGGTCCGGGCCACCACGCACAGCAATACCGCGCGCGTGGCGCCGGTGTAGCCACCGATGGCCTCGAGTTGAGTGATGCCGCGACCCAATCGGTGTAACACCTCACTCCGGATCGGGTCTGGATTTGACGTAATGATCACAGCCTGCCGCGCTCCCTTACCGGCAGCCAGCACAGTGTCGATGGCCCGACTGGAGGTAAAAGCAACCAGCAGGGCATAGAGGATCTTTTCCGGGCCGTAGCTGAAGAGTGCCGCGGTAAAGACCAGCGTATCAAAGCCGAGCAGACTACGACCGGGTTGCACGCCAAACCGGCGCTCGATCAGCCGGGCCAGAATATCGCTGCCGCCGGTAGTGCCGCGCGCGCGCAAGACCAGGCCGATTCCCAACCCGTCGATCAACCCGCCATAGAGACTGTAGAGCACGGGATCGCTGGTGATAGGACGGGCGAAGGGAGCCAGTCCATCGATTGCCAGCGACATGACGACAACCGTGTACAGCGTGCGCACACCGAAAACGGCCCCGCCGAGGTAGCGCCAGCCGGCGATCAGGAGTGGCACGTTAAGGATCAAGACGACCGCGCCGACCGGTGTCCCCAGGAAGGTATTGAGTAACTGCGCGACGCCGGTAATGCCGCCGCTAACCACCTGATTGGGCACCAGGAAGAAACGCACAGCGGTGGCGCTGAGTAGCGCGCCGATGGTCAGCAGGATGTAGTCAGAGATCGTTCTGGCTATGCGCCGCCAGCGCGACGATACATTCATATGGTTCATGCTCTCGTTGCAGACACAAGAACGCAAAGGCTCAAGGGTGAGGTGGCGTGAAGAAACCGGTTCGTTCCACCCACCCTTTGCGCCTTTGCGTCTCAGCGACAAATGTCGGTCAGGGGGAGCTACAACCCCGCGGCGCGGCGCAGCTCCTCAACCCGATTGGTGCGTTCCCAGGGCAGATCGATATCGGTGCGACCGAAGTGGCCGCCGGCTGCCGTCTTGCGGTAGATCGGTCGGCGTAGGTCGAGATCACGGATGATCGCGCCTGGGCGCAGGTCAAAGACTTCGCTCACCGCTTTGAGAATCACCTCGTCGGGCACAGTGCCGGTGCCGAAAGTCTCAACACTAAGCGAAAGCGGACGGGCAACGCCAATTGCGTAGCTCACCTGTAGCTCGACGCGGCGAGCCAGGCCAGCGGCAACGATATTCTTGGCGACCCAGCGGCAGGCGTAGGCGGCGCTGCGGTCAACCTTTGACGGATCTTTACCGCTGAATGCGCCCCCACCGTGGCGGGCAACGCCGCCATACGTATCGACAATAATCTTGCGACCGGTCAAGCCACTATCACCCATTGGGCCGCCAATGACGAAGCGACCGGTTGGGTTAATGAAGATCCTGGTCTGTGAGTCAAGCCAGGCTTCCGGTATCTCTGTCTTGATCACATGCTCGATCAAATCGGCCCGGATCTGCTCCTGGGTCACTTCCGGCGCGTGCTGGCTGCTAATCAGCACGGTATCGACCCGCACCGGTTTGCCAAAGCTATATTCCACTGTCACCTGGGACTTGGCATCGGGGCGCAGATAGGGCAACGTACCATCTTTGCGCACTCGCTCAAGGCGGCGGATAAGACGATGAGCCAGGGCAATACTGGCCGGCATCAGTTCGGGGGTTTCATCGCAGGCAAAGCCGAACATCATACCCTGGTCGCCGGCGCCGACCGCCTCAACATCATCTTGCATCGCGCCGATTTTGGCTTCCAGCGCCTTATCGACGCCGAGGGCAATATCGGGCGATTGACCGTGAATAGCCACCATCACGCCACACGTATCGGCGTCAAAACCGTACTCGGCGCTAGTATAGCCGATCTCCTTCACGGTACGGCGCACAATCTCCTCAATCGGGATGTAGCCGCGCTCGTAGGTTACTTCACCCAGAACAACGATCAATCCGGTGGTCGTCGCTGTTTCGACCGCAACCCGCGCTTTTGGATCGTGGCTGAGGAATGCATCGAGGATAGCGTCACTAATCTGGTCGCACATCTTGTCAGGATGCCCCTCACTGACGCTTTCACTGGTGAAGTAGAAGCGCGGGGAATTCATAAACGTGTTCGCCATAGTCAACCTCTCTGCAGGATCAAACGAAATGCCTGATGATCACCGGTCGATGTGAGACCGTTTTCACGCCGGTCGCAGAATCTACGTTCCCTCTTGCCACGAATTCAGATACGCCTCTTGTTCAGGAGTCAGTTGATCGATCCTGACGCCCATTGCAGCTAGCTTAAGTGCGGCAATTTCGCGATCCAGTTCTTTGGGCAGAGCATGCACGCCAACCGGCAATTTACCCTGATTGCGCAACAAGAACTCACTGGCCAGCGCCTGATTGGCGAAGCTCATATCCATTACTGCGCTCGGGTGGCCTTCAGCGCTCGCCAGGTTGATCAGGCGGCCTTCGCCAAGCAGATTGATCGCCCGCCCATCACGCAGGATGTACTGATCGACAAAGGCGCGCGGTTGGCGCTTTTCCACACTCATCGCCTCAAGTGCCGGGATGTTGATTTCGACGTTAAAATGCCCACTATTCGCGATCACGCAGCCATCTTTCATCACGGCAAAGGCGTTGCTATCGATCACGTGCTTGTTGCCAGTCGCAGTCACAATAAAGTCGGCCTGTGGCGCTGCCTCTTCCATCGGCATAACCCGGAAGCCATCCATAACCGCTTCCAGCGCCTTGACCGGATCGATCTCGGTCACGATCACATTGGCTCCCAGGCCCCGCGCGCGCTCGGCGATGCCGCGCGAGCACCAGCCGTAGCCGGCAACCACAAAGGTTTTGCCGGCGAGCAGAATGTTCGTGGCGCGGATGATGCCATCGAGCGTGCTCTGGCCGGTGCCGTAGCGGTTGTCGAACATGTGCTTGGTGTCGCTATCGTTGACGGCGATCACCGGGAAGGGCAAAACGCCTTGCCTGGCCATCGCCTTCAACCGGATCACGCCGGTAGTTGTCTCTTCGGTGCTACCGACCATATGCGGGATCAAATCGGGCCGATCTTTCAACACGCCGGTCACCAGATCGGCGCCGTCGTCCATGGTCAGTTGCGGATTGTGGTCAAGGGCTGCTCTGATGTGGCTGTAGTACACTTCATTACTCTCACCCTTGATGGCGAAGACCGGAATCTCGTCGTAGGCGACCAATGCGGCGGCCACATCATCTTGAGTGCTGAGCGGATTGGAAGCAACCAGCACCACGTCGGCGCCGCCTGCGGCCAGGGTGCGCATCAGGTTGGCGGTTTCAGTCGTCACGTGCAAACATGCGCTAATGCGCAAACCGGCCAAAGGCCGTTCGCGGGCAAAACGCTCGCGGATCAAGCGCAATACCGGCATCTCCTTCTCGGCCCACTCGATTCGCTTCCGGCCCTGTTCGGCAAGGCTCAAATCTTTAATGTCGTAACCGGTAGTCATACGTTGCTACGTCTCCTTTGCTCATGTCCTGTTCAGACTCCTACCGGCCAATCCGGCGAGAGTGCTGGTTCGAGAATAACAGTGTGGGTTGCAGTGACGGCACTGCGGAAGAGCGCCTCCATGGTAGCCAGATTGTCAAGCGATTCGGTCAACGGCATAGCGCCGATGACGGGAACCGGTGCGCCGCTACTGGCTAAAGCGGCAAAGCCTTCGGCTTCCAGTCGGAAGTGGTCAGCCGGCGGGATCGTCATCGTTTCAACCGTCACATGACGGCCTCCACGGGCGACGGCAATGGTCGTCGCCTGATCAGGCGTGGGGTTAAATGGACGTTCAAGGTGGATCCAGCCGGCGCTGCCGATGATCTCGACGCGCTGGTTCCAGGCGCTGCGAAAGCTGCAATAAATGGAGGCGAAGCGTCCCTGATCAAAATCCAGCAAGCCGCTGAGAGCGTGATCGATCGGCTCGCCGACTGCGAAAGCGCTGGCCTGACGTGGGCGAACGCCAAATGCCATGCGAGCGTAGCTTAAAGGATAGCAGCCGATGTCGTAGAGCGCCCCCCCACCCAATGCGGCATCCAGGCGGATGTTAGTTGCATCGTCGAGCAGAAAGGCGAAACTACCACGCACCTGTTGCACGTCACCGATCACGCCTTCAGCCAGCAACTGCTGTACGTGAATTGTTTGCGGATGGAAACGATACATAAACGCTTCCATCAACAAGCGCTGATTGGCCTGAGCGGCTGCAGCCATCGCCAGCCCATCGGCCAGCGTCGTTGCCAGTGGCTTCTCGCACAACACATGCTTGCCGGCCTGCAAAGCCGCAATTGACCACTCGGCGTGCAGACTGTTGGGCAGTGCGTTGTAGATTGCCTCGACCTCCGGATCGTTCAACAGTGCCATATAGTCGCCATAGGCGCGCTGAATGCCAAACTCGGCAGCGAAGGCTGCGGCGCGTCCGGCGTCACGGGCAGCGATTGCCACGGCCTCTTCGGTTGCTGAAGCGGCCAGCGCACCAGCGAAACGACGGGCAATTCGTCCGGCGCTGAGAATACCCCACTTCATGCCGCCTCCCGAAACCTAAAGGTCTCTAGCGGAAGATCGAGACCGAAAGCGGCGCGATAACGCTCGGCAAACTGCGCCAGCGTGAAGCGATGTTCTTGACAGCCGCGCTCTTCGATAGCGAAAGCGGCGCACAACGCCGCAATCCGTCCGGTGATCTCAAGTGGCAAGCGGCGGGCCAACCCGAAGGCAATCCCAGCGAGGTAAGCGTCGCCGGCGCCAGTGGGATCGCGTACCTCAGTAACCGGCGCAACCGGGATGGTTGCAGCCAGTTGCCCATCAACGTAGATCTGCGAACCTTCGATGCCGCGCGTAACCACCGTAATGGGAGCCTGGGCAATCAGTTCGGCTTCGCTGATCCCAAGGCATCTGGACATCATGCCAAATTCGTAGTCATTGCTGATCAATACCTGCGCCCCGCGGATGCCAAGTTCGAGCAGGTCGGCATCGAGTCGCGGCGTCTGCTTGCCGGGATCGAAGATGTACGGCACCCCCATCTGCTGACACTCGCGGGCAAAGCGCCGCATTGCGTCGGGGTTTGTGGGTGAAATCAGCACCAGGTCATGCGCCGTCAGACCGCGATCGAGGAGCGAGTTCTGATGATCGTGGCCCATAGCGCCAGCGTAAAATGCCACAATTTGATTATTCGCCTGATCGGTATTGATGAAACACGAGGATGTAAATTCGTGCTCAATAATCGTGATTCCGCTGGTGTCAACCCCCTGTTCTTCCAACCAGTCGCGATAGGCGCCGAAATCGTGACCTGCCGATCCTACGATCAATGGACGTTCACCGAGCAGAGCAAGATTGTAGGCGATATTGCCGGCTACTCCACCGCGCAATTTACGCATTGAATCGACCAGAAAACTGACCGAAATGATATGCGCCTTATCGCTCAGCATAAAATCTTTGAAGTAGCCGGGAAAATCCATAATGTAGTCGAAAGCGAGTGAACCGGTGACCACGATCTTCACAGCGTATTCTCCTCTACATAGCCCGCGACCGGCGGGGGATTGATGTTATCAATCGCTCAAACCAATGATCTGGCGCACAGACTGTGCAGTTTCAGCGCACAATTGTAAAGCCTGTTCGGCCTGGGTTGGATTCAAGTAGATCAAACTACCGGTAAATGAAATAAATGACTGTTGCTGGATCACGGCGAGTTCGACGCCGGTGGCGATAGCCATTTGCTGCATAGCTGCCAGCACCTCATTGCGCAAGTCGGCGGCGGTTGTCTGTGCCAGCAAGTGAGTCTCAACCGGTGTGACTCCCCAGACCAGGCAGCCATCGGCAGCCAGAAATTCCCTCAGTGACGCTGCGACGGCCAGCAGCGGTTGCAGATGTTCGGTCAGATGAAACCCGATCACGCTGACCGGCAGCTTAAGAATCGATTCCCACTGCACAGTGCCACTGAGAAACAGACCACACTGTTCCGGCAATGTTTCGAACAAGCGCGTGAGTAATTCGAGACCATCGTCCCAGGTCAAGGGACAGATTGGCGTCGCGAGCGCATCGAGAAATGGTTCATCGATCATTGCCAGCCGATGGGTGGCATAGCCTTGCACCTGTTGATGTTGCCAGGCAACGCGCAGGCTGCACAGATCGAGCAATACTTCACGCCACTCTGCTTCGTAAGCCAGGGGGCGGTCGTGATCATCAGTCAGGGCGAGGCTTAGACTGACCGGGCCTATCGTCTCGTGCTTCAAGAGCATAGGGTGATGTTCTTCGGTATTGAACCGGCGCAGCAATTCGGTCAGGGCCGAGACTACGGGGCCAGTTAGGGCCGCGATCTGGGTATCGCCGCGCAGATAGGCCAGTCCGACTCGGGCAGCATCGCGTTCCAGCGTAGCGCGCTCGACGGTCAGCCGGTCGCGTTCGAGGTCGATCTGGAAACCGGGCAACCCTTGTGCTGCCAGCGCAAAGGGTGTTTCCGCCAGAGTCCGCTGCGCTGGCAATGGCCATGCCGGGGTTTGCGGCAGGTACTGATAGATCAACCGGGCTGCCGTAGCCGGATTGGTGTGGGGCAACCCACCGCGCAGCAGCGGCTGACAGGCTGGCCGGAATGAGCCGAAGCCACTCATCGTACACTCGCAAGTTGGCGCAAGGCGTCACCGAAGGGTGGCCGCAACACACCGCGTTCGGTAATAATAGCCGTTACCAGTTCGCGCGGTGTCACATCAAAAGCTGGATGCGCGGCTGGCACACCGGCTGGCGCAATGGCGATGCCGGCAATGTGGGTCACTTCAGCCGGATCGCGCTCTTCGATTGGAATATCCGCGCCGCTAGCCGTGGCGAGGTCAATAGTTGAATAGGGAGCGGCGACATAAAAGGGGATCTGATGGTAGTGAGCGAGCACAGCCAGGCCGTAAGTGCCGATCTTGTTGGCAACGTCGCCATTAGCGGCGATTCGATCGGCGCCGACAATCACGCAATCGATCAGGCCACGTTGCATCATAAAAGCGGCCATATTGTCGGTGATCAAGGTTTGCGGAATGCCAGCCTGCAACAATTCCCATGCAGTCAATCGCGCGCCTTGCAAGAAGGGGCGTGTTTCATCAACGAAGACGTGAACAGGTCGGCCCTGGGCGAAGGCGGTGCGAATTGGGGCCAGGGCAGTGCCATAGCCGGCTGTGGCCAGGCCGCCGGCGTTGCAGTGGGTAAGCACATTGCCGCGTGGCGGGATCAGCGGGGCGCCATGATCGCCAATCGCGTGACACATAGCCAGATCTTCAGCGAAGATCGCGTCTGCTTCGGCCAGGAGTGCCGCCTTGATCGCTGCAACCCCCTCGACCGCAGTAGCCGTCGCGCGCTGCAACATCCGAGTGGTAGCCCAGGCCAGATTCACCGCGGTTGGACGCTGCGCATCGAGTGTGGCCTTCGCCTGCTGTAGCTCGTCGAGCAGAGTGGCCGGGTCGGTTGCCTGGCTACGGCGGGCAACCAGGGCCATCCCGTAAGCGGCAGTGCAGCCAATCGCCGGCGCGCCACGCACCTGCATGCTGCGAATGGCATAAGCTACCTGGTTTAGTTCGCCGCATCGCACCACTTCCTGGGTATGCGGCAACTTGCGCTGGTCGATCAGGCAAACCGATTCGTCTTCCCACCAGACTGTGCGGAGTTCCATAGGCGTCGCAATAAGATGGAGCCACTCGCGGGGCGAGAGGCTCCGATAATCACTTCGTTCCTCTCATCTTTCGGCCAATGTTGTCCATTGCCGCTGGATTTGGCACCTTCCCTGTCGGGGGTTGCCGGGCGTCATCGGGCCAGTCCCTCAGCCCATCTCGATGAGCATCTGAAGTTCGCCGACGCACTATGGCGCCGCGCGCGAACGTTGTATGCGATTATAACACGAGTGTTATCATGCGGCAAATTGTTGCCGTTAGCGCAAGTCGGGCGATGCGCAACCATTGTGGGCTGGTCACACGAAGCGGGCAAAGACCTGGTTGCCGAGCATGCGACCACGCGCTGTCAGTCGCGCTCGCTGGCGTTCAATCGTGATCAGCTCTTGGGCGCAGAGTTCGGCCAGGGTCGCGCCGTAGACTTCGTAGAGCGGTCGGCCAACCCGCGCGGCAAAATGGTCGAAGCTGACACCGATGTCGAGTCGCAGCCCCATGAGCATCGTTTCGGCAGCCAGGTCGGCAGTTGTTAATGGCGTTGTCTCGGCCACCGGCCGGTGACCAGCCTGGATCGCGGCGATGTACCTGTCAATAGGGCGCAGGTTGGCGTAGCGTTGTGGGAAGAGATGGCCATGCGCGCCGGCGCCGGCGGCCAGGTAATCACTGTTGAGCCAGTAGGCCAGATTGTGCTGGCAGGCGAGGGCAGGCGGCGCATCGAGATGATCGGCAGGATGCGCCCGCACCCAGTTTGAGATCTCGTAGTGCCGGTAACCGGCCTGACCCAGCAACTCCATCGCCAGTTCGTACATCGCGCCGGTTACGTCATCGTCGGGCACTCGTAATCGCCCTGCCGTCACCTGTGTGTACAACGGGGTGCTTTCTTCGAGAATGAGAGAGTAGAGCGCCAGATGATCGACTTCCCAGCGAATAACCTCTTGCAGGGTTGTCCGCCACTCGTCTAGTTCCTGGCCGGGCAGGCCGAAAATAAAGTCGAGATTGATCGTCTCAAATCCTACCCGTCGAGCATCTTCATAACTGGCCCGCGCCTCGGCAGCGGTGTGGATACGGCCCAACATGCGCAGGGTCGGATCGTGGAGACTCTGCACACCCATACTCAGCCGGTTGATGCCAAGCGATCGCAGATCGCGCAGATAGTCGCGACTCAGGACGGTACCGGGATTGGCTTCCAGCGAGATTTCGGCCTCGGCAAGCGGCACGATGGCCGTCGCCGCTTGCAAAATGCGCTCGATCTGCGCCACAGAGAGCATACTCGGCGTGCCACCGCCAAAGAAGATGCTAGGTCGCAACGCCGCCGCTTCTGCCGAAACCGGCAAAGGCGGTAGCGTCTCGCGCAGCATCGCCAGTTCGGCGCAAAGCGCTTCAACATAGGCTTCAATCCGATGCTCCATGTTGGCATAGGTGTTGAAATCGCAGTAGGAGCAGCGGCGATGGCAGAATGGGATATGGATGTAGAGATGACGCATCGTTCTCATTCTCAAAACGTGTTGCGCGCCGGATCAGGTCCGCGGTCCGGCGCTACCCGATCAAAATCTGTTCTTCGGGATAGGTCACCGGCTGCGGCGCAGTGCTGGGGTTGGCAATTGCGCTGATGATGGTGAGCGCGCCGAGCCGCCCCCAAAACATGACAGCGATGATCACCAGTTGACCAAAGACATTTAGCTCACCGGTAAGGCCAAGCGTCAGTCCACAGGTAGCGAAGGCTGAAACCACTTCAAACACTGCCCGGTCAAGGGTCGTATCGTGCGTGGTGACAATGAGCCACGAGGCACACAGTACCACGAAAAGCGAGATGGTCAAGACGGCAGCCGCGCGCCGAACCATCCCGGTAGCGAGGCTGCGACCGCTGAATTGAGCGGTTGGCAGGCCGCGCGCATAGCTCCAGAGTGAAATAGAGAGCACAGCGAACGTGCCGGTCGTGATGCCACCTCCCATCGATGCCGGAGCGCAGCCGATGAACATCAGGGCAATCAAAAGGAGCTGACTGCCCGGCGTCAGTTGCTCGAAGCTGGCAATACCCGCGAAACCGGCAGTGCGGGCCGAAATCGATTGGAATGTGGTGACGATAAGCTGACGATCAATTGGCTGACCGTAGAGTGTGCCATCGGCGTCGAAACCTTCGCTCAACCAGAGGCCGAGGGTGCCGACACCAACGAGGAATGCCACGACGATCAAGGTAATGCGAGTATGAAGTGAGAGCTTGCGCTCGTGGGGATAGGTGATCAGATCGGCAATAACCGGAATCCCCAGGCCGCCGGTAAAGATCAACCATCCCATAACAAATAGCGTGATGCTATCGCGCGGAAGACCGTTCTCGAAGCCAGGCGTGCCGGAAAAGAGGTCAAAGCCGGCGTTGCAGAAGGCCGAAACGGCGTGAAAGATGGCGTAGAAAAGGGCTTGCGCCTCGCTCAGACGCGGATCGGTGCGCCAGTGCAGGTAGAGCATAGCAGCGCCGATCATTTCGATGGAGATCACCGTAATCAATACCCGTCGGGTCAACGCCAGAATAGCTCCCGGAGAGAGCAGGCCGAGCGAGTCGCTGAGGGCCATGCGGTCGGTGAAGCTTATTCGCCGCCCAAGGAGACGGAAGATGATCACGGCAACGACCATAAAACCGACGCCGCCGATCTGAATCAGCAACATCAGCAAGATCTGCCCAATCAGCGTGAGGTCGCGTACCGGTGTGATCACCGATAGACCGGTGACACTCAGGGCGGAAGTGGCAGTAAAGAGCGCTTCCATGAAGGTCAGCGGACGGGTACTGCTGATCGGTAACCATAGCAGGCCGGTGCCGATCGCGATCAGGAAGGCTAAACCTCCAACCAGCCGAATGGGTGGGGGGATAGGTTTGCGCCGCAATCGCACCAGATTGCGGCCAGGAGCGAGAAGCGTCATGACGATAGATCGCAGAATGTGCTGATACTGCTGTCAGTGCCGATAATCAACATACGGTCATCGCGATGAAAGACGTACTCTGGTGGCGGGGTAACAATCATCTTCTCGTTGTGCTTGATTGCCAGCACATTGATCCCATAACGGCGGCGCAATCCACTCTGCATCAGCGTTTGTCCGACTAACGGTGGCGGCACCCGCACTTCGGCGACGCTGAACCCGGAACCAAGATTGAGATGTTCGAGGACATGCGGTTCGGAAAGCTGCCAGGCCAGGCGCGCGCCGGCTTCGTGTTCGGGCAAGACCACCAGATCGGCGCCGACGCGGGTCAGGATGTATTGCTGACGCTCGTTGAGCGCTTTGCAGACCACTCGTTTCACTCCCAGTTGCTTGAGCGCGACTGTGGTCAACAGGTTGGCTTCAAACTGCGATCCGATCGCGACGACAACTGTGTCGAATGACACGATGTCAACTGCGCGCAGAGCATCTTCGTTGCTTGAGTCGAGCGCAACGACCTGCGTCATACGGTCGGCTAACTGCTGCACAATGGTTGGATCGCGATCGATACCGAGTACGGTATGACCACGTTCGATCAGATTGAGCGCCACACTGCGCCCGAAGCGTCCGAGACCAATGACGGCAAATTCGAGCCGGCTAGGCTTGCGCGCCATGCGACTCCCCCTCCTCGATCAGTGGTAATTATTTTCCTGTCATTGTACCGCAGATAGCTTGATGGTGGGGCGGCGCAGGCGTGGTCGCGAAAGTCGGCGCTTGTGCTACAGATCGCGGGCGAATGCGCGGCCCTGTTCGGTGAGGCACAGAATGTCACCCTGTTGGCGCACCAGCCCGCGCTGTTCGGCCCGGCGGACAATCGCGCCGGCAAAAGCTGGTTGCCAGCGCAGCTCTTCGATGAGATGCCGGGGATGGCATTCGATGCTGGCGTCACCAGAGCCTTCGTGATTGAGGAGATGAAGGGTTAGCATTTGCAAAGCAAAATGTTCACGACGATTGCGATGTTGCAAAGCCTGGGCAACGATACCGCGTCGAGGGGCAAAGAGCCAGGCGAGCAGAAAACTGAAGCCGGTCATAGTTGCCATTGCGCCGGCAATCGAGACATCGAACAGACGAGCAATCCAGTAGCCAGCGATGGCGTCCAGAGCGCCAATCGCCACACTTAGCCCAATCAGACGCGGGAGCCGGTCGGTGAGCAGGTATGCGGTCGCCGGTGGCGCAACCATCAGGGCGATCACCAGGATCGAGCCAACCGCGTCGAAGGCAGTTACGGCGGTCAGTGAGACACTTGTCATCAGGCCGTAGTGGATCAGGGTTGGCGTGAAACCGAGCGTCGCCGCCAGGGCCGGGTCAAACGTTGCCAGCTTCAGCTCTTTATAAAAAAGGAACAGTAAGATGAAATTCAGGCTCAGCGCGCCGGCTCCGGTCACCAATGCGCGCGGCAGATCGAGACCGAGAAAACTCACCCGATCAAAAGGCGCAAAGGCCAGTTCGCCGAGCAGAACGCTATCTGTATCGAGGTGAACATTGCCGGCGTAACGCGAAATCAGCAACACAGCCAGACTAAAGAGGGCCGGAAAGACCAGGCCAATCGCGGCGTCTTCGCGCACCAATCCACTACCGCTGACCAGCTCGACGAGCCAGACGGTGATCACGCCCATTGCGATGGCACCGATGAAGAGGAGTGGCGATGCGAGACTGTTACTGATCAGATACCCCAGCACAATGCCCAGCAACACGGTATGACTGATCGCATCGCTCAGCATCGCCATGCGGCGCAGCACAAGAAAGACGCCGGGTAAGGCGCAGGCAGCCGCGATAACCACGGCAATGAGTTGCACTTCAACCTGTGGATTCATAGTCGATGCTCACACAAGTACGCGGTTCCGGTATCGATCAGGCGGCATCTTCCGACCACCGATTGCGGACGAGGCGGAACCGTCGCCAGAGCAGACCACGTTCTGGCGCGATCAGCAGTGAAAGGGCGGTCAGTACACTCATCGTCAGCACGATAACCGGGCCGGTGGCCATGCCCTCGCCGAGCGTGCTGATCCAGGCGCCGATAAACGCAGCCAGAGCGCCGAAACCACCGGCCAGCAGCGCCATCGTTTCAAGCCGATGAGTCCACTGACGCGCAGCGACGGCAGGAGCGATTAACATTGCGCTCATCAAGACAACGCCGACGGTTTGCAACCCGATCACGATTGCCGCTACCATCACCCCGGTCAGCAGGATCTCAAACCGACGCACCGGAAGACCGAGGCTATGGGCAAAATCGGGGTCGAAACTGATCAGTTTGATCTGTGGCCAGAAGAAGAGCACGAGCGCCAGGGCCGGCCCGCCGATGGCAAGCATTGCCCATAGATCGCGTTCGACCAGCGCCGCCGCTTGCCCGAACAGAAAGCTCTTCAGTCCGGCCTGCGCGGCGTTGGGGTGACGTTGCAGGTGCGAGAGCAAGACCAGGCCGAAGCCGAAGAAGATTGCCAGAATGAAAGCGAGCGCCGCATCGTCTTTGATCCGGGTCGCGCGGACGATAGCCAGCAGCCAGAGCGCCGCCGCCAGCGCAGCGATCGCGGCGCCAATCAGCAAGGTCAAGGTATTGCGCTGCCCGGTCAGTAAAAACGCTAGCGCGATGCCGGGCAATGCCGCGTGAGACATCGCATCGCCGAGCAAGGCCTGGCGGCGCAAGACTGCGAAGCAGCCCAGCAATCCACTGATGGCGCCGAGTAGCATAGAGCCGAGCGTGACGTTGCGCAGGGTGTAATCGGTGAATAGTTCCATAGCTCTGACCCGATGTTTCGCGTTGTCGTTAATCCCCTGGCGCCGGCGCGGGTGTAGCGACGCCGCCGGTACCATTCGCGCCGAGGATGTTCAGCCGACCACCATAGGTAGCGCGCAAATTGGCCTCGGTGAAGACTTCGCGCACCGGGCCAGCCGCGATCCGGCGCACATTGATCAGCGCCACCTGGTCGAAATATTCCGGCACCGTCTGTAAATCGTGATGAACCACAACCACCGTCTTGCCGGCGGCGCGCAGATCGCGCAAGATATGGATGATAGCGCGTTCGGTGACGGCATCTACCCCCTGGAAAGGTTCATCCATAAAGTAGACTTCAGCATTCTGGGCGAGGGCGCGGGCCAGAAAGACGCGCTGTTGTTGACCGCCGGAGAGCTGACCGATCTGGCGATGCGCGAAATCGGTCAACTGCACCTGGGCCAGCGCCGCTAACGCCGCTTCATGTTCAGCCCGTCCGGGTCGGCGCAGCCAGCCGAGCTGACCATAACGGCCCATCATGACGACATCGAGCACAGTAGTGGGAAAATCCCAGTCAACGCTGCTCCGCTGTGGAACATACGCGACCAGCCGGCGCTGCTGCTCGTAAGGCCGGCCCAGAATCCGCACGTTGCCGGCGGCAGCTTTGACCAGCCCGAGGGTGGCTTTGAGTAAGGTCGTTTTGCCGGCGCCGTTGGGGCCAACAATCGCCATCAATACGCCGCGTGGTACCCGAAGATCGACATCCCACAGGGCCGGTTTGTCACCGTAGGCGACGGTCAGGTCTTCTATTTCAACGGCTGGTAGCATAATCGTGCCTCCGTTTGTGCGTGATCATTCGATTGTGCATTCGGATGTCATTGCCGCGCCTTGCACCGCATTGGCAGCAGATGGGGCCAGCGCAGCGACGATAGTCTGGACATTGTGGCGCATCATGCCGAAATATGTTCCCGCCGGCCCGTCCGGATCGCCTAATGAGTCAGAGAAGAGTTCGCCGCCGACACGCACCTCGTGGCCGGCAGCGCGCGCAGCGCTCTGCACCGCCTCGATTGTGCGCGGCGAGACGCTGGTTTCGACAAAGATCGCCGGTATTCGTTGCGAGACAACCAGTTCGGTCAGCGCGCGAATATCGGTGGCACTGGCTTCACTGGCCGTGCTGATACCCTGCACCGCTTCGACGCGAAAGCCGTATGCCTGCCCGAAGTATTGAAAGGCATCGTGCGCCGTGACCAGAATCCGCCGTTCAGGTGGGATGCGCGCGATCAATACCCGTAGCTCGGCATCGAGCGCTTGCAACGCAGCCAGATACTGTTCGCTGCGCTGACGGTAAATAGCGCTACCTGCCGGATCGACGGTGATCAGCGCGTCACGCGCGGCTTCAACAGCGTAACGCCAGCGCAGTGGATCGTGCCAGACATGGGGATCGTAGGTTTTATCGCCGTCTTCCCAATGCAGTAGTAGCTCCGCCGGCACTGCTTCTGCAACCGGAACTGCCAGCGCATAGTTGCTCTGGTTAATTGCGTCAAAGACGCGCGCAAGACCGGCTTCGAGGTGCAAGCCATTGTACAGGATGAGACGAGCTTCCTGTAACGCGAAGAGATCGCTTTCAGTAGCGACGTAGGTGTGGGGATCAATACCGGGGCCGAGCAGCGTGCGCAATGCTACCCGTTCTCCGCCAATTGCCTGCGCAATATCGCCGATCGGGCCGGTGGTAGCGATGACCCGCAGCCGACCATCAGCTACCGGCGTAGCGCAGGCGGTGAGCGTGAGCGACACGATGAGAATTAGGGCTGGCCAAAGACGCATTGCAATACCTCAAAAATATTTTTTAGCCTAGACTAAAATACCAGATGATCACCCATCTGTCAAGAGGGTATCTGTAGTGGTTGGGAAAGAGACAAGATGACTGTTGCTATTGCGCTGGGGTAGCCAGGCTTTGATTGGCTAAGGGCCGGTCAACCGCTGTGATCTGCTGTCAGGCCATATCAGACTGGTGGTAGCGCGGTTGAGATTGCGTGGGAAGGGGATGGAGTGAATGGTGGGTACGCCATCTTGTCATATCCCGCTCGCCGTGCCCTCATCGTTGTGAGTATTGCCGTTGCGTCCATACTGACCATAGCGTCGGCGAGGCATAAAACCGCACGAGCGGTAGAGGCGGCATGCCGGACGGTTACTCTCTTCAACCTCAATATGGATCCGTTCATATCCGGCATCAAGCAAGCGATGCACTGCCGTCAACAGCAAGAGGCGTCCGTAACCGCGCCCCTGTTGGTCGCGGCGCACACCGAACGTGGTGATCATGATGCCTTGCCCATTGCGGAGCAGTCGCATTGTTGCTACCGGTGTTCCATCGATCGCGCCGATGACGAAGCGATGCACCGGATGAGTGATGCGATCGGCAACGAACGCTGCCACCTGCTCAACCGGATCGCCGAAGGCATCGGCAATGATGTCTGTGATGACTGCGGCATCACTCGTGTCGGCCAGACGGGTTTGCCAGGTCGGCGGCAGTGGCGGGAGTGGCGGCAGCCAGGCCGGATCAAGCTCAAGCAATACTTCCACCTTCAATCGCTTGAGACCAAGCGCCGTCGCGAACGGGATCACCGCCGGCCCGGCTTCATCGGCGAGCGCGATCCAGCTTCCGCCGCGAAACTGGGCCCATTGTGCGATCTGCTCGATCAGTTGCCGCCCGATTCCCTGCCGTCGCCAGGCCGGATCGACTGCAACCACCGCTTCAATCTCAAAATAGCCGTACAGGGCTGCGCCACCGACGACAGTATCGCCGATCCGCGCCGCTACCAGCGTCGGTGGCGGTTCAGTATCGTAAAATACCGGTAATTCTATCGCATCGACACGATTGCAACGTTCAAAGATGTTGAGTACCGGCGACCAGTCGGTGGCAGAGACGAGCGAAATATCGAGTGTCATAGCGGCGGTTGCATTCCTTTCGTTCCTCGCTCGATACTATTGTACGTTATTTCACCACAGCGCCAACCGCCGCAACTGGCGATCAAGCGGACTGTCCTGGCGGTATGTGGCGCTATGCCTGAACCACACGGGCAATACATCCCGCTCGATCCACGTCCAGCGATCGGAAGTATTGGCGATACTGCGGGCGCCACTCAATACCGCCGGCAGGCCGAAGAAATTCACGAATGACGATCCGCTCATTGGCCCGTCACCGGTGAAATCCATCCAGCTTCCCAGCGAAACTACCAGTCGGCCAACGTCAGATAGCCGATCCATATACGGCGGCAAGATCGTCATTTGCTCGCGGCGCAGCAATGCGACTGTCGCCTGATCGACCAGGTCCCACCCGCGGGTAAACGTGGTTGGTTCGCACATAAGATGGGCGCCTTCGTCGAGCAGGCAAAAAGCTGCGCGAATGGGATGATCGGCGGCAAGACAATGTTCAAGCGCAGGCAGGCCGCCATGGATGTAGGCCAGATGCGCCCAGCCGGTATCGTGGAAGATGGCATCATTGGCTTGCTTGATGATCAGCAGATCGCTGAGAAGCTGACCGGCGGCAGCTTCGTGCAGGGTAACGGGCAAGACCAGGGCCAGATTGACGCCATTTCCGACCAGGTTAGCGAGCAGATCGAATATTGCCGCCGATGAAGCTGGCGAATCACCGTTCCGTACCATTCGTTGCGGCGCCATCAGCGACTCGGCTATGGCAATCCCGATCCCGACCTGAGCCGACGCAAACGCCGCCAGGCCGGCCCAGCGAAAGAGCCAGGGCTGGCGCAGATACCAGTCTGCGTAGGCGGCAGTAATGGCGCGATTACGTTCGCGCATATGATCCGGCGGTGGCAGGTGCTGGTCGATGATGTTGCGCCAGTCAGTCTGAGAAGGCATAGATCCCTCGTGAGATGGAAAGGCGCGAAGGATGCTTGAGAACGGCAGCGCATCTGGCGCTGTCTCAAGAGCCTTCGCGTCTTTGCTGGCCGATGTTGCAAGCGATTACGGTTACAGCTTGTACCCGATCCGGCGCAACAGATCTTTCCGCCAGGTCATACCGGCTGCATCTTCGACGCCGAGCGGTGGTGAGCCGTCGATCACACCCAGAATACCACGACCCTGACCGCTCTCGGCAACCACTACTTCGACAGGGTTGGCTGTGGCGCAGAAGATACGGCAGACTTCCGGTACCTGCTTGATTGCGTTGAGTACGTTAATGGGATAGAATCCGGCGCCGAGCACGATGATGAAGCTGTGACCGGCGCCAATAGCCAGCGCATTCTCGCGGGCCAGCGCGATCAGCGCCTCATCAGTGCCGCTCCAGCGCACCAGCCGTTCGCCCGAGGCTTCACAAAATGCCAGCCCGAAGCGGATACCCGGCACTGCATTGACCAAAGCTTCGTGCAGGTCTTCAACCGTCTTGATAAAATGGCTTTGGCCGAGAATGATGTTCAATTCGGCTGGCTTGCCAATTGGGACGAGATGTAGTTCCATGGCTTCACCTTCGTGTAACGTCTTTTCGCGGGAATCTTGTGCATTTCTCTGCCGGGTTTACCATGCTCCCATCTCTTTGATGTCGTTGTGTGGCGCAGCCACTTCGCGCCGATGTTCGGCAATAAACGAGCTTATCGTAGGATTAACCAGGCGGGCAAAATCGGCGAAGGGCAGGCTTAGCGCCGTGGTATGCTCACCCGGTTGAATGAAGATAATCGGATCAGTAGTGAGCGTTTGATCGACGAACACCGGCATTTGGTAGAGATTGCCAAACGGTGGCATAGCGCCAAGTTCGCAGTCAGGGAAGGCTTCAGCCAGCTCATTTTCGGTTGCCAGTCGCACCTCACGGGCGGAGAGCATATCGCTGACCTTGACCAGATCGACGCGGTGTGACGCAGGTAGCGCCAGCATGACCATCTCGCCATCTGCCACCACTACCACCACCTTTGCCACCAGTTGATTGGGGATATGCTCGCGTTCGGCGACAGCCTGAGCCGTGTAGGCTACAGGATGATGGTAGACGTGGAAATTGACCCCGTTGTCGTTCAGATACTGTTCAAGTCGTTCGCGGCACTTCATTGTGCTGCCTCCTTCTGATCAGAACCGGTTGACGCAAAACCCCAAGGATACGTCTACTGTAGCGCGAGCTGTGTATATTGGGGAAGAGATCTTGCTTACCCGGCGAGAAGATCTCTTCACAGAAGGGAATCTCCTCACCCGGAGAGTGGTTGCGCTAACGATACCATGCTTTCACCTTGTTGTCTGCGCGGAGAAGACAGGGAACGGGAGCGGTTGTAGCGTCATTTTCCCAATATCAATCTGCATTATCAAGGAGGGCGCAGCGCGCTGCGCCCCTGCTTCTCAGGTGTCGCGCCGCTGGCACAAACTCCAGCAGCGCGCGGCGCAACCTCTTGCCCTCTGTTCAGGGATGGGGTATGGGGAACCAGTTGACGAAGCGCGCCGCAGGCGTTACCATAAAAGACAATATTTCACGCCGGCAAATGAAGACGAATGGGCAGCGTGGCCTACGGCAAGCCGGGCGTCATCGTTTATCATGACTGATTGAGATACGAGAATGCCCGACGCCACTGTATCCCAACCTGGACAACCACCATTTGAATACTACACCCTCGGTGAGGCTTTTGACGAAATGTTTACGCCGGATGGTCAGGTGCGTCCGGCTTATGCCGAACTGGCCTGTCGCCTGATCGAGCTAAGCCCTGTCGAGTTGCAACAACGCCAGCGGTATGCCGATCTGACCTTTCTTAACCAGGGGATTACATTCACCGTTTACGGAAATGACGCCGGCATCGAGCGCGTCTTTCCCTACGATCTGCTCCCCCGTATCCTGACCGCCGCTGAATGGCAACAGATTGAACGAGGTCTCCATCAGCGCATTGTAGCTCTCAACCATTTTCTGCATGATATTTACCACGATGAACACATCCTGAAAGATGGGATCGTTCCGCGCAGACTGGTCTATAGCTGTCGTCATTATCGCCGCGAAATGCGCGGTTTATCGGTGACGCGCAGGGCGTATACTGCGATTGTTGGCACCGATCTGATCCGTTTACCTGACGGTCAGTTTGTTGTTCTTGAAGACAATTTGCGTGTGCCGAGCGGTGTCAGTTATATGTTGACCAACCGCGCGGTGATGAAGCGCGCCTTTCCCCGTCTATTCAGTGTGTATGGCGTTCGTCCAATCGATCACTACGGCCAGGCGCTGCTGGCCACGCTGCGCGCGCTCGCTCCGGCGCACCGCCCCGATCCGACGATCGCGCTCTTATCGCCGGGTGTCTTCAACTCGGCCTATTTCGAACACACCTTCCTGGCCCGGCAGATGGGCATTGAGCTGGTCGAAGGGCGTGACCTGCTGGCGCACGATAACGTGATCTATATGCGCACCACTGCCGGATTGAAACGGGTTGATGTGATTTACCGCCGGATCGATGACGACTTTCTTGATCCAATGGCATTTCGTCCCGACTCGATGCTCGGCGTGCCCGGTTTGCTCAACGCCTACCGCGCCGGGAATGTCGTGCTGGCCAACGCGATTGGTACCGGTGTAGCCGACGACAAAGCGATCTACGCCTACGTCCCGGCTATCATTCGCTACTATCTCGGCGAAGAGCCTGTCTTGCCGAATGTGCCCACGTATCTGTGTGAAAATCCTGATGAACAGACATATGTACTCGAACATATCGATGAGTTAGTGGTCAAGGCAGTGGGTGAGTCGGGGGGCTATGATATGCTGATCGGCCCTCATAGCACTCGCGAGGAACGCGAGCATTATGCCGGGCGGATTCGCGCCAATCCGCGCAACTACATTGCTCAACCAACCCTGGCGCTCTCGCAGGCACCGTGTTTTATCGATGGCGTGATTCAGCCGCGACACGTCGATCTGCGTCCGTTCGTCCTGTTTGATGGGGAAACAACAACGATTGTTCCCGGTGGCCTGACCCGGGTTGCTCTGCGGCAGGGATCGCTGGTTGTTAATTCATCGCAGGGTGGCGGCAGCAAAGACACCTGGGTGTTATACTGATCGATCTATCAGACAGGAACAACCAATGCTCTCACGAGTTGCCGATAGTCTCTACTGGATGAGTCGCTATCTCGAACGGGCAGAACACACTGCTCGCCTGATCGGTGTTGGTCTCACCCAAATCCTCGATCAGACGCCACAGGCGCTGGCGCCGCGCTGGGAACGACTTCTGGCCGCCCTGCACGTGGAACCACCTGCCGGCGGTTTGAATGATTTGCAAGCGATCACGCGCCAGCTCACGACCGATGCGAACAATCCCGCTTCACTGATCGCCTGCGTGAAACTGGCCCGCGAAAATGCGCGTCAGGTGCGCGAACAGATCAGTTCTGAAATGTGGGAACAACTGAACGAGTTTTATTTACAGGTGCGCGCTACGACTATTGAGCAGATCTGGCAAGAAGAACCGGTCGAGTTTTATCAGATGGTGAAGGAGCAGTTGCACCTGTTTCAAGGCATTACCGATGCCACAATGAACCACGGTGAAGGCTGGCGTTTTATTCAAGTGGGCCGCTATATCGAGCGGATCTGGGCCACTGCCTTGCTGCTCCAGGTCTTCTTTCGACCCTATTTGAGCCAGGGTGAAGGCGCGATTGACACGATCGACTGGGTGGCGTTGCTGAAAAGTTGTACAGCGTTCGAGGCTTACTGCAAGGTGTACACTGCGGATGTGCAACCGGCGCGCATTGCAGAGTTTCTCTTGCTCAATGCGGAAAGTCCACGCTCGATCCGATTTGCTGCCGATCAGCTTCAAGATAGTCTTGAGCGCATCGGTCAGCTTACCGGCGCGCGGCATGCCGCGCGCGCCGAGCGATTGGCCGGTCGCTTGCGCGCTCAACTCGATTACGGGCAGGTTGACGAGATCATTGCGGCTGATCTACCACTCTTCCTGACCCAGATCCGTCAGCAATGTACGGCAATCCACGATGCAATATACCAGGCTTACATCAGTTATCCGATTGAACAGGCGTTGCCCCGCTAGCGCGCTGTTATGATTGAAGCGTCAGTGTATGTACTATTCGATCCTGCATAAGACGCGATTTCGCTATAGCGCACCGGTGAGCGAAAGCCAGACCGAGGTGCGGATGACTCCGCGCAACGAAGGATTCCAGCGTCTGATCGAGTTTCACCTGACTACCGCGCCCTATGCTCGCGTGAACCACTATTGCGACTGGCTTGGCAATGAAGTCTACCATTTCGATGTCGCTTCATCGCATCGACAACTGTTGATCATTGCGGAAGCCATCGTTCAACTTGCGTCGCCCCCTCCTCTGCCCGAACGAATTGATCGCGCAGCCTGGAAAGCGCTCGATGAGCTGGTTGCAACCGGCGCGTTTTGGGATTTCGTCATGCCCAGCCACTTCATTCATCATACTCCGGCCTTGCTGGAGCTGGCCCGTGAATTGGGGGTAGAACGGCGCTCTGATCCGCTCAGTCTGCTCCGTGAGCTGACGTGGCAAATTTCACAAACTTTTGCCTATGCGCCGCAGACTACTCGCGTTGACTCGCCTATTGATGAGGCGCTGCACGCGCGGCAGGGTGTCTGCCAGGATTTTGCCCATATCATGATTGCCCTGGGTCGATTGATCGGCATTCCCTGCCGCTACGTCAGTGGTTACCTCTTTCACCGCACCGAAGATCACGATCGTTCGGAGGAAGATGCCACGCACGCATGGGTTGAAGCCTTCTTGCCGGAACTGGGCTGGATCGGTTTTGATCCAACTAACAACCTGATCGCCGGCGAGCGCCACATTCGGGTAGCAGTGGGACGTGATTACGCCGACGTGCCACCGACGCGCGGTATCTATCGCGGCGCGGCTAGCAGTCAACTTGAGGTAGGGGTGAAAGTGGTTCCGGCGGCGATCCACATCGATGAGCAAGAGGTGATGCCTCAAGTGACATCTGCTTCGGTGCAAGCGGAACTTCTCGCGCAGCAACAGCAGCAACAGTAACGGTTGACATCGTTTCGCAGCAGCAACCGGTCTTGCGCGCCATGGCGATCACTGATGCGCCATTGCTTTCCTGGTGTCAGCGCAAACGCATGCTAGAGGGCCGGCTGCTCGCTTACCGCCAGCGTTCCCGCTCTTCCATGATCAAATGCGCCATTGGTGAGGAGCACAGTGTGCTAGATCTCCTCTCAGGTATCGCTTCTACTCCCTTGTGTCATTGCGGGCGAAGTGAAGCAGGCTCCGGTTCAGGCGATGAGCGTTTGCTTTCAGGAGGGCTTTCCCGCTCTGACAATGACCATTGGCAAGGCGCGGGAAGGTGTTGTGCTGGTGTCAGCTTTGCAACCTGTCTGCGAAAGCCATCGCTGCCGCTGCGCATCCGATAAACACAAGTTTCTGGTTGCCAGCGCTTCGCTTCAGTGATAGGATGATGGCGACCGCATAACACGTATCTTCTACCTTGCGCAAGACAGCATGGCCTATCGTCCTGGTTATCTGATCCTATGAACCATAATCGTTACACCGCGCTGCTCGTCATCGGGCTGGCGATTGCCGGAGTCGGGTTGATGCTGGTCATACCGCCACTTGCCAGCGCGCAACCAGAAACGATCGCTTGCCCGCGTCGGCAGACCGTCATGCTGCGTGGTTCGGCAGCGCCACCATTCCAGGGGTTGATCGTCTTCTTTGCCGGACAGCCGGTAGGAGGCGGTTTCAGCGATGGAGCCGGGAACTGGCAGATTCCGCTGTATGTTGATGAACCGCCCGGTTTTTACCTGGTTGAGGTGCGGCTGCGGCAAAACCAGCAGACGCTGGCCAGTTATCGCTGCGCGGTAGATGTCGCGCTCACAAGTGAGTCGACTCACTCACCCACCGCTCTCATCTCGCCGACGGCGACCGCAACCCCAACGATAACGACAACACCGACGCCGGCTGCTCGCCTGACACCCACTGTGTCACAGCTCCCCTCCCCGACTCGTTCGCCGGCTCCCACACTCACTACCACAACCGGCGGTGGCGGTACTGGCTCAACGCCGGGTCTGACCGTCACGGCTACGCTCTCGGCGGTGACGCCGACCGCAACGCTCACCCGGACTCCAACGGCCACCAGAACGGCGACGCCGACATTAACGCCGACCCGCCCGGCAGGGAGCGTCAGCACACCTACCCTAGAGCCAGCCGGCCTGGCGGTGACACTCGGAATCTTGCCGTATGATCCCAACACTTCAACCTCGTTAAACGACGAGCGCGTTACGCTCTACAGTGAAGAAGAGAATGATCTGGTGATCACCGGCTGGAAAATCGTGAATATTTCGCGATCCGATCGGCCAACATTTACCTTTCCGGCCTTTACTCTGGCGCCAGAAGTAGAGATCTATCTCTACACCGGCAGTGGAACGACCAATCTGGCAACCGGCGATTTCTACTGGGGCCTTGCAACCGCTGTCTGGCGCAGGGGGGATATTGCGCATCTGCTCGATGCGCAGGGGCGTTTGGTAAGCGCATACCAGGTGCCGTAGCGATCGTGTCGGTGATGGTGTGCGCTGCCCGGCATCGCAGCGCAGAGCGCTTCTCAAATCCACTCCCGATAATTTGTGACGACGAATGTGAAGAAACCTTCCACGTAGATAGCGTGATGGTCGCTTTTCTACTTGCGCCGCGAGCGTTACTATCAGATTAGCGCAGTGGAATGCAGATAGCGTTCCGCTACAGGCGCCGATTTAGGGGACGCCGCGCATGACGCGAGCGTCGCTCCTGCGTATTGTTCATCATTCTGGAGAAGCTGCGACCATTCCTGGCGACGTCGTCCAGAGGATAGCCGCCACTTTTCCCCAGTTTGTGAAGATGAAGCCTTGCCGGCAACGACGCGCAGCGACATGTTGGGCCGGATACGCGCATCGGCAACGAGGTTTGCTGGTGGTTCATTGCCGATCCCGTAGTCGCGGGAAAGTCATCGTCTACAAAGGCGATCAGGTGCGATGCCTGTCTCCTGGAAGCGAGCGATCAGGCGCTGCTCTCTCCCGATCAGGGTCGTGACCATGCTGCCCGCGCTGGTCAGGTATCGCGCTTACCGTTCGCTGGTTGCCTGCGAACATGAGCCGGGCTGAACTCGCGTCAGAAATAGGTAGCGTCCTGCGTTACCAAATGTCTGCACATGTATGCCGGAAGGAGATGAACAGGTTTCTGTAAGTGGTAGGCGACGTGATCCGCAACGGGGCCGCCGAGGTTCCTCTCAACCACCATCACGCAGCCTTGCGCCAACAGTCTCTATCGTTGATGTATCGCAAAGGAGGGCTCGTATGCGCAGGCGAACAATGAGCAGTCTGGCCTGGTTTGTCGTTGTCATGCTCCTGGCGGTTTCGGTTCCGGTCGAATCGCGCGAGCGCGCCATAAGCATCGGCTCCGGTTAATCCCAGGCAGTTGCAGCTTACGACGGGGTAGCACAGTCGTCTACGCTTATATCGCATGCTGGATCATCAGTCCAGCCCCAGGCGGTTGTGCCAGCGTGTGGGACGATCAACAGTGATACTACCTGGACAACCGGTAACGTTTATGTGGTGCAGGATTGTAATTTGATCATTGCTGCCGGTGTCACTCTCACCATTCAGCCAGGTGTGATTGTCAAGTTGGGCGGCACAGCTCCAGGCTATGGATCGGCATTGGGAAGTGTAGCCGTCATTGTGTACGGCAGATTGGACGCAATCGGCACAGCCGACCAGCCGGTGGTCTTTACCAGCCTGAAAGACGACGCGCGCGGCGGCGACACCAATGAAAACGGTCCCAGCAGCGGCGCGGCTGGCGATTGGTACGGGATAGTCTTCTGGGCGGGCAGCAACATTCAGTTGGAACATTTCTTTGTCGGTTATGCGGGTTCGGTCGCCTCTAGCCCTGGGTTGGGTTATAGCCGTAGTCAGGTGGATGTGCGACAAGCAACGGTGCAACTGCGCAACGGCGTGGTCACGTCCGGGCGGCAGAAAGGCATCTACCTGGAAGGCGCTGGCCTGACGCCGGTGATTGAGAATGTGCAGGTCGCTAATAACCGGGCAAGTCAAGCTAGAGGCTACGCCATCTATCAATCGACCATCAACATGCAGCCGACCTACACCAATCTTGCCTTCACCGACAACGACCGTGATGCAGTGATCATCGGCAACTTTGGCGATCCGATGACGCAAAATGTGACTTTGAGCAGAACTACGTATGGTGTTAATTGTGGCTTTACAGGGTGCCAGCTCTTGATTCCAGCCGGCTACACCCTGACCGTGCAGCCAGGCGTCGTGTGGGATTTTGGTTGGGATGCCTACCCGCGTGGGCTGGGGGTTGCCAGTGGCGGCACGCTTGTCGCCGAAGGAACGCCGGAGCAGCCGATTATCTTCACGTCGGGACAAGGGACTGCGCACTACTGGCCGGGCATTTGGGCGCAACAGGGCAGTACGCTGCGCCTGTCATACTGCGACATCAGCTATGCCTATGACTCCAATTACGGTTATGGCGGGTTAGAGATCAACACCAGCGATGCTCAGGTGCGCAACTGTCGCATCCATCATAACCGAGACACCGGGCTGTTGATTTACAGCCGTGACGGCGCCAGTATCGCGCCCAGTCTGGTCAATGTCGAGGTCAGCAACAACGGCGGGTACGGAGTCTATCTGATGACCAGCCGCGGCAGCGTGAACGCTCCTGTGTTTGCAGGTGGTCGGATTGCTGACAACGGTTACAGTGGGGTGTATATCGGTAACTTTGCTAACGTGGGTGTCGTTCAGGCCACGCTGCGCGATGTAACGATCAGCGGCAACGGGAGCGCGGCTCGCAGTCCACACCGCCCGGATGGCATCTATGCTCCCGACCCCAACACCAGCCTGACGCTGGAAAACCTGACTCTGACCAACAATGTGGGTGCTGCCATCTTCTGGTATTGCAGCGGTTCGATCGCGGCGCGCAGCCTGACCGCGACCGGCAACGGGCAGAACGAGCTGCTCATTCCCGGTTGCAGTGTGAGTGGTGGTCGGCAGTGGGATCTAGGTGACGCGGGCCTTCCGGTGCGGGTGACCTACGACATCGACGTGATGACGAACGCGCTGCTCTCCATTCTGCCAGGCACCGTACTCCGCTTCGACAAGAATCAATTTGGTTCACCGACAAGGCTGGGGGTGAGGGATCAGGCCACTCTGAACGCCCTGGGCACAGCCGACCGACGGGTCGTTTTTACCGGCGCCACTGCAACGCCGGGTTGGTGGACGGGAATCCATGCCTATCAACGCGCAACGCTGACGCTGCGCCATTGCGAAATCGGCTACGGCGGTAACCGTAACCGCGGTACAGGTAGCCTGGTCGCCGACTGGGGCTGGCCCGATTACGGTGTTCCCGTAGTCAACGTTCAGCACTGTGAGATTCACCACTCCGGTCTGAAGGGTGTCCATTTCGATTTCGATACTGACGTTCCGATCACGGCGCTCCCCGTGTTCCGCTACAACAACCTGCACGATAACGCCGAGGAAGCGGTCACAAACTGGAACGCGCCAACGCTGGATGCGCGGCACAACTACTGGGGCGATTCCAGCGGGCCGTACCACGCCACCCAAAATCCCGGTGGCCAGGGCGACTCTGTGGGTAACAATATCCTCTTCTACCCATGGCTGACCGAGCCGGGAGGAGGCGAGGTCAGCGGTGAGATGCAGATTATGACTGGCGCGCCACACCTCATCAGTCCGGGTCAGAGCGCTGACTACGCCATCCAGTACTCGAACCAGATGAGTGCCACCGTTCAAAATGCCATCCTGCTCATACAACTGCCGCAGGCCGCCGATTACATTTCCAGCACTGGTGGTGGTATCTACTGGCCAGAGCGGCACCAGGTCTTTTGGAAACTCGGCGATCTACCGCCCGGCGCGCAGGGTTATGTTTCCGTACTGGTGCGATTTCAATGGGGATTGACTCGCGACTACCGGGATGGCTCCATCACCCTGCTGGCAGCGGAAAACTACAATGCTGACCGATTCAATCGAGCCGAATACCCGGCATATCAACCGGTGACAACCACTGTATTTAACGCTATCGGCCAGGCGGAATTTGATGCGTTACGCAACGGTAATGCCGAATTGCAAACGCTGTACCAGCAGACGTTCGCGCAAGGGTATCGCTACCTGGAGGCTGGTCGCGTCACGTTCAGCGATGGCACAACGGTCAGTGGCGCGGTGTTTCGCACACCTGACCGCCGTTCGGTGCGCCTGTTAACGCTGTATGAAGGACGGGCGATGGCGATTACCAGCAGTGAAGGACAGTATGCGTTGCACAATACCACCGGCGGGATGACGACCACTCTGGCGACATTCTCGCGAGAGTATTGGGGCGATTGGGCGGCTGATACCGATGCGCAAACCCTGACGGTAGCAGGAACCCCGACGTGTTCGTCGAGCAGGTGCAAGTTCAATTGCATCGGCAAAAAAGTCACATTCAAATACGTAACCTACAGTTTGGGCAAAATGTTTTTCTGGACGATTGCCACTGGCGGCGGGGGCGGACTGGCCAGCGGGGCCTATCACACGCTCCACGTTACCAAGATGATTTACGATTGCAACAACGAATGTAACACAGACCCCAACTCCAACTGCTGCGCTGCCGGTCAGGTGCGCTGGACGTTGTCTGGCTGGTCAAAGTTGTTTGGTAGTGCGTGCGTTAAGGAAGAATGCAGTGCAACGACCGGCACGTATGGCACCCCTGGAACCATCTACTGCGCTGGTGGACAGCGCTGTGTGGCCGGTCAAGGCAGCGAAGGCGGTTGTAAGGATTGTGTAGAAACCCTGAATGCTGCCGCGTATCGATCGGTGGCGATTGCGCCATGCGCCGGTTTAACCAGTCTATCCCGGTGCAGCGATCTGGAAGCGCTGCTGGCCAAAGACCCCAATGCCATCTACGGCCCAGAGGGTGATCTGCTCCCCGGCCAGGTGATCACCTACACGATCACCTATGAAAATGAGGGCGAGGGGCGCGCCTATGGTGTGTATGTGGTCAATCAGCTCCCGGCAGTATTCAATGCCGACACGATTACCTTCGTGAGTCAACCAGGAACCTACCTGCCCGACAGTCGTGAAATCATCTGGTCGATTGGCGAGCTGGCGCCCAAGGGGCAGACTGGTTCGACCGGTGTCATTACCTACACGGTCGCGCTGACCGGTGGCCTGGCCTCCGGCACGGTTGTCGCCAATCAGGCGGTCGTCTACTTCCCCAGCGTGCCGGAAGAGACGCCTACCAACACCTGGGTAAATCTGGTGACGCCGCTGGTGGCAATACCGCAAGCGCTAACACCCAACTATATGACGCCGCTGACGATCACCTTGAGCGGGCGCGATGTGAGTGGCCTGCCGCTGACTTACGAAGTGGTTGAGATGCCGCATGGCGGCACGCTGACCGGAACGGCGCCAACTGTGACCTACACCCCGGCAGCGAACTTCACCGGCGTTGATGCCTTCACCTTCCGCGTCAGCAACGGCACATCGACCAGCCGGGAGACGCAGGTGCGGATCGAGGTCTTGCCGGTCGGCGACACAACGCCGCCAACCGTGATGTGGGTATCGCCCGCGGCGGATGCAGCAGTTACGCCAACCAGCACCCCCATCTTCACCGACACGACCGGACCGGTGTATGGCCCGGCAATCCTCATCGGAATGTCGGAAGCGCTGGACGATACCACCGTCACGACAGCCAGCGTCACCTTGCGCGGCAGGAACGAACCGCTCCCGGCGCTGGTTACTTTCGATAGGAGCTTCAATCAGATTGTGGTACGGCCACGCGCGATGTTAGCCGATGGCACATACACAGTCACGGTGAGCCAGGCGGTCAGTGATCCGGCGGGCAATGCCCTGACAGCCCCCTTCACCGCGACGTTCACCGTTGGTGATCCGCGACGCCAGATTTACGTGCCGATGGTGATGCGATAACCGTGGATGAATCGGCTTTGCAAACAAACCAGGCGCTCGTTCGCGCGCCTGGTTTGTGAACGAAGCGGGTATAGTAAACCTATGCGCTCCATCATTACATGCTGGTTCCTCGTTGTGTTGGCAGCGATGCCGATGGCGCAGGCGCAGAATCGTAATGCTCCCTTTCCCGGCGCCGTGGCCGGTTGGAGTACACATGTGCAGCATCGCTGTGTAGCGAATCCTGCGCCGGCAAACGAGTGTATGTAGTGGGAACATCGCCAAAGCCTGACGCCACGCGCTTACCTGGCCGCAGCCACCCTGCCCGATGGCCGCGTGCTCGCTATCGGCGGCTGGACGGCCACTGGCCCTACTGCCATCGTCGAGGCGTACTCGCCCAACACGAACACCTGGCAGACCCTCGCCAGCCTCGCGAGCGGACGCAATGGATTAGCCGCTGCAACGGTAGACGGCAAGGTCTATGCTATCGGCGGCTCCACCATCGGGGTGAGCAATCTGGTTGAGGTATACGATCCAGTACATAACACATGGAGCCATCGCGCGCCTCTGCCAACTGCGCGCGCGATGCTGGCTGCCGCGGTCGTCGATGGTCGGCTGTATGCCATTGGTGGTCGAGATAACATGAACCAATCGCTGGCAACGGTTGAGGTATACGATCCGGCGACCAACACCTGGCGCAATCGCGCCCCGCTACCGACTGCGCGTGATAGTCTGGCCGTAGCCGTTGAGCACAATCGCAGACTGTATGCCATTGATGGCGCAACCAACGGTTTCCCGCGCGATGTCGTGGAAGAATACGATCCCAAGACCGATACCTGGCGAACGCTACAGGCTATGCCTGCGCTGCGCGCGGGCGCTGCGGCAGTGACAGGACTGGATGGACGCATCTATGTCTTCGGTGGTGAGCACTATGCGCTGGGGTTTCTCGCCACCGTGGAAGCCTATGATCCGAGAACCAACACCTGGACTACGCGCGCAAATCTGAATCGAGACTATCTGTCCGGCGCGCCGGGTGTGGGCAATGCCTTCTATGCGCTGGGTGGCGCGCGGGGCAACGGATTGGAATTTGTCGGCACTGTCGAAGTTGCGCAGGTTCCACTACCATTTCAGGTTTATCTTCCGCTGGTGCTGGTAACCCGCTCTCAAGAGGGATAACCGTGAACAACGGCGCAGGCGCGTGGGGCGCGAATAGAGGAATCGCTGCGTGACAGAGGCGTCGTTCCAGCGCTACCAGTCAACCCAGATCACAGCAGGTGTGCAGCAGCGCTGCGCCATTATCACGGATCGTTCTTATGCGCTCCATCGTCATTGTGTGCAGCAGAGTGGGAGCGCAGTCATCTCCCAATAGAGTGCTGGCGCTCTCGCTACCCGCTCTCGCGCGAGCAGCGAGAGCGCGGCAGGCGCTAACGCCATCTTGCAATGCCACCGCGAGCGCAGTGGGGCAGCGCTGCACTCCTTGGTATCTGCTGCTGTCTCTTCGACCTGTGGTCAGAGTGTTGCGATGGTAGTGATTGCGCGCAAAGCAGGCAGGCGACCCATTGGGTCGCCCATTCCATGCTGCGTAATGATGCTCAAGGCGCTAAAGAAATCGCTCAGGCGATCGTTCGCGCCATTCGTCGGCGGACTGCGTAGAAGACGGCCAGGAAATTGTAAGCCATGTGGAACAGATACGTGAATGGGAAGAGCGTAAACAGGATCAGACCGAGCAAGGCATGGACGTAGACAATCCCCTCGACCAGATGCAACCGGGCAAACAGCTCCGTCCAGATAATCAGGAACACAGTTGTCCGCACTACCAGCCGATCCCACGGCATATATCCCTTCGTGCGCATTCCTTTCGCCGCGTGGTCAATATCGCCAACGACCGCGCCGCTCCAGCGTCGGAAGAGCACTACCATCAAGTGCAGATTCCCAACCACTGCGAAACCGACGGCAATCCAGGTGATACCGACAAAATACGGCGCGAAGTCACCGAACAGGAACTGCGACTGGAGCGCTTCGCCGTTGCCGAAGATCAACGCGAGCAGATTCGCCGGAGAGTAGTTGAAGCTCTCTTTGAGATGAAGCTCAACGTCTGGCACCGGTCGTCCCATCACGATATTGGCCAGCACAATTAATGCCGAGATGGTGTAACCGATCACCTCCGTAATAATGGCAACGTGGTAGTACAGATAGCCGCGGCCCCAGGTCGGATTGGCGCCCCGATAGAAGTGCTTGAAGGGGCCAAAGAGTACGGCGTTCAACGACTCAAGCATCCCTAACCGGCGCGGCGCATACATAAACGTCGGCGAAATGCCATGCGGATGCCGGTGAGTGATCAGCACGCGAACATACCGACCAAGTCGAACGCTGGCGCCAACGATGAAGATAGCCAGCGCAATTGGCGCAATCAGATTTAAGAGCGTGATCATTGTGATCTCCCTCCCGCGCGAGAATTGACGGTTTGCTTCACCGATGGAGCCGGTATTGCCTGATCCGGTGGCGTGATCGGTCGCGCCATATCGCGCCACGAGCGCAGATGGTCGTACACTTCGGGATGGTCTTTGCTAAAGCGTTTGACGATGTCGTCCTTTTCAAGCCAGTCGAGCAACGCCGGAAATTCGGCACTCTCCATCAGGGCTGCCAGCCATCCTTCCAGACTGTGCGCCATAAAGAAGTCGTGATCGCGATTCCGCAGTTCTGCCGGCACCAGCATCTGGTCGAGCGCGCCACGCTTGGCCAGCGCTGCCGCCATCGCTTCGTACACCACCTCAAACAACACCAGCGCCATGCGATCACCCGACTTGCTCAGGCCGTAGGTCTGACAGGTATCTTCGAGCGACAGGGTACAGACCACGCACGGCGAGGTCACAAATTCGGCCCCGGTAGCCCGAATCTGGTTCGCTTTCAACACCGAAATTTGTCGGCGGATCGGGGTGTTTTCGGGGAGACGCATTCCGCCGGCGCCGCCGTTGCAGCAATAGTTATATTCGCGGTTTGGCGTCATCTCAACGAAATTGTTGGTCACCAGCGAGAGCAGTTCGCGCGATAGATCGCCCAATCCCGAGAGCCGGGTAGCGTAACACGGATCGTGGAGCGTCACGCTCAGATTGGTCTTTTCTACCGGCAAACGACCTTGTTTAATCAGGTCAAGCATGAGCGCATCCACACTGATGATCGGGAACCGGAAGGGACGGCCCAGCGTTTCGGTGGCCTCGGCGTAAAGGGTGCGCGTATCGCAGCCGCATTCAACCAGTAAAATCTTGTCAACACCGAGTCGCTCAGCCTCCTGTTCCCAATCTTCCAGCATCTGCCGCGACAGTTGATGATGAACAGCAATATGATCGATTTCGGTGCCTGTATCAATGACATACGGTGAAATGGTATAGCTCACGCCAGCCGCATTGAGGATTTTGATCAGCTTAATGCCATAATCGGGAATTCTTGCGTTGCCTGCCGCCGGACAGACGAAGAGTATCTCGGCGCCGTACACGTTAATCGGCACTTCGATCCCTTCGCTGCGTAAAAACAGACCGACCCGGCCAATGACCTGGGCCGGCGTGAGGCCGAAGCTGTGGCGGTGGCGCTCAGTATTTTCAATAATCGATCGGATGGTGGGGTTAGCGTAACTCAATCCCGAATCGGCGTATGCAGCTCGCGCCAGGCGCACGATGCGTCGGGTGCTGATTCCAGCCGGGCATGAGAGGGTGCAACGACCGCAAGCTGTGCAGGCCCAGAAGTAAGGCATCTGCTCTTGCAAGTCGGCCACAGTTGGAGTCGGCACAAGGCCCAAAGCGCCGCCGATCTGGCCCTCAATGGTCATGTAGCGACGGTAAATCTGGCGAATAAATCCGGTTTTGTGGGTCGGATGCAGCTTTTCGTCTCCGGTTACCAGATACCATGCGCATGCTTCGCCGCAGGCCTTACAGTCCATGCAGGCTTCGAGATTGACCACATCTTCTGCGGTCATGTTTCTCCGCAACGAGTCGACAAAAGCTTGCATTTGCGATTCCATTCCTGCCACCTTCCTTCCCGTGAAGTCTTGTTTGTTCACCCCATCCTACCGTCTGGACTGGCCGGCAAATAACCGCTCTCTTATCCTGTCGCGACACCCTTCTTTCAAACCATACAATTCCCCCGCGACCTGGCACGGCGCCAGATGATCACCACGCGCATCACAGAGCGCAATGTCACCTCAGGCGTTGCGCTGGCATCGGCGCGTATCGTCACTGGTAGATCAGGGAGAACGTTGTAGTAACGAGTCTAGCAGGAACGATCTGGAGAGTGGGTAAAGAAATGGTAATGAAATGTTGTGATCAGATGGAGTCTAAAGTTTTTGAATGTTCCACCAAATTCGTATGCAGTGAGCATAAACATGACCGATCATCTGATGATCGGTCATGTTGCCCGCTTCTGGCGTGCCCGTCCCGCAAGAGACTCGCTTCATCAACGTATCGGCTGCATCGATTGTCGTCGGCGCACATAACGGATCGAGCGTCGTGGATAGTACCCCAGAGCGCGCAAACGAGCAGCAATAGTCTGATTCGAGGGAAGTGAGTCAGGATCGTACCCCTTCTGAGTAACCAGCGCCTCGCGAATCTCGGTAATGCTCAGACAGGGTGCGCGCAGATCGGTCCAGCATTCAGCGTGCGCTTTGCGCCAGTCTTCAACAATTTCACGGATGTCGAGCAGCAGGTTAGGGAGGCGCGCTTCTACCGGTTTGCGACCGCGCAAGTGATGCCCATCGAAACACGTGAGACCCTGTTCCAGTTCCCGCATTCCTTTTCGAATAGTAGTGCGGTTCCAGCCCAATTCACGCTCGGCCAGACGTTGACCACCCGGACCCAATGCTTTGACCATGCGTGCCATGAAGATCCGTCGCTCGCTTCCACGCAGTGAGCTGGCAATTGCGATAAGCTCCGCTTTGAGCTGATCGGTCAGTTCCATCGCAGCTACCTCGCAAGGATTGTGTGTCATTTCCAAAACGTGATTGCGTGATGACGGGTTCATGAAAGCAGATCTGACCGGGTTGTTGACGTGAAATTACTAAATGTTTGTTATTAATCCGATAACCGAATTGTCTTGATCTGGGAATGGTAAAGACGGATAGGTGATAGGCGATAGGCGATAGCTGATAGCCGATAATCTCTCGGCGATCTCTGCGGTCGATGAATGGGCGATAGGGGATAGCCGATGGACGCTCTGCGGTTAGATCAGAGCTACGATGACCTCGGAAGAGAGCAGGGGATGGTTGTTTCTGATCGATCGGCGTGACCGGCTTGCCAGTATGCTATCAGGATGATGGTGATTTGAATCATCTACAATCGTGTGAACTGAATGGTTGCGCGCTTCGGATATCGCCTATCGCCTGTTCAGTGCTGCTCGCGCGCGGAGCAGATGGTGAATTGGTGAACAGGTGTTGAACGGGAGCGGATGTTGCGTTCGTCCCTGCGGTTCACCCCCACAGGCGCGGGGACAACCTGGGTGGTCTGCCCGGTTGCTGTCGTCTGTCCGGTTCACCCCCACAGGCGTGGGGACAACCACGTGATGGCGGCCATCGACGGCGAGATATACGGTTCACCCCTACAGGCATTGTCCGAACTGCATGCCTTTTCAATGCGCTCCATTGATTAGAAGCGCAGCGCGTTACAAACCTGCGCTTCCAGGCGTCGTTCCCACTTCCCTTCTGTCAGTGCAGACGGGTGAGAACAAAGCATGAGTGTAAGGCGTACTGTGTCTTCTGTAATGCAGATAGTATAGTGAACCGCCTGGGCGATCGTCATTCCCGTTACCCAATGGCTAATGTGTGGACATTATGAAGGGGCGCAGCACCGCTGCGCCCCTACCCCCGGCTATCGGCTATCGCTTATCGCCTATCGCCTATCGGCTATTGCCTATTGCTTATCGCCTATCGGCTATCGGCTATCGCCTATCGCCTATCGCCAGCCACCAATCGCCTCGAAG
>NZ_CAKZNK010000009.1 GCF_937129525.1 uncultured Chloroflexus sp. | reverse complement strand
CGACGTGGTCGGCGGCGTCGTGGTGGTGATTGGCGACGACGTGGTCGGCGGCGTATCCACGATCCACAAAATCCCGTGGACATGGTTCGGCATAATCACAAATTCATCCAACCGCACATGAGGGAAATGTTCAGGAATGGCGCGCCAGCATTGTTCTGCTGCGTGTCCGAAATCATTCAACCGCATTTTCCCATCCACCACCTGACCGAACCAATGTGACCGATCATGGGTAACGATGGTAATGAAGTATGCGCCGGGTCGAGTGTAATCATATCCCTTCAAACGAATGGAACGACGATGGTGGTGTTGAGGGTTGTAGTTGGACATTGTAAATTTCTCCGGTGCAGTAGCTGGCTCAGAATAAAAATTAGCAATCGGTTGAACTGAATCGGATATTCGAAAGGAGACAAACGTATCAAAAATGCCCTTCACCTTTGCCGGTTTGCGAATGACGCAGTTGGATGCTCAAGGTGTAGTTCCCCTCTATGAACTTTCATCCTGTTGTTGTACTTCAGGAAAGCTTGCCGTGATAGCGCGTGTGGCAAGTCTATCAGAACATTGTGTCTATACAGTAACCAGTTGCCAGACCGCTTATATGCGTTGTGTGGACAATGTGCAATTTGTTCTTTCAACAGAACACTACCGGCCATGCTGTTGATCGCAATGGGAACTTACCGATCGAGCGCATATTCACCCGAGAGTCTGCTCAAGACAATGGTATGATGAACATGAGAGCTTTTCATTCTTGTCCAAGCTCTGGAGCAGGCAACAGGTAAAGCCTGATGTGATCACCAGAAGGCTGCATTCAGGCCTCCTTCCACTCCAAATTGCCGGTATGAACATCCAACTGGTCTGGTACAAACGCGATCTCCGCCTTCACGACCACCCTGCGCTCAGCGCGGCTGCCCGGCGCGGACCGGTGCTGCCGCTGTATATCGTTGAACCTTCACTCATAACCGCGCCGGACTTTGCCTCGCGACACTGGACGTTCATCAGCGGCTGTCTACGCGAGCTTCGCGATGCGCTATCAGCACTCGGACAGCCGCTGGTGGTGCGTGTGGGTGAAGCTGTTGAGGCGCTTGACCGGCTGGCGAGTGAATGGCCGATCGCGGCGATCTGGGCGCACGAAGAGACCGGTAACCTGCTGAGCTATGCCCGCGATCGAGCAGTGCGCCGATGGGCGCGCGCGCGAGGCATTCCGTTTTACGAATTACCTCAAAACGGTGTAGTGCGACGGTTGCCATCGCGCGATGAGTGGGAAGCTCGTTGGGAAGAGCGCATGTCTGCCGCGCAGGCAATTCCGCCGCAATCGCTCCCGCTCTTGCCAATCGATCCTGGCCCGATCCCGGCTGCTGCCGATCTCGATCTGCCGCCTGATATGCTGCTCGACCGTCAGCCTCCTGGAGAGACGGCGGCGTTAACCACGCTCACCGACTTTCTCAACCGGCGCAGTCAGCGCTACCATCGCGCGCTCTCCAGTCCATTGACCGCCTGGGAAGGATGTTCACGGCTGAGCGCTTATCTGGCGTGGGGCGCACTCTCGCTGCGGACGGTGGTGCAGGCTACCCGCAACCGAATAGCTGAGCTGCGCCACGATCCCGATCTGGCAGCAGCCGGATGGTTACGCGCGCTCACCACGTTCGAGTCGCGGTTGCACTGGCATTGCCACTTCATCCAGAAGCTGGAAGATGAACCAGAGCTGGAAGTGCGCAATCTGGTGCGCGCTTACGATGGCATGCGCGAGACAAATGAACGGCCTGACCTGATTGCGGCGTGGGCGGCTGGTCGCACCGGTTATCCCTTCGTCGATGCCTGTATGCGAGCGCTGAATGCGACCGGTTGGCTCAATTTTCGGATGCGCGCCATGCTGGTCAGCTTCGTCTGTTACGATCTCTGGCAACACTGGCGCGAGCCAGGCCTCATTCTGGCCCGCCGCTGGATCGACTACGAGCCGGGCATTCACTACAGTCAGTTGCAAATGCAGGCCGGCACCTCAGGCAATCGCGCGATCCGCATCTACAATCCGGTGAAACAGGGAATCGATCACGATCCTGAAGGGGTGTTCATTCGGCGTTGGCTGCCAGAACTGGCTCATGTTCCGAACCCATTCATTCATACGCCGTGGCTGCTCGATCGAACCGGGCAAGAGCGGGCTGGTTGTCGCATTGGACGCGACTATCCATTTCCGATTGTTGATCATGAAGCTGCCTACCGACGGGCGCGGGCTGCAATTGCTGCGGTGCGCGCGCGGCCAGAAACGGCGCGGGAGGTGGCTGCGGTCTTTGAAAAACACGGTTCGCGTCGTCCGCCGCTCCAGCGACCACGTCGTTCGCAGAGCGTTTCGGATCGCCAGCTCAGGCTGGATTTATAGGCGCGTGATTGTGAATCTGTGGAAAGTCTCATACCAGCAGGATGACTGGCGCTATCGATGTGTGCCAGCTTGCAACGGTTGCTGCATGCGCCGAGTGATTGCCGGCAGGTCACCTTATGATAGGGTGCAGAGTCAGACTGGCGATGCGCGCCTCATTCCTGCCAGTTCACGATGACACCCTGATCGGCTTCGTCCGCCACAGTTTAGCAAGCGGTGAACATTAGTGCGCGAAGCGACGTTCACACTCTCTCGTATCAGCCGTCTGGAAGTTCGTTGCCGATCAGATTCCAGTATACCCGTTCCATCAGGCGGTGAAATGTGGCGACCTCTTCCGCTGTCAAACTGGCCAGTGCCTGCATCGCTACTGTCTGACAGGCGGCTTCGATAGCAGGCCGGATGGTTCGACCCCGTTCGGTCAAAAAGACCAGGCGCGCGCGTCGGTCATTGTCGGCGACACGCTGACTGATCAGGCCGATGCGCGCCAGCCGCCGCACCATTTTACTCACAGTTGGCGGCTCGATACGCAACTGTGCTGCCAGGCGAGCCTGGGTTTGCCCATCTTCGGCCCACAAGGCGCGCAGGATCATCTCTTGACCGACATAGAGACCATGCTGACTCAAAGCGATGTCGAGCTGATTGCGGTACGCTTTGCAGAGATTGGTAAGCGCGTGGTTGAGATCGTCTGGCATATGGGTAGCCTGCAAATAGTAAGCTGGCTAAAGACTCGACAATAACGACGCGCACTCTGATGAAGATGCCGCAGGTTGTTGTTATTATGCCACCGTTGGTGAGCGCAGAGTCTCGGTTCGTCCGGCTATCATGATTAGACGATGCACATCTTTATTGAGATAGATCGCGCGATTGGCCGGATCACTCAGTCGCTCAGCCCGCTCTTGCACCAACTGCTGCCCAAGCGCAAGGATGGTAGCTGCGCGTGAGTCGTGGTTGGCAGCGAGCGCCTGGTACGCTGTCCAGTAAATTCGCATCGTCTCTTCGGCGCCGTGGAGCTGATTGCCGGCGAGCAGGTAATCGACGATCGACGTTGCCCGGCGCAAAGCTTCTGCGGCATCGTTCCGTGCCAGCGCAACTCGGGTCAGGCCGGCTTGCGACTCAAGCGTGAGGACAGTCTGATTGAGCTGCTGGCGGATGTCACGCGCCTGCTGATAAGCCTGCTCAGCTTCAGCCAGCCGGCCTAGCGCCAGCAAGGCATGGCCTTGAAAATCATAGCCGTAAGCTTCCAACTCGGGCATTGTGAAGGTTTGGGCCTGTTCGATAGTAGCGCGCGCATATGAGAGGGCCAATTCGTGGCGCTGATTGTGGTGTGCGTGCAGGCTGAGGTTGGCAAGAATGGTAGTGTAATGCCTGGGATTACCGACCTTATCACACAAAGCCAGCGCAATTTGCGTATGAGTTAGCGCCTGCGCATAATGACCCATCTGGTCATACGAAATACCCAAATTAATATGAGCCACCAGTTCGGCGTCGCGGTTGCCGCTTTCGCGGGCCAGTGTCAGTTCCTGGAAGTAGTAGCGTTGCGCCTTCCCGTAGTCGCCGCGCGCGTCGGCATTTTGGGCCAGCAGATCGAGCACGTTGGTCTGCTGGTAGGTAAGCTGGAGACGCTGGTAGATCGATAGTGCCTGTTGCAGGTACTGATCCGATTCGGCAAAGCGTTCTTGCGCGCTGGCTGCGATGCTCAACGTTTCCAGACTGCGTGCCATCGAAAGCAAGTTATTTGCCTGTTTGGCCAGTGCATAAGCCTTCTTCGCCTGCTCTTCAGCTTCGGTGAATTGCCCGTTTTGCAGATTGTAGTAGCTAAGATACCGCCAGCCGGTAATCTCGCTGAGGCGGGCCTCTTGATCGGTTTCCGCCCAGGTTGTTCCTGCGCAGATTGCCAATGCTTCGCGCAAGGTCTGCCTGCCGGTCTCATAATTGCCTTCGATACATTGCCGAATACCCAGATGGATCATCGCGATCATCTTCAATGGCGTATCGGTGAGTTCTTCGGCCAGCGTCACTGCCTCGCTCAACATCAGTTCATTCTCTTTGCCACGGGTGCGGTATCGCTGCATATTGGCGCAGGCGATTAACAGTCGCGCGCGCAGGCGTTTTGCTGCTAGTTGTGTTGGCGCAATGAGATAAGCGAGACTTTGACGCATTCGTTCCAAACCCTCAACGAGCCGTCCGCTGAGCAGGAAGAAGTCTTCATAGGAAATCATCGCTGCATTCAGCCAATCCCACGCGCCGTTGGTTAAGGCCCAGCGCCAGGCTGCATCCAGATCGTTTGCGCTGGCGGCGAGTTGTTCGCGAATGGCGAGACTGATGTTGCCGTACAGATCGGTTGCCGATCTGGCTAGCCAGCTCAGAAACCAGTGGGCATGGCGGCGTTGGCCTTCGCGGGCCAGTTCCTGGTCAAGATTGTGAGTCAGCTTCTCTCTTGCAAACTGATAGACATATTCGTGCAGCCAGATTCGGTCGTCGATCTGGCGCGCCAGCGCCAGATCGATCAGCTCATCCAGCGCCTGGGGAAGGCCGGTAATTGCTACTGCTGCCTCGCGTGGGCATGGCGCATTGACGATGCTGAGCATTGCCAGGGCCTGCCGATGAACGTCGCTCAATGCGCTCCAGGTTGACTCAAAGACTGCTTGCAGGCTGCGATGACGGGCCGGCGCATCTGCCAGCGGGTTGTTCAGCGTTTGCAGTCGTTGCTGAACCGTTTGCCGCAGCGTGGAGAGACTCATTCCATGCAGACTGGCGGCAGCCAGCTCGATACCGAGTGGCAAACCGTCCAGCGCGGCGCAAATCTGCTCGATCTCCTGGAAGGCGTTGTCTTCGGTGAGGATCGCGCCGGTGCGGCGCGCCAGTTCGATAAACAGGTGCGCGCTTGCGCTTGGACCAACGCCGGTTGATTTGGTCGATAGCGGACTGAGCTGTATTACATGTTCACGGCGCAGGTACAGGCGTTGCCGCGAGGTGACCAATGCTACACATTCAGGCGCTGCTTCCAACAACTCATTCACGAAGAGGCTGGCCGCAGCTACGTGCTCAAAACTGTCAAGCACCAGCAGACAGTTACGCGATTTCAGCGCAGCAATGAGTTGGTCGGCTAGTGGATAGCGGTCGTTCAGCTCGATCCGACAGGAACTGGCCATTGCGCGTGCCAGATAAGCGACTGTGCCGGCAGCGTCTGGAGAAGATGCGCGATCTGACTGATCTTCAGGATGGAGAAAAATGTAATGCGCGCCGTCGCGGAAGGCGAACTGCATGAGTTGGGCGGCCCGAATTGCCAGTCGCGTCTTGCCAATCCCGCCGACGCCAACGAGACTGATCAGTTGAACATCTGGCTGATTGATCAGGTTGGTAAGCTTATGCAACTCGGTTGTGCGCCCGATGAACGGCAATTGATCGAGCGCAGCCGCCGGACGTTGCGATGAATGGATTTGCAGGCTGGCGTTTGCAATCTGACCGGTGCGAATCGCTTCAGCCAGGTAGCGCGTTTCGCTGTCTGGTTCGAGCTGCAATTCACGTTGCAACAGTTCACAACAACTTTGATACTGCGCCAGCGCGGCGTTGCGATGTCCTTGCTGCGCCAGCGCCAGCATCAATTGGCGGTGAGCCGCTTCGTGCCACGGTTCGAGGAGAAGCTGCTGGCTAGCGTAGGTTTGCGCATCCACCCAGTTGTGTTCGCGCAGGGCACGTTCAGTCAGATGACCGAAGATTTCAAGCGTGGCGCGGTGAAAGATTTCGCCTTGCCGGGTCCGCCATTCAAGGAGAGTGTCGCTCTCTGGAGTTAAACCGGCAAGAAATTCGCCGCGGTAGAGCTGTGCTGCCTCACGCAAATGTTCCTGACAGGTGAGACAACCGACCGGAGAACGATGTTTATGCGCGTGGATCGCTGCCGTTGCCTGTTCAAACGAAAGCGCGTCAACCTGCCAGGTTTCGGGGAGCTTTAACACCACATATTGGGTTTCAGTGCGCAAGATGTGCTGATCATCACTTAACGCAGCCCGAATCCGGCTGAGAGTGACACGCAGCGCGTTTTGCGCTGCGGTTTGCGGTCGATCAGGCCAGAGCAGGCCGGCGAGCATCTCGCGACGAATGGGTTGCTCTTGATGGAAGCAAAGCCAGGCGAAAAGCAGGCGGGCGCTGTCGGTTTGAAAGGCGCTGTTTACTGAGACGCCGTGGTGACGCGCGTCAAAGCCTCCCAAAAGCTGAATGTGCCATGATGTCATAGAATACAATCGTTGGTAATTGCTAAAGAATAGTATGATTATACAACGCCGGTGTCACGGTTGTCTGACCATCTCATAGCGGATTTTGCGGTCAGGCGGGTTGATTGTGGATCGATGGCACACGAAGAAGCGGACAGCTTGCAACAG
>NZ_CAKZNK010000008.1 GCF_937129525.1 uncultured Chloroflexus sp. | reverse complement strand
TTCCGGTGACGGCAGCGCAGTGGGCGTGATTGCTGGCGATGGCCGAAGGCGCTGACTGATCCGCGCGCGGCGCGAGTAGAGCTGGCCAGCGTGAGGCAGGTTGCCCGCTGAGTCGGTTGCCGCAAGCGGAGGCTGGCGACAGCAGAACGCCAGCGCGGCCCGCTGCGCGGTCGCGCGCAGCGCATTCGACGGCGCGGCTCGGTGGCCCGGTGTCATTGCGTAGAATGCGAGAAACGGGCATGGCTGCGTTTCCACCTGCTCGCGTCTGGCTTGCAACAGCGTATGTTCTTCCACGACCGATAGCCATTGAACCGGAAAGTTGATAGAGTTCGTTGTTGTTTTGAGAATGTATAGTGCTACAATGAGAAAGATATTTTCTTGCGTTTCCACCGGTTTGGAAGAGCGGACAGACCGTATGAAAGCCATCAACCTTGATGACGTTTTGATCAATTTTAACCATCAGATTCGCTTAAATCCAGATCAGCTCAAAGCATGGTTTGTTGAACGGCCATCGTCGCCGCGCTCTGCCCTGGGTAGATGGCTACGCGCTCAGAAAAAACAGACCACTGCGCAAAAGATTATCTTTATCGGTCATCGTGGAAGCGGTAAATCGACCGAACTCGCCAAATTGGCCGAAGAACTGCAGGACGAGTTTCTCATCGTGCAGCTTGATGTTCTGGAGTCAACGGGACGAACAGATCTGGCGCTGGAAGACTTGATGCTTGTGCTGTTCACGCGGGTGTTTAGAAAAGGGAGCGACGAGGGATGGATTCAACCTCCTTTGACTGCTCAACTGAGCGACCGCTGGCAGCAGCTTTACAACTGGTTTACAAGAGTTGTGGCCGGGTTGACGCTCGGCGCGTCATCGGCTGAAAAGACCTTCGGCGCCAGTTTGAAGCTTGGCATTGTCGAACTCGAAGCGGAAGTTCGCCAATCAGCAGAGGCCCGCGAGGCAATCCATCGCGAATTGAGTTTTCGCATGACTGAGCTGCTGGGCCATCTGAATTGGGTTATTGAACAGGCCGAAAACACCGGCCAAAAGCCCTTGCTGATTATCATTGAAGGTTTAGACAAAGTTGATCTAGAGGCAGCCAGACGTATTTTTCTTGATCGGTTTGCCACGCTCAACGCGCCGCAGGCCTACATCATCTTCACCTGCCCTTCGGCGTTGCGTTATTCAGAAGACTTTGAACAGATCCGTCAACAATTTTCGCGGGTTGAAATCTTGCCCAACATTCCCCCTAAACAGCGTTCGGGTCGTCTGGACAAGGAAGACTGGAAACACTGCGCGAGATAGTGCTCCGACGCATGGATCATAATCTGATAGAAGACAAGGCGCTTCAGCGTCTGGCCATAGCCAGTGGTGGCGTGCCGACCGTATTGATTCGATTGGCGCAAAATGCCGCTACCTATGCAACCGGCGCTAAAATTCTCCTTGCCGACGTGGATAAGGCGCTGTTGATCGAACGCTCATTCTTGCTGCCCACGCTGAGCGATGTGGACTGGGAAAACCTGCGTCGTCGCCACAACGATCACCGGCTGACTGCCGATGACGAAAACCGGAGTCTGCTTTACAAGGGCGCTCTGGTTGAATATAACAATAGCAAAGACGGTCAGCCCTGGTGTGATGCGCATCCAATCCTGTGGGATCTGCTTCGCTCAACACCGGAACAGTGAGACGATGAACGACGACTCTCGAACACAGACAGAACGGTCAATAACGTCGGTGACCGACTCAGAAATCAGGCGACTGGCGCGTTTATTTCGGGCCGTGGCGGGAGCGTGGGCGATTGCCGTTTACGAAGACGGCGCAATGCGTCGGGCGGTGACCAATCGCCTGCGCGAAGCTCTGGCCCCTCTGCCGATTATCGAATGCGCGCTCATCAATGAAGAACCCGATCTGCTTGCATTCCTTCGTCGCATTCCATCCGATCCACCGCATGTGGTCAGCATCACCGGGATTGATAGCGCGTTCGATCGCGGTATCGCTGAGTACCTGGAACTCCATCGCGAGGCATTGCTCAGCCAACCGCATCGTCTCCTGTTTTGGGTGACAGACTACGGGTTGCAGGTGTTGAGCAACCGGGCGCCAAACTTTTCCTCGCGCGTCAATACCATCGTCCATTTCTACGGCCAGCTTGGGGAGAGACCCGAAGGCGTGTTTATTGGCCGCGAACTTGCTACAACGTCGCCAATTCCGGCCGTTGATACGACTCCTCGTCGGCGAGCTATCGAAGTCAAGGATGATACAGAACGCGCCCGCTGGATCGACTATTACCGGCGCCGCATCAACGACCTGGAACAGGCAACGAATCCCGATGCGTCAGCCGCGGCTGACGCATGGTACGACCTGGCCGGTCTCTACGCTCAACACGCAGCGACATTAGACGAAGCAGCTCAGGCCTACGAACGCGCCGCCGGGTGGTATGCCCGCGCCGGTCAATCCGATGCTCAGGCCGATGCGCTGTTGCGGGCCGGCATCGCCTATGCGCGGCGCTATGACCATCAGAAAGCGCTTCGGTGTTACCAGCAAGCGCTGACCGTGTTCAAACAGATCGGCGACCGGCTGGGCGAAGCCAATGTGCTGCTGGCGATCGGCGACGTGCTGCGGTTCCGCACGGAGATGGATGCGGCGCTGGCGAGTTATCAGCAGGCGCTGACCCGCTATCAGGCCGTCGGCGACCGGCTGGGCGAAGCCAATGTGCTGCTGGCGATCGGCGACGTGC
>NZ_CAKZNK010000007.1 GCF_937129525.1 uncultured Chloroflexus sp. | reverse complement strand
AAGAGCTGAAGCTATGTCGATCGCTACCCACGCTGAAAAGTTACTGGTCATTGGGCTTGATTGCGCTGTGCCTGAACTCATCTTTGCGCGCTGGCGTAACAATCTACCGGTGATGCGTTCGCTGATGGAGAGCGGTATCTATGGGCGAATGGAGAGCTGCATTCCGGCGATTACCGTTCCGGCCTGGACTTGCATGATGACCAGCCAGGATCCCGGTCAACTTGGTATTTACGGTTTTCGAAACCGTGCTGATTACAGCTATACTGCAATGACCACTGCAACAGCGCGCTCGGTTACCGTGCCGCGTCTGTGGGATATTCTAGGCGCGCGTGGTAAACGAGTTGGGGTCATCGGCGTGCCGCCGACATATCCGGTAAGGCCAGTGAATGGTGAGCTGGTGAGTTGCTTCTTAACGCCAAATGCGCAGAGTCAGTTTACGTATCCGCCTGCATTGCGAGACGACATCCAGAGTTGGATTGGTGATGAGTTTCTGGTCGATGTGCCCGATTTTCGTTCTCCTGATAAACACCGTGTTTTGCGTGATATTTATCGTCTGGCCGAGCAGCGATTTACCATCTGTCGTCGGTTATTGGAACGAAATTCCTATGATTTTATGATCATGGTTGAGATGGGTGTTGATCGAATTCATCATGGTTTCTGGAAAGACATGGATCCTGCACATCCTAAACACGTTGCTAATAGTCCATTTGCTCGCGCAATTCATGATTATTATCAATTTATTGATCGACAAATTGGTCAATTATTAGAAATTGTTGATGATAATACCGCAGTGTTGATTATTTCCGACCATGGCGCCAAGGCAATGCAGGGGGGATTCTGTCTGAACGAGTGGCTCATTCAGGAAGGGTATCTGGTTTTGGAAGAATATCCTATACGGCCAATCCCTCTCGAACAGTGTCGGATCGATTGGAAGCGTACCCGCGCTTGGGGATCGGGCGGCTATTATGGTCGGATCTTCTTAAATGTTGCTGGTCGCGAACCTCAGGGTGTTGTCAGCAATGCTGAGTATGATCGATTGCGTGACGAACTGGTCGCCAGGTTGCAGGCGCTTCATGACCATCAGGGTCAGGTCATGAACAATCGCGTCTTCAAACCAGAATCTATCTATCAGCAGGTACGTGGGATTGCGCCCGATCTCATTGTGTATTTTGGCGATCTAGACTGGCGCGCGGTTGGTAGTGTCGGATATTCTGATATTTATACCTTCGAAAACGACACCGGTCCTGATGATGCCAATCATGCTCAATTTGGTATGTATATCTTTTATGACCCAAAGCGTAAACGTTCAACGCCAATAATCGAAGATATTTCTATTTACGATGTGGCCCCGACCATTCTGACCTATCTTGGTCAACCTATCCCAGAGTCGATGATTGGCCGTGCAAAAGTGTGGTAAGCAAACAATGCGAGTTTCAGTTGTCATTCCTGGTCTGAATGCGCCACTTATTGCCCAGGTGTTGGCTGCTATAGATCGGCAGACCGTCTCACCCGCTGAAATTATTGTCGTTGGCCGCGATGATGAGCGGCGTATCACCGCTCAGCCGGTTGTCCGTTTCGTAGAAACACCCACACCGGTCAGTGCAGCGCGCGCGCGCAACCAGGGGGCGTTCCTGTCCAGCGGCGATATTATATGGTTTCTTGACGCCGATTGTCTGGCCCACCCACAGTGTCTGCAATACCATCTGCTTGCGCATCAACGCGGTGAAGTTGTTGTTGGTGGTGGCATCACCTTCGATGATACTCAGTACTGGCATCTGTGTGACAATCTGGCAGTTTTTACACCTTTTCTCGCCACACGACCTGCCGGGATACGACCATTTCTCCCGAGTCTCAATTTGAGTCTCCGTCGCGACCTTTTCATTGAAATAGGCGGGTTTGATGAACGGTTTAGCGGCGCTTCAGGCGAAGATACTGATCTCTCTTTTCGGCTGCGAAGGTGTGGCTATCGCCTCTTCTTCGAACCGGCGGCTGTGGTCAAACACGTTCATCGCCGACTTAGCAGCGGTGATCTCTGGCGGCATCTCGCCAGCTTTGGACGAAGTTACGTCACCATCTATCCGCGTTATCCTGAGTTTACCGGACGTTATCGTCGCACTGACTTAGCGCGCGGGCGGCCTGAATGGTTACGGGTACTGGCGCCGTTCTTTGCTGTGATGGATTGTGTCGAGCGTTATGCTCGCTATCCTGAATTGCGCGCATACCCGCAAACGATACCCGGCCTGCTGTTAAGCCGGTTGGCGTGGTATGATGGAATGGCGAGAGGCATGCAACAATGACCATTTGGCAGCAGCTACCATTCTTCAAACATTTCTCTGAATGGCGCTGGGCGCAAAGGTTTGTTTATCCTGCCGGTCGGCTACCGTGGCGCGCCTTGTTGAGACGCACGATTGAATGGTACTGGCGTCGCTTAAACGGTTCGCTCAATCAGCCGTCTATTATTCAGATCCCATACGCCCCAAAGATTGAACTCATTGTTCCCGCGCTTGCGCCCGAATATCCCTTATTCATCCATCGTGTGCCACTGTATGAAGCTGAATTTTTCATTCTGCCGTCCCTTGTTAAGCCGGATATGATAGCGTTGAATATTGGCGCTCACACGGGTATTTATGCGTTGGCTTTGGCGCAACTCTTGCCCCAAGGTTTTGTGTACGCTTTCGAACCGGCGAAAACAACCTATCAGCAATTACAGATCAATATTTTATGGAATCAAATGCTTGGATTGGTTCCCGATAATATTGCGACGTTTCGGCTAGCTCTTGGCGCTTTTGATGGCGAGACACGGCTTTTTCAGGAAGCTTCAGCAATGCAGGCATCGTTGTTACCGGTTAACCCTTCACAAAAGTATGAACTGGTGCCGGTTGTCCGGCTGAATACCTGGTTACGAGAGCACGATATCGGTCGCGTAGATTTTATCTTGATTGATGTGGAAGGCGCCGAAGATATTGTTTTGACCCACGCAACCGATCTGTTGCAAAATCATCATCAGCCATTAATTTTGTGTGAATTTAATCGCAAATTTGGCCACCAAACCGCTATCTGGGAATTGTTGGGTCGGTTTGGATATCGATTCTGGCGATATCATTCACATTACCATCGAATTGAGCCGGTAGCCGATCCAGATGAACCGGCAATTTATATTCACCAGACCCATCTGGCTGGTCGCGGCTACGGTAATGTCATTGCGGCGCCGCCATCCTGGACGCCGCCACATCCATTCATCATCCACCGACAAAGGTAGCCTCCATCATGACATCCTGGTTATGGCACGCAATTCGCGGTACAGGGCTGGCAGTGTTCGCAGAATTGTTGGCGCGCATGTCCAATACGATTTTCTTTATTTTGTTGACATGGCGGGCCAATCAGATCGAAGCCAGTACGTTTAGTGTTAGTTTTGTGTACACCGGATTGCTTACCGCGTTTTGTCTTGGCGGTCTTGAGCAGTTGCTTAATCGGGAAACTGCGCGCGATATTGCCGAGAGTCCGGTGACATTGGGAAATTTTGTATTGGCGCGCGGCACCGCTTCCTTGCTAATTTTTGTTGGTCTGTGCGTTTGGTTGGTGGCATTCAGTGCTTACGATCGCTATACACTCCTCGTGATCGTTGTGATCGGATCAACATTAATACCGGAAAGTGTAACCAATCTTTTTCAATCATTTTTCGTTGCTACGAATCGTATTCACTACATTGTTGTGATCAATGCGCTGGCGGGTATATCGCGCGTATTGTTGGGAGGCATTATTATCTGGCTGGGGGGAAACAGCGCGGCAGTAGCGCTGGTAGTAGCCGTTACAAGTTGGCTCAGCGCTCTCATCTATTTTGGATTGGTCGTTAAACGGTTTTTCTGGCCGACCATTTCATTCAGTTCGCGTCTATGGCTACATTATGTTCGCGCAGAAACCCCATTGTTCCTTATGGCTTTGATGGCTTCGCTCGAAAGCAACTTTGATAGTCTGCTCCTCTCTGGTGGTGGCACGAACGATATTGTGCTGGTTGGCGCATATAATGCGGCTGGAGCGTTATTAAATGCATTGCTCATCATTCCTAATAGTCTCCGCCACATTCTGCTTTCCATGTTATCTATGGCCTATCACAGAGAGCGTGACAAGGCTTTTATCGTGTATATTCAGTCAATGCGGCTATTGCTATATGGCGCATTATTGCTCTGTTTGTCAATCACATTTTATGCGCCACACATCATTTCTATCCTGTATCGCCAGTCGTTTGCTATCGCGGCGCCGGTTTTGCAGGTGATGATCTGGTCTTTTCTTTGGATTATGCTACTGGTTCCAAACGGACGTTTAATGCTGGCTGCCGGTATTCAGCATCGCGCTGTGTTGCCGCAGTTAGCCGGTATGCTCTTGAACGTCAGTCTCAACCTGATACTTCAGTCAACATACACAGTGATTGGAGCAGCGTTGGCGAAGGTGAGTTCGGCAGCGCTCGTCTTCGTCTGGTGTTTCTGGATCGTTCGCCAGGAATTATACCGGGTGTCAATCTGGTCCATCCTCTGGCCTGCGCTGGGCGCTAGCGCTGTAACGTTGAGTGTATTTCTCGGCGGTCAATGGTGGCAGATTCCGTGGCTCGTGATGGTGGCGCTGACGACGTTGACCTATCTCGTTGCACTGTACGGTTTTGGCGGTATTCGTGTCTCAGAGCTACAGGCATTCCGTCGTTGGCTTCGCATGCGTAACCGCCATAGTATCGTGGGAGGTAAATTATGAACCGTGTGTTGATTATCGGCCTCGATGCCGCCGATCTTGATCTGATTGAACCCTGGGTCGCAGCGGGATGGTTGCCTCACATTGGGCGCATACTTCGCCAGGGTTCATTTGCGCCGCTGCGTTCAACGATCCCGGTCATGTCACCGCCAGCCTGGACATCACTCATCAGTGGCTTGAATCCTGGCAAGCACGGCATTTTTGATTTCGTGCGCCTGGCGCCGGGTAGTTACCATCTCATCAGCACGCGGCGTGATCAAACCACTTTCAAGACTATGTTTCATTATGCCAGCGAATGCGGTAAGTTTGTCCTGGCGATCAATGTGCCAATGACGTATCCACCGGCGCCAGTACATGGAATTATGGTCTCTGGTCTCGGCGCGCCAATGAGTGGCCAGTTTACACATCCTCCTCAGCTTCGCCAGGAGTTACTGGCATGGGGTTACCAGATCGAACCTGCAACCGAATTTGCCCCCGGACGAGAGCAACAATGGCTGGTCGATCTAGCCAATGTGACGCGCGGTCAAACGGATGCCATGCTGCGGCTTATGGAACGCCATCCATGGCAACTGGGAATGATTGTTTATCGCGCTATCGATGAAGTAGAGACGTTCTTCTGGCACCATATGGATCCGACCCATCCGTTGCACAATCCCGAACAGGCACAGCAGTTTGGTTCGGCTATCTTAAAGATCCATCGCCTGCTTGATGAAGAGGTTGGTCGTCTGGTTCGCGCTGCCGGTCCCGATACTACTGTTGTGCTGGTTTCAGACCATGGCGGAGGACCACTTCATCGTGAAGTGTTTCTCAATGTGTGGTTAGAACAGCAAGGTTGGTTGAAGCGTCGTTCATTATCGCCACAAGAAGATGTGCTCAGGCGTCTGGCTATCACGTTTGGGATCTCACGTGAACAACTGTCGCCAAAATTAAAAGGTCGTCTTTGGACCTGGTTGCGCCATCGTATTCCTATCGGGTGGCAGCGGCGGTTGGCGCCGCCAGCAACACAATTGCTGGCTGACGCGATTGACTGGTCGCAAACGAAAGCCTACAGCTTTGGTAATATCGGTCAGATTTATATCAATCTTCGTGGCCGTGAACCTCATGGCGTTGTTGAACCGGGCGCAGAGTACGAGGCGTTGCTTGATGAGATTACGGCTGCCCTCTTCCAACTTACCGATGATGGTCAACCGGTGGTTGATGCCGTTTATTGCGGCAAGGATTTGTATACCGGCCCGTATGCCGGCTATGGGCCGGATCTGAATGTTATCATGCGTGGCATGAGTTATGTGGCGCAATCGTGGCGTGAAATGGCCGGGCGGCAAATTTTTGCGCCACCTGGCTCTCACTTCACCGGGATTCATCGTCCGCTGGGCATGCTGGCAATGTGTGGTCCCGTCATACCCAGGAAAGGAAAGCTGGCAGAGGCGCAAATTATCGATGTTGCGCCGACAGTCATGCAGTTGCTGGGTATTCCCCCTGTTGCCGAGCTGGATGGTCGCGTGCTGATTGAATTTCTTGAGCCTACTGCCAGCGATTATCAAGTTGACATATCTATGTCCAACGCTGGTCAGGCTGAGGAAACGCGCCGACCACTCAACCCTACCGGTTGGGAAAGCGATGCAGCGGAGCGAGAGGTGCTCGATCGCCTGCGCAGTCTCGGCTATCTGGACTAGCATTAACCTCTTTGTGGTGAGCGATTAATCCTTTCGGATTATTGGTGATGACGGCAGATTATGGCCATAATGAGCGAGCAGAGATTGTCAAGATCTCTTCTGCAAGGTTGTTTTGGGTTGGCACGGGTAACTTTCAAGGAGGTAAGTTTGTATGCGTAAACGTGTTGTGCTCAGTATTTTCTCACTTATGCTGGTATTGAGCATTGCTTCTGTGGTGCATGCTCAGGCGTTACCGGGCACGGGATGGTATTCAACGGCAACCATTCAAAATGTTGGCGCCGGCAATGCTGATGTGACCATATCAGTGTATCCGCAATCGACGAGTAGCAGTCCATCAACAGCAAGCTTTACCCTTAACTCTGGCGCATCGAAAGTCTTTGTCGCTGGCGGTAATAACGCTTCAGGAACGATTGATGTATCGCCGCCTCTCGCATCGGGGAGCGGTTCGGCAGTTATTTCCTCAACAGTGCCGGTTGTGGC
>NZ_CAKZNK010000006.1 GCF_937129525.1 uncultured Chloroflexus sp. | reverse complement strand
GGACTGTTATACACATACTGATACCGGTGCAAACTGCGCGGATCGCGGATCTGCCCGCGGTACGGGTCCTGGGTCAGCCACGTGCCGGTATCGGGGTCGTAATGGCGAGCGTAGAATTCGTACAGGCCGGTATGCTCGTTCCACTCCTGGCCGGTAAAGGTGTAGTGGTTGTGCGGATCGGTGAAGTTCCCCTGAGGCAGCTCGATCTCGCCGTAGGGCTGGTAGCGGTAGTTGTGACTGCTCTGACCCGCGTGGCGCGTCAGGCCCGCTACCGAACCAAGGCCGTCATAGTGATACCAATAGCTCTGGCCCTGCGCGCCGGTCGGGAAGTGGTGCCGTTGCAGGATGCGTCCGCCAGCGCCGCGATAGTAGTTGTCGTACTGCGGATTCCAGGCATTGTATTCGGCAATGGGATCCAGACCGTCGTAGACGTATTCCACCCGCTTCAGCCCGCCGCCTCCGGTCTTCGGATCGTAGGTCTTCACCATCCGGCGTCCATCGCCGTCGCGCGCCATAGTGGTGAGCGCGCGATCAACCCGGTTGCCTTGCAAGTTCTGCTGGTAATCCTGGACGGCGATCAGACGGTTCTCGGCGTCGTAGCGATAATCGGTGCCCTGGATGCGCGGGCCTTGCGGGCCGGGGAATTCTTTATTGATCCGGTTGCCGTTGGCATCGTAGGTGTAGGTGACGGCTTGCAATTCACCGCTCAACCCCCGGTTAGCATCGCTCGCCAGTCGCAATTTCGCCAGCAGGCTGGTCGCAATACCCTGGTTGCGCAGGTCGCCTGCGGCCTGGTACGACTCGACCTGGTCGCGGAGCGCGTTGAGGACGGACTCCACCGTTGCGACGTTGGGCGCCGGCTTGCTGTAGAGCTGCGTCAGCAGCGCATCCACCTGCGTCAGCAGCACATCCGCCGCCGTTTCGCTGATACCCTTGCCGCGCTGGGCAGACACCTCATGGCGGAATGCATGCATGGCCTGAGCGCTGTTGTCCGTTCGCTTCAGACCCGGCTGGCCGGGGCGGGTATCGCTGACAACGGTGAGCAGTTGATTGATGGCGTTGTAGCTGTAGGATAGGGTTTTGGCATCAAATGGCCGATTGGTATCACCGCTATCGTTGGTTGTCATCGTCAGCCGGTTACCTACAGCGTCGAACGTGTACTCAGTCCAACGACCCTGACTGTCTTCGTGGCGCACCAGGCGACGCAGCGGATCATACGTGTAGGAAGTGGTAACGACCGATGGATTGCGCCAGGCATAAGTAGCCGCCATCGTCACGCGCTGACCGACCTCATCGTAGGTATAGACAAATCGGCTATTCACGGTGCCGGCGCCGGCGTTCTGCCGGTTCTCAACGCTCAGGATGCGGTTGGCTTTGTCAAAAGTCTGAACGGTGACGGTATTGTTGGGGTTTTCCTGGCGAACGAGATTGCCCACTCCATCGCGAATGTAGCGCGTCTCCCGACCTTCAGGATCGATCGTGCTCGCCAGCCAGTTGTTCTTCAGATAGCTCGATCTGACAGTGCGCCCATCAGGGTAGGTCAGGCCGATTCGGTTGCCGACAGCGTCGTAGCTGAAGCGGGTCTGCCGCCCATGCACATCGCGCTCTTCGATCAGGCGATTAAGCGGATCATAGCGACGCTCGGTCGTGCCCAGCTCATTGGTGACGGTTAGCACATTGTTGTTTTCGTCGTAAGCGTAAGCGACAAACGTGCCATCGTGGTAATCGATCCGGGCCAACCGATCATCGGGATAGTAGCTATAGCGGGTGCGGTTGCGCAATGCGTCGATCCGCTCGATTAGATTGGAAGCGTGATCGTAGGCGTAGCGCCAGATATTGCCAAGCGCATCAACTTCCTGGATGACCCGGTTGAGGCCGTCGTAAGCGAAGCTGTTGAGATTGCCATTGGCATCGCGGATCAGCACCAGATTGCCGACTTCGTCATACTGATAACGAGTGGTAACGTTAACTGCCGCGCCGGCAGGCTGGTCTGAACGCTGGTTAAAGGTGACGCTGTTCAGGCGATAAAGCGAATCGTAGCCATAACCGGTGACGACACCATCAGCTTCGATCCGGGCAGTGAGATTGCCCATCCAGTCGTAACGGTACGCAGTGGTCTCGTTCTCAGGATTCGTATACGTGACCATGCGATCCAGCGCATCGTAGGTCAGGCTGGAAGTGTTGCCATTGCCATCGGTATAGGTCAGCAGATTATCATTGAGATCGTAGCTCCAGCGAGTGACATACCCCTCCGCATCGGCGCGGCTGATCAGCCGGTAGGCGACATCGTAGGCATAGCCGGTTGTCTGGCCGTTGGCATCGGTTCTGGCCAGCAGATTGCCTGCCGCATCGTACTGATAGCGCCAGACACCGCCAAGATTGTCGGTGAAACGCACTACGCGATCCAGGCCATCGTATGCATACGTACTGGTGAAGCCGCGCGCATCGGTAATCTGGATCAGGTTGTTGAGCTGATCGTAGACGAAGCGTACTGCATGGCCTTCAGGATTGGTGATCTGCACTGGCCGATCGAGACCATCGTAGCGATAGGTTGTTGTATGACCATTGGCATCCGTGACGGCCACGATGTTGTCAACACGGTCATAGGCAAAAGTCGTCACGCCACCTTCCGCATCAATGATGCGCGTCAGTCGCATATCGGCGTCATACTGATACTCGGTCACATAACGCCCACGTGGATCGAAGACAAAGCGCAGATTGCCGGCCAGGTCATACGCAAAACGAGTCGTTACATTCTGAGTGCTGGTGGCCGCCGCGCCAGGACGCTCATTCTGGATCAGTGCCTCCAGGCGATCAAGCGCGTCGTAGCGGTAGGCAGTCACAATCCCGGCAGGATCAATGCTGGCAATCAGATTGCCATTGGCATCGTAGCGGAAACTCGTCGTCTGATTGAGCGCATCGGTCACGCTGACCAGTCGGTTGGCCGCGTCGTAGGCAAAGGTGGTGCTAAAACCGCGCGGGTTGGTAAACCGCACCAGATTACCGCCAGAATCATAGGTATAAGTCGTCACCTGACCGGCAGCCGTCTCGATGCGAACAAGCCGATTCAGCGCGTCGTAAGCGAACCGCGAAGTGTTACCGTTGGGATCGGTGATGCTGACGATATTGCCGACCCGGTCATAGCTAAAGCTGGTCACTACGTTGGTATCGGCGCTTGCCGGCGCGCCGGGCACAGCGTTGGCAATCACCCGCGTGACCCGATTCAACTCGTCGTAGACCAGCTCCTGCGCGCGCTGAACTGCGCAGCTTCCGTTCACAAGCGGGCTATTGCAGCGAATCAGCGCTGTCAGGTTGCCAACCGCGTCATAGCGGTAGAACGCATGGCTCTGCTCAGGCCCATGCGCGGCTACCCGATTGTTAACCGCATCGTAAGCGAACGTCCAGACCCGGTTCTCGGCATCGGTAACACGAATGAGATTGTTCATCTCATCATAGGCGAAACTGACGCAGTGACCGAGAGGGGTACACTCTCCCACCAGATAGTCGGCCTGATCGTAGCCGAAACGACTGACGCCGCCATTAGCGTCAATCGCTGCGATGAGATTGTCGTTCTGATCGTACTGATAACGCAAGACGAAACCGAGTGGCCCGTCCACCTGCATCAGATTATCATTGGCATCAAAGATATAGCGAGTTGTAAAACCGCGCCCGTTGGTCACAGCGCGCAGGCGACCCAGATCGTCGTAGCCAAACTGCGTCTGATCGCCAACACCGTTAGTCATGGCCACCAGATCACCGGTGGTCGGATCGTAGACATTGGTAATCCGATTGCCGTTAAAGTCAATCACTTCGACCGGCAAACCGCGCGCATCGTAGCGGATCACGCTGACATTGTTAGCGGGATCGATAACACGGATCAGGTTACCGCGGTCATCGTACTCATAGCGCGTGATCCGGCCTTCAGCATCGGTAAACTGCGTCACCTGATCGCGCTCGTTGTAAGCCCAGCTCCGCTGCCAACCGAGCGGCCCCACCTCGCTTAACCGATTGCCGCGCTCATCGTAGGTGAATGTATAGACTCGACCCATCCGGTCGGTAAACGACGTGCGATTGAAGCGCTCATCGTAAGTAAAGAACTCGGACAAACCATCGGGATACGTAATCTGCGTCAGGCGGTACAGTTCGTCATAGTGATAGGTCGTAACGCGACCGAACGCATCAGTAATCGTTGTTATGCGCGCATCGTCATCGTAAGAGAAGACTCGATGCTCGCGTTCGCCAATCCACTGCTCGATCACCCGACCACGATCGTCATAAACCTGGCGGTTCTTCAGATTGCCGGCTGGGTTGCGGACACTCGCCAGATAGGAAACTGTCGCTTCGTATGGCCGACCATTAACATCGAGCAGGGTGCCGAGATACTGCTCCTGATAGGTAAAGGTGGTGGTATAGCCGCGCGCGTTGGTAAAGCCAACCAGCCGCGTGCCCTCATAGCTGAAACTATACTGCTTGCCTTCTGGCGCAGAGATCGCGCTGATCAGCCCCTGCGCGTTATAAGTGAGCATTACAGTACGCCCCGCATCATTCGTGATGCTGACCAGCCGATCGCCATTGTAGGCGAAACGCAATGCATTGCCATTGCGGTCGCGTTGAGCAATCAATCGACCGCTCGAATCAAACTCGTAGCTCGTCAGCGATTTGGTCGTCAGGATCAATGTCGTGCCACGGCGCTCCAGGCGGTCGTGAACATCGGGTGATCGTGACACGAAGCGCCCATCAGACGTTTCGGCGAAGAGCACCTGCCGACCATCGGGATACATCACCTCATACCCGCGCAGCAACAGATTATCGCGGCGCGTTGCGTTTATCTGGTAGGGGAAGGTCCAGCCCTGACCGGTCAAGCCAATGGTTGGATCCTGAGAGTTGTGGATCAGGGTTAGATCGATGTTGGCTTCGCCCGGACCGGCCACAAAGAGCACCGGCAACGGCTCGACCTTATTGCCCAGACCGGGTAGAACGGGATTGCCAACGATCACCTCATGACCCATACACGGATTGGCGCAGGCAAATCCATTGCGGCCCCGGAACGTCACGCGACTGCTCCCGCTGGCTGTGGCGGTATTGCCGGCAGGATCGCTCGCCGTGACAGTGAAATTGACAATCTGATTGGGTGGGACATTGCGGAAGACTGCGCTGTAGATATTTTCGCCGAATTCTGGCGTTGAACGCAATTCGGGATCAAGCCGACCCGGGTTGCCGTTAATGCTGGCGCTGGCGATCTCTCCGCTATCGTCAACGATCAACACTTTGACGCTCAGATTGCCCTGACCATCAGGCCAGACCTCCAGGAACTCAATAGTTGGCGGCAGAAAATCACCAGAACTACCGCCCTGACAATCCACGGTGATCGTTACCGTGCCCGGGTAAAGCGTAAAACCGGTGTACGGTTGCTGATGGTCGTAGTAATGACACGGCGCGTAGCCGATCAGTCCATCATTGATTCGAGTCAGCGTCAAACTTATTGATAAAGTGCGCGTCAGAGGCAGGAGTTGATCGTAGGTAAACTCACCTGTAAAAATACCTGTGTTATTTCTGATTTCTCGAGACGCTACCCAGGTTGTGCCATCGTCAAACTCGACGACGAGCTGCAACTGAGCATCGATGCCTTGCATGACATCCGGCGCCGGGTCAACCTCAGCCGCTACCTGCAACTGTGCCTCGGTGATTTCATTTTGATTTTCATCCCGGCGTGTCTGTCGCGACGACGTTACCGTGATCTGGCGAAACTCGGGATAAGGCAGGTACACCCTGACGCTACCATCGAGGCCGTTGCGAGCCACAAAACCGCGTTCGAGCGCAATGAACGGCTGATTGCGGAAATCGTGACTCTCATCGTGATACGTCTCCGGCGCAGTAGTCGCGCTATCGGCGATCGGAGCGCCAACCCGATTGCGCAGTTCATTCGTGGCATTCCTGTACGCTTCGTAAAGAAGACCGGCCATGTAGAAGGCAGCCGGTGGATCGGGGCGCGAGACAATGCTACCGTTGGCAAATTCTTGCACCCAGGTATTGGAACCGCCAAGCAGGAATGGATTCCCTATGGGATCGCCCATCGTTCCAAGGCCGATCCGTTCGCAAGTCTGGCGGAAGAGGGGCGCCAGGTCAACGGGGAGATTGCGCCAGTCTATGTCAGCGCACGAATCGACGGTTGTGCTGAGAACTGCAAACAGGGTGAAATGATCGGTACTGGCAATGAGCAGGCGCTGTTCTCGTTGAACAGTCGTCGGCAGCGCAACCCACCGTTGCAACGCTTCATCAAAGAAATACAGACGCAGGCGATCTTCGCGAATATTCAAACCTGATGGGTAGTTCACCACCAACGTCAACGGTTTGGCAAACTGGTTCACCGGGTTACCCTGCGCATCCGAGGCTGTCAGTTCAAAGAAGATGCCTGCCTCCTGATAACCCGCCACGTCTTGGATCGGCGCGGCATTGTAGCGGATGGTCGTATTCCGATCGACTGCTCCAGGAGGAATGCGCAATTCCAGGATGCCATCGCTGCTACGCAGGGATGTCGCCGCTTCGGGTCGCGCCTGCACTTCATCCCGCTCAGGCGCGCCACCAGGCCCGGAAAGATGAATAATGGGAACGAAGATTACGCTCGTTACGCGGGAAGGGCTAACCGGCGGAGGGCGCGGGGCCTGGGGATCGCCGACAGGGGGCAATGGCGGCCCAAGCGGTTTGGCTGCCGGAGGAGCAACTGCTGCCGGAGGAATCGGCGGCGCGCCCGCTGATACAGCCTCTGCCGGCGCAGTTTGCGCAAACGAGTCTTGCGCGCGCGGCGCATCAAGGGTTGCGGTTGGCGATAACTGCGCGCGCAATTGCGGCGGGAGGGACGACATCGGATCGGGAAGCGCCACTTGCGGTATGGATGGCAGCGGCGAGCCAGCAAATGCAGAGCTGGCTGATAGATTGTCTGCTCCAGACCAGGGATCGATGACCTCCCCGATCGTGGCTTCGAGGGTCAAACGCACTGGATCGATATACGGATCAATCAGCGGCTCAGGCCGCAGAGATTGTGGTTCAGCGCTGGAAGTGAGAGGAGATGATGCAGCATGCACGCTGGCTGTTGGCAATACCGCAGGAAACATGCTGGCAAGCAGGGCAACCACCAGGAAGAGGCAAACAAGACCGGAAGCCCGCGATCGTGACAGCATAGATAATCTCCAGCGCAATAATACGGTGAAGAGATGAGCGAGAC
>NZ_CAKZNK010000005.1 GCF_937129525.1 uncultured Chloroflexus sp. | reverse complement strand
ATCGGTTTGCTGATTGGGTTGTTGATTCTTGCTCCCCTCGGCCCGCTGGCTGATGCGACAGCGTCCTACGCAATCGCGAGCGGTGTCGGCCTGATCGGTCTCTGCTGGCCATGGCTGCGGCGCTGGTCGCCGATTCACGCGGCGCGTGCTGCGCTGCGCCGTCGCTGGAGTCCATGGTTGCATCGGCGGCTGGCAGAACTGCAACGCGCGGCAGCGCAAGGAGGTTCGAATGACTGACCATCTCACCGTCCGGCTCGAATTTGTCGGCGCTGACCCGACGCGACCAGACCCGGCGAGCGTCAGCGCTGTCGCCGATGCGGCGCTGGCCGATCTGCGCGCGCGCGGTCTCGTTGCCCAACCGGTGTACACCGGCGCGATGGGCGGCGATGTCTACGAGATTGCCCGCCAGTTTGCGCAGGGCCTGGCCAACCACAAAGAGGTGATACTGGCCCTGATCGGCCTTGCGACGCCGATTGTCAGCGCGTTGGCCGAACGGATGAAACGCCCGCCGCCGACTCCATCGCCCGCTTCACTGCCATTGGTGAATATCACCGTCCAGCTTGGAAATGCGCAGGTTGAGGTGTCCGATCCGGCGATCACCCCCGATGAGCTGCTCGAGCGCCTGCTCGCGGTCGATCCGGCGCTGGTCGGGCAGGTCACGCCGACAACGCCTGTCGTGGTGCAGGTCAGGGTGGAGGGGAAGAGCTGACTTCTCAGATCGCAGGATGATACACCACAAAGGCGCGAAGGCACGAAGATGAACCTGATGGGGTGAGGAAGCCAGCATACTGCCGCGATCACCGCTCTTCCCACTTTACTTCCCGCCAGACAAACATCCAACACAAACGGGGTGAACCCGGCAGGATTCACCCCATTTGCCGTTCCCTGATGATCGAGATTATGTCAACGCCTTCTCGGTCTCGCGGTCGAAGATATGCATCTTTTCCATGTCGAAGACCACGTCGATCGTGTGGCCGGTGCGCGCATCTGAGCGCGGGTCAAAGCGACCGATGAACTCTTTGCCGCTATTCTCGACGTAGGCGTAGATTTCGGCGCCCATCGGTTCAACCACGTTTACCGCCGCCCGCACTTTGGCCCGCTCATCGACGCCACGCGGCACGTAGTGGGCATCGTGCAGGTCTTCGGGGCGGATCCCGAAGTAGACACTCTTGCCGATGTGGCTGCTCACGTGGTCGAGCTTGCTGGCCGGCACCGGCAGGACAAACTCTTTGCCAACGACAACGCTCACGCCGCCATCGGTGCGCTCAAGGCGGGCCTCAAAGAAGTTCATGGCCGGGCTGCCGATGAAGCCGGCCACGAACATGTTGGCCGGGTGGTCGTAGAGGTTCTGGGGCGTATCGATCTGCTGCAAAATGCCGTCACGCATCACGGCGATGCGCGAACCCATCGTCATCGCCTCGGTCTGATCGTGGGTCACATAGATGAAGGTGGTCTTGAGGCGCTGGTGGAGCTTGCTAATCTCGGCGCGGGTCTGCACGCGCAGCTTGGCGTCAAGGTTCGAGAGCGGTTCGTCCATCAAGAAGACGGCGGGATCGCGCACGATTGCGCGGCCCAGCGCCACGCGCTGGCGCTGACCACCCGACAGCGCCTTGGGCTTGCGGTCGAGCAGGTGGGCAATGCTGAGCATTTCGGCGGCTTCCTTCACCCGGCGGTCGATCTCGGCCTTGGGCACGCGGCGCAGCTTGAGACCAAAGGCCATATTGTCGTAGACGCTCATATGCGGGTAGAGCGCATACGACTGGAAGACCATCGCGATGTCGCGATCTTTGGGCGGAATATCGGTCACATCGCGGTCGCCGATGAAGATGCGGCCTTCAGTCACTTCTTCCAGGCCAGCCAGACAGCGCAGAGCGGTAGATTTACCGCATCCCGACGGGCCAACCAGCACGAGGAACTCGCCGTCGGCGATGTCGAGGTCGAGGTTTTTCAGCACGGTCACTTCGCCGAACCGCTTCCACACGTGGTCATACTTGATTGAAGCCATTTGCAAACTCTCCTTCGTTATTTGCCGATATACTTTTTCACCCGGCCACGCGCGGCGGCGCGGCGGTGGAGTGACGAACGATCAGGCGCAAGGGCAAGAGCGTGACGGCAGGCACGGCGCGGCGCTCGATGAGCGCGATGAGATGCCGGGCCAGGGTGGCGCCCAGCTCGCGGCGGGGCGCGCGCAGGGTGGTGAGCGGCGGATAGATATGCGCGGCCAGGGGTAGATCGCCGCAGCCGACAATCGACAGATCGACGCCGGCGCTATAACCGGCGTCGCGCAAGGCGTGCAACGCGCCGAAGGCGAGGGTATCGGTTGCCGCAATGACTGCCGTCGGCGGATGCCGCGTTGACAGCAGCTCGTGCATGGCGTTCATGCCATCGTCCTCGCTGGCGCCGGCCTCGACAACCAGGGCCGCTTCGCGGCGGATTCCAGCAGCGTGCAGCGCGGCGGCATAACCGGCGTAGAACGGTTCGCTGACAGCGAGATCAGAGAGCGTTGCAATCAGGGCGATGCGGCGATGACCGAGACGGATCAGGTGCTGCGTTGCCTGTTCGGCGCCGGCGCGCAGATCGAAGCCGATGACCGGGCAGTCAATGCCGGCTACTGGAGCGCCGATCGCGATAGCCGGCACCTGAGCCGCCGCCAGGCGCGCCGGTCGTTCGTCATGCGCTCGCAAATCAAAGAGGATGAGACCATCGACCCGACCGCTGCGGGCCAGGCGCAGATCGAGATCGCCTTCGCTCTCGCCGTCGGAAGGGGCGGCGATCAAGAGGCAGTAACCGGCGAGGGTGGCCGCTTCGCTGAGGCCGGCCAGGATTTCGGCGGTATCCGGATCGGCCAGTCGCCCGGCAATGCCGGGCGCGACGACGCCGATGGTGTGGGAGCGGGTGCGCAGGGCGCGGGCGCTGTGGTTGGGCTGATAGCCAAGCTCGGCGACGGCGGCCAGCACGCGCTCGCGGGTGGCGTCGCTGACGACGCCAGTGCCGTTGAGCACATACGAGACGGTTGCGGTTGAGACTTGCGCGCGGCGCGCGACATCTTTGATTGTCGGCACAGCCCTTACTCCGCCGTTAAACGTTTAAGCGGTTAATCGGTTAAGCGAACTATAGCACGCCGATAAGCGATTGTCAAGATGGTTTTGAGAAAAACGAAATGCCAACAGGCGGGAGTAGTGGATGGAAGGCATTGCCCCTTGCCCGATGGCTGCGCGGGGAAAGCACAACGCGGCAGAGTGTTGTTGTCTCTACCGCGTTACGGGAAGCGCGCCTGGATTGGTGTGATCAGGCAGTCTCCAGCGCGGCGCGCGCCAACTGCCGGCAGCTTGTTGGATGCTCAACCGGGGGTAGATGGCCGCAGCCGGGGATCAGTTCAACGGTTGCGCGCGCGATCAAGGCAGCGGCAGCCCGTACATCCGCAGGGCGAATAATGCGATCCTCCTGACCGCCGATCACCCACGTCGGGGTAACGATGTGAGCCAGGTGACGTTTCAAGAGTGGATCGGTCGCCATCGTCTGCATCGTAATGTACATGCGAGCATCGGCGCGGGCGTGATCGGCGAGATAAGCATCCCAGAGCGCCGGATCGGCAGGCGGCCCGGCCAGCAGCCATGCGGCCATGAGCTGACCGGCAACGGGGGCGTTGAGCGCCCAACCGGCCCATGAATTCAGGAATGGTCGCGCCAGACCGAGGAAGACATCGAGCGGCGCGCGCGACAGCGCCAGCGCCAATCCATCTGGAGTGGCGGCGCGCGCCCCGAAATTGAACAGGATCAGACGGTTGACGCGCGCCGGTCGGGTAGCCGCCACCACCGCCGCCACGCCAGCGCCGAGCGCATGCCCGATGAGATCGAAGCGGCGCAGTCCGAGCGCATCGGCAAACGCGATCACCTCATCAGCCAGGGTCGCCAGAGTTGGCGCCGCTCCCCGCGCCGGCGACGCGCCGCAACCGGGCAGATCGAGAGCGTAACAGGCGCGCAGGTCGGCCAGCCCCGGCAGGACATCGCGCCACAACCGGCTCGAAGCGCCCACGCCATGGACGGCGATCAGCGGCGGCCCTTCCCCAATTCGCCTGTAGTGAACGAGGCCATTCGCCGTTTTGATCGTTGTCGTCCGAATGTCACCAGCCGCTATCGACAGGCGCAATCCCTGGCCGCGCGCGATCGTGGCGTTGTCCGGCGCCGGCGCAACCGCTTCATCCGGCGCGCCCGGCGGCGCGGTGATGCGCAATCCGCGCCCGCGTCGAATCGGATTATTCGTCTCATCTGCCATACCGTTCCTCCAGTTCGGCAGCCAGCGCAGCATAGGCCTGAGCGCCGGCGCTATGCGGAGCAAACGCGGCAATCGACTGACCCGCCGCCGGCGCTTCGGCCAGCCGAATGTTGAAGGGAATGACCGTTGTGAAGACCAGATCGCCATACTTCGCGCGCGCCTGCTGCTCGATCTGATGGCTCAGGCTGGTGCGCCGGTCGGCCATCGTGCAGACGATGCCGCCGATCCGCAATGGTGGATTGATCTCGCGCACCAGCTCGATCGTCGCCTCGAGGGCCGGCAGCGCGCGCAAAGCGTAGGCGTGCAATTGCAGCGGCACCAGCACCCATTCGGCGGCAGCCAGCGCATTGAGGGCAAATAACCCCAGACTCGGCGGCGGATCGAGTAAGATATAATCGTATTGACTTTGGGCGGCGCGTAACGCCTTGCGCAACAGCAATTCACGCCCGACCCGGCCCGCCAGTTCGAGTTCGGCGCCAGCGAGATCGAGCGAGGCCGGAATGACATCGAGCCGCTCGCTGACCTGGCGGGTGGCGAAGGCGCTGCCGTGATCGGGATTAAGGAGCACTTCGTAGACGCTATACTCAAGCGCGCCTGGATCGATGCCTAACCCCTGTGTGAGGTTGGCCTGTGGATCGAGATCGACCAGCAAGACGCGCCGGCCCCGCGTGGCCAGCATGACGCCAAGGTTGAGCGCGGTCGTCGTCTTGCCTACGCCTCCTTTTTGCATTGCCAACGCAATCGCGCGCGCCATAGCTTCACCACCCAATAGCAGCTCCGAACATAGTTGATTGTACCGTTTAGAGTAACAGGTAGCAGCCCCGGCGCGGCGCGGACGGTATTTGACAGCCCCGGCGCAACACCTCATAATCACGGCAAGGCGCTATCCGGCGCCGCAACAGCAATCGGCAGGATCAATCTTATGAAAAAACTCGGCGTAATTGATCTCGGTTCAAACACCACCCGCCTGATCGTGATGGCCTATGAACCAAAACGCTGCTTCCGCCTCATCGATGAGGTCAGCGAGACGGTGCGTCTCGCCGAAGGCATTGGCCCATCACGCATGTTACAACCAGTGCCGATTCGACGGGCGGTCGAGGCGTTGCGGATGTTCTACTCGCTGTGCCTGGCCACCGGCGTCGATCAGGTGATCGCTGTGGGCACCAGCGCCATTCGCGAAGCGGCCAATCAGGCAGAGTTTTGGGCGGCGTTGCGCGCCGCCACCCCGCTTGAGCTGCGGATCATCTCGGCGGAAGAAGAGGCCTACTTTGGGTACCTTGGCGCAATCAATGCCCTGCCGATCCAGACCGGCGCGCTCTTTGATACCGGCGGCGGCTCGACGCAGGTCATGGCAGTCGCCGATCGCGCCCTCACGCGCAGCTTTTCAGTGCAGGCTGGAGTCGTGCGCTTCACCGAACAGTTTGCGCAAAGTGATCCGATCAGCCGCGCCGACCTGCGCCGCCTGCGAGAAGCGGCCCGCGCCGCCTTTGCGCCACTCGACTGGTTGCCCGACCTGGCGCGCGGTCACCTGGGTGGCATGGGCGGCACCGCGCGGCAACTGGCCCGGATCGACCAGAAACAGCGCGGCTATCCACTCGAGCGCGTGCATGGCTACTGGCTCAGCCGCGAGGCCATCGAACGCATCATCGACGAGCTGGCGCGGCGGTCGCGTCGCGAGCGGTTGCAGATTCCCGGCATGAAAGAGGAGCGGGCCGATGTCACTCTCGCCGGCGCGATTATCATCGCCGCGCTGCTCGATCGGGGTGGGTTTCCGGGTTTGCTGGTCAGCGGTCAGGGTGTGCGTGAAGGCATCTTCTACCAGTACTTTCTCGCCGATCAGCCTCAGCCACTGCTAGACAATCCGCGCCAGTTCAGTGTGCTCAATCTCGCTCGCCTCACCCATTACGAACCCGAACATTGCGCTCGCGTTGCCCATATCAGCCAGTCGCTCTTCGATCAGTTAGCTCCTCTGCACGGCTACGGCGCGTGGGAACGCGAACTGCTCGGCTATGCCGCCATCCTGCACGACATCGGGATCAGTGTCGGCTACTATGACCACCACAAGCACGGCGAATATCTGATCCACAACGCCACCCTGCTCGGCTTCAGCCATCGCGAAATTGTCATCATCGCCAGCCTGGTGCGCAACCATCGCAAAGGATGGGGCGATCTGGCGCCGTATGCTTCGATTCTCACTCCCGATGACGAAACGCGCATCGCTCGTTTGAGCGCCATGTTACGCCTGGCCGAATATCTTGAACGGAGCAAGAGTCAGATCGTGCGCGATGTGCAGGTGCAAATCGGCGAGACGATCACGATTGACGTCATCGCCGACGGCGATGCCCATGTCGAAATCTGGGAAGCCTCGCGGCGAAGCGGCTTGCTCCGTCGCAGCTTTGGGCGCGACGCGCAGATCAGAGCGGCATGAGCGTGTGCTATAATGCCTGATAAACACGGATGAAGGAGCGCGCGTCGTTCATGCGATGTCCATTCTGCCATTTTCAAGAGACCGATGTCATTGACACCCGCAAGCTCTATGAGGGTGAGGTGATCCGGCGTCGACGCAAGTGTCGCGCCTGTAGCCGGCGTTTTACCACCTATGAACGGATTGAATCGGTCAGTCTGATGGTGATCAAAAAGGATGGCACGCGCGAACCCTATGACCGTGAGAAGATTGCTCGTGGTGTGCGAACGGCGTGCTACCGCCGTCCCGTGCCGGCCGATGCCATCGAGCAACTGGTGAACGATGTTGAAGCGATGGTCATGGCCACTGACGAACAGGAGATCAGCTCACAGGCCATTGGCGATGCCGTGATGCGCCGGTTACGCGATCTCGATGAAGTCGCGTACATCCGCTTCGCCTCCGTCTATCGCGCTTTTGCCGACATCGGCAAGCTGCGCGAAGCGGTCGATGAGTTGCTCGAACGCGACAGCATGCGCAATCACGCAACGACCGGCCTGGTCGGCGATAACCACGAGGGTGAGCGCAATGGCCGTCCATAAACCTGAGACAGCAGAGGAACGCGGCACTATGAGTATCGAGACGACACCACAACCGGTGTCTCAACAACCGACCAAACCAACGTTCTGGCAGCGCATCGTCCAGGCGATTCGCGCAATTGAATGGACACAAGTGCTGCTGGTTGCCCTGATTACGGCCATCGCCTGGTGTTCGCTGTTCCTGGCGAACAACATCTTGCAGATTTTGGCCGGCGTGGTGCCGGTGATGGCCGGCATCTACCTGGGGCGAAAGGTGCGCGGCGAGTACCTGGCCAATGGCCTGGCTTTAGGATTGGTAACGTTTGCCTTTGGATTGGCGATCATGACCGGTTACGGATTGGCCGGCGAGAGTGGCATCGCGCCGATGCCGGTCATTCAGCTCGATCCCGAGCAGCCGGCAGCTCCGGCGACCCTGATTGATCTCATCACCATCTATTTTATCTTCTCGGCGTTTGCCTTAATTCCCTTCCCCGCCTTTGGCACGGTGATGTCGGGCCGGGCTGAAGAGCGCAACCGGCAGTTGCAAAAGGAGATTGCCGAACGCGGCGGTCGGCTCGAACGGCCCGGCGTGGTGCGCACGCTGGAAGATTTGCAGGGATTGTCGCTCCCTCAGTTCGGATCGTATGTGCTCAATCTCTTCCGCAAGAAGGGGTTTGAGTTCCAGGACTATCGCTTCATCGACAAAGATAAGCACCTCGATCTGACGCTGACCTACGAAGGCGTCACCTATCTGCTGCGCCTGTCGGTCGCCGACAAGGTGCGACCCGGCACGCTTGAGAGCTTGTTGCAAGATATGAAGCGCAGCGGAATTCCGAAGGGGTTAGTCATTACGTCAACCGAGTTCACCCCCGATACGGTGAAAGCGGCCAGCGGGCGGCGTAATGTGCTGATTATCGATGGGAAGACACTGTTTGCAATGGCGGAGGGATAACGAGCCATGCTGCTTGATCTGAGCGGGCGCGTTGCGATTATCACCGGCGGAAGCCGTGGCATTGGCCGCGCCATTGCCGAACGGCTGGCCGGTAGCGGCGCAACGGTTGTGGTCAATTATCGCGGCAATGAGGCCGCAGCGGAAGCGACTGTTGCCGCCATTACCGCTGCCGGCGGCAAGGCTATTGCCATTCGGGGCGATGTCAGCCAGGTCGATGATGTCGAACACCTGGTGAAGACAACGCTGGAACAGTTTGGCCGGATCGACATTCTGGTCAACAATGCCGGCATCACCCGCGATACCCTGCTGCTCCGCATGAAGGAGAGCGATTTTGACGAGGTGATCGCAACCAATCTCCGCGGCGTATTTCTCTGCACTCGCGCCGTGTTGCGCCCGATGACCAGGCAGCGCTTTGGACGGATTATCAATATCGCCTCGGTGATTGGGTTGATCGGCAACGCCGGGCAGGCCAATTACGCCGCAGCCAAAGCCGGGATCATCGGCTTTACCAAATCGACTGCGCGCGAGATGGCCAGTCGCGGCATCACGGTGAACGCGATTGCGCCCGGCTTTATCGAGACCGAGATGACCGACGGGCTGAGCGAAGAGACGCGCAAAGCCATTCTGGCAACGATCCCGCTCGGTCGGTTTGGCCAACCGACCGAAGTGGCAGGACTGGTGTGTTTTCTGGCCTCTGATGCCGGTGGATACATCAGCGGACAAACGCTGACGATCGACGGCGGGATGGTGATGTCCTGATGATTCGCAAAGTGTTAGTAGCCAACCGCGGCGAAATTGCCGTGCGTATCATTCGGGCCTGCCAGGAATTGGGGATTCGCACCGTTGCTGCGTACAGTACGGCTGACCGCGATTCGCTGGCAGTGCGACTGGCCGATGAAGCAGTTTGTATTGGGCCGCCGCCGCCGGCCAAATCGTACCTTAATGCGCCGGCCCTGATTAGCGCTGCGCTGATCTCCGGCTGCGATGCGGTGCATCCCGGCTACGGCTTCCTTTCCGAAAACCCGTATTTCGCCGAAATGTGCGCCGATTGCAACCTGACCTTCATCGGCCCACCCCCCGAACCGATTCGGTTGATGGGTGACAAGGCCATCGGTCGCGAGACGATGCGTAAAGCCGGCGTGCCCACCGTGCCCGGTTCCGATGGCGAGGTGCGTTCGCTCGATGAAGCGCTCGATGTCGCGCGCCAGATCGGCTACCCGGTGTTGCTGAAACCTTCCGGTGGCGGTGGCGGGCGTGGGATGCGGGTGGCCTATGATGAAGCCGATCTGCAACGCGCGTACCCGACCGCTCGCGCCGAAGCGGAAGCGGCCTTCGGCAACGGCGCCCTCTTGCTTGAGAAGTACCTGACCCGCGTTCGCCACGTTGAGATTCAGGTCCTGGCCGACAAGTATGGCCACGCCATTCACCTGGGCGAGCGCGACTGCTCGGCGCAACGTCGCCATCAAAAGATTGTCGAAGAGGCGCCGTCGCCGGTGGTAACGCCTGAGTTGCGGGCGCGCATGGGCGCAGATGCTGTGCGCGGCATCAAATCGATTGGTTATGTCAACGCCGGCACCCTTGAATTCTTGCTCGATGAAGATGGCAATTACTACTTCATCGAAATGAACACCCGGATTCAGGTCGAGCATCCGGTGACCGAACAGGTAACCGGCGTCGATCTTGTGCGCTGGCAGTTGCTCATCGCGAGCGGCGAACGCTTGACGTTGCGTCAGGAAGACATTAAAATAGCCCGGCACGCCATTGAATGCCGGATCAATGCCGAAGATCCGGAGCGTGATTTTCTACCGGCCAGCGGTGAGGTCGAATTTTACCTGCCGCCCGGCGGCCCTGGTGTGCGAGTCGACTCGCACCTCTATTCCGGCTACACACCACCCGGAAATTATGACTCGTTGCTGGCGAAGATTATTACCTTTGGCGACACACGCGACGAAGCGCTCAACCGCATGCGGCGGGCGCTCAATGAGTGCGTCATTACTGGCATCAAGACAACCATCCCATTCCAGTTGGCGCTGATTGACGACCCAGACTTTCGGGCCGGACGGATCCACACCGGCTATGTTGCCGAACTGTTGCGCCAGTGGAAGGAGACGCTCAGCCCGGCCTAGTCCGGAATCGGGATGCGTATGGGGAGGGCGAGGTTGGCAAGTCAACGGCATCGCGTTCGAATCGCAGCTTTACAAATCTTGTTTGAGGTTGATGAAACCGATCACGCAATCGATCAGGTGCTCGAACGTCGGCTCGCCGATGAACCGATGCCGCGCGAGAGCGCAGAGTTTCTCCGTCGGCTCGTCTTTGGCGCGTGGGAGCATCGTTCGTATCTCGATCGCATCATTGAAGAGGCAGCCCCAAACTGGCCCGTTGCCCAGATGCCCGGCGTTGACAAGGCGGTGCTGCGGATTGCGCTGTTTGAGCTTCTGATTGATGAAGTGGAACGGACCCCGATGAAGGCGGTGATTAACGAGGCGGTCGAGCTAGCCAAGCAGTTCGGCAGCGACAATTCAAGCCGGTTTGTGAACGGCGTGCTTGGCACGGTGGTGACCCGCTACCTTGCCGGGCGCGACGATGAGGAATAGCTGTCTTTGAAAGGAAGGAATACCACCAATATGACTCTGGCAGAGATGGAAGAGCGCCTGCGCAAGATTATTGTCGAACAGCTCGGCGTCGATGAGGCGCAAGTGGTGCCGGGCGCGTCATTTACGAAGGATCTGAATGCTGACTCGCTCGATCTGGTCGAGCTTATTATGTCAATTGAAGAGGAGTTTGGCGTTGAGATTCCCGATGAAGAGGCTGAAAAGATTCAGACTGTCGCCGATGCGCTGAAGTACCTCGAAACGCATCAGAGTAACGAGTAAATATTGTTGATTGCGACAGATGCGCGCGCCCGATGGCATGCCGTCGGGCGCGTTTGATGTGTCATAGCATTCCGCCAACTGCTGTAACGACGAAACAAGATGACAGGCTCGCGCCTGTTGATAGGGCGCTGCCCGACCGGCGCTCTCGTGTTTGACGCTGCTTACCCCACTCCAACGCTGCGCGCGCTCGCGCGCTACCGACCTGCTGCCCCACCTGCGTGGCTGTGTGTGCTGTGGTAAGATAGTAGCGGAATACTATCACCGGCAACGCGCGGAGTTGTATGGAGATCTTCAACGTTCATCTGCCTGAATTGATCCTGATAGCCGGCCTGGCGCTGGTACTGTTTGGCCCGGAACGATTACCGGAACTCGGTCGCCTCGCCGGCAAACAGGTGGCGAAGTTTCTGGCCTGGCAGCAACAGTCGCCCGAACTGCAAATGATTACCGAGATGCGCAACCAGTTTGAGCGCGAGATTGCCCAGTTGCGCGACGAACTGGCGCTCGCGCGCAATCAGCTCGATCTTCGCAATGACGCGCAGACGATTATCGACGAATTGAAGACGCTCGGGCAACAAACTCAGGCTGCGCTTGACGAGGCCAGTCAAGCCGGGCAAACGGCTGTTACGGCGCTGGACGAGGCCAAACCGGCCCCTAAACCGGTTATCAGACCGCCGGCGCAGGCGCCGATACCGGCGGCGGCTCCTGCACCGGCATTGCCAGCATCGGCTTCCGGTGTGCCCCAGCCGATTACCGATGAAGATCGCATGCTGTTCGGTCACCCGGATACACCGGTCAATGGGGCGACATCAGACGCGGACACGGTTACACCCGACGCGCTCTCGCCTGCCGAGATGAACGATCTACTTGCGCGACTCACGGCGCTGACAGGTGAGCTTCAAGCGATTGTCTTTCAATTGCAAGCGCGGGGCCTGCTTGACGCCAACTGGCAACCGGTCGCGAAACCTGCCCCCGCACCACCAGAGGAGACAATAACGCCATGACGAGCAAACCGGCGCCAGCGCGCGAGGCCGATGAGGCTTCGATGACGCTGATCGAACATCTGATTGAACTGCGGAGCCGGATTATCAAGGCCAGCATCGCTGTCTTGATCGGGATGGTATTGGGTTTTGTTGCGGTCTGGCCGCAAGGCCCGATCAAGCTCATCGATCTGCTTATTCTGAATTTTGCCCCGATCAACGATCGCTTTGCGCCGATTCAATCGGTTGGCACTACCGAGCAATTCACCAGTTATATGAAGGTGGCGTTGCTGGTTGGCGTGATTCTGGCGATGCCGGTGATCGTCTATCAGATCCTGGCCTTCATCGTCCCCGGTCTGACCGATAGCGAACGTCGCCTGATCTTTCGCGCTCTTCCGTTCGTCACTTTCTTCTTTATAGCCGGAATTGCGTTTGGCTGGTTTGTGACGACGCCGGTCGCGATCCGGTTTTTGGTCGGTTTTTCCGACTCGCCGTTGATCCAGACTCAACCGACCCTCTCAGATTTTCTCGAAACGGTGTCGATGTTGTTGTTAATTAACGGGATCGTGTTTGAATTGCCGATTATCATCTATGTGCTGGCATATTTGAACGTGACCAATGCCCGCCAGTTAGGGCGTTACCGCCGGTATGCGCTGGTGGCAGTCGTGATTATTGCCGCATTTATCACCCCAACGGGCGATCCGATAAACCTGATCCTGCTGGCGTTGCCGATGTATCTGCTCTATGAGGTCGGCATCATTCTGGCCCGTTTTGTGCCGTATCAGGAACAAACGCGCGCCGAACAACGGGCGGCTGGGAAGCGAACATAGCGTTTGCGCGCGTTGCCTGACGTAACGGGGCGAGTCAAGGCGTGGCAATGCCACGCCTTTGTTGCGCTCATTGACTGCTTTCATCGGCAAGAATTGGTATAATGAGTATACGCTCTGAACGTATCCTCCTGGCAGGCCGGAACGTTGTCCGGTCAGCGCGATATGCTATTCGACAAGGAGATCGTCATGGTTGAACGGATCTGTCCAGCCTGTCGCCACGGCAATCCGCTCGAAAACCGATACTGCGGCGCATGCGGCGCAGCGCTCACCGGCGCCGATGCCCTGGCTCCGCGAGAGCCTGGCGCGTTAGCGCCGCGTCAGTTCCCGCTCTCTTCCGCGCAGATGCGCCAGCTTGGCGCCGCGCTGGCGCTTGGGGCGGCAACGCTGGCGCTCGAAGCCGGCAAAGCCTGGTTACGTCGCCGGATGGGCACAGCCACCACGGTTCCGGCACATTCGATCACTACCGGCGCGGCAGACCCGATTACCGTTCCGACCGTTACCGAGCCGATTACGGTGACGACGACAATTATTAGCCAGCGCGTAGTCGAAATCTGGGAGCGTGGCGAACTGGTGCGACAGGTAGTTGAGCGACACGTCTGGCGGCGCGAGTAAAGGCGGGATATTCCTGGCGGTGTTGTGGCGCAATCCTCGGAACTGACACCGGCGTGGCAGCGTCATCTAGAGTGTGGTACGATACTCTTGCCGCCAAATCAAGGAAGGACTGGCGATGACGCAGATGACGCAAACGACGAATCCCTCAATGTATCAGAGTTTACGCCGGCAGTTGCGCCCGCTTAGCCTGAAGCTCCGCCTCAACGATGGCCTGGCGCTGGCCAGTCGCACCTTGTGGATGGCGCTTACCGGCAGCGCGCTTGTCGCTGCAACCGGATGGATAACGCCGATTCCCAATTTGAGCTGGTGGGCGCTAACGCCGATTGCGTTGTGGGCGCTGGTGATGATAGGGATTGCCGTTTTGAAGCCATTGCCACCCCGTCGGGCTGCGCAACGGGTGGATCGGCTGCTTGGTCTGCGCGAACGACTTTCTACGGCGATTGAATTGCACGAAACGGGCGCCGACACGCCATTAGCGCCGTACCAGCAGGCCGACGCAAGCGCGCTGGCAGCGCAGCTCCATCCGCGTCAGATTCCGCTCGCGCTCCCACGCCGACCACTCTTGATCGCGCTCGTGCCAGCGCTGATGACGCTGGCCCTGCTTACGCTGCCCAATCCGATGAATCGGGTTCTGGCCGAGCGCGCAGCCGTGGCCGAGATGATAGAGGAGGTTACTCAGCAGTTGGCGGCTCTCGAAGAGGAGCTAGCCTCGCGCCAAGACCTGACGCCAGAGCAGCGCGCCGAACTAGAAGCGATCCTCCGGCAGTTGCAGGCCGAGCTGGCGCGCAACCCGGGCGACCGGCAAGAGGCGCTGGCCGATCTGGCGCAGGCTGAAATGCGGCTTCGGCAGCAACTCAACCCACAAGTGGATGCGCAACAGGCAGCATTAGAGCAACTGGCGCGGCGTCTCGAGCAGCTATCGAACAATCCGACCTCGCCACGCCCCACACTTGACCAGCTTCGCCAGCAGCTTGAAAATCTGGCGGCCAGCCTTGAGCAAATGAGCGCTGCCGAGCGTGAAGCGCTGGCGCAGGAACTGGGTCAGCAGGCGGCGCAATTGGCCGCAACCGATCCCACAACTGCGCAGGCGCTGCAAGATGCGGCGCAGGCGCTTGAACGCGGCGATTTACAGGCTGCTGCCGAAGCGCTGCAACAGGCCAGCCAGCAGGTAAGCAACACGCAGGCTGCCGCTGCCAACCAACAGGCTGTGCAGCAGGCGCTTAGCAATACGCAGGCGGCCCGGCAGCAGATTGCCCAGGCCGGTCAGCAGGGGCAAGGGCAACAAGCCCAGCAAGGCCAGGGTCAAGGCCAGCAAGGGCAGGGGCAACAGTCCCAGCAAGGCCAGGGTCAGGGCCAGCAGGGGCAGCAACCCGGTCAGGGCCAGCAGGGGCAGCAACCCGGTCAGGGCCAGCAGGGCCAGCCCGGTCAGGGTGGCGGTTCGACGGCTGACAATCTCGGCCAGCAGCAGAGCAACGCGCCGGGCAATGTCGATCCCAACCGGCCTGCCACGCAGCAAGGGCAAGGCGCCAATGATGGCACAGTGTATCAGCCCTTCAATCCATCCGGTCAGACCGGCAATCCTGACCAGATCACCGGACAGCAGGGCAGCGGCGGCAGCAGCGAAGTGCGACCGGGCCAGGGTCAGCAAAGCGGGCTGAATAATCCGTCATTGGTGCCCTACGAGCAGGTTTTCCCGGAATATCAGCGCGCGGCTACCGAAGCGCTGGATCGCGGCAGCGTGCCGATCTACCTGCAAAACCTCGTGCGTGAATACTTCTCGCGCCTGGAACCGTGAGTGACACGCGCAGGTCGTCTGACGCAAGCATTCAACCGATTTTCTGAGCCATCTGGAGGAGGATTAGCATGACCGGCGCATCAGAAGCCGCGATCACCCTTACGCCGGAAGAGTTTCGGCAACGCGCCCAACAAATAGAGGCTGAAATTTCCCGCGTGATCGTGGGTCAGCATGAGCTGATTCGGCAGGTGATCATTACGTTGCTCGCCGGCGGCAATGCCTTGCTCGAAGGCGTTCCCGGCCTGGCCAAAACCACGCTGGTGCGCGCGCTGGCCGACGTGATCGATTGCAAATTCTCGCGCATCCAGTTCACGCCTGACCTGATGCCGGCGGATATTGTTGGCACTACCCTGATTAGCGAGGATGCGCATGGGCACAAATTCTTTCGCTTCGAGGCTGGGCCGATCTTCGCCAATCTGGTGCTGGCTGACGAGATCAACCGGGCAACGCCGAAAACGCAATCGGCCCTGCTCGAGGCGATGCAAGAGCGCACGGTGACGGTCGCCAAGACCATCCACCAACTGCCGCGCCCATTCTTCGTGCTGGCGACGCAGAATCCGCTCGAGATGGAAGGCACCTACCCGTTGCCTGAAGCCCAGCTTGACCGGTTCTTTTTCAAGATTAACGTTGCCTTCCCGACGACGGCAGAGCTGGTTGAGATTGCTCAGCGCACCACCAGCGCGCGTCAACCTGGAGCGCGCCATGTCACCGATGGCCAGACAATTATCCAGATGCAGGAGCTGGCCCGCACCGTGCCGATTGCCAGTCACGTGTTGGCTTACGCGGCGCGGCTCATTACCGCAACGCACCCAGAGAACAAAGACTCGCCGAAAGTGACGAAAGACTATGTGCGCTACGGCGCATCGCCGCGCGGCATGCAGACTCTGATCCTGGCCGGCAAGATTTTGGCGCTGCTCGATGGCCGCTATAACGTTTCGTTCGGCGATATACGCCTGGCCGCGCTGCCGGCGCTGCGTCACCGCGTGGTGCTCAATTTTGAAGCTCAGGCCGACGGCGTGAGCGCCGATGAGGTGGTCAAAGGCGTGCTGGAAGCGGTCAAGGAGGAGTGATGGCTGAGCCGTTGCTCACGGCTGCGTTTCTGCGCAAGCTTGACCGTCTGGCATTGCAAACCCGGCGAGCAATGGCCGGCGATCTGCAAGGCGAGCGGCGCAGCCCGAAACGAGGCTCGTCGGTCGAATTTGCCGATTTCCGCCCCTATACTGCCGGCGATGATATTCGTCAGATTGACTGGAATCTCTACGCCCGCGCTGAACGCTTCTATCTGAAGCTGTTCGTGGCTGAGGAGGAGTTGAACGTTCATCTCCTGGTCGATACCAGTCGCAGTATGGCCTGGGGCGAACCGGAAAAATTGCATTATGCTCGCCAGATTGCGGCAGCCTTTGGCTATATTGCGCTGAGCAACCTGGATCGGGTGAGTGTTACTGCGTTTGGCGGCAGATCGGCAGCGCTCGCCGGCGCGCGCGGTAAACGCGGCGCGGTGGCTCTCTTTGAGTTTTTGCAGCGGCTGGAAGCCGGCAGCAGCGCCAATCTGACACAATTCTGTCGCAACTATATCCAGACGGCACGCAGTGCCGGGCCGCTGCTGCTCTGTTCCGATCTGTTCGATCCAGGCTGGCGCGAGGCGCTGCGCGCGCTGAGTTCGCGACCTTTCGAGATTACGGTGATGCACGTGCTGGCGCCGCAAGAGATCGATCCACCGATCGAAGGCGATATTCGATTGGTCGATAGCGAGGGTGGCCCGGCGGTCGAGATCAGCGCCGATCTCGATGTGCTGGAACGCTACCGCGAATCGCTGCGGGCCTGGCAGGGCGAGATTGAGGCATTTTGTAGCGGGCGCGGTATGCGCTACGTGCCGGTCAATACCGCCGAACCGATTGAAGAGTTTGTGTTTGGGCAGTTACGACGAGCCGGTGTCATCCGATGATTGAAGTACGCCTGCTCAAACCGGGAAAAGGCCAGATTGTCCGTTATCCGGCTACCGTGCTCACCCGCGATGGGCATAGTGTGACGGTACAGGCCATCTGGCAACTGGGCCGGGTTGATCTCGGTCTGTTTAGCATTGAGCCGGGCGATGTCATGATCGAGACGTTTTACGATAACCGCTGGTACAATATCTTCCGCGTGCAGCGTCCCGATGGCGTGACACGGGGATGGTACTGCAATCTGGCCCGTCCGGCCCGGATTGACAACCAGGTGATCGAGACCGAAGATCTTGAGATCGACCTGATCGTCAGCGCCGACCGCGAGCGCATCACAATAACCGATTGTGAAGAGTATGCAGCGCGTGGCCTGGCGCAGGCTGAACCGGCAACCGATGCCGCGCTGCGCGCCGCGCTGGTTGAATTGCGCGATCTGATACGTCGCGGCGCGCCACCCTTTGCGCTTACCGCAGCGCAAAACCGCTCTGGGGAGATCAGCGGTTGACACGAGTAGATGCTCTCGCGCAGACAGGTTCAGAATAAACGAAAAACGGTAGCGCTATGTCATTCCTCGCTCCATTAGCGCTCATCGGCGCAGCGATTGTTGGTCCGATCATCGTCGCAATGTATTTGCTAAAGCTGCGCCGGGAAGAGCGAGTCATCTCGTCAACCTTTCTCTGGCAGCGCATGGTGCGCGATATTGAAGCCAACGCGCCCTGGCAGAAGCTGCGCCGCAATCTGCTCTTGCTCTTGCAGTTGCTGCTTATGCTACTGCTGGTGTTAGCGCTGGCCCGTCCCTTCTTGTCGGTAACCGGCATCAGCGGAACGAACCTGATCATTATTTTTGATCGCTCCACCAGTATGCTTGCTACCGATGAAATGCCGAATCGGTTGGAAGCAGCGCGCCGCCAGGCCCTGGCGCTGATCGATCAAATGCCAGACAATGGACGGGCAACGGTGATCACCATCGGCGGCCCGATGGAGGCGCCGATTGCGTCATCAAGCGACCGACGCGAATTACGCCGGGTCATTGAGGCGATTCAGCCCAGCTACAGCGGACAATCCGATCTGTCTCAGGCGCTGACGCTGGCCTCGGCGCTGGCCGCGCGCGAGCCTGATAGCGAAGTGGCTATCATTTCGGATGGTAATGTCACGATTCCCGATGGCATCCGGGTGCCGGCGCGGGTACGCTACTTCCCGATTGGGCGCTCGTCAGACAACGTTGCGATCAACGCGATTGCGCTCCAGCCCGGCCCCATTGAACAGACCCTGTTCGTGCAGGCGATCAACTACAGCCCCAACCCGGTCACCCGCCGGCTGCTGCTCTACTACGACGGCGTGCTCTCGAATGCAGTCGATCTATCGATCGATCCCGGACGGGAGCGGAGCCTGACCGAAACCATTCCGGCGACGGTAGGTGTAGTCGAAGCGCGGTTGCAGGAGAACGGCGACGACTTGCCGGTTGATGATCGCGCTTATGCGGTCAGTCCACAGCGCGAAACGGTGCGTGTCAGACTGGTGAGTGACGGTAACCGCTTCCTCGAGACGGGTCTTTCACTCTTGCCCGGCCTCGAAGTGACGCGCGTTCCCAGCACGACGCTGACATTTAGCGAAAGCGCCGCCGAGGTACCGCTCACTATCTTCGATGGGGTCACGCCGACAGAGCTACCACCCGGCAATGTACTCTTCATTGGCCCCATCCGGAGCACTGAACTGTTTACGATCACCGGCGAGGTCGATTTCCCACTCGTGCGTCCGGTAGCGTTCGAAGATCCGCTTTTGCGCAATGTCCGCCTGACCGACATCAACATTCTGCGCGCGCCGCGGCTTGTACCCGGTTCGTGGGCGCGGGTGATCGTTGACAGCGATGGCGGCCCGCTTTTGCTGGCCGGCGAACGGGAAGGACGCCGGATTGTGGTACTGGCGTTTGACCTGCATCTGTCCGATCTGCCATTGAACATTGCCTTTCCACTGCTGCTCTCGAACATGATTGAGTACCTCTTGCCAATGAGCAGTATGCAATTGACCACCGGTCAACCGATTGTAGCGCCGGTAGACAGCAGCATTGAAGAGGTGCGAGTGATTCGCCCTGATGGTCGGGTCGTAAGCTCGCGTGACGGGCAGGTACAGCTCCAGGCTAACCAAACATTTTACACCGACACCGATTTACCCGGTATCTACACGCTGGAAGAGCGGCGCGGCAACGAGGTGATCGCCAGCCGCCGCTTTGCCATCAATCTATTCGCGCCCAACGAATCGCAGATCACACCGCAGCGCGATCTCACTATTCCCCAGCTCAGCGGCGCGCAGAGCACCGTCGCTCGCGAACGCGACGGTCGCCAGGAGATCTGGCGCTGGCTGGCGCTGGTTGCCCTGATTGTGCTGCTGATCGAATGGCTCTATTACCAGCGGAATGCCATCGCGATGCTGCGCGAACGCTGGCGTCGGCGCATGGCCGGTTAACGGCAACGCTCACCACACCCAAGATCGACAAGACGCGATATAATACAAATACCGTTAATAAACCCATCCAATTGTTCGTGAGGAGTGCGCGGTGAGCGTTTATAACCCCAACGACGCTGATTTTGCGTTTACAATCGGGATCGAAGAGGAGTATCAGATCGTCGATCCAGAAACGCGCGAGTTACGCAGCTACATTACCCAAATCCTGGAACCGGGACGCACTATTTTGCGTGAACAGATTAAGCCGGAAATGCACCAAAGCATCGTCGAGGTCGGCACCCGTCCCTGCCGCACGATTAGCGAAGCGCGGGCCGAGATTACCCGCTTGCGCGGGGCGATTGCCGGTCTCGCCGCTCGCCATAACCTGCGGATCGTTGCCGCCGGCACGCATCCATTCTCGTCATGGATGCAGCAGGAGATCACGCCAGACGAACGCTACCACATGGTGGTGGGTGAGATGCAGGAAGCCGCCTTGCAACTGCTCATCTTTGGCATGCACTGCCATGTCGGTATGCCGAATAACGAGGTTGCAATTGAGCTGATGAATGTGGCCCGCTATATCTGCCCACATCTGCTGGCGCTCAGCACCTCGTCGCCATTCTGGATGGGTCGTAACACCGGTTTCAAGTCGTACCGTAGCGTTATTTTCAGCACCTTCCCGCGCACCGGCATCCCTCCGACCTTCCATTCTGCCAGTGAGTTTGAGCGCTACGTACAGTTGCTGGTCAATACCGGCTGCATCGATAACGGCAAGAAGATCTGGTGGGATCTGCGCCCGCATCCATTCTTCGGCACACTCGAATTCCGGGTATGTGACATCGCCACCAAAGTGGAAGAGTGTCTGGCCCTGGCCGCAACGATGCAGGCGCTGATCGTCAAGTTTTATACCATGTTTGAAGAGAACACCACATTCCGCGTCTACCGGCGGGCGCTGATCAACGAGAACAAGTGGCGCGCGCAACGGTGGGGTCTCGATGGCAAGTTAATCGACTTCGGCAAGCGGAAAGAGGTCGAAGCGAAGGCGCTGGTACACGAGATTGTCGAGCTGGTCGATGATGTCGTTGACATGCTCGGCTCGCGCAAAGAGGTCGAATATCTGCTGACCATCGTCGATCAGGGCACTAGCGCCGATCGTCAACTGCGGGTGTTTGCCGAAACGAATGACCTCAAGGCCGTGGTTGACAACCTGATGGTCGAGACGATGGAAGGTGTGCCGGTGCTGACGTTCGATACCGAGTCGCGCGCGCAAGAGGCGCATAGCTGAAAGAGGAGAGGTTATGGAAATTGAATTAACGCCTGAGCAAGAAATGATCCGCCAGACGGTGCGTGAATTTGCCGAAAAGGAGATTGCGCCGAAAGCGCGCTACGTCGATGAACACAGCGCGTTTCCGCATGAAACCTTCGCCAGGATGGCCCAACTCGGCCTGATGGGATTGCCTTTTCCCGAAGAGTACGGCGGCGCCGGCGCCGACAGTGTTAGCACTGCGATTGCTATCGAGGAGGTAGCGCGCTGCTGTGGTAGCACGGCGCTAGCGTATGCGGCCCACATTGGGCTGGGCAGCGCACCGATTGCGATGTTCGGCACCGAAGAGCAGAAGCGGCGTTTTTTGACTCCGGCAGCGAAGGGTGAGTATCTGGCTGCATTTGGTCTGACCGAACCGCATGCAGGCTCGGACGCCGGCGCCACCCGCACGACGGCCCGCCTGGTCGGTGATGAGTGGGTCATCAACGGGCAGAAGATGTGGATTACCAACGCGCCGCTGGCCGGTCACATTATTGTCACTGCCGTCACCGATCCGGAACTCGGCAAGAAGGGGATCTCCGCGTTTATCGTGCCGCGCGGCACGCCAGGCTTAAGCTTTGGCAAGCATGAACCGAAGATGGGATTGCGCGGCTCGGTCAGCACGGCGGTCATGCTCGATGATGTGCGAGTTCCGCGCGAAAATCTATTAGGTGAGCGTGGTCGCGGCTTTATTCAGTTTTTGCAGGTGCTTGACGGTGGCCGGATCGGGATCGGGGCGATGGCCATCGGATTGGCGCAAGCGGCATACGAAGCTGCCGTTGCCTATGCTCGCGAGCGTACCGCCTTTGGCAAACCGATTGGCGCCCATCAATCGGTAGCGAACATGATTGCCAACATGGCGGTTGATCTGGCGGCATCGCGCGCGCTCGTCTACGGCGCCGCGCGGTTGAAGGACGCCGGCAAGCCCTATACCCGCGAAGCGGCGATCGCCAAACTCTTCGCCTCAGAGGCGTCAGAGCGCATCTGCCGCGACGCCATCCAGATTTTTGGTGGCTACGGCTACAGCCAGGAGTATCCGGTAGAACGCCTCTACCGTGATACACGCCTGCTCACGATTGGCGAAGGGACTTCAGAAATCTTGCGCAACGTGATTGCGCATTCCGTTCTTGGCCTACGCGGGTAACAGCTTGTGCTACAATAAGGAACGCACAGTAGCCAGTGCCTGTTTGGTCTCAGACGAGGAAGTAGTATGACGCAGAGCCAGCCCGAGACCGACCGCGCCAGTCCGGCGATCAATACTGTCGATGTGCAGGCACTGATCGCGCAAGGACGGCAGCGAGGCTTCGTCACATTTGAGGAAATCCAGCGGCTGGTTCCCAATCCTGATGAGTCGATCGAGCAGATCGACAGCATTTATGCCGCGTTAGCCGAGGCCGGTATTCCAGTGCAGGATGGGGAAGAACCGGCCCTTGATGATGAGCCGTTGACTCCGGCAGCAATGGATCTCGATCTCGATGATGAGTTGTCGGATGCATTGCTGAGCGACAGCGTGCGGCTCTATTTGCGTGAGATCGGGCAGGTGCCGCTCCTCACCGCCGAACAAGAGAAGCGCCTGGCGCAGTTGATTGAGCGCGGCCAGGCCGCCGAGCGCAAGCTGGCCACGCTCCCGCCTGACAGTCCGGAAGCAGCCCGGTTGCGCATGCAGAAGGCGCAGGGTGATGAGGCACGCCAGCAGATGGCAGCAGCCAACCTGCGCTTAGTGGTGAGCATTGCCAAGCGCTACCGCGATCGCGGGCTGCCATTGCTCGATCTGATTCAGGAAGGGAGCCTCGGTCTGCTGCGCGCGATTGAGAAGTTTGATCACACCAAAGGGTATAAGTTCAGCACCTATGCGACGTGGTGGATCAAGCAGGCATTATCGCGCGCGCTGGCCGATCAATCACGGTTAGTGCGACTGCCGGTGCATTTGGGTGAAACACTCAACCGGATTCAGGCTGCGCGTCGTCAGTTGACGCAATCGCTTGGGCGCGAGCCAACCGACGCCGAGCTGGCCAGCCATCTTGGGATGAGCGAAGAGAAATTACGCGAACTGCGCCGCACCGCGCAGGATCCGGTATCGCTGGCAACGCCGGTCGGGGAGGAGGCCGATAGCACGCTGGCCGATTTCATTCCCGATCCGCATGCGCTCGATGCCGATGATGCTGCGGCTAGCGGGATGCTGCGCCAGCAGATCGTCGCGGCGCTTGGTCAGCTTAGCGAGCGGGAACGACGAGTGCTTGAGCTGCGCTATGGCCTCCTCGACGGTCAGCCGCGCACGCTCGAAGAGGTGGGGAAAGCGTTCGGCGTTACTCGCGAGCGCGTGCGTCAGATCGAGGTCAAGGCCTTGCGCAAGTTGCGCCATCCTCGCCTGGGGAAGTTGCTGAAGGATTATCTCGATCAGATTTGATGTGTCAGGCGAGAGGCGATAGCCGATAGCCGATAGCCGATAGCCGATAGGCGAGGGTAGGGGCGCAGCGGTGCTGCGCCCTTCTGTTGTTGC
>NZ_CAKZNK010000004.1 GCF_937129525.1 uncultured Chloroflexus sp. | reverse complement strand
GGTAGGGGTAGGGGCGCAGCGCTGCTGCGCCCCCATCTACCAGCGGGTGGCAGGCGCGTTTGGGGATAGGCGATAGGCGATAGCCGATAGCCGATAGCCGACAGCCGATAGGTGATAGCGATAGGCGATGGTCAATCATTGCGGGTGACGGGGAGCGGCGAGCGAGAAGGAGGTAGGGGTAGGGGCGCAGCGCTGCTGCGCCCCCCCATCCGCCAGGTGGTGGCAGGCGCGTTTGGGGATAGGCTGCAACGTCTCTACCCTCTCTCTGCGACCTCTGTGCTAAGATCGATAGGCGATAGGCCCTCTGCGATCTCTGCGACCTCGGCGGTCGGATCAACGCGCGTATTGCTACGGGGAGAAATGAGGGAATGGGAACGATCCCCGCCAGGGGATCGTTTCCCAATATCAGCCTGCGCTGGTCAGGCTACACCTTCCAACCGATCTTCGAGATCGGCATGAAGTTCACGCAACCGTTCGAGAGTCTCCTCATCGGTTTGCCAGATACCGCGCGCATTCGCTTCCAGCAGGCGACCGACCATATTGCGCGCAGCCGCCGGATTGAGCTGCTCGATACGGGTGCGCATCGCATCGTCGAGCACGAACGTCTTGGCCGCCTCGTCATACACCCATGCATCGACTGCATCGGTCGTCGCGCTCCAACCCAGCATATACGTAAAGCGGCTGGCAATTTCAGCAGCGCCATTGTGACCGTGCCGCAACATCCCTTCATACCACTTCGGGTTGAGGAATTTGGTGCGGTATTCAACCCGCAATGTCTGCTCGAGCGTTTGCAGCCTGGTTTCGGCGGTAAAGCTCTCGACAAAGTTGAGCGGCACGCGATGACCGGTGGCTCGTTCGGCAGCGGCTTTTAATGCGCCCGAATAGCCATAGTAGTGCTGCATGTCGGTCAGGCCGTACTCAACGCTGTCAATCTCTTGCGCAACCCGACTTACAGTACCGAGCAAGGCGCGCAAGACTTCAGGTTGCGCCGCGCCGTTTTGGCGACCGCCGAATGCGTAAGCATTGCGCTTGATAAAGAGCTCTTCCAGCTCCTCCCGCTTCTCCCACGCGCTCCCTTCAATCGCTTCGTCAACATCGGTGCCATAAGTGCCGGCGGCCTGGGTAAAGATACGCGCTGTCGCCTGATCAAAGCTTTTACCGGCAGCCATCATCTCTTGCGCGTGCTTGCGGATATAGTTCATCTCAACCGGTTCATCTGCTGCCGCAGCATCGCGCACCAATCGATCGAGCATGTCCATCGTGCCGGCAAAGATGTCACGGAAGATGCCCGATGCCGTCATCAGCACATCGATCCGTGGCCGTCCCAGTTCGGCCAGCGGGATCAGCGCGTAGCGGCCCACTTTACCCTGCCCATCTTTAACCGGACGCGCCCCGATCAGACCGAGCACGATACCGATTGACTCACCCTTGGTCTTGATCGCATCGAGGCCCCACAACACCTGAGCAATCGTTTCAGGATACTGACCAGTTTCAGCGCGATGGGCGGCAATCAATGCCTCGGCAATCCGCGCGCCGCGTTCGTAGGCGCTATCGGTTGGCACCCGGAAGGGGTCAAGGCTGTGAATATTGCGACCGGTCGGTAACACTCGCGCGCCATCGCGGATAATATCGCCACCGGGCGCAGCCGGAATATAGCGACCGGCCAATCCGCGCATGAGATAATCAAGCTCCTGGGTATTGTCGCGCAGCGCAGCCAGCAACGCTCGCCCGTGTTGAATCAGACCGAGCGCCTCGCTACCGGCAGGCAGCCCAAACTGGCGCGCAGCCTGATCGGGTGAAAGATGGCCGAAGACCGTCTGTTGCACAAACTCCGTGCAGCGAGCTTCAAGCTCATCGCGCAGAGCCAGAGCCTCAGCATCTCCCTGTCGCGCCCGCGACAACACCTCGCTATAGCGGAGATTGGCGTTGCGTGCCATCAGGAAGAGATCCGCTAAACCGGGCAACTCATCGCGTGGCACTTTCAGCGTCTCAACGATCAAGGTCAGTTGCTCTTCCGGTGGTGGCGCGCTGCCCAGCACATGCAAGCGATCGGTAATCATCGTTGACGCCAGATCGCGCAGATAGGCGTAAGCGCGGGAAGCAAACCGGCTGAATGGCTCGCCTGGCTGGCGCGCCAGATCGTTATCCAGATTCAGCAACGCGATCTTCTGCATAATCGCGATTGCCTCCGGACTCTGGTCATCATCGGCCACTAACGCCGGGCGTTCGCGGTACTCGGCCAGCAGATCTTGCAGAGCCTGTAATTCACGGTAGAGGCCGGCTCGACCGTAGGGAGGAATAGCATGGCCGATGATCGTGCTATAACCACGCCGCTTGGCAATATTGGCCTCAGCCGGGTTATTGATCGGGTAGACGTAGAAATTAGGCACTTCACCGAGCAACACATCAGGCCAGCAGCGATCGGTCAGGCCGAGTTGCAGACCGGGCATCCACTCAGCAGTGCCGTGCATACCGAGATGGATGATGGCATCGACACCAAAGCTCTCGATGAGGTAACGGTAGAAGAGGGCATACTGATGGTGTGGCGTATTCTCTTTGTCGAAGAGCAGCCGCATCGGGTCGCCGGGCATACCGATGATCGGTTGCACGCCGATGAAAATATTGCCGATCTGCGTGCCGGCCAGCCGCACTTTGTCACGACCGAGAGGGGCAATATCGCCAGGGAAGTCGCCCCAGCGCGCGTTAATCCGCTCTTGATCAGCCGGACGTATCCAGCGGTAGAAGTCTTGACGGTCAGCGCTCACCCCGATGACTACCGGCGGATGGCCAGATGGCAGTGGCTGATCGCTCACCAGCCCCTCTAAACAGCGGGCAAAGGTGGCAGGATCGCGCGGATAGCGGCCTACCTGATACCCCTCAGCAGCCAGTCGGTCGAGGATTGCGATCAGACTGGCCGGCACATCGAGCAGGGCAGCGGTAGCCACTTTACCCTGGCCGGGAGGATAGTTGTAAACAATAATCGCAACTTTCTTGTCGCGGTTAGCCTTCTTGCGCAAACGGACAAAACTACGGGCGATGCGCGCCAGGCGGTCGATCCGGTCTTGCGCGGTCGTGATCGTGCTCCCGCGCATACCACCCAGCACAACTGGCGCAACTGCGCCATCCATTTCCGGCAGACTATAAAGGAACGTGCTCTGCAATGGGCCTACGCCACGCTCGCGCCAGTCATCTTCATCCTGAACAAACAGTGGCTGGGCGACGATATAGGGCACATCAAGTTTGCTAAGCAACTCACGCGCAACGTCAACAGTCAATCCGGCCTTGGTTGAACCAGCCGGGCCGCCGACAAGCGGGAAGCCCATAGTGTTAATGATCAAATCGACCTTCATATGGCTGAGCCATTCGCGCACCACGATATGGCTCTCAATGCCCATCACGAAGATCGGCAGGACACGCAGACCGGCGGCTTCGAGGGTTTGCACAATCTTGTGGTGATAATCGGCCCCGCTAAGAATATGCGCTCGGAATGAGAGCACGGCAACTGTGCCGAGCGGCGCCGGCATACCCTTGCGCGCGCGATTGCGCTCCTTTTCCCAGCGCTCGTATTCACCGGGAGAGGAGAAGAGACGCGGCGCATCAGGGTGGGCAAAACCCATATTCGGCAGCTCAACCACCGGATCAACGCGCAACTGACTCATCCCACTATACTCGCGCAGGATCAGCTTAAACATATTGGTCGCATTGGCAATGCTGCGGTGGTTCCAATAGTTATTAACATTCGTCCAGTTGCGAAAATCGTTGAGACGCTTGCCAGGCAAAAAATTGATCAGTTTTGAAGTAATCTTTTGCAGTTTGACATAGCCATACAGAGCATCTTCCTCGCGCCCACCGACAAGCAACCGGGCCACATTCTGCACCGGCTTCGGCATACCTTTGCCCGCTTTAAGATTATACGAACCAACCTTATTCAGGCGCATGACTTCTGGCAGCCCCTCGAACGAAAAAACCACTGGCGGATCGTGCCGTTCAACCATCGGCACCAGCACTTCCGCCGTCTCGTTGAGGGTGATAAGTGAAAGAATCAGGCACTGACAACGGGCAATGGCTGCTTCAACCTCGACTGGACGCGCAGTAACATCGCGATCCTCGAAAATATGCAAGCGGAAATCAGGCACCTCTTTGCGCACCTCGGCTTCAGCGCGACGAAAGAAATCCTGACTATAGCGTTGCATGCCGAGCACCATGACAAACTCTGTCGGCTGGCTCATAGCTTCCTTGCTCCTGTAGTCAGTCATATCATCAATCCGCTGCGTATATTATGCAAGATCGTGGTTCAAAAAACAATCTGAACAGAAAACGAACAAAACCTGTGCATAATTGCACAGGTTTTGCGCTAAAAATGCACAAAAAAACCATCAATCTCCATACTCCATAATTGTGCCAAGATACCGCAAAGCCTCTTGTTCAGTGCCAAACAGACCAATTCCACTGACAAAACGCACAAGAGGAGCAAAAAGAAGCAAATGATGCTCAGAGACAATAAACGCAATTCGCCCTAGATGTTTGTGACTGGCAATCGCTTCAGTACGCTGGCGCGCCCCCCGATCGGCGCCAGAGACGCGCCGACCATCGACCAGCAGATCGGTCGGCTTCGGACACTGATCGAGTAAGCGCCACATTTCGTGATAATACCGTTCCGCTTCGGCCAAGTGTAGATGATCCTCCATCACCACCCAGATCAGATCATGGGCCCGGCGACGAATGCGGTAGGGCATAGTGCTCTCCCTCACAAATTATGCGAAGTTTTGCACATTATACAATGATTTTGCTGTATATGTCTAGCGAAAGAAATGGCATGTTTCCTGCGCGAATGTTGTGCAGCGGGTCATTTCATTGCCCGGACAATGCCTCACGGCACCGATCTGGCATGGGCTGATGGAGGGTATGTAAGCAACTGTGGGTGGCCGCGACTCATCGGCGGCCCATGTATGCGGCATGGAGAGCATTTCCAGACCGCTTGCTTTATAATGATCGTGTTTGACGATCACCTCAGGCGCTGCTATAATCGCCGCCACAATCAAGCACTACAGACGCTCTGCGACCGTTAAGAGAGGCTTGTCATCATGGGGTTTTTTGAATATTTCGTTACTGTCAGTCCTCAATTTGGCTCGTATGCCTGGACATTCTTCATTCTTCAGATTTTGCTGGTCGCGGGCGGAGCCTACTTCATCTGGCTGCACACCGAGCGGAATGTCGCCAGAGCGACGTTTTTTCGCCAGTTAGGGATTGCGCTGATGATTGTAGGCGGTTTTGGGGTAGCGCTCGGCGTGGCTCGTATGCTCAATACGCCAGTATTTAACCAGCGTTTCTGGTTTTACATTCAGTTTGTGATTGAGCTGATTTTGGGCGGCTATGTTGTATATTACTGGCGTAATGTGCTGCCTGAACTGGTTCGGAATTCACGCACCCGCGCGCTGGCGCCGCGCCAGGCGTCAACCAGCGTTGCTCCCGCCACCCCCCGCCCTGCTCCCACCACGAGTCGTCGCGAAGCTCGTCGCGAACGCAAGCGCAAACAGCGGTAGTCATCGTTTTCCCACGCGCCTTCACCATACTGCCTGTACCCGTAATGCGGCTCGCAGCAGTCGGTGATACTCGGCGCGTGGGATTTCAATCGTGCCAAATTGCAATAGATGCGGCCCGGCAATAAACTGAGAGTCGAGTAAAACAAACCCACCTCGCCGCAACCGTTCGACCAGATGCACAAGTGCCACCTTACTGGCATCACGAATGCGGTGGAACATGCTTTCGCCAGCAAACAGCCCACCCAGCGCGACCCCGTAAAGACCTCCGGCCAGCATGCCATCACGCCAGCACTCGACACTGTGCGCGTAGCCAAGCCGGTGTAGCTCGCAGTAGGCGCGAACGATCTCATCTGAAATCCAGGTTGTTTCTCGACCCGGCGCCGGTTCGGCGCAGGCATTGATCACTTCGGCGAAGGCCGTATCGAACGTTACGGTGAACACTCCAGATCGCACTGTGCGCGCCAATCGGCGCGGCACATGAAACCGTTCGTCAAGCGGGATGATTGCTCGCCGCACCGGTTCATACCAGCCGATTGAGCCATCTTCGTCGGCCATTGGAAAGATGCCTTGCCGGTAAGCGGCCAGCAGCAATTCTGGCGTGAGCTGTGGTGATGGCATAGACGCTCTTTCAATGCCTTTGTGAAGCGGTGAAGGTTACCTTACATCGCCTGACCAAGCCGCTGCAACCCAGCGGAGATGATGGCGACACACCAGCCTGATAGCGCTAACGTCAGCAGTAAACCGATTCGCAATGGCCATTCACCATCAGGCAGCAGTTGCCCAACGAGCAACGGCGCGCCGACTACTCCGTAGACAAGGCCTCCAAAGAGTAATGGCATCGGCAGGATTGCGACGGCCATACTCGGCCACGAGTAGCGCTGCACCGTCATAAAGACATAGCATAACCCATATGTGATCGTCGCGCTCATGAGCGCTGCCAGGAGGCTGGGATTAAACCCAAACGGCAAATCACCTGCTAACGCCGGGGGCGCCGGATCACGCAGGCCGAGCAGTCCGAACAAAAGTTGCAGACTGACGAAGACAAAATACGTCAACAGACCGGTTAGCAAATCTGGTTTCCACCAGCGGCACGAATAAAGCAGCACGATAATCAGCGCCGGTAGCGTATCAGGCCACGCAGCGCGCAGAGAAGCGACTATATCAAACGGAGTAGCAAATACCGCCAGTAACGAGCCGGGCGAGGGGATGGTTTGCAGACTGTACAGCAACCGCCAGAATGGGTTGAGTAAAATACTGAGCTGGCCTGCTGCCAGCGCTAACACATAGAGCGGACTGCGCTGCTGCCACCAGAGCCAGAGCGCTACCCCGTACAGCAGAAATGTTATCAGTATGGTCAGCAGATCGCTTGCTCCTTGCGCATTGTCATCATTGACAACGCGCACTGTCAGGCTCTTGTAAACCGGGAAACCGCATTACTGTGCCGGCAACACGCTGCTAATCCCACTGATACTCACGCACTTCACCATTATCAATCGTAAAGAGCTGATCGGTCAAGCCATATTCCCGTTGAGCCGCATCAAGCTGAATTTGATGGGCAACGCTGGTCAAGATGCTCTCATCGGCGTCACTGAACGCTATCAAAAAATCGCGATTGGGAATGCCAATGACCATTTTGCCTGGAAAGTGCGGCTGCCAGCTTGCCAGCAGGTCGGGCAATAGCAGGCGTGTCGCATCGTAACCGTCATGAGTGTTGGCTACAATCAAGCGCTGCGGGCCGTCGCCGGTCATCAGGAAATGGGCCCGTTCTTGCGTGCGAGCAGCCAGATTTGTCAGCGCTCGCTCGTGAAGTTGATGCTCGCCAATCCCCCACCGTTCGAGATGGCGCTCATTGATGTATGACACCCGCTGTGGTTCATCGATCACGTAGGCGACGATCAGGTCGGCCAGGAATGGCCGGTAGGCCAGCATCGGTAACTTCCGCTCGAAAACCGCATTGAGAAGCGTAATTGGCTTGAGCATCGGCATCACCCGATCGGCGATGTCGGCAAAGGTATTTGCTGCGCGTTCTGGTATCTGTTCGTGCAATAGACGCAGTAACGTTGCGTATACCAGATCGAAATGCTCTGGAGCCTGAATATACGCCTGATAGAAATTGGTCAGATCGACTCGCATGCGCTGATTGGTTACGCGCACCTGCACCACGTCGCCTTCGCGACCAAGGAAATCAACAGTCGGTTCGGCGCGCAACCGGTGTTCGATTTCGGCAGCAAATGCTGCCCGATCCAGTGGGGTTTGCCCACTCATCATTCACCATCCTTTACGCTAATCATATCAAGACTATGCTGCCAGACTTCGCGTAAACGGGCAACAGGCAAGTTGAGCAATACCTGATCGCGCCAGGACACCTGCATCGTCGGCGTCGCGGTGACAACTCCCAACCGCGCTAACGGCAACCCGGACATTGCTGCCTCGAATGCGGCAGTCTGGTTCGGCGCCACGGCGATCAAAAACCGGCTGGGGGTTTCGCCAAATAACAGCACAATCGGATCGAGATCAACGCTGTCCAACGTGAGCTGAAGCCCCAGCTCACCGGCAATGGACATCTCGGCTGCCGCCACGGCCAGCCCACCCTCGCTCAGATCGTGGCAGGCACGCACCAATCCGGCGCGGATCGCGCTATGGAGAGCGCGGAACGTAGCCCGCGCCGCCGCCAGATCGACATGCGGCAGCGCGCCGGTGTCTGCAATCATGCCAATCGCAGCCAGGTGACTCCCGGCAAATTCAGCGCGGGTTGCGCCGAGCAAGTAGATCACGTCACCCGCCTGTTTCAAATCCATGGTTACGCATTGACTGATGTCGTGAACATGCGCCAATGCCGAGATCAAGAGAGTCGGTGGGATCGCGACTCGTCGGCCATCGGCATCACGATACTCGTTATTCAGCGAGTCTTTGCCGCTGATGAATGGCGTCCCAAAGGCGACAGCGCCGTCATAGCAGGCAGCCGCTGCCCGCACCAACCCGGCCATACGATCCGGTTGACGCGGATCACCCCAACAGAAGTTGTCGAGGATTGCGGTGCGATCAGGATCACCACCTACCGCCACCACATTACGCAGCGCTTCATCAATTGCGGCCAGCGCCATCCAGTAGGGATCGTGATAGCCGTAGCGTGGACAGATCCCGAAGCCGAGCGCCAATCCGGCAGGTTCGCCGGGCAGCGGTTTGATGACAGTCGCATCTGATGGCCCGGCGAGCGCAACACCGACCAGGGGTTTAATCACCGTTCCGCCGCCCACCTCGTGATCGTAAGTGCGAATAATCCGCTCCTTTGAGGCGATGGAGGGATGGGCTAGCAGCGCCAACAGCGCAGCTTCCGGCTGCACATGATCGAGCTGCGGCGCTTGCAGCAGGGCCGGCGATGGTTCCCAACGCGCCGTGAGAACGCGCTGAGGACGCCCTTCGTGCAGAAATGACATCTCAAGATCGACCACCGCCAGATCGTGATAGTAGACGCGCAACCGGCCATCATCGGTAAAGCGTCCGATCGGCGTTGCCTCCACCTCTTCGGCGGTACAGAGGGTAAGCAGCGCAATCAGTCGATCCGGGGGCACGGCCAGCACCATTCGTTCCTGCGCCTCTGAAAGCCAGATCTCCCATGGCTGCAAACCGGCATACTTGCACGGCACATGTTCGAGATGCACTTCAGCGCCCAGTTCGGCGCCCATTTCACCAATTGCCGACGACAACCCGCCCGCGCCACAGTCGGTAATCGCGGAGTAGAGCTGCGCATCGCGGGCTTGTAACAACACGTCGAGCATCTTCTTCTCGGTGATCGGATCGCCAATCTGTACCGCACTTCCCACCTCGCTGGCTGTAGTATGAGTCAGTTCGATACTGGAAAAAGTTGCGCCGTGAATGCCATCGCGCCCGGTGCGTCCACCCATCACGACAATGATGTCACCTGGGCGAACGTTCCGGGGATGCATGCCGCGTGGAGCCAATCCGACTGTGCCACAGTAAACTAGCGGATTGGCAATATAACCGGGATCGAACAGCACTGCGCCACCAACGGTAGGAATACCGAGTTTATTGCCATAATCGCGAATTCCGGCGACAACCCCACTGGCGATCCGGCGCGGATGCAAGACACCGGGTGGAGGTGATGACTCAGGCATACCAAAGCACAGTACATCGATGTTAGCGATTGGACGGGCTGATACCCCTAATACATCGCGGATCACTCCCCCCACGCCGGTATTTGCCCCGCCAAACGGTTCCAGGGCACTGGGATGGTTGTGCGTTTCAACTTTATACGAAACCTCGTGATGTGGGCCAAACGCCAGAATACCGGCATTATCGACAAATGCGCTCAGCACCCACTCGTCTTCACGTCCAGCCAGCGTTTGTCTGGTCGCCTCCATCAAGAAGGTGCGGATCAGGCTATCAATCGTCACGGTACCGCTCGCCAGCCAGGTTAGCATTGGGTATAGCGTTGGATCAACCTTCACCTGCTCCGGCGGTTGTTCGTAGAGCACGCGCGCTTTGAATGTCTTGTGGGAACAATGCTCACTCCAGGTTTGCGCTATCGTCTCGAGTTCGCCATCAGTTGGATCACGCCCTTGCGCGGCAAAATAGGCTTGAATGGCGCGCATTTCGGACAGATCGAGCGCCAGGACACCGCGCCGACTGATCTCGAGTAACTCAGCCTCATCGGCATCGCGTAACGGCACCGAAGCCACTACCGGTTTGATAGGGGAAGGATCGGCCACCAGCATCGCATAGAACGCTGCGCGGCTTGCATCGCCCTCGCCAGGCCGATAGCAAAGGGTTGTATGCACCACATCAATTGAGCGATCGGCCACGGCCTGCGCAGGATCGGTTGCTGGCGGCAAGAGATAGCGTCGCAACGCGCGGGCATGCTCGATCCCGCGCACCCCCAACCGGCGCGCGCCCTCGACCACGCTTTCGCCCTCGCTATCGGTAACACCGGGCCGATAAGCAACTTCCAATGCCAGTACATCAGTGGCCGGTAGCAGCGGATCGCTCAAAGGCTGTCCGGTGGTTACCAACTGCCAATGCGCCTGCTGAACTACTGGATCATGGAGGAGCTGATCAACGACAAGAGAAACCGCTGTCGGGGTCAGATCATTCCCGGCAAGGAGATAGAGGATCTGCGGTGAAGCGGCGGCGCGGGTAGCCACCGTCACAAGATAGAGCGGCATAGGAACTCCAGCAATTGGTGCAACGACGCAGCGTCGCGAAAGGAAGGTTGACCACAGACTATCTTACGGACGTGCCCGAGTCGCATCTATACCCTGGACCTAACGCTGTATACCAGGCATTGTCTGTCGAGCTGTTCCATCAACCACTCTACTTTCGCGCAGTTGCGCCAGATTTCGCGCGTTTACATCGTTTATAATCTTGAGTATACCATCTTCTCTTGCTGATGTTGCACTACGGAGTAAACTATGCAGAGTTGTCGCCGGATATTCGTCGTTTTGATCGGGTTGTGGTGGCTGACAATACCTGCGCTAACAGTGGCGCAGGGTACCGCAAACCTGACCGGCATTATTACTTACCGTGAACGTGTGCTGTTACCCGCCGATGCATTGGTTACGTTACAGATTGCCGAAGTGACACCAACCGGTAGTGGGGGACGGGTGATAGTCGAACAGACCTTCGCCACCAACGGCGCGCAGCCGCCATTTCGATTTAACCTCGCGTACAATCCGGCCCTGATCGATGCCGGACGAGTCTACACACTCCAGGGGCGCATTCAGGTGCAGGGACGCACGCTCTTCACGACTGCCAGCCTGATTCCGGTGATCACCGGCAATGCGCCACGTAGTGACATTAACGTGGTCATGGTTGCCGTTCGTGGCGCAACACTGCCGGCAGCAGGTAGTGCATTGTGGATGCTCGGATTAGCCGGTAGTTTGGGGATTGCCGGCATGATCATGCACTTGGCGCGGCGAACGGGCAGATATTGGCGGAAGCGTCGATGACTACTCACGTCACGACGTCATAACCGTTACCCTCAGCGCCGGCCCCGTGGCCGGAAATATGACCAGTTTCGGCGAGCGCGCCGTCTTTGCTGAAATGTCCAATAGATTGAGGTTGCTAACCAGGAAGCGTAATACTCGCTTTTTCCTTTCGTCAAAAGCTGATACCCCGCACCACGAACACAGATCAAATATTGTGGATTCTTTGGATTGGGTTCAATTTTTGACTGCAAGTAGTACATTCGTCCGCGCAACAGATGGCGCGCTTCATCATCGGTATACGTTGATGGGAAAAGCAAGCGCGCCAGCTCATTATACCGGCAGACCCGCCCCTTTGCTTCGTAGAGATACTGCAACAGCTTCAGCTCGTCGCGGCTAAGGCGCACTTCACGATCACGCAGAAGCAATCGCCGTCGTTGGGTGTCGATCTCGAAACGATGGCCTTGAGCAGAAGAGGCAGGCGTGTACGATTTGGTGGTTTCGCCGCATCCGGCAAAGTGCGATGAAATGATCGTCTGCAATGCCATTTCCGGCACTGGATAAGGCAACTGATAAAGCTGTGTTGACTGAATATTCGCTGCCTCTTCTGGCGATAGGGATAGATCTCCGGCCAGGATGAGGATCTGATGAGGTAAAAGGGCATTCAGGAACGTTTGCAGATCGTGATACGGATTAGAAAAAAGTTTAGTATTAATAATACAGAGACTAACACGCTGATCGGCTAGATGGCATAAGATCGATGCCTTTTTGGAAGTAACCAGCACCGGCCAATGCCATTTACACAGGCAATTGAGTAGTGCCGCGCGCGTGCTGCCGTTGCGATCGAGGATGAGCGCGACGCCTGAACCCATATTATTCCCGTATTTTTATTCATGAAAATTCCTTGCAGCGTATTATACACGAAAGATAATATTCGTGCAAACAAGCATAAATGTACATAAACCGACCGGAGAGTAGGGGCGAAGCAGATGGAGGGCACAGCACCGCTTCGCCCCTACCTCCCTACTCCCGGCTATCGGCTATAAGCTATCGGCTATCGCCAAACGCGCATGCCG
>NZ_CAKZNK010000003.1 GCF_937129525.1 uncultured Chloroflexus sp. | reverse complement strand
GCACCGCGCGCGAAGTGGGCGCAGCACCGCTGCGCCCCTACTATCGCCTCTCGCCTCTCGCCTATTCCCCTACGAGCCAACCACAAGGTTATGGTACATTATTTACAGGCTGATTACACGAGAACAGCGAGGACTACTATGCCAATCGAGTGGGTAAAGGTTCACGACTACACTGACATAATCTACGAGCACGACGCGGCTGGCGAGGGGATTGCCAAAATTACCATCAATCGGCCAGAGAAGCGCAATGCGTTTCGGCCTGAAACCGTTAATGAGTTGATCGACGCCTTTTCGCGCGCGCGCGACGATGAGCGGATCGGTGTCATCCTGTTTACCGGTGCCGGCGACAAGGCTTTCTGCTCTGGTGGTGACCAGAGTGTGCGCGGCATCGGTGGCTATGTAGGCAAAGATCAGATTCCGCGGCTCAATGTGCTCGATCTGCAACGTCTGATCCGCATTATTCCCAAGCCGGTCATCGCGCTGGTGGCGGGGTACGCAATTGGTGGCGGCCATGTGCTGCACGTGGTCTGTGATCTGACCATCGCCGCTGACAACGCCATCTTTGGGCAGACCGGGCCAAAGGTCGGTAGCTTCGATGGCGGTTACGGTTCAAATCTACTGGCCCGCATGGTCGGTGATAAGAAGGCGCGCGAAATCTGGTATCTCTGCCGACAGTACAACGCTCAGCAGGCGCTCGAGATGGGCCTGGTCAATGCGGTTGTTCCGCTCGAGCGATTGGAAGATGAGGGGGTACAGTGGGCGCGCGAGATTCTTGAGAAAAGCCCGCTGGCCATCCGTATGCTGAAGGCCAGTATCAATGCCGCCGCTGATGGTTACGCCGGTTTGCAGCAGTTGGCCGGTGATGCCACTCTGCTGTACTATCTGACTGAAGAAGCTCAAGAGGGCAAACAGGCATTTCTGGAAAAGCGAAAACCAAACTTCCGTCGTTTCCGGCGCTACCCGTAATGCTGACCTCTAATCCAGCGACGCGCGCTGACACTATGCATTGCCACTAAAACAAACAACTCCCCGTCATCCACCTGTTTAGGGTGGATGACGGAAAAGCCAGTTTCCCAATCAAAAGAATGTTGCTATTTCCGGTAAAACGTTGCCCATTGAGACTCCAACTAGTAAAGGAGATGAAACATGACCACTAAAGCAGCTCCGGCGGCGCCGCCGTCGCGGCTGAAGGTCTGGTTAATGGCATCGCGTCCGGCTACGTTACCGGCAGCCGTTGTGCCGGTGCTGGTCGGTTCGGCGCTGGCTTTTAGCGCCGGCATGTTTCAACCACTGGTGATGCTGACTGCGTTGCTGGGAGCGCTCTTCATTCAGATCGGTACCAATCTGGCAAATGACTATTTTGATGCCAGGAAAGGGGCTGACACTAGCGAACGCCTCGGCCCACCCCGCGTGACGCAGAGTGGTCTCTTGCCGGCAAAGACGGTGCTAACAGGGGCGCTGGTCAGCTTCGGTCTGGCAGCGTTATGCGGTGTATACCTGATCGTCGTGGCCGGCTGGCCGATTCTGGTGATCGGACTGATCTCGATTGCTGCCGGCATTCTCTACACTGCTGGCCCGTTTCCGCTTGGCTACAATGGTCTCGGCGATCTGTTCACCTTCGTCTTTTTCGGGTTGGTCGCCGTCATCGGCACCGATTACGCGCACACCGGCCAATGGCGCTGGGTAGCGTTGTGGGCAGCATTGCCGGTCGCAATGCTGGTAACTGCCATTCTGGTCGTGAATAATTTGCGCGATGCGCCGACCGACCGCAAGGCAGGCAAGCGAACCCTGGCAGTAATATTTGGCGAACGGTTTGCGCGCAGTGAGTATGCGGCGTTGTTAATCGGCGCGTTTGTGCTGCTGCCGCTGGCCTGGATGTGGGGCGGAGAATCGCCGTTTACCTTGCTGGCCTGGCTGACAATACCAATGGCTCTCAACCTGATCGATTTTGTCAATCGTGAGCGTGGGCGAGCGTTGAATAAAGCTCTGGCCGGCACCGCTCGCCTCCATCTGATCTTTGGCGTATTATTTGCGCTTGGCTTGCTATTGGGCTAGCGGCCCAATCCACTTCACAACCGTGATCCCTCTGGCTGCTCTCTTGCCGCCAGGTATTGTTGGGTCTACCTGATAATGACAACTCTCATCCCTGACTGGCTGGCGCGTCAGGCCGCGCTACATCCGCAACGACCGGCGTTAATCAGCGCTGAGACAAGGTATACCTTTGCCGAACTCGACCGGTGGACCGGCGCAGTGGCAGCGCGGCTTAGTCAACTGGTACCTAAAGGTGGGCGGGTAGCAGTTCTTGCGCGCAATCGACCAGCTTATGTCGCGGTTGTGCATGCGGCGCCGCGCGCGGCCATAACGCTGGTTCTGCTTAATACGCGCCTCACTGCCGCCGAACTGGCCTTTCAAATCAACGATAGCGCACCGGATGCCCTGGTGGCCGAGCGCGAACTACTCGCTGTGGCGCGTGAAGTAATCGCTCAGAAGCCGGTGATTGCCCTGGAGGACCTGGCCGCGCCGCCGGGTGACGAGGAGCTACCGGCAACGCTGATCGATCTGTCAGCGCCGCACACCATCATCTATACCTCGGGTACGACCGGACGGCCCAAAGGCGCAATCCTGACTGCCGGCAACCACTGGTGGAATGCCATCGGCTCGTTACTCAATCTGGGGTTGCGTGATGACGACCGCTGGCTGGCGGTACTGCCGTTGTTTCACGTTGGTGGGTTGAGCATCCTGCTGCGTGGCGCGATCTACGGGATGCCGGTCGTATTGCGCGAACGGTTCGATCCGAGTGCAGTATGGCGCGATCTGACCGAACAACGCATCACCATTGTCTCGCTGGTGGCAGTGATGTTGCAACGACTGCTCGCGGTTGCTCCCGAACCGTTTCCTCATCACCTGCGCTGCGTCTTGCTCGGCGGCGGCCCGGCTCCGCAGGCGCTGCTCGAGCAGTGCGCGCAGCGTGGCATTCCGGTAACGCAGACATACGGAATGACAGAAGCCGCGTCGCAGGCCGCAACGCTCTCGCCCGCCGATGCGTTACGGCGGTTAGGATCGGCGGGCAAGCCACTGGCGCCGGTTGAGTTGCGCATCGTGACAGCGAACGGTCAGAATGCCGCGCCGGGTGAAGTGGGTGAAATCAGCCTCCGCGGCCCGACGATTTCACCGGGGTATCTGGGCATGGCGCCAAGGCCTCCCACCGAGTGGTTTCATACCGGTGACCTGGGCTATCTCGATGCGGAAGGCTATCTCTACGTCGTTGACCGGCGGAGCGACCTGATCATCGCTGGCGGCGAAAACATCTATCCTGCCGAAGTTGAAGCAACGCTGCTCAGCCATCCGGCGGTGGCCGAAGCAGGTGTCGTTGGCTTGCCCGATCCGGAATGGGGTCAGCGTCCGGTGGCGGCGGTAGTCACGCAGCAAACGGTAACGGTGGCAGAATTGATCGACTACTGCCGCGCGCGTCTGGCCGGTTACAAAGTGCCAAAGGCGATCATCTTTCTGCCAGAATTACCGCGCACCGCTGCCGGAAAACTTCGTCGGCACGAACTGCGCGAATGGCTGATGAGTCGAGTCGGCGAATGAAATATCGCCTGACTCAATCATTGGCTCCCTGAGGAGGAGCGGGGTAATCACTCGTGAGCTGCAATCCACGTGACTCGATCTGCTGCGCTACCGCGACAGAAGGTCGGGTCAACCAGAAGCCAAGCGCGCTTGTCAAGAGCACTGCTGTCCACATCGCGAAGGCCGGCGTCACCACCCAGGTCAGCGGGGGGTGGAAGCCAAAACCGTAATCAACCAGGATCGACAGGCTGAAGAAGGCGGCGACCAGCGCGCGCGCAGTAATACCGAGCGGGCCGATACGGGTGGCGAGCAAAATACCCTCGCAGGTCAGACCGATATGCGAAACGAAGAGCATTAGCTCAAGCGGTTCGATGGTGCCGGCGCCAAGCCAGTGACGAGACCAGAAGGCGAGAGTCCACAAACCGTACTTGATAGAGGCGAAGGCGGCGAAGGCCGTAAACCAGGGCGTGGCTCGCCCATAGCGGATCAAGACGAACGCGATAGTCGCGTAGAGCGCTGCTGCCGGGCAATCGGGGATGAAGATCCAGGCCCACGGCGGCGAGGCAATCAGCATCGGCCCGTACCAGACAATCCCACCCCAAACGACGCCAACCAGATTGATGGCCATGCATGTCCAGAAGAGCCACGGATGGCCGGTAATAAATGCGTATATCCAGTCGATACTCTGGCGGATGTGGCGCATACAAACCTCGTGTGTCCAGCCGAAGAGTCGCGCGATACCGTGACTCTCCTTAATTCAAGATTCCGTTGACAGGCTAGCTGAGTTCACCGATCCAGTCGTCGGATGGGCACGCCACCGACGAATGCGCCTGGTGGCACATCGCGATTGACCAGACTCATCGCCGAGACAGTTGCGCCAGCGCCGATGCGCACGCCGGGCAAGATGGTGCAATTCGCGCCAATGGTGACATCAGGGCCAACGACCACCGGGCCACGCTTCCATTCACGACGGGTCACCTCGTGGCACAGGATAGTGGTATTGTACCCGATCACACAATTTTCGCCGAGTGTAATATCTTCGGGGAAGAAGATGTCAAACATCACCATCAGGCCAACGCTGGCATGGGGAGCGATCTTCGCTCCGAGCAGGCGATAGATGGCGTTCTTGAGCGGAATGCTCGGCGTATAACGGGCCAGTTGGATCAGAGCAGCGTTGCGAATGATGCGCGGATAGCCGCCGGCCAGTTGGGGAAAATACCAGAGGGCGTTGTGAGGGCCGGGTAGTGGTACGCTGCGCAGGCGCGCCTTCCGATCGGCGGTGGAGCCGAGGCCATCAAGCGGAGCCGGGTCAGAGATGATGTTCATAGGATGGGTGTCCTGTCAGATAAAAGAGCGGTTACGGCAATTGCGAGAAACCGGGCTTGATTTGTGTCGGTTGTGACCGGTTGATTGCGATCCGGGCATACTGGCAAAAAACGTCGCTTTCCCTTACACTAGTATGGAAAAATGTTTTGGATTACGGAAAGTATATGGTACAGTCAATCGATCGCGCCTTTGACGTGTTAGAGACCCTTGCGCTAGCAGATGATGATCTCAGTATTTCCGAATTGAGTGAACGGCTCGATCTACCACTGGCGACCGTTCATCGCCTCCTCTCTAGTTTAGCGGCGCGCGGCTATGTCACGCAAGAAGCAAGCACGCGGCGTTACGGGCCGGGGCCGCGCCTGCTGGAAATTGCCGCGCGTGCCGCGCAGAGTCGTCGCTTTGATCTGATTCGGATTGCCCGGGCCGAGCTGATCAAACTGACTGCTGAGACCGGTGAAACGAGCAATCTGATCGTCCGTCAGGGCGACGCCGCAGTCTACCAGGATCAGATCCCCAGTCCACATATGGTACGGATGTTTACCGAAGTCGGCCAGCGCGCGCCGTTGTATTGCACCGGTGGCGGGAAAGCAATTCTATCGGCGTTGTCACCCGCCGAGCTTGAACAATATCTGGCCGGTAGTCGACTCGAGCAGTGGACGAACAAGACGATTACTGATCAGGAGCGGTTGCGGGCCGAGCTAGCCATTGCGCGCGCATGCGGTTTCGCCCTCGATGATGAAGAGCGCGAGGAAGGGGTCTGCTGCGTTGCAGCGCCCATCTTCGACCGGCGAGGGCAAGTAGTGGGTGCGATCAGCCTCTCGGGACCGTCCAATCGGCTCAGTCGCGCGCGCGCCGAGTCGCTGGGGCCGCGAGTGCGGGCAGCGGCGCTGGCGTGCAGCCAGCAATTGGGGTATCGTGAACCGGCGCAGGACGCTCAGCAGTGACGTAGCGAAGCTTCTGCACCTGACAGTTGCAATGTGTACAAGGGCGTTTGAGTGGGGCACGGTAGCGCAAAGTTGCCGTGCCCTAACGGTTGACTTATGCTCATCTCATGGCTTGCTCTGGCAATCGTGATTGCCACAATTTTCGGTGTAGCAGTGGGCCGCTGGCCACTGCTACGGGCTGATCGGACAACGATCACATTAATTGGCGCGGCGCTGCTGCTCGGCATCGGCGCAATGTCACTGGAAGAGGCCTATGCGGCGATTGACTTTGACACCATCTTACTTCTGTTCAGCATGATGGTCATCAACGGCAGCCTCTTTCTGGCCGGATTCTTTGGCATTGTCACGCAACAAGTCGTGCAACTGGCGCGCGGTCCGCGTTCGTTGCTGGCGCTGGTGATCATCGCCAGCGGCGTTCTCTCGGCCCTCTTTCTCAACGATACGATTGTGTTGATGATGACCCCAATCGTGCTCGACGTAACTCGCGCTTTACGCCGCAACCCACTCCCCTATCTCATCGGGCTGGCAGTTGCGGCCAACATCGGTTCGGCGGCGACCATCACCGGCAACCCTCAAAATATCATCATCGGCAGCGCTTCACAGATACCCTACCTGGACTTCGCCGCAGCGCTCACCCCAACCGCGCTAATTGGACTAGTCATTTGCTGGATCGTCGTCGCGCTGGTCTACCGTGACGAGTTTCGCAGCGGGCCATTCACGGCGCCCAACGTCTTGCGCACCCGGGTCTACCGACCGTTACTGCGCAAAGCGGCGCTGGTCATCGCGCTGATGTTAGGAGCGTTTCTGATCGGTGTCCCGGTGCCGCTGGCGGCATTTCTGGCGGCCAGCGCGCTACTGGCGACCCGCCGCATTCGGCCTGAGCGCGTCTTCAAAACCATCGACTGGGGTCTGCTCACCTTTTTCGCCGGTCTATTCGTTGTCACCCATGCTCTGGAAACACAGGGCTGGACTGCGCTCCTCTTCACTGCGCTGGCGCCGCTGGCGCAAGCTGGCATGGCGCCGTTTGGTCTTGTTTCGGTGGCGCTTTCCAACCTGATCAGCAATGTGCCGGCAGTTCTGTTACTGCAAGGGTTGATTCCTGCTTTTGCCGATCAAGAGCGAGCCTGGCTAACACTGGCAGCCACTGCAACCCTGGCCGGCAATCTCACCCTGCTCGGATCGGTCGCAAACCTCATCATGGCTGAACTGGCGGCGCGTTGGGGAGTGCAGGTAACGTTCGGCGCCTATCTCAAAGTGGGGTTGCCGGTGACCATCTTAACGGTAGCGGTGAGTCTCTTGCTTGTCTGAGCCAGCAGAGCAGGAATACGCTCATCTTGCGCGCTCATTCAGAGTATGGTAGACTCGAGGCGACAATGCCCTCGTAGCTCAGGGGATAGAGCAGCAGTTTCCTAAACTGCGTGTCGCGCGTTCGAGTCGCGCCGGGGGCGCCAGGAAGGTTGGAGCGAGTCGCGACTCGCTCCGATTTTTTCGTTGCCGGCAGGTGGCATTACTACGCTGCAAGTCTAAAGTGTACAATGCGGAATAGTGCGCTGATAACAGGTCAAACGAAAACATCCATCTTTGGCTGCTTTTCCGGCATAGTATTTCGCGTCAAATCAGAGTTAGAACTTTGACCGCTCAACTGTATAGTTCGTAGTAGCGATATGTGGGCACGCATTCAGGTTCCGTTTTAGCCAGTGGCTACAATGCGATGATTCGCCATGACCTCCCTTGTTATTCGTGATTGTCAGGCGAATCATCGGTTCGTCGCTTGACATACATTGGTAAGATGTTGATTTCAGGTCAAAATCTTACCAATCAGCCAGATCAAGGCGCTGAAAAACATGATTTTCCCAACCAAGAAAGTTAAGGAAAATAAGGTCTTAAATAAAACAGTAACTGTTTGCACGAAAGCTACAATCAATTTGAACAAAACATATACGTTGAAGCAAATTGTTGCGAATAGAATTAGTTCGAACATTGTCGTCCTCCTGTGCTGCCAATTCCTGATAGCGCTTGCGTACAGTTTAGCCTGACAGAAGGCCTGCTAATCTTCAATCTACGTCGCCTGTAGCTCTTACCGGCTCTTTTCAATCTCACCAGAATCTCTCCTGTTCCCATACGTTGGCACTTATGAATATGCGCGCCGAGAAGGTGTGTCTGCGGTAAGTTCAAATTGCTCAGGTCTGACTAAAAGCCTGTTACTGTAATCAACGAATGCGACGAAGCTTGTGATTTTTTTTGTCAAATATTTTCTCGACAGGTATGCAGGTGTATTTGCCAAATAGTTATCGTGTTATTTAGTTATAGACAACTACGCGGAATAGCAGTATAATAAGAAGCAGGTTGCTATTTCTCGTTCATCTAATCGGATCGATAATAACTTTACATAACACACTTAAGCTATTACAGTCTAGATCATGGTGTATATTATTGATCTGATTAACAACATTTTTGATTTTCCTTTCTTTACATCATAACTAACACTGAAAAGAGAAGGGAAATCGCTGATGGATGCGACCAATCGTACAAAAGCTTCAACCACCCCGATTGTTTTGTGCTCTGCTGATCTAGATTCAGTTGATGGCCACCTGACAACTGACAGGGAATTGCGTCAGCCGGAAACGGATTGCGCCTGCGCTGATGAACGTGTAGTTACCTCGCCTCCCCGTTATGAAGATACTACTCTGGTTTCCGCAACGCCAGCACTGCACATCGATGATTTACCCGGAAGCTACAAACTGGTGTCCAGTCCGCGAAGTCAGGCTGGTGTGGTTGTTCTGAATCAATCGGCCTGGACGATTTTCACACAGTTCCACCAGCCGGCGCCGCTCAACAGTGTTGCTGCAATGGGAGGCAGCGCGCGTGAAGTGGCCAAGCGGATGGTTGAACTAGGAATTTTGCAGCCGGCTGGTCAACCTCTGGTGACCGAACGCGCTCTGTCGGAGACTCTCACGGTCTGGCTGCATGTGACGAATGAGTGCAATCTTCGTTGTGACTATTGCTTTGTCAGCAAGACTCCTGATGAGATGGACTTTGAACGCGGTAAGCAGGCGATAGATGCTGTCGCGCGCTCGGCAGTGCGCAATGGCTTTCGTCGGATTAAATTGAAGTATGCGGGCGGCGAAGCTACGCTAAACTTTCCACTGGTAGTGGCGTTGCATCAATATGCTGGCGATCTTGCCGCGCGCCATGGTCTGAAACTGGAGGGTATTGTACTGAGCAACGGTGTAGCCATCGGTTCTCGCGTGATACGCGCGCTGCGCGCCAGTGGAATTCGTCTCATGATTTCGCTCGATGGAATTGGGGAGCATCACGATACCCATCGTCGGTTTGCTAACGGTCATGGTTCGTTTTCGCGCGTTGCCCGCGCGCTCGACCGGCTGGCTCAACATGGGATCAAGCCTTCGATCTCTATCACGCTATCGCGTCGCAATTTGAGCGGTCTGGCAGCGACAGTCGAATATCTGCTGGAACGAGAATTGCCGTTTACGATCAACTTTTATCGTGAAAACGATTGTTCAGCGAGTTTTAGCGATCTTGCGTATCATGATGAGCAGATCATTGCATCGATGCGCGAGGCATTCGCAGTAATTGCCCGTCGCCTGCCACCGTACAGTCTTCTTGGCGCGTTGCTTGATCGGGCGCGGCTTGATACACCGCATGATTATCCTTGCGGCGTCGGGCGCTCGTACATGGTCATCGATCATCACGGTGGTGTTGCGAAGTGTCATATGGAGATTGAGCGCACTGTGACGAGTGTTGTTGTAGAGGATCCGCTGCGGCTCATTCGGGAAGACAGAGAGGGTGTGCAGAATCCTGCCGTTGCTGAAAAAGCCGGTTGTCGCGAATGTGCCTGGCGCTACTGGTGCGCTGGCGGTTGCCCATTGTTGACCTATCGTGTTACCGGACGCTATGATGTCAAGTCGCCCAATTGTCGCATCTATCAGACCCTGTTCCCGGAGGTGGTGAGACTGGAGGGCTTGCGGTTGTTGAAATATAGTGGTCTTGCGGGAGGGTAAGCATTAGATATAGGTGTGGTAACCAGGTAAGAAGCGTTGCAATAATCCAAATCTGTGTTTATTCTTGGCGCGACACGAATTTGATAAGATGCTTCTAACAGCAATCACTGTAGTATTTGAAAAATAAAGAGAGGCGCTATAGCTGCGTCTCTCTTCTTCACTTGTAATGTAATGGGTATTGGGGCTTAGAGCACATATCTATGAGTGTCGATGTGCTCTAGCCCTCTTCGGTGTCTGATGTCTCCAGACCTTCAAACGTCTTCCTCGTTGAGTAGCAGAGTCCTTCTTTGAAGTAGATGTCGCATGAACGAATTGCGCAGTTTGAATTCCTTCTCGACGCTGCTCACTGCTTCCGCGACAGTTCTCAGATTCTCGAAGTCAAACTCCTTGATCTGCTTGAGCAAGCGATCTTGCACCGCCTGGGACCGAACATGGTATGGATTGTACAGGTCATCATACTCGAAGGCGAGGGTATAATGGCGGATTGCCAGGTTGAGTATATCGCTTCTGCCTTTGATTTCAGTCGCGGCGTAGGAGCTGAACCGCGCGGGAAGGTCTCGATAGTGTTCTGCCAGTCGTTTAATTTCTTCTTCTGTCTGCGATGCAAGGAGATAGTCACCGATCCTGATATGGCTTCGGGCGAGCTGCCAGAATAGGGAATGATCATCAAACTTATTCCGGTCGGGTTTGCCTTGGGTGGTGATCTGATAGTCAACCGGAATCTCCGCCTCAACCCGCTTCAGCCATTCGGAGAGCAGTTTGAAATCTTTAGCCACAATTCCGATGGCAGCCAGCGTAACGTATGCATCAATGGCTTTGCTGAGCTGCTTTCTATCTTTCGCTAACTCTGCAGCTCTACTCAGTACCCGCTTGCTTTCCTGCAACAGTTCTTCCCAGTTTTCGACACTCTCCGAACTCTCGGATTGACTCCGGAGAATACTTGCCATGTCGCGTAGTGTGCATCCTTCTTCAATGAGCGCTTCTATCAAGTGGGGTTGGTTATTCATTTCTTCAAAAATACTGGTAGCTTCGCGCGCATAGCTGAGAGCCTCTTGAAGTTCTCCGAGTCGTTTTTCTGGCGACTCCTCACGGATAGTTGATCGACGCTGAATCTCAGCTATGTTGCGCAGAGCGAGGCCTTCGCCGAGCTTGTAGTTGACAGCGCGACATAACCGTAACCCTCTGTCGGCCAATTCTCTGGCCTGTTTGGGATTTCCGCTGTGAAGATGTGCGAGCGACAGAGTTGCGTAGCCAATTCCAATCTGAGCGCGTTCACCGATCTTCTGGCGGATCTCAATCGTTTCTTGAATCAGAGCCAATCCATCTTGTAAGTTACCGGAGCTGATGTGAGCAAAACCCAGATTGTTGAGCGTCCACGCTAACCCAATTGGAATATCGACGCGCCGCCAAAACTTAACTGCAAGCTGGTACGCTTCTATTCTCCTGGTGGCAGCGTTGGAAGCGTATCCTTTAGCGTGATAGAGAAGGGCTAATCCCAACCTGGCAAGCCAGGATTGTAAATCTGAGCCTTCCTTGCTAGAAGCTGCCAACCGCTTCAGGCATGGCTCGACCTCAGCAATCAACGTTTCGATATTTCCCTGGCCTGAACTTGCTAGCGCCAGTATTTTCCAAACTTTGGTCATTGCTTGATCTATTTCACGTCGAACGTTTTGCTGGAGCAACTGTTCTGCTTCGTTCACAACCTCCTCATATTTTTGGACGGCATAAAGCTCAAACAGTCGTCTACGCTGGATAATCCCCTTTATCAGCTCGATGTCATCATCGCTGAAGTTGGAAAGCTGGTTTGTATGCTCTCGTTCATGAAAGAATGTCAGAACTTCGGCTTGCGCATGAGTGCTTAGCAAGGGGTTCGCGCCAAAAATAGACAGGAATATCAAGCGTACAAATTGGTAAGATCCTTCTAGAGGGTTCCTTCGTAGATAGTAGTAGAGTTGATCAACGAGCAGTTGATTGATATTTTGTTGGATCCGTGCAATCTGGTTGAAATCCAGCCGCGGCGTAGTTGAGTCGGAGCGGTTTGATTGTTCAACTGGGGTGAAACGTTTGTCAAGTTGCTGGCGATATTGTTTAATTTGTTTATCGTACCAGTTAATTAAGACAGTATTGACACGTTCAGCCTCTGGAGCGTCTCCTGGATCGCTGTAGACTTGCCGGTGGAGAAAGGCGTACATCTCGTCGTGCAGAAAGAAGAGATTGTTGCGCGTTTTAACAAATGAGAGACGCTGGATGCGCTCAAGCCGCCTTTGTGCTTCCACCTGGCTAATCTCAAGTAAATTAGCCAGCAGTTCTGCGTTCAACCCCTTAGGCGCTCGCCCTAGCATCAGCAAGGTGTCTCTTATCTGACTGGTTTCGATCAGGCGTTCAATCAGTTGTTGTTCCAGCAATGGGCGGGCCTGATCTGGATCCATTTCGTTCTGAAACACCTGGGGCAATCGTCGGAACCCGGCAATACTGATGTAGTCTGCGAGCAGGGCCAGCAAAATCGGTAATCCGCCAGAGAAGCGATGAATCTTGCGACTCTGCTCTAATGACAGTTCACTGAGAGTATCGGCGATCGAGCGTTCACCAGCGTCTCTGGCTACTGCCGCAACTGCCTGTAGATAGTTGCGCGTCTCTTCTTCGCTGAAAGGAGGCAGCTCGATTGCGGTTAGGGCAAGA
>NZ_CAKZNK010000002.1 GCF_937129525.1 uncultured Chloroflexus sp. | reverse complement strand
GCAAGCAAGCTGGTATTTGTCTGTCTTTTTGGTTTAACACAGAGTTGGTTAGGTTATGGTTAGGTTATGGTTAGGTTGACGTGAGATCGTGGAGATGAAACTGAACGCCATGACGAACCAAATTGTAGCATATTAGCTATTGACATTCCGAATCGATTTAGCCTCTCGCACAGAAAGAGTAGGGTAGCTTTTCGCCATCTTAAAGTGCATACATTTTTAAATTCCGAACATGGTTCTACCAAAGCACAAGTCACTTTCGGAGGCAAACCCGTCGCGCGAATGGTTTCACAGCTTCGGTCTACGCTTTGATCCGTATGTTCACCTAGAAGCCTCTAGCGACCCGAACCTGGCAGAGTACATTCTCGATCTTGAAATCTTTCGCGCAGCATGGGACAAAGAACCCACTATTATCTTCGCGCCACCGGGCGGAGGAAAGACGGCAACGCGGGTTGCTGTTACGCGCACATGTTGGTTCGATATGGGGGGAATTTACCCATTTCCTTTGCCCTATAACGTCGGTATCACGCCGTTAACTGGAATGCCACCTTCCAGATCTCAACATTACCAATTCTTGCTCGAAGCAGGATCTTGCGCTTTACTTACCGGCCTCGCCTTCCGTCCAGAAAGATTACTCCGTGCTTCCAAGGCAGATATTCGCGCTATTAATCGACTCCTACGGGCTGGATTGCCCGGTTCGCTTGACTACTACCTCGCCGTACTACGTGAAACCGGCTCACCAGCAGGACTAACGAGGTTATTGGAACGGACATATGCTCTGACAACACCACCTTCTGCCGAAATGGTAAACCAGTTTTGCGTTGCGTTGGGCGTGAATACTGATGATATTTCCGAACTTTCTAGCAGCACACCTGATGATCTGTTTTACTTGTTTGTCAAGCTTGTGACCGATACGCTTGGCTTTAGTCACGTCCTGGTTCTGGTTGATGGGATTGATGCAATAAGTGAGCATCAATCCCATTTTGATCGAGGACTGCAATGGATCATTTCTTTACTCGATAGCGCAGCACAATGGCCAGATGCGAAAGTCATTGTGAAATACTTTCTGCCCAACAGCATGGAACCGATTATCACTTCATATCTTCAGCGTCAGTCAGTTTCGATGCGCCTCCTCCATATTGTCTGGACAGCGGATCGATTAGTAGAATTGCTACAAAAACGAATCCTTGCTGCCTCCGACGGGCGATTCGAGTCACTTGACGCCATCAGTGCCCCTGAATTGATCGATGTTGAAAGTCGGATTGTCCGCGCTCTCCCGCTGCTGCCACGCGCCGCACTGCAAGTCACTCGTCACGCACTTCAGCAGGCCAGCGACCAACTGGAAGAAGTTCATCTGCGGCAAGCTATCTTGTGGTACCGATCGCACATGTCAGGTTATCTTGCGAATATTAACTCCTCTTAACTGCGACTCTCTTAATCATTGCGGAAATGATTCGCTCTGACCCTGACCTGTATACGCAACATCTCGCTTTCTGGACAGAACTAGTGTATGGCTCTTATACTGGAAACCACTAAATTACTTTGTCATGAGGAAACAGCTATGGCACACAGATTATCTCTGGGATACAATCCAGAGCAGTTTGTTAACCGAGAAACGGAGATAATGAAAGTCGAGGAAACACTTAAGCGCCTAAGAGAAGAAAATCAACCGGCCCAAGTTATCATATTTCGCGGCGAGCGAGGTATAGGCAAGAGCTGGCTGGTTCGTCATCTCCACCGAAGCGAATTGAAAAGGAAGTCACCATCCCCTGTATCGTTTCTTATCCATCTGCTACCGATAGAAGGTGAAGATCCTGATGGCGAAGACGAGTGGATTGTTAGCGAACCCGCTCTTATGCGTTTACAAGCGAGTGATCCGGTCACTGCTGAAGAGATCGCAAAAGAGATTACACGCGACATTCTTAACTTTCTTACCGACAAACTAAACATCACCCGCGCGCCGCGAGCAACTATTCGCGAAATCTCGGCGTGGATGGTGGAAGATCTCAAGGGCAGGCTGCAAAAGGAACCAGAACTGATCATCTGTTTGCTCATCGACTCAGTCTTCGAGGCGAACCACAATCTGGTCGATGCGATAGAACAATACCTTCTTGCGCCGATCATCACGTTGCCAAGGATTTTGATCATTATGACCGGTCGCGGTAAATCGTACCTCTGGAAATCGCCTCGCCTGCGACTTGAAAGTGAAGAACAGCAAATTGAACAATTTAAAGAAGAAAATGCAACTGAACAAGTGCGTAAAATTGGCAATCAGATACAGGAGGATAGTATCATACAACAAATTGCAAAGAGAATTCATCAGTTCAGCGGAGGCTATCCACTAACAATTCGTCTCTTGACAGAAGCGCTCCTGGAAAAGGCAGCTCTTGCGCAAGGTTCCAATCCTGAACAGCTTGAGCAAACAATTAATAAAATCGATTTTGATGAAGAAACGCTGAATCAGGTGACAGAGCAGTTACTGGCAGGCATTCTGCCAGAATCTGAA
>NZ_CAKZNK010000001.1 GCF_937129525.1 uncultured Chloroflexus sp. | reverse complement strand
AACACAATGAACGAGACAAAGTATTCGGGGCGAACGTAAGAAACAAGCAAAGCGCCAATTGCCGCTATCGATCCACTTGCCGCTATCGATCCACTATGCGGAGTGAGCTTCTGGCTTTGCCCGACGAGCAGGAGTGTCACAAGAATGAGGAGAAGCGCAAAATGCGATATACGTGGCCACGTTGCTGAATTTGCGGTTGAGACGAGCGTGAAGAGTGATAAAGCGAGACAAATCGATCGTGGAACAGAGTTCGCGCGCAATAATCCGTAAATGATTGCTGGTGTCAAGATAAGAGACAGCTTATAGTTCATGTAGTAAAGCGCTATACGATCCGGTTGGATCAACGAGAGAATCAAATACCACACTGCATACAACGGGCCGTTAGTCGGATGCGGAAGTCCTTCTGTTAATGTTTGTAATCCTATATGTAGGTAGTAGGTTTCATCATACAATCCAATATCAACAACAGATTCCAACCCGGTAGTGTATGCTAAACCTGAAGCGATGATGATAATAATCGCAAAAAGGTTACCCATATGCGGCTTTAATCTATTTATTTTGGATTTAAGATGTTGATTAAAATATGCATAAAGCATGTTACCATAGGATCAATATTTTTGTCAAGAGTGAACGATGAACAACGATCATCGCTTTGCGACAATGAAGTTCTCAACAGTGTATCGGCTTTACGTGCAGAAGGCAGAACGTAAGAATCGCACCCAGGAAGAGGTTGATCAGGTTATTTGCTGGTTGACCGGCTATAGCAGAGAAGAGCTGCAACAACAGATAGAAAAAGACAGTGATTTTCAAACATTCTTTGCTGAAGCGCCGGCGATTCACCCAAACAGTTCACTCATTAAAGGCATCATTTGCGGTGTGCGTGTGGAGGAGATTGAGGATCCGCTTATCCGCAAGGTGCGCTGTCTGGATAAGCTGATCGATGAACTCGCCAGAGGGAAAGCGTTGGCGAAGATAATGCGCTAACGCCAACGAGTTTGATCGCTGTTCAGGTATGATCAAAGCGCACTTCTGGCGCACTATGTATCAGTTTCCTGTCTATTCGTGATCAAAAAGAATGCCAGACTGGCTTTATAATCTATCCAGGCTGTGTGAGCGCAACCAAATAATACTGCGAGGTTGTTGATGGCCCTTCATCTCCGCAAGCTTCCCGCGTTTCCTTTCCGGGTCTGCCTGCTGGCGCTCGTGGTTGGTCTGATCTCATCGCCCTATCCGTCATCATCAGTTATCGCTCAGTCACCGGTGAAAGTAGTCGGCAATGGTAGCCCACAGAGTTGCACTGCGGCAGCGTTAGCGGAGGCAGTGGTCGGCGGTGGTGAAATCCGTTTCAATTGCGGCGCTGCGCCCCACACTATTACCCTCCCTGAGCCACTGGTAGTCAACGAACCACAGACGATGATCGACGGCGATGGTCTGATTACGCTTCAAGGTGATGGTGGGCGAATTATCGACCATTTCACCATCGGTTTCATCGGCGCCAGCCGGCTCGAGTTGCGCAACCTGACGATCAGTGGCGGTCGCGCGAGTGGTGGCGGCAGTGATACTGCGGCAGTCAATGGCAGTGGCGGCGCAATTCGCAGCTTTTTTGCCGCCGCTAATCCGGCGTTTACCCCCACACTGGTGATTGATCGGGTTATCTTCCGCGACAATCAATCAACCCTGACATCCGTTCCTGCTGGTCGCGACGCCTACGATTATGGCGGTGGCGCTATCTACAGTCGAGGCGGCGCCGTGGAGATTACCAACAGTCGTTTTGAAGGGAACCACGCTCACAACGGCGCCGGCGGCGCGATCCACCTCTTGCAAAGCAGTCTACTGGTTGAAGATACCGTCTTTGTGGGCAACACAGCAATCGGCGCTCGCCCTCAGGATAGCCTCGGTGGCGCAATCTCGGCTGACGGGCTTGGCGGCGCCAACCGTCGCCTGCGCGTCGTCCGCTGCCTGTTTCAAGATAATCAGACCTATAATTCTGGCGGCGCCATTCACGCCAATATGTATGAAGATAGTAGCGGTCTTGAAGTCATCGACAGCTCGTTCATCAATAATGCCGTCATCGGTGGTAGCCGCGGTCAGGGTGGCGCTATCGGCGGTGGTGGCACGGCTAGCGGCCCGGGAACCGGCAACCCAGTCGTTATCATCAGTGGCAGTTTCTTTCAAGCCAATCGCGCCAGGCGTACTCCAAATGTCAATGGCAATCCTCATGCTGATGGCTCCGGCGGGGCAATCGCCTTTCCGCAACAGGTTGCGCTGCGCATCGTCAACACAACGTTTGTTGCCAATCAGGCTGAGGGTAGCAGTTTCAATGCCAATGGCGGCGCGCTATACATCTTGAATAACCGTCCTGAACCATTCGTCATCGAGTCGAGTACCTTTGCCTATAATGAGGCTGGTTGGGTCGGCGGCGCAATCAGCCATTCCGGCAACGGCAGCGTTAGCAATACTCTGTTTGCCTACAATACAGCCGGGAATGGCGGTCAGGGCTGGAATATTCAGCAACACTGTTCGAAAGAGTTGACTCATGATGGCCGTAGTTTGCAGTATCCGCCGCGCTTGACCGGAGCTAATTTCTGGAACGATGTCACCTGCTTTGCCGGCAAGAGTTCGCCTGCTCAAACCGGCGATCCTCAGTTCCGTGATCCGCTGCTGCAATCACCTGTGGGTAACGGTGGTCCTACCTTCACAATGGCCATACCGGCTGAGAGTCCGGCGCGCGACACTGGCTCCGCCTGTCCGCCGACCGACCAGCGTGGCGTGACCAGGCCACAGCTTAACGGTTGCGATCTTGGCGCATTTGAGCTTCAGCTTTCCTTGATCGCGTTTCCTCCGCTGTTTGCCCGACAGCAAGTTCCGCCACCACTGCTGATCTACGGGGTTGATTTTACCGATGCTACCCAGGTTCTCATCAATGGTCAACCTCGTTCTACTACCTTCATCGATAATCGTCGTCTGCGGGTTACGCTGACCCTTGCCGATGTGAACAACTCTGGTCCGGTGACAGTCGGTCTCAGCGGGCCGGGTAGCGCGCTCGGTAGCACACAGATTCGGGTAGTCGATGCGGTCTATCACCTCTACAATCCGCTGGTTGTTCGACCCTGATCTCTGGCCGATGATTGAATGCACGGCGCTTGTAAGCGGCAGATCTCGCCCGTCTGCGCTGTGTTTGAGTGCAGTCCCGCTCACTCTATGGGGTGTCATGTCTCGCGTCTGGCAGTGCGCTTGACTGCCAAATGTTCACCTCTACTTAATCATTTCTTAACAATTTAATCATGGAGTCTTAACTGACCTCTTGTATTGTGTTCACGGCAAGCGTCGCTCTCTGCATCTAAACAGAGTGCTTCACCACGATGTGAACATAGCCCGACCTGATCAGGTTCAATCGGGTGATGTGCGCTTGCAGTTCGCAGATGGTAGTTGCAAGGAGAAGTGAGGCTTATGACAGGAAACGTAAAACGGTGGATCTACAGCGTGATGATGATGGCGCTCGTGTTGCCCATTGTCGCAGCTTGTGGTGGTCAGCCTGCAGTTGCGCCCACGGCAGCGCCCGCGCCCACGGCAGCGCCCGCGCCCACGGCAGCGCCCGCGCCCACGGCAGCGCCCGCGCCCACAGCAGCGCCCGCGCCGACGCAGGTTGCATTGCAGGGCGATATTTTGATCGACGGTTCGTCAACAGTGTTCCCGGTGGTGCAGGCCGCAGCGGAAGAGTTCAGCCAGCTTGCGCCGAGTGTGCGGGTGAGCGTAGGTGTCTCAGGCACTGGCGGTGGGTTCAAGAAGTTCTGCAATGGTGAGACGGATATTTCCAACGCTTCGCGGCCAATTCGGGCCTCGGAGATCGAGTTGTGCAAGCAGAACGGAATCGAGTTCATCGAGCTGCCGCTGGCCTATGACGGGTTGTCGGTGGTGGTGAACCCGCAGAACAACTGGGTGGACTGCTTGACGGTGGCCGAGCTGAAGAAGATGTGGGAGCCGGAGGCGCAGGGGGTCATCACCAACTGGAACCAGATCCGGGAAGGGTTCCCGAACCGCCCGCTGACGCTGCTGGGGCCGGGGGCTGACTCGGGCACGTTCGACTACTTCACCGAGGCGGTGATGGGCAAGGCGAAGGCCAGCCGGGGTGACTACCAGGCTTCGGAAGATGACAACGTGATCCTGGTGGGTGTGTCGGGCGACCAGGGCGCGATTGGCTACTTCGGCTTCGCGTATGTGATCGAGAATCAGGGCCGGGTGAAGCCGCTGGCGATTGA